>NZ_JAVLFP010000055.1:0-39566 GCF_046052825.1 Limnohabitans sp.
ACGACGGCCCAAGCGGTGGCGTTGACGACGGACCAAGTGGCCGCCATGACGACGGCCCAAGTGGCGGCCTTGACGACTGCGCAAGCGGCGGCGTTGACGACAGACCAAGTGGTGGCCTTGACGTCGGCCCAGGCCAAGAGCTTGACGACGGCGCAAGTGACCAAGCTCACCACTGATCAGTTGGTAGCGCTTGAAACGGCTGATTTGGCGGCGATGACGACCGCCCAGTTGTCTGCTCTGACGACGGCCCAAGCGGTCGTGCTGACAACGGCCCAAGTGGCTGGTTTGACCACGGCGCAAGTCGCTGCATTGACGACTGCACAAACACTGGCATTGACGACCGATCAAGTGGTGGCCTTGACCTCTGCGCAAGCCTCTGCATTGACAACAGCCCAGTTGTCCAAGCTCACCACTGCACAAGTGGTGGCTTTTGAAACCATTGACTTGGCAGCCATGACCACGTTGCAAGTGGCCGCTCTGACCACAGCACAAGCCGCCGCCTTGACCACAGATCAGGTGGTGGCCTTGACCACTGCCCAAGTGGCCGCTATGACGACAGCGCAGGCGGTGGCATTGACGACCGATCAAGTGGTGGCGTTGACCACGGCGCAGGCCCAGAGCTTGACCGCAGCGTTGGTGGCCAAGTTGTCAACCTCCCAGGTGGTGGCCATCGAAACCGCTGACTTCGCGGTGCTGACGACGGCGCAAGTTTCTGCCATGACATCTGCTCAGGCGGCCGCTTTGACCACCGACCAAGTGGTGGCCCTGACAACGGCTCAAACCATCGCATTGACCACCGCGCAAGTCGCAGCCTTGACCACGGCGCAGTTGGTGGCGATGGAAACAGCTGACCTGTCTGCATTGACGACCTTACAAGCCAGCAAGCTGACAACCGCCCAGGTCGCAGCGATGACGACCGATCAAGTGGCGGCTTTGACGACCTCACAGGTCGCATCGTTGACAACAGCTCAGATCGTGGCGCTGACCACAGATCAGGTCACAGCCTTGACGACGGCACAGGTGGTCGCGTTGACCTCCGCGCAGGCCAAGAGCCTGACTACCGCGTTGACAGCAGCTTTGACCACCGAGCAAGTGGTCAGCATCGAGACGACCGATTTGGCGGCGTTGACCACAGCACAAGTGGCGGCGTTGACCACAGATCAAGTGGTCGTGTTGACGACCGACCAAGTGGTGGCCTTGACCTCGGCGCAAGCCAAGAGCCTGACGACAGACCAAATCGCTGCTTTGACCACCGAGCAAGTGGTCAGCATCGAGACGACCGATTTGGCGGCGTTGACCACAGCACAAGTGGCGGCCATGACCACGGATCAAGTGGTTGTGCTGACGACCGACCAAGTGGTGGCCTTGACATCGGCACAGGCCAAGGGCTTGACGACAGATCAAGTTGCAGCGCTGACGACCTCGCAGCTTGAAGTGCTTGAAACCGCAGATGTTGCAGCACTCAAGACAGACCAAGTGGCCGCTTTGACCACCGCACAAACGGTGGTGTTGACGACGGCGCAAGTGGCCGCATTGACCACCGCGCAAGTGGCTGCATTGACCACCGACCAAGCGTATGCCTTGAGCACCGACCAAGTGGTGGCCTTGAGCTCTGCGCAAGTCAAGAGTTTGACCACGGCTCAAGTGGTGGCACTCTCTGTGGCTCAGGTGGCTGCCATTGAAACGCTTGACTTGGCAGCACTGACCACTGCACAGGTTGCCGTCTTGTCTACCGAACAAACGGTGGCCTTGACGACAGACCAAGTGCCCGCCCTGACCACAGCACAAGTTGCTGCGTTGACGACGGACCAAGTGGTTGTCTTGACGACAGATCAGGTGGTGGCATTGACCTCGGCGCAAGCCAAGAGCTTGACCACGGCGCAAGTGGCCGCCCTGACCACTTCGCAACTGGTGGCGTTGGAAACGGATGATTTGGGTGCCTTGACCACAGCCCAAGTCAATGCCTTGACCACTGACCAAACGGTGGCTTTGACGACGGACCAAGTGTCGGCTTTGAGCACAACACAAGTGAGTGCGATGGCCTCGGCCCAAGTGGCTGTCTTGACGACCGCCCAGGTGGTGGCCTTGAGTGACAGTCAAACTGCGGCATTGACCACTGCGCAAGTGGCGGCGTTGACCACAGCCCAAGTGGTGGCGATTGAGGTGGGTGATTTGGCCTCGATGACCACAGCCCAAGTCAAGAGCTTGACGACCGAACAAGTGTCAACCCTGACGACGGACCAAGTCGCAGCGCTGACCACGGCTCAAACCGTGGCCTTGACGACCGCGCAAGTGGCGGCCTTGACGACCGCGCAAGTGGTGGGCTTGAGCGACAGCCAAGCCGTTGTGCTAACAACGGCCCAAGTAGCGGCCTTGACGACCGCGCAAGTGGCGGCGATTGAAGTGGGTGATTTGGCCTCGATGAGCACCGCCCAAGTCAAGAACATGACCACGGCCCAGGTGGCGGCCTTGACGACCGCGCAAGTGGCGGCCTTGACCGACAGCCAGGCGATGGTGTTGACGACCGCGCAAGTGGCGGCGATGACCACCGCGCAAGTGGCGGCGATTGAGGTGGGTGATTTGGCTTCGATGACCACAGCCCAAGTCAAGAGCTTGACGACAGATCAAGTGGTTGCTTTGACCACCGATCAAATCGTGTCTTTGACCACAGTTCAAGTGGCTGCGCTGACCACCGCCCAGGTGGCTGCGTTGACGACGGCACAAGTTCCTTCGATTGAAACCGAAGACTTGGCGGCGTTGACGACTGCACAGGTAGGGGCACTGACCACGGATCAGATTGCTGCGATCGGACTGACAACTGCCCAGATTCTGGCCTTGTAATTCTTGCAATCAATCCAGTGACGACTGTGAGCCAAACATGGGGTTGGCTCACAGCCGTTCGCAGGGCGTTTTTGTTGTCGTGAAAAAAGCGCAGGCGTAGATCCGACATGCGGTGATACGATTCACCATTGACGTTTGTGGTTGCGTATATCTTGGAACTTAGATGCTGAAAATAAAACATTCTGGCCTCATGGGCGATATTGTTTATTCAATTCCAAGCATGCTCAAGCTCTTGAAAAAATTCAAAGAAACCGGGGTTTGCTTATTCATTCCGTCTGATAAAAAAGCAACTTCCCATCCTGGGGTAAAGCACATTGGCGAAGGTTTGATGTTCAGTCAAGGAATGTTCAATTACATCAAGCCTTTATTGGATGGCCAGGACTATATGCAGGATGTTATTTATTGTCCTGAATCTGAAATACCGGCAGATGCAATAGACTTTGACATCATCAGGTTCGGGGCAGTGAACACCGCTGCGTGCAACATCATTGATTACTATTTCAAAGCCTTTGCATTGATCAAAGAACAACCTCAGGCTTGGGTCAAGCTGCCTTCGATGCCAAGCGTGGACCACTTTGATGTATTGGTTGGAAGGTCTTCGCGGTACGTGAACAAAGAATTGGACTACAGAGTTCTAGCAGACTATGAAATCAAATGCGGCTTTGTAGGCACCCAGCAAGAGTTTGAGTTGTTTTCGCATGACTTTCCTGAGCTGGCCATCAGCTATCTGCCTACTGTGAGCGCCCTTGAAACGGCCCACTACATCGCCAACAGCACCGTGTATTTGGGCAACCAATCCTTCTTCTTTTCACTGGCAGAGTCGCTCCAACATCCAAGAGTTTTAGAAGTTTTCGAACCTGTACCCAATGTGATTCCATCAGGTGGTCTCTGTGCGCAAGCCTTGTCGACCAAAGGCTTGGTTCTGATACTCAATGAATTGTTGTCGCGAACCGTGAGTTTCGATGCCTATGTCAACAGGCCAACAGCTTTCGTGCTGACAAACGAAATTTAAATTTTTCAGTCAACTCAGAATTGAGTTGCTTCGGATTTTTTGGTGCATTTCAATCAGCGATAGATCGCCCGTTTTTAAATATTCATTCTTCAAAAAATCGCAAACACCCAGCCGCTTTTTGTTCTCTTCGTTGTTTTTAAATAATCGTTCATAGATCGGAATGTGCTGGCTCATGTCCACTGGGATCGTGATGTAGCCACCCCGCGAGAGGATCAACGAAGCAAATCTTTCCTGGATGAAAGTTTTGATGGGGGCCTGGTTGGCATTGGAGCCATAGGTGGTGGTGCGATCTTTGAGGAGGTCACTGCTTTCGGCATATGCGAAGAACTTTTCCGCCAAACTCAACCACTCTCTCCAAAACTTGGGTTTGGCAATGATGAAATTGCTCAAGACAGAGGTGTAAGAGTAGTTCACCATTTTTTGAAGATCAGTCGTGTCACCGATGGCGTTCAAAAATTGTTGAGTTATTTCCGTGATGCCTGGGTGCCACAACTCGCCTTGCTCGAAGACGTTCTTGAAATAAGCGGCCTGGTCCCAACTGACACTGAAAGTGGCGATATTCGCTTCTTCTTTGAATTGCTCAATGACATTTAAAACATCGCCAGAGGTAAATCCGGTTTTCCTAAAGAATTTAGGGGATAAAAAACCGTACCAATCGTTGTCTTCCATCGGGTTCGATTGCAGCCATTTCAGCATGGGCCAAAACTCATACCAATCGGGCCGTTCATTGGCGGTATTGTCAAGCGGGATGTAGCCCGGATCCAGTTGCGCTTTGGTTTCTTCGTTGTAGAAGATTTGATGGATATAGATATTGGATGACATGTCAATTTCCGATCATTGGATGACGCTTTTCAACTGTTTTTCTAATGACTGGCTCAATGACAACTTGTGTAATTTTGGGTGAGGGGTCGGGTTGAGCTTTTCTTTGAGCTGTTTTTGAAACTCTGTGTGTGTCGCCAGCTTGATGATCAGTTGTGTGTACTCATTCGGGCTGGTGGTGATCAGTTCTTGCAGGCCCAAGGCGCTGAGCATGCTGCCCGTCATACGTGACACCATGGTTTTTCCGCTCATCGTCACGATGGGAACACCTGCATTCAACACGTCTCGTGTTGTGGAGCCGCAGTTATAGGGAAAACTGTCAAGAAAAAGATCAGCCAATTTCATGCGTGCCAGATATTCAGCCAGTGTTGCACGTGGCGTGAAGATGATGCGTTGTGGGTCTATGCGTCTGATGCGAGCTTGGCGTTTGAGTTCACGGGTGGTGGCCGGGTTGTCGTCAATCAGCCAGAGGACGGCGTTTTCTACGCGGCGCAACGATTGGGTCCAGCAATCAAATAAAGCTTCATTGATTTTGTAGACATTGCCAAACGCTGCCATGACGAATTGTTCGGGTTTCAACCCAAAATCTTCTCGCCTCAGGGGAGAGGCGCTGGGTGCATGAGCGCTTTCTGGGATGAAACTCGTCTCAAGCAAGAGCGGCTTTTCGGTGAAGTACTTGGAGGACTCTTCAGTGATGACGTAGCTGTCTGCGATCACAAAATCAAACCAAGGCATGCCCGTGGTTCCAATGAATCCAAGGTAAGTCCCTTGTTTTGGGGCTGGATGCAAAGCGAAGATGCCTGGGCGTGCGCCAGAGCTCAGTCCATGCAGGTCGATCAGGACATCGATCTCATCGTTGAGAACTTGCTGTGCAACTTGCTGATCTGTCCATGAGTGGATGGGGCGCAGATGATCAAACGCCTTTTTGACACGCTCCCGGTGCGCTGTACCGTCTTCAGGGCTGAAATCGTAGCCAAACACCTCAAATTGATTTCGGTCGTGTCCCTCAAGCAACTGGGGCAGCAGCAGGCCCACCGCATGGACGCACATGTCACCTGAGACATAGCCAATCCGAGTTCGCTCATGTCGGTATTCTCGGCCACGGCTTAAAAACTCTTGCTTGAAACCATAAGTCCGCTCCACAAATGCAAATGCGGTGAGCAATTGCTGAACTGGGTCATCTGTGAGTGCCAGCATGGCCAGAGGGGAGGTGGCCATCAACATATCGTTGTGGGTGATGTTGGGCAGTGACTTGTAAACAGGCCAACTGCAAGACTTTTGGCGGATATGGACCCAATGCTGAAGAACCCCAGGTTGTTTGGGCTTCAAGGCCAAGCTCTGCTCCAGGGCTTGTTCTGCCAAGTCATATTGTTTGAGGTCTTCTTGAACACGCCCAATGTGATTCAAAGCCAACACCAACATCTCGGTCTCAGGCGCATCTTTGAGCAGTCGATGGCTGACCAATGCGGCCCATTGCTGCAAAGCCTCCTCACGTCGGCCTAATTTCTCTAGCGTCAAACCCAGGTTGATCAGGGCTTGCGGGAACCGGGTTTGCAGTTGCAAGCACTGGCCATAGGCCTTCACCGCGTCTTCAGATTGCCCCACGCTTTGAAGCAACGATCCATAGTTGTACCAGGCCATGTAGCGGAGTGGGTCGTTGGAAGTGGCCAACCAATGTTGGTACACCTCAAGGGCTTGGTGGGGCTGTGCGCTGGCTTGTAATTCGCCGCACCTTGTGAAGAGCTGGTCTAAATTCATGGCTTGTGATGAGGCATCGACCTCGGCAGTGGCTTTGGCGTTCGCCACGGCCATGGCGGTGGCAGCAATTTCCGCTGCGAAGGGTGGATTTTTTGACATGGTGTCCCTGGGTGAAACATTTCTCTGTCAAAAAGCAATAGTCGCGCCACGTATCAGTCCTTGGGTGCAGGGTGTCGTAGGAGTTGGCTTTGTTCTTGCTTAGAGGGGGTATGTGTTGTGCGCAAAGCCGACAGCAATTTTTTTCGACCACCCTAGGAGCCTTCTATGACCCTCATTCAAGAACTGATGAACCAAGCTGCTGTTGGCGGCTTGCTCAACCCCAGCATGATCAAGCGTTTCAGCCCCGCTGAGATTCGCGAGACCATTCAATCGCTGGTAGCCACAGAACAAATTGAGTTGGCCAATGCCCTCGGAGATGCAGGTATGGCCCTGTATCCACACAGTGAAGACATCTTGGCCATCACCAGCTTGCTGGCCATGATGAACCAAGACTGGCCACTGGCTGTCGAATTGATGGAAGAGCTGGTGCAAGTGCAGGGCAACAACACCCCCCCATTCACTTATGTGATGTTTGTGCGCGCTCTGCGCTGCAACCTCGACCCTGCCCGTGCCCTTGAGGTGGTGCGCCAAGGATTGGCGGTTTATCCGGACCAATTGGAATTGCTGGCCGAGAAATTGTCTTTGGATGATTTCAGCGATTCCATGCAGTCAGCCACCACCGTTCACCACTGAGCGGCAAATGTGTCGATTTCACGGCGGCAAGTGGCAAAACCTTGCCAGTGAAGCGACAAAACCTTGCCACTGAATACTTAGATGAACATATTTTTTTGCTTTAAAAAGGGTAAACCCCTATTTAGAGCGTCGGAAATAACCTGGCACGGTATGTGCGTCGGTAGAGGCAAGTTTGATTGACCAATTGAGGTCAGGAGATTAAAAAATGGCAGTTATCAACACCAACGTCAAAGCATTGTTTTCGCAAGCGGCTCTCACCACTTCTGGGAGATCCCAAGCTTTAGCCATGCAGCAATTGTCAACGGGCAAGCGCATCAACTCAGCACGAGATGATGCGGCAGGCATGGCCATCGCAACGCGAATGACACAGCAGATACGAGGCTTGAACCAAGCGGTTCGAAACTCGGGGGATGCCATCAACCTGATCCAAACGGCTGAAGGTGCGACCAACGAAATCACAGACATGATGCAGCGCATGCGTGAGTTGGCCGTTCAAGCGGTCAACGACACCAATGACAACGCACAGCGCAGTTACCTCGATTTGGAGTTTCAACAACTCAAGCAACAAATTGTGCAAATTGCCGACAACACGGAGTGGAACGGTTTCCCAGTATTGAACGGCTCAGCGGGGCAACGTGTGGGGGAAATGCCGGTCTACAAAGTCACCTCTGAAAATCAATTTGGCAATGTGTTCATCAACCCCACAACCTCTCGCACGGTGGCGGGGTCGGACGCGGGTGAGACGCAAACCTTGCAAATTGCAGGCGCCATGCCTGCATTGGTGAGTCCCCAGACCTTGACCATCTCTGTCGGTGGCGTCGACGTGGTGTTGGATCAAGCCTCAGTGGCGTCAGCTGCCACCGTTGCCACCAAGATCCAGCAAGCGATGAGCAATGACTCTAAATTCAACAGCAGCTCAGGTCGCAGTGTCACGGTGTCCGGAGATACATTGACCATCAATTACGCGCCTGCCGATGGGAATGTCGCTGACACCAGTTTTGACCCGCAAGCCGCAGTTGGTTTAACGGCAACCATTGCATCGACAAGAGAAGCCATTGTTCAAGGGGCAGAAAGCTTCAAGGGCAACGGTACGTTCCTCTTCAGTGGCGCGCTCAGCATGAGTGTCGATACCAGCGGTAACGTGACGGCATCGTTCGAGACGGCGCAAGGCACCACCATTCCCATGCAGGGGATCATGAACAACACGGCGGTGACAGAGAGCACGGCTGTGACTTTCAGTGCGATGACCGCTGGCCAAACACTCACCTTGGGCGGGTTGACCTACACCGCAGGGGCAACAGGAGCGACGGCAGCCGAGGTGGCCACAGACTTTGCAAGCCGCGCCAACGGATACACAGCAGGGACCCTTCCGCTTCCCGTGAAAGGGGTTTTCACCGGTGCATTGAGTGGCTTTGACTCTGGCGCTGCCACCGCCGTTGACGTGACTTTCACCAGTGCGACTTCGGGCACCAACGTCACCAATTTGGCGATCAGTGGTTCTGGCGCTTTGCCCACTGCGGTGGTGACCGATGGCGCTCCCGCAGGTTCGATCACCTTCATCAAGAGCACTGGGACAAACTCTCAGGTTCTGTCCGATGACTTGGTCTATGCATTCCAAAAATCTGATGGCACGAATGCGCCTTTGACAGGTCGTGCCTTTAGTTACAACGTGTCCGTGGAAGGCAGTATTCCAGCCCTGCGCGCCGGCGATTTGAAAATCAATGGCATCGACATTGGCGCTTCGTATGCCACTGACGACAAATTTTCTCCTGTGGCCAATGCTGCAGGCAGTGCAATTGCCAAAGCCGCTGCGATCAACCGGTTGGCTGTTGCCACAGGCGTGACCCAAGGCGAAACGCAAATGTTGACGTTTGCAGGCACGCCTTCTCCCGGCAACATCACAGTGGCCGGCGTGAGCGTGACTTTGAATGCGCTTGACACGACTTCTGCCGCAGCGACAGCCAAAATTGCAGCTGCTTTGCAAGCCAGTCCTCTGTTTGCGCCGGGCACTGGCCGCGTGGTGACCTATGCGCCAGGCAATTCGAATCTGTCCATCAAGTTCGCCACCACCGAGGGCAATATGCCTGACACGGTGATTCAAACTGGCGCAACAGGCCTGACCGGCTTGGTGGACACCACCGCTGAGAACTACATTGCTTCGACCGGAACTGGCGTGTTTGCCAAGGTCAATGAGAACGTGATGTCCGGCCGCGCGATGTCGGGCACTTCAGTGCTCAAAGGCACCGTGTTCATCAACGGATTCGCCAGTGCAGACATCACCACAGTACTGAACAACTCGCGTGAGACACGTGCCAATGTGGTTCGCGCCATCAACTTGATCAGCGACAAAACGGGTGTGAAAGCTGTTGACACCGGATCAGACGCCAAAGGGATCACCTTGAGTGCAGCCGACGGCCGCAACATTGAAGTGACTTTTGATACCTCGGCCAATGCCGATGATTTTGGTTCACGCATTGGCATGCGCCAAGGTGTACAAGCCAGCACCATTTCTCTGGAGTCCAAAATCCCAGCCCCTGTGGTGTTGACTTCTGACACCACGGGTGACATCACCCGTGCGGGTTTGATGAGTGGCAACTTCAGCAAAAATGAAGCGGTGGCCAATACCAGTCCTCGCGTCATCGTGGGACCCAACGTGGCTCAGGTTGAAAGCGTGACGTTCTCAGGCACGGCGCCCGCGGACGGCGACACGTTCAAGCTGACCGTGAACGGCACTCCTTTCACCTATACCGCCAACGTCGCAGACGGCCTGACGGCACAAGCGGTGCGTGATGGTTTGGTGGCCTTGGTGAATGCAGACGCGCATTTGCCCGTGACCGCCATCGCAGGTCGCAACGGCGGCGAAATTTTGTTGACATCCGACAATCCCGGCACGGCCTTCACACTGAGCAACTCAAAGAGCAACACCACCACCACGGTCAACGCCACCTCTCTCCAAGCCAATGCCAAGGCCAACTCCAAGCCCTTGGGCACCGATGATTTGGTGATCAATGGTGTCAAGATTCCGCCTTCGACCAATGCCGATGACAAAGACTCCAACCGCGTGGCAAGCAGCAGTGATCCCGCAGCGAGTGCCATTGCTATTGCCAAGGCCATCAATTCACAAACCCCCCTCACCGGTGTGACGGCCAAGGCCAATGGCGCTGAAATCAAAGGCCTGAAAACCGATACGAGCTTGCCAATCTTGGCTTCACCGACACTCGAGTCCTTGTTCATCAACGGCACCGAAGTGAAGGTTCAGTTTGTTCAAGACGAGACCAAGTTAGACCGTTTGACCAAAGTGGCCGAAGCCATCAACGCCCGAGCTGGCGAACATGGCGTGACCGCTGTCATCACGGCTGAAGGCATCAGCCTCAAATCAGATGGCCGCAACCTGTCGGTGTGGTTTGATTCCAACGTGAAAGACTTGTCTGCCGCCAACTTTGGTTTAGACCAGGGCGGGGCTGTGGCCCAGTCTTCGCAAATCAGTTTCTCGGGTACTTCTTTCAGTGCAACAGATACCGCATCGGTCACCATCAATGGCGTACAAATCACGTCAGATGTTTCGGGTGCGGGCACGGACGTCGCTTTGGCGGCTGCATTGGAAACGGCCATCACCGCAGCGATCAATTCTGGCGCCATCAAGAACGTGAGCGTCACCAATACCGCGGGTGTGCTGTCGATCACTTCCACCGTGGCTGGCACCGCGTTTGACATTGCGGGTGCGGCCACCAACAGTGCGACGACCAACTTGGCCATCAACGAAGTCAAGGCCAATAGCTTTGGCAACAACCAAATCACGGGCATCTTCAATGCCACGGCAACCAGCAATTCCGCACGCACGGTTTACGGAACAGTGCGCATGGTGGCCCTGCCTCCGCAGTTGCCTGGTTTGCCTAAGCCCATTGGTGCTCCGCCATCTGACATGGACCAACTCTTGCTGGCGAATGCCCGCCCCTTCACCGTCAGCACAGGCAGCGACGGCTTCAACGCCAACAGCAATTTTTCTTCATTGGGTTTCAATGAAGGCAGCTTTGGTGGCCGTTCCAGCTCCGAGATGGATCCGCCTCGGGTCGGTCGCTTGGCGTTCCAGGTGGGTTCTAGCGCCAACCAAACGGTCACGATTGATTTGGCCGATTTCGGTAAAAACGGTCCGATCACGGGCGAAATCACCGGTGACGTGGACCAAAACATTGACCAACGCACGGTGCGTATCAACACGCGAGACGGCGCGACCGATGTGCTGACCAAGTTGGACTCCGCCATGGACAAGATCAACGCCACACGAGCCACCATGGGTGCGGTGATGAACCGTCTAGACCATGTGATCAACAACTTGACCAATGTGTCGATGAACTTGTCTACATCGCGAAGCGGGATTGAAGACGCCGACTATGCGTCGTCCAGTACCGAGTTGGCCAAGACGCAAATCATGCAGCAAGCCGCCACGGCAGTGCTGGCCCAGGCCAACACCAGCCAGCAAACGGTGCTCAAACTCTTGGGCGGTTGATCGAGTGGTTTGAGTTGACGCATGGCTTCTGATCTTCGCGCAACACCCCCGCCAAGCAAAGGACCGAATTGCTGGGCGTGTCGCCATCTCATGATCACGTGGGATGTGCGCAAACCCTATGGTTGCAAGTTCATGGGCTTCAAGTCCAAGGCTATTCCCTCGGTGGAAGTTCTGCGCTTGGATGGTCGGTTTTGCGGGGCCTTCAACCCCAAACCCGCTGCGCCAAGTGCGAGTGCTGTCGGCAACCCGTCGAAGCGTCGAGATTCTGACTTTCAAAGCAGAAGTATCTCTATAAATTTAACCATTTAGGGTTCATTTATCGCTGGCACGTCCTTTGCATAACAGTCTTACCTTTATTTCGGACTGTTCAAAGTGAATGCTTCTTCTGTCAACGTAATTCATGCCGTGTGGTTGGACCCTTTCAGTCCCATCGAAACGGCAGATCGCGCCCAGCTGAGTACCGCCGGTATCAGTTTGGAAACGGTGTCTACCTTGGGTGACCTCACACTGGCCCTGCGCCGCGCGCACATGGTGGTCATTCGCTTGGGCGACAGCGCCGAGCTGTTGCAAGAGGTGCAAACATTGGTCGCGCAACTCGGTCACACCGTGCCTGTGCTGTGTCGGGTGGACCGTCGCCGCATGGAAGTGGCGGTGGATGCCATGCGTCTGGGTGCCTTGCATGTGTTGTCTGCCGACGAATGGGCTCCCCAGGCTTGGAAACAGGCCGTCAAAGGCTTGAATGCGCCTGAACTCAAAACCAAGAGCTACGTGTTTGTCGACCCCACCAGCCAACACCTGTTGGCCTTGGCACAACGTGTGGCACAAACCGAAGTCACCGCTTTGTTGGTCGGCCCAACAGGCGCCGGTAAAGAAGTGCTGGCCCGTGTGCTGCACGAGTCGTCGCCCCGCGCCAAAGGCCCGTTTGTGGCACTCAACTGCGCAGCCTTGCCGGAGCACTTGATCGAGGACATGTTGTTTGGCCATGAGAAGGGTGCTTTCACTGGCGCTTTGAAAGAACACAAAGGTTTGTTTGAACAAGCCCATGGCGGCACCATCTTCTTGGACGAAATTGGTGAAATGCCCATGCAACTGCAAGCCAAGTTGTTGCGCGTACTGCAAGAGAAAAAACTCAACCGTTTGGGTGGTGAAACCACGATTGATTTGGACGTTCGGATCATTGCTGCGACCAACAAAGACCTCAAGTTCGCCATTGAGCAGCGCGAGTTCCGCGAGGACTTGTACTTTCGCATCAGCACCTTCCGCTTGCGCATTCAGGCTTTGAAAGACCGTCCGGGCGACATCATGCCTTTGGTCATGCAGTCGTTGACACGCCACGGCAAGACAGGGTTGCCATTCAGCGTGACCTCTGAAGCGCAGTTGTTGCTAGAGGGTTACCCATGGCCGGGCAATGTGCGTGAGCTTGAGAACGTGGTCCAGCGTGCCGTGGTCTTGTGTACCGGACGCACCATCAGTCCTGCGCATTTGATGTTTGATGACGCCATGACAGATCGTGAGTTGTCGATGTCTGATTTTGACTCCGCAACGCCCAGTGCGACTGTGAGCCGTGAGGCGGTGGGTGAGTTTTCTCCCATTGCAGTTCGATCCAGTCCAGAGCCTTTGATGCCCATCAATTTGGGAGATGCGGTCAAAACCAGCGAACACCAAGTGATCATGGCCGCCATTCAAAGCACCGACAGTCGCATGGAGGCCGCTGCCAAACTGGGCATCAGCCCCAGAACCTTGCGCTACAAACTCGCGCAGTTGCGCGAGCGTGGCATGCCTGAAGGAGTCTCCGCATGATTGACCGCATCTCCAATGCCAACATCCAGTCGATGATGGAAACGCTGCGTGCTTACCAGACGCAGTCCACCAACAACACATCGGCCGCCGCCGAGACCGCCACCACCAAGGTGGGGCAGCCCTCATTTTTTGACTCGGTCAAAAACGCGCTCGACAAAGTCAACGACGCCGACATCAAGGCCGACGCCATGTCTGACGCTTATGACCGTGGCGAAGATGTGCCGCTCACCGAAGTGGTGTTGAGCATGCAGAAATCGTCGCTGGCTTTTGAAGCCACCTTGCAAGTACGCAACAAAGTGATGAAAGCGTACGAAGAAATCATGAACATGCCCGTGTGATGCTGAACTGAGAGACTGATATGGCCACAGATACGATGAACATGAATGCGATGGGCTTGCCCACCGCGCCCTCGGCAGACAACGCGCCGGGCAGCAGCACGGGCAACACGCCTGCCACCACCAACAACCGCATGCCGGCCTGGTTGAATCAAAAAGACGGCCCAGGTGGGATGGTGTTGGACGTCTTGCGCCAACCCACCGTGCGCAAAACACTGCCCTTTGTCGTGGTGTTCATGCTGTTGGTGTCGGTGGCGGTGTTTTTCACCTCGCTCAAGCCCACGCCTTACCGCCCCTTGACCTTGATGCTCAACGATGCCGACAAGCAAGTGGCGATCGAAGCCCTGAAGGCTGGCGAGTTCAAACCCGAAGTCGATGCCAACACCGGTCAGCTGACCGTGCCCACGTCACGCTACCAAGAAGCCCGCATGTTGCTGGCGTCTAAAGGTCTGCCACGCACCGAAGCTTCGGGCATGGACAACCTCAAAGACATGCCCGCCATGACCACCAGCCAGTTCATGGAGCAGGTGCGCTACAACAACGCGATGGAGCAAGAGCTGGCGCGCAGCATTGTGCAAATTGGCGGTATCAAGTCTGCCCGCGTGCACTTGGCCGCACCCAAGCAAAGCGTGTTTGTGCGCGACCGCGCGCCCACCAAAGCGTCGGTGATAATCACCCGCATGCCGGGTCGCACCGTGTCGTCGGCCAACGTGCAGGCCATCATCCAATTGGTGGCTTCCAGCGTGCCTTACTTGGCCCCTGAAAACGTGTCGGTGGTGGACAACTTTGGCAGCTTGATGAACGAGATGTTGGTTGAACAGCCTTTGGGTTTGACCTCGGCCCAACTGATGCAAAAGCAGCAGATGGAAGACCTCTACCGCACCCGCTTGATCCAATTGCTGGCCCCCATCGTGGGCGAGTCCAATGTGAGCGCGCAAATCAGCATGTCGCTCGATTTCACCCAAACCGAAGTGACGGTGGAAGACTTTGATGGTCAGGACAAAGGTCCCAAAACCCGTTCTGAGTTGTTTGTGGAAGACCGCAACACCTTCCGCGATGCGATTGGCATTCCTGGCTCCTTGTCCAACACCCCGCCCAGCCCCACCAACCCGCAAGCCACGACGCAAACCAATGCGGACCCCACCAAGGGCGTGAGCGAAAAAGGCGTGCAGGTCACAGCGCGTAGCACCAAGAACTACGAACTCGACCGTTCGGTGCGTCACACCAAAAACGCCATGGGCACCATCTCCAAGATCGGTGTGGGCGTGTTGATCAATGAGCGCCCCATTCCTGCCGGCATGAAGGTCGACAAGCCCGCTGATGGCTCGCCTGCGCCGACCTCAATTCCGTACACCCCAGAAGAGTTGGAGCGTTTGAACCAATTGGTCAAAGGTGCGGTGGGTTTCAACGAGTCCCGCGGTGACATGGTCACGGTGGTGGCCACCAAATTTGAACCTGTCATCGATCCCACGGCCGTGCCTTGGTATTTGGACGAAAACTACCAAATCTTGGTCAACGCTGGCGTGATTGGTGGATTGTTTTTGCTGTTGCTGCTGACCGTGATCCGTCCGATGGTGCGTCGTCTGACCCGCCCTGAGATTGATCCTGCAGCCATCGCTGCGGCTGCTGCCGAGGCCGCCAACGCCGAAGCCCGCTTGGCCATTGAGGTGGCGACCGCTGAGGCGGCGTCTGCTCAGGCCACAGCCAAAGCAGCCAAGGAAGCACATGAAGCGGAAATGATTCGCCTTGCAGAAGAAGCTGCACTAGCGGCCGCTGAGGCAGCGCGAGTGGCCGAAGAAGCACGACTTGCTTGGGAGGCCAAAGCTGCCGAAGAAGCCGCAGCCCGTGAGGCCTTGGCTGCAGAGATGGCCGAACGCGAAGCGCACCATGCTGCCATGGCGCAGATGGCAGCCGATACCGCTGGCAACGAGATTGAAATTCAAGAGGGTGAGACCTTGGACGAGGTGAAAGCCCGCATGGCCAGCATGAAGCCTAAGAAGCAGTCGATCTCGGCCGACTTGCTCAACACCGCCAATTCGTATGATGACAAAGTGGCACTGATTCGAATGATCGTGTCGGAGGACTCCACCCGAGTGGCAGGTGTGCTCAAAGGCCTGATTGGTCAAACCAACTAATGACAAAGACAGAGGATAAAAATCATGGCTGACAACGACATGGTGATGACAGAGGCGCTGCGCGCCGAATTGGCCAACATCACATCCACGCAAAGGGCTGCCGTGTTGATGTTGCTGCTGGGCGAAGAACAAGCCGCAGACATCATCAAGTTTTTAAATCCCAAAGAGGTTCAAGCTTTGGGCGCAGCCATGGTGTCTGTCGCCAACTTTTCGCAAGAAGCCGTCAACGTGGTGCTCGACGAGTTTGTCGAACACTTGAAAAAGCAATCGACGCTGAGCATGGGCAACACCGACTATGTTGAAAACGTGATGCGCCGTGCCCTGGGTGACGACAAAGCTGCTTCGGTGCTGGGCCGCATCATGCCTGGACAAGGGACCAAGGGCTTGGACATCTTGAGCTGGATGGATGCACGCGGCATTTCCGACATGATCAAAGTCGAGCACCCCCAGGTGGTGGCCATTATTTTGTCGCTGCTGGAGCCTGAGGTGGCTGCCGATGTGTTGATTTACCTCGACCCCGCGATTCGACCTGAAGTGCTGCAACGCATCGCCAGCTTGGACACGGTGCAACCCTCGGCCATGGCCGAATTGGAAGCGATCATGAAGATGCAGTTCTCCAAGAGTGCATCGGCGCAATCGTCGAGTTTTGGTGGCGTGCAAGCGGCCGCCAAGATCATGAACTTGACCAAGACCGAGTTGGAGTCGAGCATCATGAGCGGCTTGAACGAGCTGGACCCAGACATCATGCTCAAGATCCAAGACAACATGTTCACCTTCGAGAACTTGATCAGCGTGGACAACAAGGGCATCCAGGTGCTCATGCGCGCGGTCGAACCCGATTTGTTGATGATGGCCCTCAAGGGTGCCAGTGCGGGCTGTCAAGACCGTTTCTACGACAACATGTCCGAGCGTGCACGCGGCATGTTCCGCGACGACATGGAAGCCAAAGGCCCCCAGCGCATGTCGGATGTGGAAGCGGCCCAAAAGAAAATCATGCGCATGGCGCGCAAGCTCTCCGATTCGGGCGAGCTGATGTTGGGAGGCGCGGATTTTGTTTAACCAACCGCGTCCTTTGCGACCCGCCAAACCCTGGCAGGCCAGCAGCTATGTGGGGTCTTCACGTGAAGACCTCGCTTTCAGCGCGGCCCGTTGGACCGAAGAGGCGCCGGCAGCCTTTGCTGACAGTGGCATGCCCGTGCGCAGCTCAGGCTTTGACGTCGACCACTACGAAGCCATGCCCTTGCCCTTGACACACCAAGCCAAGACAGCTTGGGCGTTGTTGGACAACGAGCATGAGCTGCAAGACTTTGCCGAGGAGAAAAACGCCTCGCAAGAGAGTTCTTCCACCAATGCACATTTGCCTTTCGTGCCCGATGTATACGAAAGCGTGACCGGTAAAAAAAACCCAACAGCGCAGGCAGTCACGCCCCCTGTGGTCGTTGCTCCGCAGGACGAGGCGACGTTGCCAACGGACGCGCAGGCAAACCCAGACGCATCGGCGCAAGCAGTGATCACGGCCAAAGAACTGGTTGCTCAAGACGTTTTGCTGTCAGACCAAGAACCGGATGCCAAAACACTGCCCCCATTGGACGCTGATGCGTCAGAGGCCAGCGCAGACGAAGCTGATGCAGATGTTGCAGACGATGCCGATGCATCCGAGGCCACCACACAAGACGAACCCGAGGGCGAGCAAGACAGCGAGCCCGAGGTGCAGGCTGCAAGCGAAGACATGGCCGCTGATGGGTCCGTCGATGCATCTGCACCCCAACCCGCTGAGGTGCCCGCACAGGCCGAGGGATTGGACCCTGAAGTCGCAGCCCAGCGTGAGGCAGACAAATTTGCCGAGGGCGTGGCGCAAGGCATGGCCCAAGGACTTGAACAAGGTTTGGCCCAAGGACTGACCCAAGGACGCGAAGAGGGCATGGCCCAAGGTGCCCAAGAGGCACGGGAGGCCATGGCCCAAGAGGTGGCCGATCAATGTGCGGTGTTGGCGCAGGTGACGCAAGACTTGAAGGCCTTGATGGCCGATCCGAAGCAATTTTTTGAACCACTCAAACGCTTGAGTGTGCATTTGGCCGAGCAATTGGTGCTGGGCGAACTCAGCCACTCCAGCAAGGCGGTTGAACGACTGATTCAACATTGCTTGGACGAGGTGAGCCATCCCTTGCAAGATGGGGTGGTGGTCGAGCTCAATCCAGACGACAAGAAACGGCTGCAAGCCCAAGGCGGAGACTTTTTAGAAGGCCTACGTCTGGAAGCGGTGCCAGAGTTGCACCCGGGCAGCGTGCGTGTGTTTGCCAACGACATGGTGGTGGAAGACTTGGTCGAACACCGTTTGCAGGCCTTGGCCAAGAACTTGTTGGCGGATGTCCCCGCCTGGCAAAAAAATTCGGTGCTCGCGCCGCCAGAACTTCACACAGACCAACCGGAGCACGACGATGATCCTGCCTGACGTCCTCAACACCATGCTCATGGGCATGATTTTCATGGTGGTCTTGGTCACCGTGGTCCGTCCCTTGGTGCTCAATGTGGTTGGAAATCCCATCTACACCGACGCGGAACAACAAGCCTTGCTTGACGCGATGTACAGCGAGCTCGAGCGTCGGTCCTACGAAGAAGAGGCCAAACGAAGCAACCAAATTCGCTATCAGCAGTTGTTGCTGGAGTTGCCACCGCGTTTACAGCCCAAGCCCCTGCCTGAGCCAGAGCCGGAGTTGGTGCAGCCTGATGCGCCATCACAAGATCAACCAGAAGACACTGCGACGCAAGAAGCAGCACCATCGCTAGACGCCAATGGGCAGCCCTTGGCCCATGATGTCGACTCGACAGATGCTGCCGATGCGCTCGCTTCAGAGGGCGGAGTGGAGCCTGTCGCTTTGGGTGAAGGCGAAATTGAAATTCGCGAAGGCGAAACCTTGGCAGATATCAAAGAGCGCATGAAGCAGGAACAAAGGAATGCGAAAAAGCCCGCGATTCCGCCAGAACTGTTGAACAATGCCAAGAGCTACGAAGACAAAGTGACGGTGGTGCGCATGGTGGTGCATCAAGACCAAAGCCGTGTGGCTGCTGTGATCCGCGACATGATTCAAACCAAATAATTCGTCCCATGCTCGATTTTTCAGAAGAAGTCCAACACAGCTTGTCCAAGCTGCATGCGCCCTCGCCACGCACCAGTGGCACGTTGGTGCGTTTGGTCGGTCTGACGCTGGAGACGCGCGGCATCATGGCGCCCCTGGGCGCGTGTTGCGAAGTGTTGGGACAAAACGGCCACCGCGTCGAAGCCGAGGTGGTGGGTTTCAACGACAAGACCCTGTACCTGATGCCCTTCACCGACCCCGTCGGTGTGGGACCGGGTGACAGGGTGCGTGTGATGAGCCATTCGGCGCAAGTACGCCTGGGCGATGGCTTGCTGGGACGTGTGCTCGACGGCCGTGGCCAACCGCTGGATGGCCGCCCACTGCCCGAGTTGCCGGATCAACTCAGTTTGTTAGGGCGCCCGTTGAACCCGATGGAGCGCGGCCCGATCGACACCATCTTGGATGTCGGCGTCAAGGCCATCAACAGCGTGTTGACGATTGGTCGCGGCCAACGCATTGGTTTGGTGGCCGGGTCTGGCGTGGGCAAGAGCGTGCTGTTGGGCATGTTGACGCGTTTCACCAAGGCCGATGTGGTGGTGATTGGTTTGATTGGCGAGCGCGGCCGTGAGGTGCAAGCCTTCATTGCAGAGTCTCTCGGCCCTGAAGGTTTGGCCAAGTCGGTGGTGATTGCAGCCCCTGCCAACGTCTCGCCTGTGCTGCGCCTCAAAGCCACCCACATGACCCATGTGGTGGCCGAGTATTTCCGCGACCAAGGCAAAAACGTCTTGATGCTGTGCGACAGCTTGACCCGTGTGGCCCACGCCCAGCGAGAAATTGGTTTGGCCATTGGCGAGCCACCCACGGCCAAAGGCTACCCGCCGTCCGTGTTTGCTTTGTTGCCCAATTTGATTGAGCGCGGTGGCGTAGGTCGGCACGGACACGGATCGATCACCTCGATTTACACCGTGTTGGCCGAAGGCGATGACGCCTCGGACCCGATTGTTGACATTGCCCGCGCGTCTCTGGATGGTCAGGTCATGTTGTCGCGTCGTTTGGCTGACCAAGCGCATTACCCCGCGATTGACCTCAATGGTTCGATCTCACGGGTGATGCAAACCCTGGTCGATGCCGACGATTTGCGCCAAGCCAACAAGTTTCGTCGTTTGTGGTCGGTCTACCAACAAAACGCTGACTTGGTGCAAGTCGGTGCTTATGAGGCAGGCACCAATTCAGAGTTGGACGAGGCCATCCGTTTGCGCGATGCGATGGTGATGTTTTTGCGCCAAGACATGCACCTGGGTGAAGACTACGACGTCACCCGTCTGCAATTGCGTCACCTGCTGTCATGAAGCCGCGTGCCGCCTGGCCGGTGTTGGCCAAAAAAGCCAAAGAGAAGTGCGACGAGGCGCATGCTGACGTCACCAAAGCGCGCCAGCGCGTGGTCCATTTGCAGCAAAGTCGTGCCCGCATGGCCATGCTTTACCAAGACTACGTTCGACGTTCGCTGGAGGCTGAAAAAAAACTCCACAGCATGGCAGAGACCTTGAACTTTCGGGGCTTCATGCAACAACTGCAAGCGCTGATTGCACGGGTTGACCAAGACTTGCTCACGGCCGAACAGCAACTGGCCATCGCCCAAATGGCTTTGCGTGCGGCAGAGCAAAAGCGCATCCAAATGGAAACTTTGTTGGAGCAAGACCTCAAAGCCGTGCGGGACCACGCCAGAAAACGCGAGCAGCGTGAGATGGACGCGGCCGGCGTCATGCTCTACAACCTCAAGACTTGAAGCGAGACGCTTGCCAGTTCATCGTGTGGCTGGAGTGGGCGCAACCCAGCCCATCTGCAGCCAGTGGCAATACCGGTCTTTGAAAGCCCAGGGAATCAGTGTGGTGGTGGTGTTTTGAGGAAACACCTGACAGGTGAGGTGGTCGACCCACACGCCCTTGGCGCCCACCTCGCGCAACAAGTCTTGGGCGTGCTGGCTGTCGATGCGGCTGTTGTCCACACCTGCACGCGTCAAAGCTGCGATGCGACGGGTCCACTGCATGTCGTGGGTCGGACCCGAGTACAGGTCATGCACGCTGCCCCAGTGACGGCCCTGTAACTTTTCTTTCAAGGCCGCAATGTCTTGCTCTGCCTGAATCTCGTCGCGCACGCGGTAGCGGTGTTGGCCCAGCAGGTTGTCAAACCACACGCAGGCTTGGGGGTGTCGGTTCAGCAACTCGCTCAGTGTGTGCAAAGCGTCTTGTCGGTGGTGCTGCACGCAGATGCCCTGTGAACGCAGCATGTGGCCATGCCGCCAGTCAAACAAACGACTCGCCAGAGGGTCGATGTCGTAGGCGTCGATGTGCTTGAAACGTTGCAACCAACTCGACGGCAGCATCCAACCGGCACTGGCACCGATCAGCAGCAAATGCGAAGACCCTGGTGTGAACTGGTTCAGGACGCTTTCAAGTTGTGCGACGGTGGCTTGCCAAGGCACGCGCGTGCAGCATGCATGCACATGCCAGCTGAGACCACCGGTGCCACCGGCATGCCAGAGGTCGCGCAAAAACCGCAGTGCACGAGCGGGGAGGGCATGGCGCTTGGTCATGAAAGCACTATACCGCCCGTGCCTCATGAATCGACCATGACCCAGGTGTCGGCCAAGCTGGCACAACCATTGCAAGTCATTGTGCTCAGGCACTCCAAGTGTCAATAAACCGTCACGTCGCCAAGGAAGTCAGCATGCAAAGTTTCAATTGGACACAGTTCCTCGCCAGCACACTGAGCGTGATGCTGTTGTTGCTGGGCGCTTGGTGGTGGGTCAAACGCAACAAAAACCTCGGACCGCTTGGCCAGTCTGAGCGTCGCATTCAGGTGCTGGAGGCCTTGCCTTTGAGCTTGAAACACAAGATGGTGCTGATTCAGGTGGACGGGCAAATGGTGCTCGCCAGTGTCAGCCCCGGTGAGGTCAAAACCCTGCACGCATGGACCCAAGGAGCTGACCATGTGGCATAAACCGATTGTTCGCAAAGTCTTGTATGTGATCTTGGCTGTGCTGTTGCTGGCCATGGTGACTTTGCCCACCCTGGTGCACGCACAGGGCATTCCGTTGGTCAATGTGAGCGGTGGCAAAGCCGGTCAGCAGTACAGCATGAGCTTGCAATTGCTGGGCTTGATGACCACGCTCACCTTGCTGCCGTCCATGTTGCTGATGATGACCTCGTTTGTGCGCATCATCATCGTGTTGTCTATCTTGCGCCAAGCCTTGGGCACCGCCCAAACGCCCCCCAACACCGTGTTGGTGGGCTTGGCCTTGTTCCTCACCTTTTTCATCATGTCACCGGTGTTTGAGCAGGTGTACAAAGAGGCCATTGGCCCTTACATGAACAGCAACCTCGACTTTGACAAGGCTTTGATCAAAGCCGAAGTGCCGGTGCGTGACTTCATGATGAAGCAAACGCGTGAAGACGACATTGCCATGTTCATGCAAATCTCCAACCGCCGCGAGCTGGAGAGTTCGGCCCAAGTGCCGTTCACCACGCTGATGCCTGCGTTCATCACGTCGGAAATCAAGAGCGCCTTCACCATTGGATTTTTGATTTACATCCCGTTTGTGGTGATCGATTTGATTGTGGCCAGTGTGTTGATGTCGATGGGCATGATGATGCTCTCGCCCATGATCATTTCCATGCCCATCAAGTTGATGCTGTTTGTGTTGATCGACGGCTGGACGCTTTTGATGGCGTCACTGGCCAATAGCTTTGTGTTTTAAGGAGTAGACCCATGGACAGTGCAGCCGTTGTAGATTTGGCCCGCCAAGCCTTGTGGATGACGATGATCATCTCGGGGCCTTTGCTGGGCGTGGGTTTGATCGTGGGTTTGGTGGTGGGTATTTTTCAAGCCGCCACCTCGATCAACGAACAGACCTTGAGTTTCATTCCTAAAATTTTGGCCGTGGGTTTGACCATGTCGGTGGCCGGTGGCTGGATGATCAACACATGGTGGACTACACCAAGGGCATCTTCACCCGTATTCCCAGTTTGTTCATGTGAACCACCATGAACCTCGCGCTCATCGACATCCTTGATAAATTTTTGGTCGTCATTTGGCCGATGTTGCGCCTGTCTGCGTTTTTGGCATTCACCTCGATTTTTTCAATGCGTGCGGTCAATATGCGCATTCGCATTTTGTTGGCCTTCTCGATGGCTTTTGTGGTCACCCAGCAAATTGACATTCCACGCATCGACCCCCTCACAGCCGAAGGCCTGATGGAGATCTCACGCCAAATTTTGATTGGCTTGACCATGGGCCTGGTGTTTCAAGTGGCGTCGGCGGCTTTGGTGGTCGCGGGTCAGGCGGCCTCGGCTTCGATGGGTTTGACGATCGCCAACATGATTGACCCCAACATGGGCAACGTGCCCGTGTTGTCTGCTTTTTTCAACATCATGGGCACCTTGATTTTCTTAGGCATGGGCGGTCACTTGATCGTGTTTGGCCTGGTGCTGGAGTCGTTCAAGTTGCTGCCCATTGGGCAAGAATTTTTCTCGCAAGACATGTTGGGCAAGATGATCCATTGGAGCGCCATGATGTTTTTGGGCGCTTTGTTGATTGCTTTGCCGGTGATGATGACTTTGTTGTTCATCAACATCGGCCTGGGCTTTGTGGCCCGTGCGGCGCCGAGTTTGAATATTTTCACGGTCGGTTTTCCTGCCTTGATTTTGATGGGTTTTGTGATCCTCATCATGTCGATGGGCAACAACGTGGCGCGCATCCAGTGGATCTGGACGCAGTCGTTTCTGATGCTTCGCTCTTATTTAGGGGAATGACATGGCAGAAGAAAGCGGCCAAGACAAAACCGAAGAACCCACCGCGCAGCGGATGAACAAGGCCCGTGAAGACGGGCAAATCCCTCGCTCGCAAGAGCTGCCGCCCGCCGCCATGATGGTGGTGGCGACCTTGTTCTTCACCATGATGGGCCAGTACCTGTTCTCCAAAATGGGGGGCTTGTTCAAGGCCCAGTTGACGTTTGAACCTCGCGCCCTCGACAAGGCCGAGTTGTTGCCCGCCATTTTTGGCAGTGCCATGGTGGATGGGTTTTTGATTGTGCTGCCCTTGATGGCGGTGCTGTATGTGATCGCCGTGCTGTCGACCACCTTGGCCGGTGGTTTTATCTTTTCCCCCCATTTGGCGCTGCCCAAGTTCAGCAAACTCAACCCGATGTCGGGTTTGGCGCGCATGTTTGGCATGGATGCTTTGATCAACCTTGGCAAAGCCTTGGCCAAGTTTTTGGTGGTGGGTGCCATTTTGCTGATGTCGGTGATGAACAACCTCAACGATTTGACCAATATTTCACAAATGGATTTGGGTGAGGCCATCAAGGTCTCCGGCACCATCATCGTGGATGCGTGCTTTTGGTTGAGTCTGGGGCTGGTGTTGGTGGCCTTGGTGGATGTGCCCCTGCAACGCCACCAACTCAACAAGAAGCTCAAGATGACCAAGCAAGAGGTGCGCGATGAGATGAAGAACTCAGAGGGTAGCCCCGAGGTCAAGGGTCAAATCCGCCGCCGTCAGCGTGAAATCTTAGAAAACAAAATGATGGGCAAGGTCAAAGATGCCGATGTGGTCATCACCAACCCAACCCACTTTGCCGTGGCGCTGTCCTACGACCCGACCGGCGACGGCGCCCCGCTGTTGGTGGCCAAAGGGGAAGACGGCTTGGCTGCACGCATCCGTGAAGAAGCCAAGGAGCATGGCGTCTATTTGTTTGAGGCGCCTTTGCTGGCCCGCGCTTTATACTTCACCACGAAGTTAGACCACCCCATTCCAGAGGCTTTGTACCACGCGGTTGCGCAGGTGATTGCCTATGTGTTCAGTCTGAACCAGTCGTATGGCCGGGGACATGAGGTGGTCAAGCCCACGCCGTCCATCCCCGATGAGATGAAGTTCGATGCCAACGGCGTCTTGATGAACACCTAAGACCCGAACTGCCCGCATGACTGACACTTACCAAAGCCCCGGTGACCGGTTGCGTTTTGAGATTCTCCTGAAGTCGTTGACCGAAGGCAGCCTCAATTTGGCAGTCCTGAGCGACCACGACGCCGTTCTCAATTTTTACGGCAAGTTGTTCGACGAGCGTTTGCGTGCACAGGGCGAGACACAGATTGAATTTTGTGCTTCGACCAACTCTGAGCAGTTGGTTAAAAAGTTCAATGAAATTTTGTCAGAGCTCACGCTCAACCAAGCGCTGGAAAAAGACAAGAAGCATGCCCCGCGGCGTTACTTGGTGTTTCGTGATTCGATCTTGATGCAAGACTTCGAGTTGCAACTGCTGGCGCGTCTGGTCAATGGGTTCCCTGCGGGCAATATCAGCGTTATTTTGTTGCTCAACCGCAGTGCGGGCTACCGCAGCAAGCTCGATGCCTTTGGTAAAAATTTGCTGCAATGGGAAGTCGAAGCCCAAGCCGGCGAGGTCAAAAAACCACTTGAAAATTGGGTGGCCAATCACGCTGAGCCGACCTTAGACAGCACGGCGCCTGCCAACGCTGTGTTGAATATGCCGACCAAACCTTCTTGGCGTGTGCCCGGCAAGGACACGCCCATGCAAGAGCCTGTGCTGTTGCCTGAGTCACAAGCGGTGGCGCTGCCCACGGCATCGACACCCGCAGCCCCTGAGGCCTCCGCGACATTTGAGCGTCCAGCGCGCAACACCCCCTGGGGTTGGATCACCTTGGTGGTGTTGTTGTCGATCGGAGCGTTTGGGTATTTGTACCGCGACGTGTTGGTCAACGAAGCCGAGTTGATGAAGAAATACCTGTTGCGTGGCACACCTGCAGTGCCAACGCCCTCTGAGAGTGCGGCCAGTGCGGTTGCGTTGTCTGCGCAGGCCCTGGCCTCTGCTGAGGCGATGCAGGCGGCTGCGTCTGCCGCCAGTGCGGCTGAGGGGGTGGCCTCTTCGGCCAGCAGTCCTTCGACCGCTGTGGCAACAACGCCAGCTTCAAGTGCCGCTGCAAGTCCAGCCGCCAGTTCTCCTGCCTCTTCCTCAGCCAGTGCGCCCAGCCCGACGGTCATGGTTCCAGCGGCGAGCGCTTCTGCCGTCGGTGCGAATGCCAAAGCGGCCGATAAAGCCGCCGAAAAGCCGGCAGAAAAACCCAAAGCCCAAGCCGTCGAAACGAAAACGCCAAGCGACAGCACAGACGAAGAATGGCTCAAGCAGTTGCCTGCCAACAGCTATGTGGTTCAGCTGGCTGCTTTTGACACCGAGCCCGAAATGCTGGCTTTCAAACGCAGCAATAAGTTGTACGCCAAGTCACGCATCATGACGCCACGCAAAAAAGGGGGGGCCAAACAAAATTACTTTATTTTGTTGTCCGGCCCTTTTGCAAGCAAATCTGAAGCCGATGCTTATATGCAATCCAGCCCCTTGTTGGCCAAAGCTTGGTTGCGCACCAGCCAGTCTTTGAAAACACAATTTGAGCGCCCATGAGTTCATCAAATGAATCAACGTCGGGTCGAAATGAAGCGTCCGTTACTTCGCCTTTGGTGGCAGGAGAGAACGTTGCGTTTGTAGCTTCTGCGCCTGAGAGCTTGCCCAGACTCACCGTGCCAGGCTTATCTGCCAATGCATTGGGTATTTCAGCTGAAGTATTGGCCCAAATTCCGACTTTGATTGAGCAATGTGACGCCACTCCAGTGCCGGATTCAGGCTTTCCGGTTGAAGTCCCATCCGTGCCCTCGTCGTCAGTTTTGGTCACCGCTGACTCAGGGGTGCCGGCGGATATGCCTCAAGGTCTGCCCCGTCATGTCGAATCATGGGAGAAGCAATTTCAAAACCGGATTGACCTTCTGACGGATGACATTCACAAACTAAACAGTCGGCTTGATCACATCGCCGACATATTAAAGGCCTGAACATGGCGGATACGCTAGAAACCAACAACGAAGCGCAGACGCCCACCCCAGATGTGGACGCGACAGCCAGTCAGCCCTCTCTGGATGTGGAGGCGACTGCTCAGCGCTTGACCGAATTGGCCAACTCATCCTTAGACAGCAATGAAATGGCGCGTCAGATTGAAGAGCTGACGTCCGTGGTGCTTGACTCTGCCGAAGTGTCCACTCGGTCTGCCACCATCGCTGCAGACGTGAGTGCGGTGATGCGCGATGTGATGGACAAAATTCAAGACTACAACCGTCTGAACGTGTTGCAGTCACGCATCATGCTGGGTGCGTTTGTGGCATGTCTGGTGATTGCGATGGGTATTTTCTTTGCCATCACCATCAAGATGACCAAGTCGATCAAAGAACTCGACACCATGATTTACGCCATGGCCAAGCGTGTGATTGAGGTGGATGCCAGCATCACCTCGATCAGCAAGACCAACGCGGACTTTTCCGAAATCACCGAAAAGCAAGAAGAAATAGTGACCACGCAAACCCGTGTGGCCAACCGCTTGGAAGAGTTGGGTCGCGCCATTTCGTCCATGCCCAACAACGTGGCAGACCAAGGCAACAAGGTCAACGATCCAAAGTTCCAAAACATGCAAAAGCAACTCCAGTCGCTGGAGTCCAAGTTGGTGTCTTTGGACGGCAAGTTGCAAGTGTTTGCGCAAGCGGCTTCCTCTAAGTCAGCGCCTGCCGCCACGGCCACCAATTCGCAAGCCATTTTGAGCGAGCTGCAAAAGCTCAAGCAAGACATCAACTTGGCCAACCAAGCCCAGGACAAGGCGCAAATGAACGTGGCCAAGGCCGCCGCGGCAGCTGCTGCGGCTGCCACAGCGGCAGAAAAAGCCGCCGACAAAGCGGCGGCCGCCGAAAAATCAGCCGGAGCGGAGCGCTTGGCTTCGCAAAAAGCGGCCGCTGAAAAAGCAGCTGCCATGCGCTCAGGGCAAGAGAAATCGGCCGATCAATTGGCGGCAGAAAAACAAGCGGCTGACAAAGCAGCGGCGGCACGCGCAGCGGCACAAAAAGCAGCGGCAGACAAAGCCGCCGCCGAGAAGGCCGTTGCCGACAAAGCGGCAGCTGCGGCCGCCAGTGCTGAAAAAGCGGCGGCAGCTGCATCAGCCGCCGCTGAAAAAGCCGAGAGAGCCCGCGCAGCAGCGCTGGCCCCTGTGGCGGTCAAAGACAACCCGATTCGTTACCCTCGCGTGCCCGCTTCGGGAGCGACGGGGCCGACGTCAGGCACTCCCTAAGCTGAAGCTGTTGGCGCTGGCTGTGGGCCAGTCGCGAAAGACATCAGGGAGCTGGGACACATCGGCGTTCAGCAAGGCACCCGGTGCCACGTTGTCGATCAGCTCTGACAAATGCTGGGTGTGTGTTTCGGTGACGCGGCGCATGATGTGCTTGGTGGACAAGTCCTGGGGCGAATGCAAGCCTGCGGCTTGCATGATTTCTTGCAGCGCTTCGAGTGTGTTTTTGTGAAAGTTGTTCACCCGCTCGGCTTTGCTGGGCACCACCAAAGCCATTTGTCGTTTCGGATCTTGCGTGGTCACGCCCGTGGGGCAATTGCCCGTGTGGCAGGTTTGGGCTTGGATACAACCCAAGGCAAACATGAAGCCGCGTGCGCTGTTGCACCAATCGGCGCCCAAGGCCAGGGCACGCGCCATGTCGAAGGCGCTGACAATTTTCCCACTCGCCCCGACGCGGATTTGATCGCGCAAGCCCACGCCCACCAGGGTGTTGTGTACCAGGCGCAAACCCTCTTGCATGGGCATGCCGATGTGGTCAGAAAATTCCAGTGGTGCGGCTCCGGTGCCGCCTTCCGCACCATCGACCACCACAAAATCTGGGTAGATGCCGGTTTCTTGCATGGCTTTGACGATGCCAAACCACTCCCAGGGGTGACCAATGCACAACTTGAAGCCCACCGGTTTGCCCTCGCTGAGGGTACGCAGTTGCTGCACAAACTGCATCAAACCCACCGGGGTGGAAAAGCTGCTGTGGGCCGCAGGCGACACACAGTCTTCGCCCACCTTCACGCCACGCGCCTCGGCAATTTCTTCGGTGACTTTGGGGCCTGGCAACACACCGCCGTGTCCTGGTTTGGCACCTTGGCTGAGTTTGATCTCCACCATCTTGACTTGGGGTGAGCGCACATTCTCGACAAAGTGTTCTGGGCTGAAGTGGCCATGCTCGTCGCGACAGCCGAAGTAACCCGAGCCAATTTCCCAAATCAAGTCGCCGCCATGCACGCGGTGGTGGCGCGAGATCGAGCCCTCGCCGGTGTCGTGCGCAAAGCCACCCAACTTTGCGCCTTGGTTCAAGGCCATGATCGCATTGGCACTGAGGGCGCCAAAGCTCATGGCCGAGACGTTGAACAAGCTGATGCTGTAGGGCTGGGTGCAGCTGGCACCACCGACTTGGATGCGAAAGTCATGGCTGGTGAGTTGCGACGGGGCCATCGAGTGGTTGATCCACTCGTAGCCGACCGCACGCACATCGAGTTGCGTGCCAAATGGGCGTTTGTCAGAGGCATTTTTGGCGCGTGCGTAAACCAAACCCCGTTGTGCTCTGGAAAACGGGGCGGCATCTGTTTCCGACTCTAAAAAGTACTGGCGAATTTCGGGCCGGATGTATTCCAGCATGAAGCGCAAGTGACCAAGAATGGGGTAGTTGCGCAAGATGGCATGGTGCTGCTGTTGCAAGTCGTACAAGCCGACCACACTCAGCGCTAAAAATAACAAGGGCCACCAAGCACTCAAACCCAAGACGCCCGCCCCAAGCAAGGTAAAAACCAAGGCCACCACTGCGGTGATGAATGCGGTGTAACGCACCGGATAGATCTGATTGAGTTTGTCCAGCATGCGTCGTCCTTGATGAGCGGGAGGTTTATCGGTCGGCGTTGAGTTTGGCAGCGAGTTTAGATTGTGCAAGTGCCGACATGTCAGCGCGATGACGGGCCGTGCTGAGTTGCTGGTTGGCGGCTTGTTCGACATCTTGCAGGTGGTGCAAGATGGTGCTGCGCAGGTCACTCAAGTCTTGGTCGATGCGATGCAAGCGCTCCTGCAACTCACGCTGCAAAGCCATGCGTTGTGTCAGCAAGTTCACTTCAGCGGCGATGGTGCGCCAGGTTTGCGTCAACTGATCGTTGGGGCTGGCGCGCAACTTCTCAAACAAGACATCCATGGCGGCATCGAAACCGGGTGCCGTAGGGTCAAGTTCAGGCTCAGGCGTTTCGGTCAGGGTGGGAACGTTGTCTGGCATCGGCTTGGGCGTTGGGGCTGTGTTCAAGGTGTGCACTTGACCCCAACCTGCTTCAGGGCTGTATTGCTTGAGTCCTTTGAAGGACAAGAATTGTGGTTCTGCAGACATTATTTGCTGATCACGCCCATGGACATGCGTTTGAGAAATTGAGGGATCCCCATCACACTCATGCCGTTGGACGGTGTGGGGGCACTGGGTTTGATGGGTTCATCGGGGCGTACTTTTTGCACCCGGTGCCGACCCAAAATTGAGTACTGACTCGACAGCGAACTTGACGTGTTCAACAAATTCGCACGCATGTTGAGCACCCCGCTGTGGGTGCCGAGTTTGCTGCGCAAAGGGGTGGAGACACGTTGCGTGAGTGCCTGGATCTGCGCTGCGTTGCGCACTTGACGTGCGTCACAGACGGCTTGACCGAAGGCGTTGAAAGACGTGCCGCAGTTGTCCGCCAGATCCATCAGGTAGCCGCGTTCAAACATCTCGCGTGCGCTTTGCGCTTCCAAGATGGGGGGCGACAACATGAAACTCACGGGGAATCGCTGCTTGGAGAACACATCGCTGTGCAAGTGTTCGGCTTGTACCCGAGTGGGCGCCACCAACAGGGTCGGGGGCGTGTGCAGGGCCGAGTCGAACACCCAGCGATGACGGCTTAAAAATCCTGCGGTGGCCGCCAATTCAATTTCAGAGACCGAGGTGGGCACGATCACCAAGTCGTACTCGAACATCAACTCACCCGCAATGGAGTCGGTCCACGTCAGGTCACAGATGACCACATCAGAGCTGCTGGCCGCACGCCGCAAATGCAGGCGCGCATCCAAGATCGGACGGTTGCCGCCCTGGTCCAGCGGCAAAACATGGTGCTGCACCACCACGCCAATTTGGGGGGCACGGGTGAGCCATGTGCTGGAGGAGCCATGCGTGTCAAAGTCGAGCAAGGTCACGCTTTGACCTTGTCGACGCAAGTAGGCAGCCAAGTTGGCGGCCACGGTACTTTTGCCCACACCACCTTTTTGACTGGTGACCAAAACTTTGAACGTTGACATGAAACATCTCCGATCCCTGATGCTGGGGGGCGCTGTGTGCGTACCCAGTTTTTTCAGCGGGGGAACAGAATTTACCTGTCGGATGTGACAACCACAAGCCTTTGTTCATGCGGGTTTCAAGAGGGGCCCCCGTTTGAAGTCCAAAATATGAATACTTAAAATGTAAATCCCATTCAAAAAAGAAACAATATGAAGAAAATTCCCTATGTGCTTGATTTATTTGAATAAATTCAAAAGTGTCGGAAAAAACAACACTTTCCTGACCCATCAATCCAGCGAGGCACTCCAGCGCTCGTCCCACGGGGTGTGCGCTTGGTCCAACTGGCGGCGTTCGCGTTTGGTCGGACGGCCATGTTCCATGCTGTGCGCAGGTTCGGGTGCCAGTCGACGCGCTTCACGCTGCGCCAGATTGCGTTGCAGGCTGTCGTCGGTTTCTTGGTACATGGTCTGAGCCACGGTGGCAGGACCGCGCATGGGCATCAGGGCATTCACCACTACGGTCCGAGTCACGGGACCTTGGCGCAAGGTCACGCGGTCGCCCACCTTGAGTTCGCGCGCTGGCTTGGCGGTGAGCTCGTTCACATCCACGCGGTTTTTTTGAATCTCGTCACAAGCGAGGCCCCGTGTTTTGTAAAAACGTGCGGCCCATAACCATTTGTCCAAGCGTTGTTTGTCAAGCGTGTGTTGCATGTTCATATTGTGTCTAGACGTTGCGACTTAAAATCATGGTTGATTTCCACTTCTAATTTATACATGTCCAACCCTTACATTGCCTTGATTTCTGCTACAGCCTTGGTGTTGTTGTCTGCTTGCAGCTCCACCAAATTGGCCGAAACCAGCGACTTGAGTGGCCAAGCCCCCGACACCGCAGCCAAAGGCACATCGGCTCCCATTTCGGGTGTGGCCGCTGTGGTGGCCGATCACCTCAACCCCAACAGTTTGATTGCCAGCCAACGCAGCATTTACTTTGACTTTGATGAGTTCACCGTCAAAGCCGAGGCAGGTCCGTTGATTGAGCGTCAAGGCAAGTACTTGGCAGGCAAGCCCAGCTTGGCCATTCGTGCCGAAGGCAATGCCGACGAACGCGGTGGTCGCGAGTACAACTTGGCCCTGGGCCAAAAGCGGGCCGAGGCTGTGGTGCGCGCCCTCAAGGTCTATGGTGTGAGCGACAAACAAGCCGAGCCCGTGAGTTTGGGCAGCGAAAAACCGCAAGACCTTGGGCACGACGAAGCGGCATGGGCCAAGAACCGTCGCGTCGACTTGGCCTACCCCAGCAAGTGATGGCTGGGCTTTTGCACGTTGCCTGATGGAACTTAATCACGAAGAGGTCACCTCTCCCCCACGCGCTTCTGCATCGTTGGTGTTGTTGCGAGACACACCTTCTGATCCCACCGGGGTTGAAGTTTTCTTGTTGCGTCGCCACACCGCCTCGGCCGTGCTGGGTGGGGCTTATGTTTTTCCGGGGGGCAAGCTCGACACGGCCGATTGCGCCGACACCTTGCACCAGCACTTGGACCGCTCGGCGGCTGAACTGCATCAAGCCTTGGCCGAGGATGACCTGAGCCTGCCCACTGCGGCGGGGCTGTTTGTGGCCGCGGTGCGTGAAGCGCTGGAAGAGTGCGGTGTTTTGTATGCCCGTGCACGCGATGGCCAGGTGCCCTTGCACGACGCCAGTCAACGCCAAAGTTGGCAGCAGCAATTGCACAGCGGTGAAAGTTTTGAGCAGTTGCTTCAAAAGGCCGGTTTGTCGATCGACACCCAGCAACTCGCGCCTTGGTCGCGTTGGATCACACCGCGTGTGCCCTCGATCACCAACAAACGGTTTGACACGCGCTTTTTTGTGGCGGTGTTACCCGACACGCAAGAGCCGGTGCACGACAACGTCGAGGCCATCGACAGTGTCTGGCTGTCGCCGCGTGAAGCTTTGACCCGCTATTGGCACGGCGAGTTGGTGTTGGCGCCACCCCAAATCATGACCCTGGTCAGTTTGGTGCCGTTCACCAACGCCCACCAGGTGTTGCACACGGCCAAGCGGCAAGTGCCTGCATTGGTGGAGCCTCAGCCTTTTGTTGAGCACGGTGTGCGCCACATTGCCTACCCGGGTGACGACAAACACAGCCGTGCGGACCGTGTGTTCATCGGGCCGACACGCTTGCAGTTTAAAAACGGACGGTTTGAGCCAGCAGGTGGCTTGGATGTGTTGCTCAACCCTTGACTCCTTATGACCGCGTTTGCGGCACTGCCATGACCCCTCTTGCACATGCGTTCCACCTCCACGGTAAAAAAGGTTTGGTGTTGGGTTTGGCCAACGAACACAGCATTGCCTGGGGTTGTGCGCAACAAGCCCATGCGATGGGGGCTGAACTGGTGGTGTCCTGTCTGAACGACAAAGCCCGCCCGTTTGTGGAGCCACTCACCCAGCCCTTGGGCGTGGACTTGCAAACCTGCAACATCGAAACGCCCGACGAGCTGCAAAAATTGGTGCGTTACGCCGTCGACAAACTGGGCCGGCTGGACTTTGTCATCCACTCCATCGCTTGGGCGCCCTTGCAAGACTTGCATGGGCGTGTGGTGGACAGTTCGAGCGTGGGCTTTGCCCGTGCCATGGAAGTGTCGTGCCATTCCTTCGCCACCTTGGCACAACTGTGCGTACCGCACATGACCGACGGCGGGAGTTTGGTGACCATGACCTACCTGGGCGCTGACGAAGCCGTGCCGCACTATGGCTTGATGGGGCCGGTCAAAGCGGCGTTGGAGTCGCTGGTGCGCTACATGGCGCTGGAGTTGGGCCCGCAAAACATCCGTGTGCATGCGGTGTCACCAGGGCCTATCCCAACCCGCGCAGCCTCGGGCATTGAAGCCTTTGACGAGTTGATGCACACCACCATCGCCAAAGCACCCTTGCGTCGTTTGGTGAGTTTGCAAGAAATCGCCAACCTCAGCACCTTTTTGTGCACCGACGCGTCCAGTGGCATGACGGGGCAAACCATTTATGTCGACGCAGGCAGCCACGCGGTGGCCTGAAAAAAAGCACGTCAGAAAGCACGCCATGAACGACATCCTTGACACCCCCAACGATCCACACAACGAGTGGCTTGAAAACCACCCTTACGAGAGCATCGTCATCGGCCAGGTGGCACGCAGTGTGCGCACCTTGACCTTGGCCGACATCCAAGCCTTTGCCGCTGTGTCGGGCGACACCAACCCCGCCCACCTGGACCCTGAATACGCCAACGCGACCTTGTTCCACGGCGTGATTGGTCACGGCATGTGGGGCGGTGCCTTGATCTCGAGTTTGTTGGGCACGGTGTTTCCAGGCCCCGGCACGATTTACTTGGAGCAAAACCTGCACTTCAGTCGGCCAGTGCGTATCGGCGACACCTTGACGGTGTCGGTGACCTGCACCGCCAAGCAAGACGACAAAAAAACGGTGGACCTCGACTGCTTGTTGGTCAACCAAAAAGGCGAGCGCGTGCTCTACGGCGTGGCCCGTGTCATGGCACCCACCGAGAAGCTGCGCCTTCCCCGCATCCATGCGCCGCACATCAGCTTGTTTGACCCAGAAGCGCGCCATGCCCATTTGCTGGCGCTGGGCGCGCATTTGGAGCCGGTAGTCTGCGGTGTGGTTCACCCGTGTGACGCAGACTCCTTGCAAGGCGCGATGGACGCCCACCATGCGGGCCTGATTCAGGCGGTGCTGATTGCCCCCGAGAAAAAACTGCGCGCCGTGGCCCAGCAAGCGGGCATCGACATTTCAGCAGCCAAGGTCATTGATGTGCCGCACAGCCATGCAGCAGCCGATGTAGCGGCGCAAATGGCGGCTGACCACAAACTCGAAGCCTTGATGAAGGGCAGCTTGCACACGGACGAGTTGATCCACGCGGTGGTCATGCAGCCGGGCTTGCGCACCGGGCGGCGCATGTCGCATGTGTTTCGTTTCGAAGCACCGATGTACCCCAAGCCTTTGTACATCACCGATGCCGCGCTCAACATCGCGCCCAGCTTGGCTGACAAAGCAGACATCGTGCAAAACGCCATTTTGTTTGCGCAAATCATGGGCGTGGCTGAACCCAAAGTGGCCATCTTGGCAGCGGTAGAAACCGTCAACCCCAGCATGCCCTCCACCTTGGACGCAGCCGCGTTGTGCAAGATGGCCGACCGAGGGCAAATCCAAGGTGGCGTGATCGATGGTCCCTTGGCGTTCGACAACGCGGTCTCACCCCATGCCGCTGAAATCAAACACATCGTGTCCCGTGTGGCAGGGCAGGCCGACATCTTGGTGGCGCCCGATTTGGAGTCGGGCAACATGATGGCCAAGCAACTCGAATACTTGGCAGGAGCTTCAGGCTCTGGCGTGGTGTTGGGCGCACGCGTGCCGATTGCCTTGACCAGCCGTGCCGACACCGCCACCACGCGCAGTGCGTCAGCCTTGCTGGCCAAGCTCATCGCGCACCACAACCGCAGCCAAAGCGCATGAGCATCTTGTCCGTCAACGCAGGCTCATCCAGCCTGAAGTTTGCCCTCTACCCCGTGCAAGCAACGGCGGTGGGACAAGCCGAGCTCAGTGGGTGCATCGAAGGCTTAGAGCCCGGTGGCGCACCGCACATCCGCTGGTCGGCCCCTGGCCAAGCCAAAACTTCGTTGCCAGTGCCCGTGGCTGAGGGTGACGATGCATTTGATGTGGCGTTGGCCATGTTGAAGCATTTGTTCACCACCCAGTTTGCCCACGTGCCCTTGCAAGCCATTGCGCACCGTGTGGTGCATGGCGGCTTGTTGTACTCGGCCCCTGTGCGTGTGACGCCCGAGGTGCTGACACAACTCGCCACGCTCAACAGCTTGGCACCCTTGCACCAGCCGCACAACTTGGCGGGTGTGCGCGCCTTCAGCGAGTCGTTCCCTGACGTGCCCCAAGTGGCCTGCTTTGACACGGCGTTTCACCGCACCCTGTCGCCGCTGGAAACCACCTTTGCCATCGACCGTCAACTCACCGCCCGCGGCGTGCGTCGCTTTGGTTTCCACGGCCTGTCCTACCAATTTGTCAGCCAGGTGTTGCAAGAGGTGTCGCCGCGTTCTGCGGGCCGCACCGTGATGGCCCACTTGGGCAATGGCGCCAGTGTGTGTGCCACCACTGCACATCAGAGCCGTGCCACCACCATGGGTTTTTCGGCGCTGGATGGTTTGATGATGGGCTCGCGCAGTGGCGCGTTGGACCCGGGCGTGTTGCTGTATTTGATGGAGCAGGGCTGGGACCACGACGCCATTCAAAAGCTGCTCTACAAACAAAGTGGTTTGCTGGGCGTGTCAGGCGAGAGCGCTGACATGCGCACCTTGCGTGCCTCAGGTTCGCCGTCGGCCCAGTTGGCGATTGACTTGTTCACCCACCGCGTGGTGCGCGAAGTCGGCGCCTTGAGCGCCTGCGTGGGCGGCCTCGACGTGTTGGCCTTCACCGGTGGCATTGGCGAGCACGACGCGGTGCTGCGCCAACAGGTGGGTGAGGCGCTGAGTTACTTGGGCGTGTCGGTGGATGACACAAGAAACCTCGCTGCCACCGGTGACGCGGTGCGCGCCATCCATGCCGAGGGCAGCGGCATCGAGGTGTGGGTCATTCCCACCGACGAGGGCCGCGTGGCCGCGCAAGAAGCCTTGGGCTTGGTGTAATTACTTGTCGCGCAAGGTGTTCCAAATTGCCCGCTCTGCGGCGGTCGACTTGGCTTCGTCGCGCAGCAAGGCGTCAATTTGGTCGGCACTCTTGCCATGCGCCATGCTGCGCAAGGCGCTGATTTGTTGGCGGTAGCGCTCCATCATCACCTCGGGGTCCAGGCCCTCGGTCACGTCGTGGCCCACGCTGCGCATTTCTTGGTGCACGCGTTCGATGATGCGGTTGACGTCTTGGGGCGACAAGTGCAAGCGCTCGGCTTCGGCGTCCATCACATGGCGTTCTGCGCTGGAGTAACGGCCATCGGCAATGGCCTTGCGAAATTCATTCTCAAAGGTCTCACGGTCAATGCGCAATTGGTCGGTGAAGGCCGATGCCATCAAACCGGCTGGAATGGCAAAGATGCCAATGCCAATCAGGCTGATCACCACCGTCATGGCACGACCCAAGGGCGTGATAGGCGCAATGTCACCGTAGCCCACACTGGCCAAGGTGATCACGGCCCAATACATCGTGGCCGGAATGCTTTCAAACTTGTCGGGCTGGGCGTCGTGCTCTAACTCATACCCCAGGCTCGCAGTCAAGATCACCAACAGCATCATCATGAAGGCCGAGGCCAGCAACACCCGGTGTTCGCGCTGCACCGCTTTGAACAAGGTGTTGAGGGTGCCGGTGTAGCGCGTGAGCTTGAGCAAGCGCGACAAGCGAAACACCCGCAAGAAGCGCAGGTCAAAGTTTTTGTCCAGCACCATGTCCAAAAAGAAGGGTGAGATGGCCAACAAGTCGATCAAGGCGCTCACGGTCATCATGTAGCGCAGCCTGCCCTGGATGGGGTGTTCGTACTGCGGAAGCTCACAGCAGCTGTACACACGGCCCCCATACTCGATCGAGAAGATGGTGACCGTGATCACCTCCAGCCATTTGAATTCTGGACCGAACAAGGCCTGCACTTCTGGGATGGTCTCAAAAATGATGCTCAACACCGACACCAGCACCGACAAGATGATCAGATGGTCGATGTAGCGGTGCAAAGGCCCCGACGTGGGCGTGGGGTGCAACAACGCGAACACCTTTTGGCGCAAGGTGCGGCCCTTGTTGTGGGTGATGAAGAAATGAAACGCTGCATACAGCGCCCCAATCACATTGAGTTTTTTGAGCAGCTTCATGCGTAAATCTTGCCATGGCAACACTGCATTTCCCTGACAAAGCAGGTGAATGCTTTTGGGTGCATGGTCACTTGGGTGATTGTTCTGTCTAAATGTCCTATTGACAGGTCAATAGAACTGATTCACCATCGCCGACCATGAGTGCTGTCATGCCATTGCCCAAATACCACCAGGTCTACTTGGTGCTGCGTGAGCAATTGCACGAAGGCAAGTTTGCCCAAGGGCTGCCGGGCGAGCTGGCGCTGATGCAGCAGTTCTCGGTGGCGCGTGTCACCGTGCGACGCGCCTTGGCGCAGTTGGCCCAAGAGGGGTTGATCAGCCGCGAGCCCGGTCGTGGCACCCGTTCGCTGTTGCAGCGCAGCGTGGCGCAGGTCGAGGCCGCCACCCATCAACCCACCAAAACACAACAGGCGCGTCTGACCGGTTTGCTGGAAAACCTGGTCAGCATGGGCTTGCGCACCACCGTCAAGGTGCTGTCGGTGCAACGCTTGCCCGCACCCCATGAAGTGGCCATGGCCTTGCAGTTGCCCGACGGTGAATGGGTGCAAAAAGCCCAGCGCGTGCGCCACACCAAAGAAGGCCCGCTGTCGCACATCACCACCTGGGTGCCCGAGCGCATTGCCAGCGGCTTTGGGCGCAAAGAGCTGGCGCAAAAACCCATCCTCATGCTGCTCGAAGAGTCGGGCGTCAAGGTGGGGCGTGCGCAACAAAGCATTTCTGCCAAGTTGGCCGACGCCAACATGGCCCAGCATTTGGACATCGCCGTAGGTTCGGCGCTGCTGGCGGTCAACCGCTTGATTTATGACACCGACGACAAGCCCATCCAGTGGTTGCATGGGCTGTATCGACCGGACCGTTACGAATACCAAATGCAGTTGTCCCGCGTTGGCAGCATCGATGCCAAGGTCTGGGTCAGCAAAGAGTTATCGGCCAACTTTCATTGATTTTTCAAAGGAGCACAGCATGACTTCACGTCGTCAGTTTATGGGTCAGTCGGCAGCCGCAGCTTCGGCTTTGGCATTTCCATTGGTGGGCGGCGCGCAGCCCAAAACCGTCAAGGTCGGTGTGTTGCACCCCGTCACCGGTGCACTGGCCTACTCGGGTCAGCAATGCCGCGAAGGCGTGCTGATGGCGATTGAAGACATCAACAAAGCCGGTGGCATCAAGTCGCTGGGCGGCGCCAAGATCGAGGCCCTGCTGGGCGACGCACAGTCCACCCCACAAGCGGGTGCGGCTGAAGTTGAAAAAATGAACGAAGCGGGTGTGAGCGCCATCGTCGGTGCGTTTGCCTCGGCCATTTGCTTGGCCACCACGCAAGCCGCCGCCAAGTACAACCTGCCCCACGTGGTGGACGTCGGTGTGGCCGATCAAATCGTTGAGCGCGGTTTGAAAAACACCTTCCGCTTTGGCCCTGGCTACAAGAAGTGCGCCGAAGTGGCCGTGGCCAATTTGCACGTGCTCAACACGGCTGCAGGCAAGCCTGCACGCACCGTGATGATCATCC
>NZ_JAVLFP010000056.1:0-16337 GCF_046052825.1 Limnohabitans sp.
CTTATCCGTCAAACGTACGCCGGGACCATGCAGGTCTTGTGCGTGATGTGGTGTTCAAATTCGTGGCGGAAATGTTTGAGCATGCCGCGCACAGGCATGGCGGCGGCGTCACCCAAGGCGCAAATCGTGCGGCCCATGATGTTTTCTGCCACGTTGTCCAACAAGTCCATGTCGCTGGGTCGGCCCTCGCCGCGCTCCAAGCGGTCGACCATGCGCCACAGCCAACCGGTGCCTTCGCGGCAAGGCGTGCATTGGCCACACGATTCGTGCATGTAGAAATAGCTCAGGCGTTGCAGGCTCTTGACCATGCAGCGTGAATCGTCCATCACGATGACAGCGCCCGAACCCAACATCGAGCCCGCTTTGGCGATCGAGTCGTAGTCCATGGTGCAGTCCATGATGATGTGGGCTGGCAACACCGGGGCCGATGATCCGCCAGGAATCACCGCTTTGAGCTGGCGACCTTGGCGCACGCCACCGGCCAACTCCAGCAATTTGGAGAACGGTGTGCCCATGGGGATTTCGTAGTTGCCAGGACGCTCCACGTCACCACTGACCGAGAAGATCTTGGTGCCGCCGTTGTTGGGCTTGCCGCATTCGAGGTAAGCCTGCCCCCCGTTGCGGATGATCCACGGCACAGCCGCGAAGGTTTCGGTGTTGTTGATGGTGGTGGGCTTGCCGTACAAACCAAAGCTGGCGGGGAACGGTGGCTTGAAGCGGGGTTGGCCCTTCTTGCCTTCGAGCGACTCCAACAGCGCGGTTTCTTCGCCGCAGATGTAAGCGCCAAAACCGTGGGCGGCATGCAACTGGAAGCTGAAGTTCGAGCCCATGATGTGGTTGCCCAAAAAGCCGGCTGCACGCGCCTCTTCGAGGGCTGCTTCAAAGCGTTCGTAGGTTTGGAAAATTTCGCCGTGGATGTAGTTGTAACCCACGCTGATGCCCATGGCATAGGCGGCAATGGCCATGCCTTCGATCACGATGTGCGGGTTGTGCTGCAAGATCTCACGGTCTTTGCAAGTACCCGGCTCACCTTCGTCCGAGTTACACACCAAATACTTTTGGCCCGGAAATTGGCGGGGCATGAAGCTCCACTTCAAGCCAGTAGGAAAGCCCGCACCGCCGCGACCGCGCAGGCCCGACTCTTTGACAGTGGCAATGACTTGGTCTTGGGTCAGGCCCTCGCCGCCGTCTTGGCCCAAGATTTTGCGCAAGGCTTGGTAGCCACCACGCGCCACATAGTCTTGCAGCGACCAGTTGCTGCCGTTCAAGTCGGCCAAAATTTGGGGGCCCAGGTGACGGCCATGAAAGCAAGTTTCGACCGCGTTGGTCTGAAATTGAGAAAGCAGGTGTTGGAGATTCATGGTTGGACTCCCGCAGGGCCGCCCCAAGGAAGGCCAGTGCCCCCTCGGAGGGCAGTGAATACGCGCAGCGATGAACGAGGGGGCATCATGTGTTTTCCTTCACCGCACGCAAACCATCGACCAACTGGTCGATCTTGTCGTGGCTCATGTAGCTGCACATGGTGCGGTCGTTGACCAGCAACACCGGGGCATCCGCGCAAGCGCCCATGCACTCACCGGGCTGCACCGTGAACAGGCCATCCGCAGTGGTTTCACCCACCTCAATGCCCAGCTTTTTCACCAAGTGCACCAAAGCCGCTTGGCCGTTGCGCAACTGGCAGGGCAAGTTGGTGCAGACGTTGATCTTGAACTTGCCAACCGGTTGCAGGTTGTACATGTTGTAGAAGGTGGTCACTTCATGCACCGCCATGGGCGCCATGCCCAGGTGCTCGGCAATGGCGCGCTCGCTGTCGGCGCTGACGAAGCCCTGCTCTTGCTGCACGATGGCCAAGCAGGCCATCACGGCCGACTGCTTTTGGTCATCGGGGTACTTGGCCACTTCGTGGTCGAAACGCGCGTAGGTTTGGGCCGACAGCGCGGGGCTGTGGGTGCTGGTGTGAGAACTCATCGGTCAATTTCCCCGAACACAATGTCCATGGTGCCAATCACCGCCACGGTGTCGGCGATCATGTGGCCACGCGCCATTTCATCCATGGCTGCCAAGTGGGCAAAACCAGGGGCGCGAATTTTCAATCGGTAAGGCTTGTTGGCACCGTCGCTCACGAGGTAAATGCCAAACTCGCCTTTGGGGTGCTCGACAGCGGCATAAGCCTCGCCTTCGGGCACATGGAAACCTTCGGTGAAGAGCTTGAAGTGGTGGATCAGCTCTTCCATGTTGGACTTCATGCCTTCACGGCTGGGCGCAGCCACCTTGTGGTTGTCGGTGATGACAGGGCCTGGGTTGACACGCAACCATTGCACGCACTGCTGGATGATGCGGTTGGACTGGCGCATTTCTTCCACACGCACCAAGTAACGGTCATAGCAGTCACCGGTCTTGCCCACAGGGATGTCGAAGTCCATGCGGTCATACACGTCATACGGCTGGTGTTTGCGCAAGTCCCAGGCGATGCCCGAGCCACGCAGCATGGCACCGGTGAAGCCGAGATTTTTGGCACGCTCTGGCGTGACGATGCCGACATCGACCAAGCGCTGCTTCCAGATGCGGTTGTCGGTCAACAGGGTTTCGTACTCGTCCACCAGCTTGGGGAAGCGTTGCGTGAAGTCGTCGATGAAATCGAGCAAAGAGCCTTGGCGGTTGTCGTTCAAACGCGCGATGGCTTTGGCGTTGCGCACCTTGCTGGCCTTGTACTGGGGCATGGTGTCGGGCAAGTCGCGGTACACGCCGCCTGGACGGAAATAAGCCGCATGCATGCGGGCGCCCGACACCGCCTCGTACATGTCAAACAGGTCTTCGCGTTCACGGAAGCAATAAATCAAGATGTTCATCGCACCGCAATCGAACCCATGACAACCCAACCACAGCAAGTGGTTGAGCAAGCGGGTGATTTCGGCGTACATCACGCGGATGTACTGGGCGCGCTCGGGCACGTCGATGCCCATCATTTTTTCAATCGCCAAGCAGTACGCGTGCTCATTGCTCATCATGGACACGTAATCCAGACGGTCCATGTAGGGCAGCGATTGGATGTAGGTTTTGCTCTCGGCCAGTTTTTCGGTGGCGCGGTGCAGCAGACCGATGTGCGGATCGGCGCGTTGCACCACTTCACCGTCGAGTTCGAGCACCAGGCGCAGCACACCGTGCGCAGCCGGGTGTTGTGGCCCTAAGTTGAGGGTGTAGTTTTTGATATCAGCCATGATCAGTGCGTGCTGCCGTAGTTGTCTTCGCGGATGATGCGCGGCGTGATTTCACGCGGCTCAATGGTGACCGGCTGGTACACCACACGTTTTTGTTCAGCGTCGTAACGCATTTCGACATAGCCCGAGGTCGGGAAGTCTTTGCGGAATGGGTGGCCAATGAAGCCATAGTCGGTCAAGATGCGACGCAGGTCTTCGTGGCCTTCAAACACGATGCCAAACAGATCGAAGGCTTCGCGCTCGAACCAGTTGGCGGAATTCCACACATCGTTGACCGAAGCCACCAAGGGCATGTCATCGCTCACAGCAAAAACCCGCACGCGCAAGCGCCAGTTGTGGGCAATGGACAGCAAATGGCTCACCACCGCAAAGCGCGGCGCGTCGGTGAATTTGGAATGGGCACCGTCTTTGTAGCTGGAGTAGTCCAAGCCACACAAGTCGATGAGTTGCTCAAAGCCCAAGCGCGCGTCATCGCGCAAGGTCTGCATGACCGCGTGGTAGTTGACGGCTGACACGGTCAGCGTGACTTCGCCCAAGGCCGCATCAAGTTGTTGGATGTTGTCGCCCAACACCTCTTGCAGGTTGGCTTGGAGCGTGTGAATGGAGTGGCTCATGGTCGCAGTCCTGCTCAGCGGGCAATGGTGTTTTCGCGGCGAATCTTGCTTTGCAATTGCAAGATGCCATACAACAAGGCTTCCGCCGTGGGCGGGCAACCGGGCACATACACATCCACCGGCACCACACGGTCACAGCCGCGCACCACCGAATAGCTGTAGTGGTAATAGCCGCCGCCGTTGGCGCATGAACCCATGGACAAGACCCAACGCGGCTCCGACATTTGGTCATAGACCTTGCGCAAGGCAGGGGCCATCTTGTTGCACAAGGTGCCGGCCACGATCATCAAGTCGGACTGGCGAGGACTCGGGCGAAACAACATGCCAAAGCGGTCAATGTCGTAACGGGCAGCGCCCGCATGCATCATCTCCACCGCGCAGCAAGCCAGACCAAAGGTCATGGGCCACAGCGAGCCGGTCTTGGCCCAGTTCACCACCGAGTCGTAGGACGTGGTGATGAAGCCTTCTTTGAAAACGCCTTCAAGTGACATAGTCGGTCCTTATTCCCAGTCGATGGCGCCCTTGATCCACATGTAGGCGAAGCCGACTACGAGGATGGCAAGGAAGATCATCATGTCGATGAAGCCAATGAAACCAATTTCCTTGAGCGCAACGGCCCAAGGAAACAAAAATGCAATTTCGAGGTCGAACAAAATAAAAAGGATGGCGATCAGGTAATACCGCACATCGAACTTCATGCGGGCATCTTCAAACGCCTCAAAACCGCACTCGTAAGGCGAGTTTTTGGCTGGATCGGGGCGATTAGGGCCCAAGAGATAACCCAGAACTTGGGGGGCTACCCCCACGCCAAGGCCTACAAGGATAAACAGGAGGACGGGGAGGTACTGTTCAAGGCTCATCGCAATCTCGCGGTAGGACTAGTTGTTCTTAGTCTGCGAGTCTGCCTCAACCGGTTGACACCAAGTTGACAGCAGACTTTGTTTGGATGGTGCCGTCGGCGAGACTCGAACTCGCACAGCTTTCGCCACTACCCCCTCAAGATAGCGTGTCTACCAATTTCACCACGACGGCTTGTATGTGTTCTGCAAAACGAAGAGGAATAACGTCTGCAGAACAGCCTCAGAGTTTACCCTGAAAAGAGTGATTTTCTCTCTGAGACCTGAGGTTTTGTGTTCACTTCGTTGGGATTTGTGCGGCACCCGATGCAGGCACCACAGCGGCAGGGATCGCATCGGCCGATGCACCGGCAGCAGGCATCACCACAGCACCTTCGAGCACACTGCCCGAACTGGCAGGACGCAGATTGCCGAAGTAGGCCAGGGCCAGCGTGCAGACAAAAAATACCGCCGCCAACACACCGGTGGTACGGGATAAAAAGTTTGCGCCACCACTGGCACCAAACAAGCTCCCCGAACTGCCACTGCCGAAAGCTGCGCCCATGTCGGCACCTTTGCCGTGCTGCACCAAGATCAGGCCGACCATGGCCAAAGCGGCCAACAACTGGACCACTTGAACGATGTTGAGGATCAAATTCATAAAAACTCCGAAATAGCTGTGTCTCAGCGGGCTGCCGCTGCAATGATGGTCAAAAAGTCAGCCGGTTTCAACGCCGCACCGCCAATCAAACCCCCATCAATGTCTGGTTGGCTCAACAATTGAGCCGCGTTGGCGGCATTCATGCTGCCGCCATAAAGAATCTGAACACGGTCCGCATGCGAGGTAGCCGCCTGCAGTTGCGCACGCAAGACGGCATGCACGGCTTGCGCTTGCTCTGGCGTGGCTGTGAGACCTGTGCCAATGGCCCACACGGGTTCATAGGCCACCACGATCTCGCTGATGCAATGCCCGTTGGTGTGGATGACGGCAGCCAGTTGGCGCTTCACCACCGCTTCGGTTTGACCGGCTTCACGCTCAGCCAAAGTTTCGCCCACACACACGATGGGTGTGATGCCAGCAGACAAGGCGCGTTGCGCCTTGACAGCCACCAGTTCATCACTTTCTGCGTGGTATTGACGACGCTCAGAATGACCCACGATGGCGAAACGCACCGCGAAGTCTTGCAACATGGCAGCAGAAATTTCACCGGTGTAGGCCCCTTGCTCATAGCTGGACAGGTCTTGTGCGCCCAGCTCAATGGCCGAGCCCTGCGTGAGTTGCTGCACTTGCGACAAATAGGCTGCTGGCACACACACCGCCACTTGCGCCTGCTGACCCGCAAGTGCTGCGTTTAATCCTTGTGCAATGCCTTGCACCAAAGCCTCGTTGGCAGCCAAGCTGCCGTTCATCTTCCAATTGCCTGCAACGAGTTTTTGTTTCATGACAAGCTCCAAGTCAACACAATCTTGCCGATGTGCTGGTTCGACTCCATCAAACGGTGGGCCTGTTCAGCACCATCGAGAGCGGCAGCGTCAAAGGTCGAATGAATCACCGGTTTGATTTGTCCGGCTTCGATCAGGGGCCACACATGCTGGCGCAAACGGTTGGCGATAGCGGCTTTGAACGTGACGGGACGTGGGCGCAAGGTTGAACCTGTGATGGTCAAACGACGACGCAAAACCAAGCCGGCATTGAAACCGCTCTTGACCCCACCTTGCACGGCGATGATGACCAAACGACCATCTTCTGCCAGGCACTCCACTTCACGCGCCACATAGTCACCGGCCACCATGTCAAGCACCACATCCACGCCTTTGCCATCGGTGAGGCGTTTGACCTCAGCGACAAAGTCATGTGTTTTGTAATTGATGGCGTGATCAGCCCCGAGCGCCACACAGGCAGCGCATTTGTCGTCGCTGCCCGCCGTGACGATGACTTGGGCTCCCAAGGCTTTGGCCATCTGAATGGCGGTGACACCGATACCGCTGGAGCCGCCCTGCACCAACAAGGTCTCCCCTGCCTGCAAACGACCGCGGTCGAACACATTGCTCCAGACCGTGAAGAAGGTCTCGGGCAGCGAAGCTGCCTCGACATCGCTCAAGCCTTTGGGGACGGGCAAGCACTGACCCACAGGGGCCACGCAATGGTCGGCATAACCGCCACCCGCCACCAAGGCGCACACCCGGTCGCCCACTTTCAAGCCAGCAGCAGCCAGAGCCGCTGTGTCGCCCGAATCGATGACACCGGCCACCTCCAACCCAGGAACATCCGATGCACCAGGAGGGACCGGGTAGTTGCCGGTGCGCTGCAACACGTCAGGGCGGTTCACGCCACTGGCGCTGACGCGAATCAGCAACTCGCCCGCGCCCGCAACCGGCATAGGCCGTTGGGCAGGGCGCAGCACCTCAGGGGCGCCGGGCGATGTGATCTCAACAATGCGCATCATGTCCGTCACCTGGGCTGTCCAATCAAGACTGGTGGTCTGGATGGGCATCACCTGCATGGGGACGCTCAGCGTGCTGGGATTCAGCCTGCTGGTGGTCTGCATGCTGGCGCTCACCGCGGTGGTGACGCTGCTCGCCTTGATGCTCACCCTGATGCTCAGCAGCAGGACGCTCGGTCAAGGCTTTCATCGACAGCTTGACGCGGCCTTTTTCATCCGTCTCCAACACTTTGACGCGCACGATCTGACCTTCGGCCAACACATCGGTGACCTTGGCAATGCGCTCGTGGCTGATTTGGCTGATGTGCAGCAAACCGTCTTTGCCTGGCAACAGGTTGACCAAGGCACCGAAGTCCAAGATCTTGGTGATCGGGCCTTCGTAGACCTTGCCAATTTCAACTTCTGCCGTGATTTGCTCGATGCGCTTCTTGGCTTCTTCGGCCTTGTCGCCGTCGGTGGCGGCGATGGTGATGGTGCCGTCTTCGTCGATGTTGATTTGGCAACCGGTTTCTTCGGTCAACGCACGGATGACAGAGCCACCCTTGCCAATCACGTCGCGGATTTTTTCGGGGTTGATCTTCATGGTGAAGAGCTTGGGCGCAAAGTCAGACACTTGCGTGTTGGCTTCGCCCATGGCGTCTTGCATCTTGCCCAAGATGTGCATGCGAGCCTCTTTGGCCTGAGCCAAAGCCACTTGCATGATTTCTTTGGTGATGCCTTGGATCTTGATGTCCATTTGCAACGCGGTGATGCCGTGGGTGGTACCGGCCACTTTGAAGTCCATATCGCCCAGGTGATCCTCGTCACCCAAGATGTCGGTCAGCACGGCAAAACGGTTGCCTTCTTTGATCAGGCCCATGGCGATACCCGCCACGTGGGCTTTCATCGGCACGCCAGCGTCCATCAACGACAAGCAGCCGCCGCAGACCGAAGCCATGGAAGAAGAACCGTTGGACTCGGTGATTTCAGACACCACACGCAGGGTGTAGGGGAACTCTTCTTTGCTTGGCAACACCGCCACCACGGCGCGCTTGGCCAAACGACCGTGGCCGATTTCGCGGCGCTTGGTGCTGCCCATGCGACCGACTTCGCCGGTGGCAAAGGGAGGCATGTTGTAGTGCATGATGAAACGGTCTTCGTATTCACCCGCCAAAGCGTCGATGCGCTGCGCATCGCGCTCGGTTCCCAAGGTGGTCACCACCAAGGCCTGGGTTTCACCACGCGTGAACAAGGCCGAACCGTGGGTACGGGGCAACACGCTGTTGCGGATTTCGATCGGGCGCACGGTGCGCGTGTCGCGACCGTCGATGCGAGGCTCGCCCGCCAAAATTTGGCTGCGCACGATGCGCGCTTCGATGTCGAACAACATGCTCTCGACTTTGACGGCGTCAAACTCCACACCATCTGCCTTGAGGCCGGCCATGACGGCGGCATAGGCTTCGCGGCAAGCATGGGTACGGGCTTGTTTGTTGCGGATTTGGTAAGCAGCGCGCAGCTTGTCTTCAGCTTGTGCGTTGACCTTGGCGATCAGCGGCTCGTCCTTGGCAGGCGCAGTCCAATCCCAAGCGGGTTTGCCAGCGTCGCGCACCAACTCCTGGATGGCGTTGATGGCAATGTTGCCTTGCTCATGACCGAAGACCACGGCACCCAACATGATGTCTTCCGACAGTTGCTGAGCCTCAGACTCCACCATCAACACAGCGGCTTCAGTGCCAGCCACCACCAAGTCCATCACGCTGTCTTTGCGCTGGGTTTGGCCGGGGTTCAACACGTATTCGCCGTTGATGTAACCCACGCGCGCGGCACCAATGGGGCCGTTGAAAGGAATGCCAGAGATGCTCAAGGCAGCGGACACGGCGATCAAGGCGGCGATGTCAGCATCCACTTCAGGGTTCAAGGACACGGTGTGAATCACCACGTGCACGTCGTTGTAGAAACCTTCTGGGAACAAAGGACGGATCGGGCGGTCGATCAGGCGACTGGTCAGCGTCTCGTGTTCGCTGGGCTTGGCTTCGCGCTTGAAAAAGCTGCCAGGGATCTTGCCGGCGGCGTAGGTTTTCTCAATGTAGTCCACCGTCAAGGGGAAGAAGTCTTGGCCCGCTTTGGCAATCTTCGAACCCACGACCGTGGCCAAGACCACGGTGTCGTCCATGTTGACGAGCACAGCGCCGCCAGCTTGACGGGCAACTTCGCCGGTTTCCATGGTGACCGTGTGTTGGCCCCACTGGAAGGTTTTGGTGACTTTGTTGAAAAGTGACATGTTTTTCTCCTAAAGAGTTTGGGAAGTGCAGGCCACTTCGCCGAAGCCCGGAGGAACTGGTGCAGCAAACGATGCCATTCCAAAAAAACCCCACAGGTCCGCTTTTTTGGAATGACACAGCTTTTCGAATCTGCGCCTCGTTCTGTTCCGTCGGTTGAAAAATTCAGTGCAACAAGTGCAAAACGCCTGAGCTATTCAAATAACTCAGGCGTTTGTCGCGAACTTCAGAAGTTACTTGCGCAGGCCAAGCTTGGCGATCAGAGCAGCGTAACGGTCAAAGTCTTTGGACTTGAGGTAGTCGAGCAATTTACGGCGACGGCTCACCATGCGCAACAAGCCACGACGACCATGGTGGTCTTTGGCGTGGGTTTTGAAGTGAGGCGTGAGTTCGTTGATGCGGGCGGTCAGCAGTGCAACTTGCACTTCAGGACTACCTGTATCACCAGCGGCGCGTGCGTTGTCTTTGACAACTTCAGCAATTTTTGCAGTCAGCATGTGTTTTCCTTTGATGTTTGACTTGCGTTGGGCCTTGGAACTTAGGCCCAACGTGCTTGCTCTACCCAAACGGTAAAGCCCGCAGAGTATAGCAAACCCCCATACAGGGCCATTTCAGGCCAGCTCGGCCAAGGGCCAGCGGGGTTTGATGTCAAAACTGTAGGTGGTTGACAGCCCCTTGGCGCCAGCGGGCTGGGACTGCAAGCGCATGGCAGCCGCCATGGCAATCATGGCGCCGTTGTCGGTGCACAAATGCAGCTCAGGGTAGTGCACCCGCACATTCAAACGCGCACAAGCCGCGTTGAGCTGCTCTCGCAGATGGCGATTGGCCCCCACACCCCCCGCCACCACCAAACGCTTCAACCCGGTCTGGCGCAAAGCGGCCAACGATTTTTTCAGCAGTACCTCCACAATCGCGGCCTCGGTGGAAGCGGCCAAATCGGCTTTGCGGGCTGCGAGTTGATCACCCAGCTTTTGCGCTTGCGTGAGAACCGCTGTTTTGAGCCCGGCAAACGAAAAATCCAAATCTCCGCTGTGCAGCAAAGGACGTGGCAACTTGAAGGCCGTTCGGTCGCCCTGCTGCGCCAGCCGAGACAAAGCGGGTCCACCTGGGTAACCCAAGCCCATCAACTTGGCTGATTTGTCAAAGGCCTCCCCTGCCGCGTCGTCAATGGTTTCACCCAACAAGACATACCGCCCCACGCCGTCGACTTGCATCAACTGCGTGTGCCCACCCGAGACCAACAAGGCCACGAAAGGAAACTCGGGGGCATCCTCACTCAAAAACGGCGACAGCAAATGGCCTTCTAAATGGTGCACACCCAACACGGGCTTGCCCAAAGCCGCCCCCAAAGCGCATGCCACACCCGCCCCGACCAACAAGGCACCCGCCAAGCCTGGTCCGCGGGTGTAGGCCACCACATCCACCTCTTGCAAGCTTTGGTGCGCCCCAGCCAAGACCTCCCGCGTCAGCGGAATCACGCGGCGAATGTGGTCGCGGCTGGCCAACTCAGGCACCACGCCGCCATAGGCCTGGTGCATGGCAATTTGACTGAAAAGGGCATGCGACAACAAGCGAGGCAAAGCCTGGCCCTCAGCACGCACCAACGCCACACCGGTTTCGTCACAAGAAGATTCAATACCAAGGATCAACATAGAGGCAGAGTTTAGGTGGGTCGATTGGCGCACAACTTGCATGACACGTGATGACACCGCGTTTGCCTTGAAAGTTTCCTGAATGAAAGCCAGCCCCAAGAAGTCCAGACCCCAAGAGGCCTTGCGCATCGTGGTGGTGGCGCCCGACTTGGTGGTGAGCGACCCGGATGACGACCACGCCCGCACCCAGGCACAACGCTCACGGGCGCTGCGCATCGGCTTGTTAGAAAGTGGGTTCAACCTCATTGCCACACTTCCTGCCGACGTATTTTTGGCCGACCGCATCAGCCAATTGCAACCTGACCTGATCATTGTGGACGCCGAGTCAGAGGCGCGCGACGCCCTTGAACATGTGGTGTTTGCCACCCGAGACGAACGGCGCCCGATTGTGTTGTTCACCGATGACGATGACACCAGCCATGTGCGCGATGCGGTGGCAGTAGGCGTTTCTGCCTACATCGTGGATGGCCTCTCCAGCACGCGCATTCGTCCCATCTTGGATGTGGCGATGGCGCGCTTTGAGTACGAAGAAAACCTGCGCCATGAGCGCGACCAAGCTCGCCATGCACTGAATGAGCGTGGTCTGGTGGAGCGCGCCAAAGCCCTGCTGATGGACAAACTAGCACTGACTGAAGTTCAAGCCCATGCCAAATTGCGCAAAGTGGCCATGGACAAAGGCCTCAAATTGGGCGAGGTGGCGCAACGCATCTTGGACATGGCAGACCTGTTGTCCTAAGTTGGTGCACTTCGCCCTGAATGCACCTGATTGCGCACTCAATAAGGGCAAGTCATGCGTCGAAATGCCTAGGTTGAGCTGGCACAAGCTTTGCAAGACCAAGACATAACCCTCCAAGGTTTGAACGGACAAAGGCGTCCCCAGACATGGCTTTCACGAGCTGTCTCTGCGGACGCCTTTTTCTTTGCCTCAACGCTTTTGGAGTTGCCTGTTTTTTTCAAGGAGTGATTCATGTCCGATCTGTTGGAGACCCCCATGAGCCGTCGCAATGTCTTGCAAGCTGCCACCGCCAGTGCCCTCACCATCGCCCCAGCCTTGCGCGCTGCCGTCTACGCCCAAGGCTCGGACAAGCCCGAAAAGGAAGAAGTGCGCATTGGCTTCATTCCGCTGACCGACTGCGCCAGCGTGGTCATGGCCTCGGTGCTGGGCATCGACAAAAAATACGGCGTCAAAATCATCCCCACCAAGGAAGCCAGTTGGGCCGGTGTGCGCGACAAATTGGTCAACGGCGAGTTGGACTTTGCCCACGTGCTCTATGGCTTGGTCTACGGCGTGCACCTGGGCACCTCGGGTCCGAAGAAAGACATGGCCGTGCTGATGACGCTCAACCAAAACGGGCAGGCCATCACCTTGAGCAAAAAGCTGGCAGACAAAGGGGCCGTGGATGCCGCCAGCTTGGCCAAGTTGATGAACACTGAAAAGCGCGAATACACCTTTGCCCAAACTTTCCCCACCGGCACCCACGCCATGTGGTTGTATTACTGGTTGGCCAGCGTGGGCATCAACCCGCTCAAAGAAGCCAAGGTCATCACCGTGCCACCGCCCCAGATGGTGGCCAATATGCGCGTGGGCAACATGGACGGCTACTGTGTGGGTGAACCTTGGGGCCACCGCGCCATTGCCGATGGCATTGGCATCACGGCCACCACCACCCAAGACATTTGGCAAGACCACCCTGAGAAAGTGCTGGGCACCACCGCCGAGTTCGTCAAGAAATACCCCAACACCGCACGCGCCGTGACAGCCGCCATTTTGGAAGCGGGCAAGTGGATTGACGCGGGCTTGCAAAACAAGATGAAGATGGCCGAGACGATTGCCGACAAGGCCTACGTCAACACCAGTGTGGATGTGATCAACCAACGCATCTTGGGCCGCTACCAAAACGGTTTGGGCAAAACCTGGGACGACCCCCACCACATGAAGTTTTATGCCGATGGTCAAGCCACCTTCCCTTACCTCTCGGACGGCATGTGGTTCTTGACCCAGCACAAGCGCTGGGGTTTGCTCAAAGACCACCCCGACTACCTGAACGTGGCCAAAGAAATCAACCACCTGGATGTGTACAAGCAAGCGGCCACGGCCAGCAAAACGCCGGTGCCCAAGGACGTGATGCGCACCAGCAAGTTGGTCGACGGCGTGGTGTGGGACGGCAAAGACCCCAAGAAATACGCCGACGGTTTCAAAGTCAAAGCTTAAGGACCACGGCATGTTGGCTCGCTCTTTCAAATCGCTGCTGTCGCAAGCATTGCCACCCTTTCTGGGGCTGGCCCTGCTGGTGGGCATTTGGTCGTTGGTGTCGCTCAGCAGCACCAACAACTTCCCCTCCCCCAGCGCCACCCTGGTGCAAGCCATCACCGTGTTCAGTGACCCCTTCTACAGCAACGGCCCCAACGACCAAGGCGTGGGCTGGAACGTGCTGAGCTCGCTCAAGCGCGTGGCCATGGGCTTTGGTTTGGCCGCCCTGGTGGGAATTCCGATGGGCTTTTTGATCGGGCGCTTCGAGTTTTTGTCCCGCATGTTCAACCCGCTCATCAGCTTGTTGCGCCCCGTATCCCCGTTGGCTTGGTTGCCGATTGGTTTGTTGGTTTTCAAGGGGGCCAACCCTGCGGCGATTTGGACCATCTTCATTTGCTCGATCTGGCCCATGGTCATCAACACGGCGGTGGGCGTGCAACGCGTGCCCCAGGACTACATGAACGTGGCGCGAGTGCTCAACCTGTCGGAGTGGAAGATCATCACCAAAATTTTGTTCCCTGCGGTGCTGCCCTACATGCTCACAGGCGTGCGCTTGGCGGTGGGCACGGCGTGGCTGGTGATCGTCGCCGCCGAGATGCTGACCGGTGGTGTGGGCATTGGATTTTGGGTCTGGGACGAATGGAACAACCTGAACGTCAAGAACATCATCATCGCCATCTTTGTGATTGGCATCGTGGGCTTGGTGCTGGAGTACGCACTCATCAAACTCGCCACCGCATTTACCTTTGAGGAGGTGCGTTCATGAATGCCTCGCTGACCCACAAGTTCTTAGAAATCCAGGGCGTGGCCCAAACCTTTCGCACCGCCAAAGGCGACTTCCCCGCGCTGCGCGACATCGACCTGACCGTGGCCAAAGGTGAGTTTGTCGCCCTCATTGGCCACTCCGGTTGCGGCAAGTCCACCCTGCTCAACCTGATCGCCGGATTGACGACCCCCACCCAAGGCAACCTGATTTGCGCCAACCGCGAAATCTCAGGGCCCGGTCCAGAGCGTGCCGTGGTGTTCCAAAACCACTCGCTGCTGCCGTGGTTGACTTGCTACGAAAACATCTACCTTGGCGTGGAGCGTGTGTTTGGCCAATCCGGCTTGGTGGACGGCAAAGCCAAAGAAACCAAGCTGCAACTCAAAGCCCGCACCGATGCAGCCCTGGACTTGGTGGGTTTGAGCCATGCGGCACACAAGCGCCCCGGCGAAATTTCAGGCGGCATGAAGCAACGCGTGGGCATTGCACGCGCCCTGGCCATGGAGCCCCAGGTGCTGCTGATGGACGAGCCCTTTGGCGCATTGGATGCGTTGACACGGGCCAAGCTGCAAGACGAGTTGCTGTCCATCGTGGCGGCCACCCACAGCACGGTGGTGATGGTGACGCACGATGTTGACGAAGCCGTGTTGCTGTCCGACAAGATTGTGATGATGACCAATGGCCCTGCCGCGACAATTGGCGAAGTCCTCAGTGTTGACCTGCCACGCCCACGCTCACGCGTGCAACTGGCGGACGATCCGCGCTACTTGCAGTACCGCAAGGCCGTGATCGACTTTTTGTACACGCGCCAAGCGCATGTGGAGAAAACATGAACAAGCTCAAATTGGTGATGATTGGCAACGGCATGGCCGGTGTGCGCACGCTGGAAGAGCTGATCAAGCTCACGCCAGACCTGTACGACATCACGGTGTTTGGTGCCGAGCCGCACCCCAACTACAACCGCATCTTGTTGTCGCCGGTCTTGGCCGGTGAGCAAACCATGGACGAGATCGTGCTCAACCCGTTTGACTGGTACCGCGACAACAGCATCACCCTGCATGCCGGCTGGAAGGTGACCGAGGTGGACCGCGTCAAACGCCTGGTCACCGCCGAAAACGCCACCGGTGAGCGACGTACCGCGCCTTATGACCGCTTGCTGTTGGCCACCGGTTCTAACCCGTTCATGCTGCCGATCCCGGGGCGCGAACTCGACGGTGTGCTGGCCTACCGCGACATGGCCGACACCCAGGCCATGATTGATGCGGCCAAAAAATACCAACATGCGGTGGTCATTGGCGGCGGTTTGTTGGGTCTCGAAGCCGCCAACGGCTTGATGAAACGCGGCATGTCCGTGACGGTGGTGCACGTGGCCGAATGGCTGATGGAGCGCCAGCTCGACCGCATGGCTGGCGGCATGTTGCAACGCTCGCTGCAAGAACGTGGCATGCAATTTCGACTGGGTGCACAAACGCAAGAGTTGCTGGGCGACGCCTCGGGCCGAGTGAGCGCGGTGCTCTTCAAAGACGGCACGCATGTGCCTGCCGAGCTGGTGGTGATGGCGGTGGGTATTCGCCCCAACACCGCACTGGCCGAGCAAATGCATTTGCACTGCGAGCGCGGCATTGTGGTGAGCGACACCTTACAAACCGTGACCGACCCACGCATCTATGCCGTGGGTGAGTGCGCGGCCCACCGTGGCATTGCGTATGGCTTGGTCGCGCCTTTGTTTGAGCAAGGCAAGGTCTTGGCCAACCATTTGGCCGAGTACGGCATTGGCCGCTACACCGGTTCCTTGACGTCCACCAAACTCAAAGTCACCGGCATTGACCTGTTCAGCGCGGGCGACTTCATGGGCAGCACCGATGGCAGCACCGAAGAAATTGTGCTCAGCGACCCGCACGACGGGGTGTACAAAAAACTGGTGATTCGCAACGACCAACTCATCGGCGCTTGCCTGTACGGCGACACGGTGGATGGCAGCTGGTATTTCAAGTTGCTGCGCGATGGTCGCAGCGTGGCCGACATCCGCGAGAAGCTGATGTTTGGCGAATCCAACATTGGCGACGTGGGCCATGAAGGTCATAGCAAGGCCGCCAGCATGCCCGACGATGCCGAAGTTTGTGGCTGCAACGGCGTCAAAAAAGGCTCGATTTGCAAAGCCATCAAAGACAAAGGTTTGTTCACGTTGGACGAAGTGCGCAAGCACACCAAAGCCAGCGCATCTTGCGGTTCATGCACTGGCTTGGTCGAGCAGATTTTGACGAACACCGCCGGCGGTGACTACTCGGCCACGCCAAAGAA
>NZ_JAVLFP010000057.1:0-26102 GCF_046052825.1 Limnohabitans sp.
GCGTGATGATTTGTGGCGGCCCACAAATGCTCAAGGATTTGAAGCGCATGCTCGAAGAGCGTGGCTTCAAAGAGGGCAACACCACCAAGCCCGGTGACTTTGTGATCGAGCGCGCGTTCGCTGAGCAGTGAACGCTGCGTGGGCTCAGCCGTGAATCGGCAAGCCCACCAACTGCGCCAGCTCCTCGCGCGACAAGCCGTCCACCGCATCGATCAGGCGCAGCCCTTGGGGCGTGACTTCGAGCGTGGCCAAATCGGTGTAAATGCGCTTCACGCAAGCCAAGCCTGTGACCGGGTAGCTGCACGCGCGCACCACTTTGCTGGCACCTTGCTTGGTCAACAAATCCATCATCACCCAGGTTTGTTTGGCGCCAATCGCCAAGTCCATGGCCCCACCCACAGCAGGAATGGCACCCGGCTCACCGGTGTGCCAGTTGGCCAAGTCGCCCTGCTCGCTGACCTGAAAAGCACCCAGCACACAAATATCCAAATGCCCACCACGCATCATCGAAAAACTGTCAGCGTGGTGAAAAAACGCGCCGCCGGGCATCAGGGTCACGGGTTGTTTGCCCGCGTTGATCAAGTCGTAATCTTCTTGGCCTGCGGCAGGCGCTGGGCCCATGCCCAAGATGCCGTTCTCGCTGTGCAAAATCACTTCCAAGCCTTGGGGCAAATGATTGGCCACTTGGGTGGGCATGCCAATGCCCAAATTCACATAAGCGCCCTCGGGAATGTCTTGGGCCACACGGGCCGCCATTTGGTCTTTGGTTTTTCGGGTGTAGGCCATCTCATGCCTCCTTTTTGAAACCACCGCCTTGGGTGGCGACGCGGGGCACTTGCACCACGTGACTGACAAAAATACCCGGCGTCACAATGCTCTCGGGGTCCAAGCTGCCGAGTTCTACCACTTCGTGCACCGACGCAATGGTGCACTTGGCCGCAGTGGCCATCACCGGCCCAAAATTACGTGCGGCTTTGCGGTAGGTCAGGTTGCCCCAGCGGTCGCCACGCTCGGCCTTGATCAGGGCGATGTCGGCATGGATGGGGTGTTCGAGCACATACATGCGGCCATTGATTTCGCGTGTTTCTTTGGGCGAACCATCGCTGTGTTTGGCCAACTCGGTGCCAAAGCCTGTGGGAGAAAAGAAAGCCCCAATTCCAGCCCCAGCAGCGCGGATACGCTCGGCCAAATTGCCTTGTGGTACCAACTCCAACTCCAACTTGCCCGAACGGTACAAGCCGTCAAACACATAGCTGTCGGCTTGACGCGGGAAACTGCAAATGACTTTGCGCACACAACCTGTTTGGAGCAAAGCGGCCAAACCGCTCTCGCCATTGCCTGCGTTGTTGTTGACCACCGTCAGGCCCTGGACCCGGTGCTCTCGCGCCACCGCAATCAAGCCGTCGATCAATTCATCTGGAATGCCTGCTGTGCCAAACCCACCTATCAACAAAGTTTGGTTGTCACGCAAGCCTTGCAACGCATGGGCCACCGAAGGTGCAATTTTGTTGATCATGCCAACCGCCCTGCTGTTTTAAACACGTTCCACGATCATCGCAATGCCTTGACCCACGCCAATGCACATGGTGCACAAGGCATACCGTCCACCGGTGCGGTGCAACTGGTTGATGGCGGTCGTGACCAAGCGTGCGCCACTGGCCCCGAGCGGGTGTCCCAGTGCAATGGCCCCGCCATTGGGGTTGACGCGCGGGTCATCGTCTTGCAAGCCCAGTTGACGCAACACCGCTAAACCTTGCGCCGCAAACGCTTCGTTGAGTTCAATCACATCCAAATCGGCCAGCGTCAAACCGGTCAGCGCCAGCACCTTTTGTGTTGCAGGTGCCGGGCCAATGCCCATGATGCGCGGTGGCACACCCGCTGTGGCCATGCCCACCACACGCGCTTTGGGCGTCAGCCCTTGCTGGGCCGCTGTTTTTTCATCGGCCAACAACACCGCGCAGGCGCCGTCGTTCACGCCACTGGCGTTGCCGGCTGTCACCGTGCCATCGGGGCGAACCACCGGCTTGAGCTTGGCCAGCGACTCCAGGCTGGTGGCACGTGGGTGCTCGTCTTGGCTCACCACCACGGCATCGCCCTTTTTCTGAGGGATGGTGACGGGGCAAATTTCGGCATCAAAGTAGCCTGCCTTTTGTGCGGCCACGGCCTTCATCTGGCTGGCCAGCGCCATGCGGTCTTGGGCTTCGCGCTCAATCTTGAAATCGGTGGCCACGTTCTCTGCCGTCTCAGGCATCGAGTCCACGCCATACGTTTCTTTCATCAACTTGTTGATGAAGCGCCAGCCAATCGTGGTGTCGTACACCGCATTGCTGCGGCTGAAGGCGCTTTCAGCCTTGGGCATCACAAAGGGTGAGCGGCTCATGCTCTCCACACCGCCAGCAATCATCAGCGTGGCTTCGCCCGCCTTGATGGCACGCGCCGCAGTGCCAATGGCGTCCATGCCCGAACCGCACAAGCGGTTGATGGTCGCACCTGGCAATTCCAGCGGCAGCCCCGCCAGCAAACTCGCCATGTGGCCCACGTTGCGGTTGTCTTCACCGGCTTGGTTCACACAGCCGTAAATCAAATCGGTCACGGCCAGCCAATCCACCTTCGGATTGCGTGCCATCAAGGCTTTGAGCGGAACAGCACCGAGGTCGTCGGTGCGCACCGAAGACAAAGCGCCGCCGTATCGACCAAAAGGGGTGCGGATGGCGTCGCAAATAAAGGCTTGGTTCATGGTCTTCCTCAAATGAAACTTTGTTGAACCGTTTAATGTATCAAGACCAGAACCTCGGCCCCCACTGCCCGGCACCTGAGTGACAATGCAGGCCATGTTTGAACCCAGTCAAGCCGATGTTCGGCGTTTTTTCTGCTCGGTCTATGCCAAGTGGCGCAAGGCCCAACCCATGGACGCATTGGAAACCTTGGCCAGTCAATGGGTGGCCGAACACCCCGAATACCATGCCGATTTTTCCGACGAGGCCACAGCCTTGGCGCGTATGTACGACGTGAAAGACGGCAAGATCAACCCGTTCCTGCATGTGTCCATGCATCTGTCCGTGAGCGAGCAATGTTCGATTGACCAACCGCGTGGCATTCGGCAAGCGGTGGAATTGTTGACTGCGCGGCGCGACTCCTTGCATGTCGCCCATCACGACACCATGGAAGCTTTGGGCCAGATGATTTGGGAGAGCCAGCGCAGCGGACGGCCGCCCGATGGACAGGCCTACATCGATGCCGTGCAGCGGCGCGCCACACAAGACTGAGGCCGTTGAACATAGCCACACATGACGCCATGGTTGCGCCCATGACAAAAAGGCCCGCAAAGCGGGCCTTTTTGTTGGTCATGAATTTGAATCAGCGGAATTTAGACTGTGGCACCGTCTTCAAGTCGCCTTGCTGGGCCGACACATAGCTGGCCAACTCTTTGAGTTCGGCATTGCTGAACTGCTTGGCCACACCGCCCATCACACCATTGCCGCGTCCCCAAGTAGACGTACCGTCTACTTTGTAGGACTTCAAAGCCACGTACAAGTAATCGGCATTTTGGCCCGCCAACTTGGGATAGCTGGGGTCAATCGGTTTGGCAAAGTTTTCACCATGGCACGACGTGCAAGCACCTTTTTTGACCAACTCGGCCACATTGCCCTTGGGTTCCGATGCTTTGTCTGGCAATGCAGCACCATCCACCACACCGTGGTTGGCGTAATAAGCAGAGATATCGGCGATGTCTTGATCACTCAGGCTGGTTGCAATGCTGCGCATGGTGGGGTGCTTGCGCTCGCCTTTTTTGTAGCCATTCAAAGCTGCAGCGATGTATTTGACACCTTGGCCCGAAATTTTGGGGACTTTGTACACTTCAGGAAAGCTGGCTTGGTAGCCCACAATCCCGTGACAGCCAATGCACATGGCAATCTTTTTTTCGCCAGCTTTGGCGTCACCTGTAAGCTCTTGGGCTTGGGCTGAAAAGGTCGCAGCGGCGACAACGAAAGCAAACACGATTGAGAGAGACTTGTTCATAGTGCAGATGTCTTTGAGACAGATTGATAAAAGTCAACCGTTCATTATATAGAGCCAACCCACATGAAATTCACCGGCACCGACAACTACGTTGCAACCCAAGACTTGATGCTGGCCGTCAATGCGGCCATGACACTTCAACGGCCGTTACTGGTCAAGGGCGAGCCCGGCACCGGCAAAACCATGCTGGCTGAAGAGGTGGCACAGGCGCTGGGCATGCCCTTGTTGCAGTGGCACATCAAGTCCACCACCAAAGCGCAACAAGGCTTGTACGAGTACGACGCGGTCAGTCGGCTGCGTGACAGCCAAATGGCCGACCTAGATGGTGGTGCACGCGTCAAAGACATCCAAAACTACATCATCAAAGGCGTGCTGTGGCAAGCGTTCACCGCAGAGCAGCCCGTGGCGCTGCTGATCGATGAAATTGACAAAGCCGACATCGAATTCCCCAACGACTTGTTGCGCGAGATCGACCGCATGGAGTTTTATTGCTACGAAACACGTGAGCTCATCAAAGCCAAAAATCGCCCACTGGTGTTCATCACCTCGAACAACGAAAAAGAATTACCCGACGCTTTCTTGCGCCGCTGCTTCTTTCACTACATCAAGTTCCCCGACGCCGAGACCATGCGTCAGATCGTGTCCGTGCACTTTCCACAACTCAAACAAGAGTTGCTCAGCGCGGCCATGAAGACTTTCTTCGACATTCGCAACTTGCCCGGCCTGAAGAAAAAACCCTCCACCAGCGAATTGCTGGACTGGCTCAAACTCTTGGTAGCCGAGGACATTTCTGCCGAGGCGCTGCAAACGCAAGACGACAAAGTGGCGATTCCGCCGCTGGTGGGCGCTCTGTTGAAAAATGAACAAGACGTGACCCTGTTTGAAAAACTGGTGTTCATGCAAAACCGCAACCGCTGATGAGGAGCCTGCCATGTTTGCATCTTTGCTAGAAGGACTCAGCGATGCGGTGGGCTTTGTCACCGGTGCCTTGCTGGGTTATGGCTTAGGCATCACCTTCGGCTTGGACTTGTTTGCCCCAGGCTACGGCACCGGCAGCATCGTCGCCATCGTGTTGGTGGGCTTAGGGGGCGGCATGGGCTTGCAAGCAGCCCGCTTCCTGCGCAGTCGTCAACACACACCAGACTAAGCCCCATGTTGATCGACTTCTTCTACACCCTACGCGCAGCCAAACTGCCCGTCTCCGTGAAGGAGTTCCTCACGCTGCTGGAGGCCTTACAAAAGCAGGTCATTGGTCCCGGCAGCGAATCATGCAGCTTGGATGACTTTTATTTTCTCAGCCGCCTCACCCTGGTCAAAGACGAAAAAAATTACGACAAATTTGACCGAGCTTTCAGCGCCTACTTCAAAGGCGTGGACATGCTCACCGACTTCACCAAAGACGTGCCACTGGACTGGCTTGAAAAAATTCTGCAAAAAGAACTCACGCCCGAGCAAAAAGCCGCCATCGAGAAAATGGGTTGGGACGAGTTGATGGAGACGCTCAAAAAACGCCTAGAAGAACAAAAAGAGCGTCATGAAGGTGGCAACAAATGGATTGGCACCGGCGGCACCTCGCCCTTTGGCAACAGTGGCTACAACCCCCAAGGCGTTCGCATTGGGGGCAAAGGTGGCAACAAAAGCGCCGTGAAAGTGTGGGACCAACGCGCCTACCAAGACTACGACGACACGCAAGAACTCGGCACCCGCAACATCAAAGTGGCGCTGCGACGCTTGCGCCGTTTTGCCCGCGAGGGCTCTGCCGAAGAGCTCGATTTGCCTGACACCATCCGTGCCACCGCAGCCAATGCAGGCTACCTGGACATCAAGATGGTGCCCGAGCGACACAACAATGTGAAAGTGCTGTTGCTCATGGACGTGGGCGGCACCATGGACGAACACATCGCACGTGTAGAAGAAATGTTTTCTGCTGCCAAAGCCGAGTTCAAGCACCTGGAGTTTTATTACTTCCACAACTGCGTCTACGACTTCATGTGGCGCAACAACAAACGCCGCTTTGCCGAAAAATTTGCCACCTGGGACATCCTGCGCAAATACAACAAAGACTACAAACTGATCTTCATTGGCGACGCCACCATGAGCCCGTATGAAATTGTCCAACCCGGGGGAAGTGTGGAGTACAACAACGAAGAAGCGGGCGCTGAGTGGATCCAACGCTTGACGCACGCTTTTCCTAAGTACGCCTGGATCAACCCCGAGCCTCAAGGCGTTTGGCAATACCGCCAAAGCATCAGCATCATCCAGCAATTGGTGAGCAACCGCATGTACCCCATGACCCTCAAAGGCCTGGAAGACGCCATGCGCATGCTCAGCAAATAAAGCACCGCCTCAGAACAGTTGCTTTCTTGTCCCCTAAAATGCATTCGACTGCCGCCGTAGTTCAATGGATAGAACGAGTGCCTCCTAAGCGCTAGATACAGGTTCGATTCCTGTCGGAGGCACCATACGGATGAATGCGACTACAACCTTAGTTCCATTGAAAATAACTGGGGGATGGTTAGCATGACATTCACCATGAATTTGCCCTCTCAACATTCTTTGCTCATCATTGATGACCACCCGGTTTATCGAGAAGCCTTGTCCGAAATGTTGTCAAGGGAATTGGGCAGTTTCAACATCGAAGTCAAGACAGCAAGCAATGCCAATGAAGGCATTGATGTGGTCAATCAATTCAACACAACATGGGTTGTTTTGTTGGATGTGCTGATGCCGGGTCTGAGTGGACTCGCTGGCATCAAGGTGTTCAAAAACATGCCCAACGTTGAACATGTGGTGTCTATTTCGGGTTTAGACGCACACATCTGGGAGCCCAAAGCAACGGCCGCAGGTGCCACTTTATTTTTGTCTAAAAACAGCACGTCGGTGTCGATCTTGTCCAAGATCAAACCGTTGTTCGATTCTCAAAACACGGTTCAATCTGCCACTGCCTTGAACGAAGTTCATGAATTCAGGCTCTCACAACGCCAGTTAGAAGTGCTGCAATTGATCTCTCTTGGACACCCCAACAAAATCATTGCCGACTTCCTTGACATCAAAGAACAAACCGTAAAAATTCACATCAACCAGATATTCAAAGAGCTTCGGGTTTTCAATCGCACCCAGGCCGTTCTCAAGGCTCAAAAACACCATCTTTTGAGCGCGGAAAAAATCAATCTCAAGTAACACCGAGACATCGGTTCACGTATGCCGCTCCACAACCCAGCCGCCCATTCTGACAATTACAACGAGTTGGTGGCCAAAGAAAAGTTGGGTTACATGCTGGATTACGCCAAGACAAGCACCATTGCGACCATCGTTGCACCGTTGCTGTGTATTCCTCTTTACTCAGACAACACACCTGAACTTCTCTTCAAATCGTGGCTCGTGTTGATGGCCATTGTGGTGCTGGTGCGACTCCAATTGATCAGGGTGATCAAAGCGTCTTCAGACATCACGCACAACTTCACGCTGCTCAACATCGCCGTTGGCAGTGTGACGCTCCTCTGGGGGCTTGGCTGGTTTATTTTTGTCATCCCAGAGGATCCCGTCAGCTATTTGCTCTATCAAATCATCTGCCTGACCATTTTGTTTGTTGGCATGGTGGGGTATTGCGTGGATTGGAAGACTTTCTGCGCCTTCATCGTTCCCCTGAAAGGTCTGGAAATCATCTTCCTGGCTTTGAATTACCAAGACATCATTTGGCCGATTTCCGCAGGCTCCATGGTCGCCTTTTATCTGGCATTGAAAATGGGTTTTCTATTTTCCAAATCGTGGGAAAGGTCGTTCTCCCTGCGGCTCAAAAACGACACGCTCTACGAACAGCTTGTCGTTGAGAAAAACGCCTCCATCGCGGCAAACATTGCCAAGTCTGAATTCATCGCGACGGCCAGTCATGACTTGCGCCAACCGATGCAGGCCATCAACATCTTCATTGAGATGATTGACCATCGCCATCTCCAAGAATACGAGAGTTCGGTTTTTCATCGCATTCGCAAAAGCGTGTCCGTCCTCAACAAAATGTTCAACACCTTGTTGGACATCAGCAAGTTGGACTCTAACTTAACGCCCATCGAGACCCATTTCAGCCTGGGTCTCATGGTCAATGATTTGAGACACAGTTTTGCTGATTTGTGCCAAGAAAAAGGCTTGGGCTTGGCTTTCACGTTTGAAGATGGCTTGATCCAGGGAGACCCCCACTTAACGGAGCAAATATTGCGCAACTTGCTCTCCAATGCCATCCAATACACCGACCGTGGCACCATCCACGTCAACTTCGAGAATGACCAAGGCCATCTGAACTTCAGTGTTGAAGACACGGGCTGCGGCATCCCGCCCACGGACATGTCCTTGATCTTCAACGAGTTTTACAGATCAGATCACTCGCGCTCTCACCACGACGGCCTGGGTCTTGGCCTGTCCATTGTGATTCGAATTGTGAAAAAAATTGGGGGTGAATGCGCGGTCGTCTCAGAGGTGGGCAAGGGATCCAAGTTCACCATCAAGACCCCATTCCTTGTTTTGAAATCGCTTGAAAGCCCGTCAAGCGCTCTGAGCATGAATGCCAAACCATTCACGAACTGGGTGGACGCATCCATCAGAAATGCCGCGAACACAGTGTCCAAGTCATCCCTCCACATCGGGATCATCGAAAACGACGACTCACTCAGAGATGCTTACTTGCAATACTTCACGACTGCGGGCTACCAAGTGTGTGAAATTCCACACCAAGAGGACAAGTTCCATGCCTTCTTGCAAGACATCCCCAAACTCAATTTCATTTTGAGTGATTTCCGATTAGGCCAAAAAGACGGCATCTACTACATCCAGACATTGCGCGAAGAATTCAACGATGAAATTCCAGCCTGCATCGTCACGGCGGACACCTCCCCGCAACACCTGGAAATGTTCAAACAGTTCAACATCCACGTGTTGCACAAGCCCATCGATATTCAGGACATCGAAGAATTCATTCTTCAGCAAACGTTCTCTTCCCATTGACTTCAACCCTCGCAGCTTCCACCGTGCCCTGGGGTCAGACTCATTGGTGCAACAAACGTGTCATCTCGAGTGCAGCGGCTTTGAGCATGGGCAACAAGGTCGCAATTCGGCGTGCATCCATCCGCGACTGGGTGGCCGCCACGGTGATCGCGGCGATGGGGGTGTTGGATCGGTCAAAAATAGGCAATCCAATGGCCCGCACACCGGGAACCGCATGGTTGCCTGTGGTGGCATAGCCCACGCGCTTGGCCGTCATGCACAAGTCTTTGAGCTTTTCCGCATCCAGATTGCCATAGGCGGCCAGCCGAGGCTCCACCGCTGCGAACACGGCCTCCATGTCCGGTTGAGGCAACGCACTCAGCAACGCCAAGCCCCCTGCACTCACCCCCAGAGGCTGGCGACTCCCCACCGGGACAGAGGGCGTTTGGATGGGGTAAGCCCCTTGAATACGCGCGATGCACACCGCATCAAAACCGCTGCGTAAAAATAAAAACGAGGTATCCCCGGTTTGCTCTGCCAATGCAGCGCACACAGGCTGGCAGATGTCTTTGAGGTTGAACTGGTGAGTGGCAGAAATACCCAGTTCAAACAACTGGGGCCCTAGGCTGTAACGGCGGGTGCCAGGCTTTTGCACCAGCATGCCTTCTTGCATCAGCACCTTGAGCAAACGGTGCGCGGTCGAATGTTCAAGCCCCATCTGATGCGACAGGTCTACCAAGCGTATGCCATCCGGCGCTTGGGCAGCCACCAAGCGCAAGGCACGAAAGGCCCTGCTGATGGTTTGTGTTCCGGTGACTTCTTGCGATTCAGCTGGAATAAACGTGCCCCCTGTGTGCGGTGTGCGGTGTGCGGTGTGCGGTGTGCGGTGTGCGGTGTGCGGTGTGCGGCGAGGGTATCAGTCCAACACCACGCCTGCGAGTTGCACCGCCTTGGCCATTTTCTCTGACTCAACCTTCATCAAGGCCGCAAACTCTGCCGGTGTGCTGTGCAGGTCTTCCGCACCCGCATTGGCCAGTGTCAACTTCATCTCAGGACTGGCCAAGGCTTTTTTCACCTCGGCACCCAAGCGCTCCACGATGGCGGACGGCAAGCCTTTGGGGCCCATCAATCCACTGTAGAGCAGCACCTCCAGCGGCACACCCGCCTCTTTCAAGGTCGGCACATCCGGCGCGGCATTCACCCGCTTGCCCGAGGTCACGGCCAGACCATGAATTTTTCCGGCTTTGCTTTGACTCACCGCTGGCGGCATGGTGGAGAACGTGTACATCACCTCGCCCGCCATGATGGCTTGCGTTGCGGGTGCGCTGCCTTTGTAGGGCGCATGCAGGGCCTGTGTGTCGGTGAGGTGCTTGAACGATTCACCCACCAAATGCGTGATGGCCCCATTGCCAGACGAGGCGTACACCACCTCATTGGGCTTGGCCTTGGCCAACGTGACCAAGCTCTTCACATCCTTGGCGCCTGAAGACAAGCTAGAGACCAACATCAACGGTGTTGACGCCACCAAGCTCACCATCGTGAAGTCGTTCCACGAATCGTATTTCAACTTCTTGTAAGTCGCCGCGCTGATCGCATGGGTGGTCATGTCTTGAAAATACAGCGTGTAGCCATCGGGCGCTGCATTCGCCACAAAGGCCGAAGCAATGGTGGTACCCGCTCCGGCTTTGTTTTCCACAATCACGTTTTGCCCCATTTGTGCCGTCAACCTTGCCGCCAATGCGCGCGACAACACATCAGAGATGCCCCCCGGCGTGAACCCCACGATCAAGGTGATGGGCTTGGTGGGGTAACTCGCCGTTTGTCCAATGGCGTTTGTCGCGGGGCACAGAGCGCACCAAGCGGCGAACCAAAACGACAGGTGGTGTGGCTTCTTCATGCGTAAATCCTTTTGGGTTTGAAATGAGACGAGTTGGCTTTTTTCTCTATCCATGCAATGCTGATGGCGTTCTATTGGATGGCCTGGAGTCATACTAGGCTGCCTCAAGTTTGTGTGTCAACACGATATTTTGATAGTCCACTATGTGGATGATGCATCGATTTCACTTCTGCACCCAGATAGATCATCTCCAGAAAATCCCGCATTTATCTAGTGCACATTCAATTTTTATCCCCAATACCGTGCGCCCAATATTTCCAATAGTTGGACTTATTGATTCCTGCATTGACAGTATTTTTGACCACCGGGTAGGATGAATTTTTGTCGCATTTCATGAAAGTCCAGCCCATGCCCCGTCCTCTTTTGCCGCGCCACAACCGCTACGACTACGTGCCCTTGAATGAGCGCCAAGACTACAGCTGGCCGGGCGGCGCCCGACTGGCTTTTGTGATCACCACCAACATCGAGTGCTTTGCGTTTGGTGCAGGCAATGGCCACGACCCTGCCAAAACCGGCGAGCCACAAACCCACCGCAACTACTCATGGCGTGACTACGGCAACCGCATTGGCATCTGGCGCTTTTTTGAACTCTTTGACGAACTGCACATCCCCGCAGGCCACAACGTCAACAGCTTGTTGTACGACTACGCGCCGCAAATCATGGACGAGATTCGCCGCCGTGGCGACGAGATCGTGGGCCACGGCCGCACCAATGCCGAGAACCACCGCGGCATGTGGGAGGCCGACGAAGAACGCATCATCCAAGAAGTCATTGACAAGTTTGTGGCCCACGAGGGCAAGGCCCCCACGGGTTGGATGGGCTCGGGCGCCTACGAAACAGGCAACACGCCCGACCTGCTCAAAGAAGCGGGCTTTAAGTACCTGATGGACTGGCCCATGGACGACCAGCCGATTTGGATGCGCACCCGCAGCGGCCCGATTCTGTCGGTGCCCTACCCGGTGGAGCTCAATGACTCGCAAATCATCACCCACCGCCGCCAAGACTCCGGTGACTTCTGCGACATGATCGTCAACCAGTTTGACGAAATGATCGAACAGTCGGCCCGCCACCCCTTGGTGATGAACGTCTCGATACACCCCAACATCTTTGGCCAGCCCTTCCGCCTGCGGCAGCTGCGCCAAGCGCTCAAGCATTGCGTGCAAAGCCCGCACCAAGACAAGGTATGGCTGGCACGCCCCGGCGAAATTGCCGACTACTGCTACAGCTTGCCACCTGGCGTGATTCCTGGCGGCTAACACGCCACACACAGCGCCCCCCACCACCCACGCCCTACCACGGCCACTTCATCACCACTTCTGGAGCCCCCATGAGCAACCCCATTGGCCACAGCGTTCGCGCACGTGCCCCCTACCAATCCATCGTCAACCGCCCGCCCCTCAAACTGCCAGGCAATGCACGCGTGGTGTTGTGGAACATCGTCAACGTCGAGGTGTGGGAGCCCACCGGTGCCATGCCGCGCGCGGTGCTGCCGCCTCCCATGGGCAACCCCATGCTGCCCGATGTGCCCAACTGGTCGTGGCACGAATACGGCATGCGCGTGGGCTTTTGGCGCTTGCTCGAAGCGCTGAGTGACCGCAAGATGAAAGCCACCTTCGCACTCAACGGCACCACCTGCCGCATGTACGAAGAGGTGTGCACCGCAGCGCTCAATGCTGGCTGGGAATTCATGGGCCACGGCTTGGTGCAACGCCCGATGCACAAGGTCGAAGACCAGTTGGCCGCCATCCGCGAGACCATGGACGAAATTCGCAAGTTCACCGGCAAAGCACCCCGCGGCTGGGAAAGCCCAGGCCTGACCGAAACCGACGACACACTTGACCACCTGGCCGAGTGCGGCATCGACTACGTGGCCAACTGGGTGCTCGACGACCAACCCGTGTCGCTGCACTCTCCCAAAGGCCCGATCACCGCCGTGCCCTACACCGTGGAGTTGAACGACGTGGTCATCTCCGCCGTGCAACAACAACCGTCCGACGAAATGCTCAAGCGCGGCAAGGCGCACTTTGACCGCCTGTACAAAGATGGCGCCAAAACACCACGCATCATGGCCATCTCGGTGCACCCCTACCTCAGCGGCGTGCCGCACCGCATTGGCTACCTCGAGCAGCTGTACGACTATGTGCTGAGCCACGAAGACGTGCTGGTGTGGACCGGCGAAGAGATCCTCGACTGGTTCTTGGCCCAACAACGCGACCACGCCAAATGAGCGCACCACGCATCTTGATCGTGTCGCTCGGCGGCACCATCACCATGACCCGCTCGGACGCTGGGGGCATCACACCCACCCTCACCGCCGACAAGCTGATTGACAGCGTGCCGCAACTGGCTGGGGTAGCCACACTCGAAGCCATCACCCAATTCAGCATGCCCGGTGCCTCACTGAGTATTCGCAACCTGGCTGACGTGGCTGAGTTGCTCAACCAGCGCTTGCAAGGCGACATCGACGGCGCGGTGGTGGTGCAAGGCACCGACACCATCGAAGACACCGCCTTCGTGCTCGACCTGTTGGTGCGCAGCCCGCGTCCGGTGGTGGTCACCGGGGCCATGCGCGGACCCCAAGCCGCCGGGGCAGACGGCCCCGCCAACATTTTGTCGGCGGTGACCGTGGCTGCCGATGCCCGCTTGCGCGGCATGGGCGTGGTGGTGGTGCTCAACGACGAGATTCACAGCGCACGCTGGGCTCAAAAATCACACACCGCCTTGACCAGCGCCTTCACCTCACCCGGGACAGGCTGCATGGGCTTTGTGGCCGAAGGTCGGGTGGAACTGATGATGACGCCCCAACGCCACATCGCCCCCATACAAGGCCCGCTCGCGCACGAGCACGCGGTGGCGCAGGTCTCGCTGGGGCTGGGTGAGGACGCACGCATGCTGCCCACCCTCCAAGGGCTGGGCTACAGCGGCGCGGTGATCGAAGGCATGGGTGCAGGCCATGTACCCGCTGCCAGCGTGGGCGCCGTGGTCGAGCTGATGCAGCAGATGCCCGTGGTGTTGTGCACACGCGTGCGCGGTGGCCGCGTGTTCACGCAGACCTATGGCTTTGCAGGCTCAGAGATGGACCTGATGGCCAAAGGCATCATCCCCTGCGGTCACTTGAGTGCATCCAAGGCCCGGCTGCTGCTGAGCCTGCTGCTGGCCACCGGCACCTCGCCAGACGGCATACGCCAAGCGTTTGCACGCACCACGTCGGCATAAAGGCCAAGGTGATGGCCGTGGCCGCTTCGGGCAACTCAACCTGAGCGGCCACACGGGTTGTTCAGGCCTTGGCGGGCAGCACGGTGCCCCAGCAAGCGCCAAAGCCAATGCGCGCCGCGCCTGGCTTTTCGCACCAGCCGCGCAGCACCACCGAGTCACCGTCTTCCAGAAACACGCGGGTCTCGCCATTGGGCAAGGGCAGCGGGTTTTTGCCACCCGTGGTGAGTTCGATCAACGCACCGGCTTGGTCCAGCGTGGGGCCCGACAAGGTGCCACTGCCCAACAAATCACCGGGCTGCAAGTTGCAGCCATTCACGGTGTGGTGGGTCACCATTTGCGCGATCGTCCAATAGGCGTGGCGGTAGCTGGTGCGGCAAATCGACGCATCGTCCAACCCGGCTTGGCGCATCTTCGGTGTCAACAAGCCCACCTGCAGCTGAATGTCAAACGCACCCTGCGTGCGGTTGGCAGCACTGTCTAAATACGGCAGCGGCTGTGGGTCTTGGGCAGGCCGCACAAAGGGCACACGGTACGGTGCCAAAGCCTCTAGCGTCACCACCCAGGGCGAGAGGGTGGTGGCAAAGTTTTTCGACAAAAACGGCCCCAACGGTTGGTACTCCCAGCCCTGGATGTCGCGTGCCGACCAGTCGTTGAGCAAGCAAATCCCAAACACATGGTCTTCGGCTGAGGTCATGGGCACGGCGTCGCCGCTGGCGTTGCCTTGGCCCACAAAAATACCCAACTCCAACTCAATGTCCACGCGCTTGCTCGGTGCCAGCACCGGCACCTCGGCGTCAGGCGCTTTGAGCTGTCCCTTGGGGCGTGCAAACGATTGGCCCGACACGCCAATGCTCGACGCCCGACCGTGGTAGCCAATGGGCACCCATTTGTAGTTGGGCAGCAAAGGGTTGTCGGGACGGAACTGTTTGCCAATGTTGGTGGCGTGGTGCACGGAGGTGTAGAAGTCGGTGTAGTCGCCAATGCGAGCCGGCACATCAAACACCACCTCCGACTGCGGCACCAAACACGCTTGCAGTTGGGCTTGTTCGGGGGCACCGTCACGCAAGGCGCGCGACAAGGCCAAGCGCAATGCAGACCACGCCTCGGGCCCCAAGGCCATCAAGGCGTTGAGCTTGTCTTGCGCGCCCGCGTGTGCCGCGCTGGCCGCCCAACCATCCAAGACACCGGCTTGGGCCACCGCTACCAAATCCAGCACCTGGTCGCCAATGGCCACGCCACAGCGGAAGGCTTCGCTGGAAGCCGCCCGACGAAACACCGCCAAAGGCAGGTTCTGAATGGGGAAATCGCAAGCTGGCACATTGGCAGAAGGCACCCAGCTGCGCAGCGCTGGATCGTGGGTTTCGTTCAATAAGGTGCTCATAGGGTGTCCGTGGTGTGAAGCAAAAGGTAAGTGTCAGAGGTCTTGCAGTGCCGCTTGCACTTGTTGGTGAAACAAAGCCGCATCGCCCAAGGCGTTGGCGTTGAGCAGGGCCAGCTTGACCAAAAAGAGCTGCGCCTTGTCGGTGCCCGCTTGGTCAATGGCCGTGGCCAAACCGTCGTACACGGTTTCCAAATCAGCGAGGGTGAGGGCGGTGTGTGAGGGGGTCATCTGCAGGTTCTCCTTACTGTGGCAATGCGGCGTTCAGCGCGTCTTGCAGGCGCTTGGCGTCCAGCGTGAGCCAACGCGCGCACACGTGTTGGTCGGGGCGCAGCAAATAACCAGCGCCACTGGCTTGCACGCCATAGCGTTGACGGAAATGGCCATCTGCGTCAGCCAAAGTGGCATCGGCACCCGCAACGGCTTGCGTGGCGCCCACCGCGGTGATGCGAAGGGGCACGCCCTTGGCGCGTGCGGCCTTCACCACCGCTTGCAGTGGCTCAGGCATCGCCTGTGCCTCGGTGAAATACAGCAAATCAAAGCCGCCTCCCAAGTGGTCCAGCAAAAAGTCGTCGGGTGCCAACCGGATGTTTTGTGGTGGCGCGCCGTGGCTTGGGCCGCAGGTGAACAAGGCGTCGTCATCGCCGGTGCTGTTGAGCATCGACTGCGTGTACGCGTGCGGGCGCGAGGTACGCCAGTGGTAGAGGGGCCGCACAAATTCTTGTGTCAGCGAGAGCGACAGCACCGCATCACGCAGCAGCTGGAAACCACCCGCAGGTGGCGCCATGAAGCGCGTGCTCTTGCCCGACTCTTCAATGATTTCGCGTGCGGCCCCCACGCGCTCGGCGCTGTGGTTGGCCAGCAGTTGGGGGCTGGTCAGCCCCTTGACCACAAAGGCCAATTGCCAACCCAAAGACTGCGCATCTTGGAACCCGGTGTTGGCACCGCGTACCCCAAAGATAGGCAACAAATGTGCCGCGTCGCCCGTGAAGATCACGTTGCCATGCACATAGTCGGGCAAGGTCAAGGTGCGTGCGGAATACACCGACGACCAGTCCATCTCCCAAGGCGTGCCCGCATAGCCAATCATGGCCAGTTGTGCATCAATGCGCGCCTTCAGCGACTCAGGCCTGAGCGCTTCTTCGGGTGTTTCGCCCTCGGGCAATTGGTAGTCCACGCGCCAAATGCCGTGGGGTTCACGGTGCATCAAAATGGTGTTGCCACGGTTCCAGTCCGGGTCAAAGTAAGCCAGGCGCTCGGTGGGCAGCGGCAAATCAATCTTGATGTCGGCAATCACAAAAAAGCCTTCGTACGACGCACCTTCCATCTGCAAGTCCATGGCAGTGCGAATGCCAGAGCGTCCCCCATCGGCAGCCACCAACCAATCGGTCTCCAAGGTGTAGGGGCCTTCAGGCGTGTCGATCTGCACCAAGGCATAGCCATCCATCTGCTCAACTTGCGTCACCTTGTTGCCCCAGCGGAAATCAATCAACGGGTTGGCGCTGCAAGCCTCCAGCAGGTACTCCTCCATGTATTGCTGCTGGATGTTGATCATTGGAAAGAACCGGTCATCTGCGTCGTGCGGTGCCTCCAAGCGGAACACCCGCTGGTTGCGGTAGTACGAATTGCCAAAGCGCCAAGGCAAGCCGTTCTCGGTCATGCGATCGGACACGCCCACTTGCTGCATGATCTCCATCGAGCGACGCGTGAACACGATAGCCCGGCTGCCTTGTGAGACCTGCAACTCCGACGTCACCACCACGCAGGGCACGCCATAACGTGCCAGCTCCAGGGCCGTCACCATGCCAGCAGGGCCGGAACCTGCGATCACCACCTGCTTGCGTTCTTGCTTGGCGTGTTGCGACGCCAGCCAGGGCTGGTGCACTTGGTAGTGGTAATAAATCGAAAGACGTGCTTCGGTGGTGGGGGTATGCATTTTTCTCAATCCTCTGTGGCGTCATCATTCGCCGATGTTGTGTTGTAGCAAGCGGTCCAGCAAACGGCTCAAAGTGGCCTGTTCTTCTTTGCTCAGACAAGACACGATGTGGCGGTTGCGGGCATCGATCAGGGCCATGGTTTTGTCCCACAGCTTTTTGCCTGCGGCAGTCAAACTCAAGGTCACGCCACGTCCGTCGGAGGGGTGTTCTTTTTTACGGATCAGCCCCTTGTCCACCAGAATTTGCGCGGCACGGCTGGCTTGGCCTTTGTTCAAGTTGCCCTTGTCGGCCAAGTCCATCACCGACATGGGCTCAAACGTCCCCACCGTGGCCAAGCAGCGTGCTTCGCTCAGTGACAGCCCGATCTCATCGAGGTACGACTTGTGACTTTCATAGTCCGACACTTTGGCCAGCAAATGCAAGCGGTAGGTGAACGAACGGTCGAGCTGGATCGGCATCACAGGTTTGAAACTTGAAGCTTTTGAAGCCATTCACAACTCCTAGAGTATTTTCTTAACCCAGCAGAAGATCACTATCGTAGCCAAGATGGTTGCGCTCACAACTAGGTAAAAACGTGGGTGGTTGTGCACGCAACCATTGGTCGGTACGTCCACGAGAACAGGTCATCCGAACTGAAGCTAAGCGCTCCGCAACGCCAGCAAGTGGTCGGCAAACTCCACAAAACCCAAACCACCCGGCGCTTGGGTGATCCACGTGGGCTCATGCGTCAAGCGGTCCAAACAGTCACGCACATTGGCCACACCCACGGCGTTGGGGAATGCGGCAAACATCGGGGCATCGTTGGGCGAGTCGCCCACAAACACCATGCGAGGAGCCTCTTGTTCCAAGTTCAAGCCATAGCGCTCGGCCAGCATCAAGCGCGCCATGGCGAGCTTGTCCCACTCACCAAACCAGCCATTCACATGGATAGAGCTGACCTTGGCCGTCATACCGGCCTCTTGCATCAAAGCAGCGATGCGATCAACGGCGGTGACGGGCAAAGCAGGCACGTCTTCGCAAAAATCAATCGCCAAGTCATAGAGGCGACAGAACTGGTCTGAAGCCACAGCACAACCGGGCACCTGCGCCAAGATGCGCGCTTGCACCAAGGCCAAACGCTCACGTGCAAGCACCTGCTGGTCTGGCGCAAGCCAATGCCGGCTGCGCAACACATGCGCTTGCGCGTCGTGCCACATGTAGAACGCCCCGTTCTCGCCAATCACCCCATCCACCGGCCAAAAGCGGGCGATATGGTCGCACCAGCCCGCAGGCCTGCCCGTGACAGGTATCACCCGCAAGCCTGCTTCTTGCAGGCGCTCCAGCGCGGCATAGGTCGCCGCAGGCAAGCGGCCATGCAGACTGAGGGTGTCGTCGATGTCGGTCAACACCGTGTGCACCGACTGCGCTGCTTCACGAGAGAAATGTTCAAAGGGGCGCAGCGACACCAGGACTCCAGTTCAAATAACCCGCCATTTTGTGTGCTGGTTTTGAAAAACCGATGGTCAGCGCTGCTCTTGCAAGAACTGCAACAGGGCCGCGTGAAAGCGCTCAGGCACTTCCAAATGGGGCACGTGACCCACGCCCTCAAACTCCACCAATTTGGCACCCGCAATCTGGCTCTGTGCGGTCTTGCCCAATTGCGCAAAGTTGCCCAAAGGACGCACCACCTCTGGCGGCGCAAAGCGGCGGCCAAACACGGTGCGGTCCAACTGCCCGATGGCCAACAGGGTGGGCACATTCAGCCGCGGCAGCTCCGCCGTGATGGGCGCGTCATAGATCATCTGGTAGGTCAGCGCCGACACCTTGGCAAAACGTGGGTACTCTGCACTCAGTTGCACGCGGGCGAATTGTTCGACAAAGCGTTCAAAGTCGGGCTGCCACATCGGAAAGTAGCTGCGTACAAAGTTGCGGTAAGTGGCGGGTGTTTGGGCCATTTCCAGCTTGACCAAATTGTCGGTGGCTTGGGGCGGAATATGCAGGGTGTAGTCTTCCAAGCCCAACGGGTTTTCCAACACCAGGGCGCTCACGCGCTGCGGATACATGCGTGCAAAGTGCACACCCAACATGCCGCCCATGCTGTTGGCCACCACCGCCACACGGCTCAAGCCCAAATGGGTCAACAGGCGATCGGTGTTGCGGGCCAGATCGGCAAAGTGGTAGCGGATCTCCGGCTTGGACGATTTACCAAAACCAATTTGATCGGGCGCAATCACCCGGTAGCCTTGTGCGCTGAGGGTGCGCAAGGTGCCCGTCCAGTAATCAGAGCCAAAGTTTTTGCCGTGCATCAACAACACCGTACGGCCGTTGGGCGTGCCCGTGGGCGCCACGTCCATGTACATCATGCGCACCAACTGGCCTTGCATGTCAAACTGCAAGCTGTGCACAGGAAACGGATAGGCCCAGCCCTCCATCGCAGCGCCCAGGGGCTCAGACTGCGCATACGTTGGCGCGGCCGGTGTGGCGCTGCCTTGGGCCAAACATACCGAGGCACTGAAACACACAGCTGCCATAGCCATCGTCCACGTGTTGCTTTTCATACCTTCTCCTTGAATTCTTGAAACACCGACAATCCCCGCCTGGGCGCCTCGCGCCACGAGGTGCGACGACATCCTGCCACAGCCCCAACGCCCATCACTGAGAACGTGTCACCCATGCAAGCCTTGCTCCACGCCATCGCCACGATGACCCTGCCCCACGATGCACAACGCATCTTCCATGGCCGTGGCGGTCTGTACCCCGGCTGCGAGCAATGGGCGCTGGATGCGTTTCCCCCGGTATGGGTGTTGACCAGTTTTCAACCGGTGTCTGAGGATGACCTCGCCACCCTGCACCACGCCCTGTCGGCACGCTGGCAACAGTTGTCACCCGATCAACCCCTGAACTGGGTGTTCCAGTGCCGCCACGCCAGCCAAACCGAAACCCGGCTGATGGCAGGCAGCGTGCCCGAGCCGCACGTGGTTTCCGAAGACGGTGCCCGCTATCGGGTGCATGTGTTGAAGGGGCAAAACCATGGCTTATTCCTTGACATGGCCGAGGGCCGGCGCTGGGTGCGCGCCCATGTGCAAGCGCGCACACGCCTGAAAGTGCTCAACCTGTTTGCCTACACCTGCGCGTTTTCGGTGGTGGCCATGCAGGCGGGGGCAAGGCATGTGGTGAACGTGGACATGAGCCAGGGCGCCATGACCCTTGGCCAACAAAACCACCAGCTCAATGGCCTGATGGCAGGCGCCAGTTTTTTGGTGCATGACATTTTCAAAACCTGGGGCAAGATCACACGCGGCGGGCCGTATGACTTGATCATCGTCGACCCGCCCAGCTACCAAAAAGGCAGCTTTGTCGCCACCCAAGACTACGCCAAGTTGATGCGTCGCCTGCCCGATCTGCTGGCCCCGCACGGGCATGCCTTGCTGTGCCTCAATGCCCCCGAGTTGGATGTCGCGTTCTTGCATGAACAGATGCAAGCCTTGGCCCCTGAGCTGGTGCTGCAAGAACGGGTGGCCAACCCCGCCGTGTTTGCCGACGTGTCGCCCGAACGCGCGCTCAAGGTGCTGGTGTACCAGGGCCCGGGCCTGTCAAAACCCGACGGGCATTTGCCCAAGCCATGATGGGCACTCTCACTTGAGCAACTCGGTGATCACCAGCTTGCCGTTCTCCGACACCACCACAAAACGCACCTGATCGCCAGCAGCCACGCCCTGGAGCAAGGCCTTGTCTTTGACCGTGAAGACCATGGTCATGGGCGGCATGTCCAGGCTCTTGATCTCGCCGTGTCGCAGGGTCACCTTGCCCGTGGACAGGTCAACTTTCTTCACCTCTGCTTCGGTGAAAGCCGCTGCACTTGAACGCGTCTGCGGGGTCTGTGGCGCAGTTTGTGCCATGCCAGTCACGCCGCACGACAAGCCGCCGCACAGCACGAGCACGGACAGCATAGGTTTTAAAAATTTCACCATCGAAGATCTCCTATTCCAAAAAATATCAATGCTCGCCATGCGCATGGGGTTTGCGAATTTGCACTTCAACTTCAGCGGCGGGTTTGTCCACACGCGGCATGCTCTGCCCGCCCACACCACGCTGACGCTTCGGGGGTACCACCGCGCCTGCGTAAGCCTGCGCCACCGTGCCGGGGGGATGCTGAAACCAACCCGGGTTGCTGTAGTCGCCAGGTTTTTGTGTCTTTCTGACCTTCAAGACACTGAACATGCCGCCCATCTCAACCGAGCCAAACGGACCCTCGCCGGTCATCATGGGCACGGTGTTGTCGGGCAAGGGCATCTCCATCTCCGACATGTCGGCCATGCCGCGCTCACCCATCACCATGTAATCGGGAATCAAGCGGTTGATTTTTTTGCCAATGTCGCGGTGGTCCACACCAATCAGGGTGGGCACGTTGTGGCCCATGGCGTTCATGGTGTGGTGGCTCTTGTGGCAATGCAAGGCCCAGTCACCCTCCTCGTCGGCCACAAACTCGATTTGACGCATTTGCCCCACCGCCACATCGGTGGTCACTTCGGGCCACCGTGCAGTGTGTGGAATCGGCCCGCCATCGGTACCCGTCACAGTGAACTCGTGGCCGTGCAGATGGATGGGGTGGTTGGTCATCGTCAAGTTGCCCACCCGGATGCGCACCTTGTCGTTGAGCTTCACGTTCAATGAATCAATGCCCGGAAACACGCGGCTGTTCCACGCCCACAGGTTGAAGTCCAGCATGGTCATGGTCTTGGGGGTGTAGCTGCCGGGGTCGATGTCAAAGGCATTGAGCAGAAAACAGAAATCCCGCTGCACGGTGTCGATGAGCGGGTGCTTGTCTTTGGGATGGGTGATCCACAGACCCATCATGCCCATGGCCATTTGCGTCATCTCATCGGCATGCGGGTGGTACATGAAGCTGCCGGGTCGTCGTGCCACGAACTCATAGACAAAGGTTTGCCCAGGTTGGATGGCACGTTGGGTCAGACCCGACACGCCGTCCATGCCATTGGGCACACGCTGTCCATGCCAGTGCACGCTGGTGTGCTCAGGCAGTTTGTTGGTGACAAACACACGCACCCGGTCGCCCTCGACCACTTCGATGGTGGGCCCTGGGCTTTGCCCGTTGTAGCCCCACAAATGGGCTTTGAAGCCAGGTGCCATTTCGCGCACCACCGGCTCAGCCACCAGGTGAAACTCTTTCACACCCTGGTTCATGCGCCATGGCAAAGTCCAACCGTTGAGTGTAACCACTGGGTTGTAGGGTCGCCCGGTGTTGGGGACCAAAGCAGGCATGGTGTCGGCCTGGGTTTGAATGACGGCCTCAGGCACACCCGCCAGGGCATACCGCCCCACCGCAGCCGCCGATGCAGCGCCGCCGGCAATGCCCGCGAACTTGAAAAATTCTCGTCGTGATGTCATGTGTATTCCCTGTCAGTGGCCAGCAGGACTGCTGGCCGTGGTGCTGTTGGGCGAGACCCAGGCGATGGTGGTGGGGCGTCCCATCAGCGTGGCCTGCAACGCCGCATCCGCCAGCCAAAACTGCTGCTCAGCCGCGATGGCAGAGACCACAGCAGAAATTTGATCGCGTGAATCAGCGAGCAGCTCAAACACGCCAATCAACATGCCGTTGTAGCGCAGCACGTTTTCATCGGCGATGACCTTGCGCAAAGGCAGCACTTCTTCTTTGTAATGTCGGCTCACGTCATGCGCCGTGCGGTAGGCCGCGTAGCTCTCGCGCAAGCTCGAACCCGCCAAGCGCAGGGTGGACTCCAGCCGATGCGCGGCAGCCAGCGTTTGCGCCGACATGGCCTCGCGTTGCATGCCCCCCCAGTCAAAAATGGGCAGTTTCACACCCACTTCATAGCCGCGCCGTGACGCCGATGTGGCCGCGCTGCTGTCTGACACGCTGCCACGTCGCACCGACAACTCGATGTCGGTGAAGCTCGTGACTTGGTTGAGCCCCTGCGCTTTGGCCGCCACGTTGAGTGCGGCCCGGGCTTGTTGTATGTCCAAGCGCTCATGAGTGGCTTGCTGCGCCACGTCCTGGGGCGACAAGGGCTGCTTGGGCACATTGGGCAATCGCTCGGGCAGCACCAGTTGCTGGGCCTGGTCGTCGTCCAAGCCCAACCAGCGCACCAGCTCTTCTCTGCGTGACAACGCCGCCTGCGTGGCCGTGGCCAGTTGGGCTGCTGCGTCTGCATAAAACGCTTGGTGCCTGGCCCGGGTGAGTTTGTTGAAGTTGCCCACCGCCTCCATGCGTCGCGCCAGCTCGGCACTGGCTTGGGCGCTGGCCACCACCTGCTCGGCGTAGTGGGCCATCTGTTGCGCAGCCACCGCACGCACCCAGGCTTGGCGCACTTGGGTGACTTGGTCTACCACCTCCGAAGCGGCTTGAACCTGCGCTTGCTCCATGCGCACATCGGCCATCGCTGCGCGTTGCGGCAGCGTCAGCAGGTCAAGTAAGCCAAAGGTGAGAAACCGGTTGAGTTCCAGCTCGCTGCCGGTGACCACGCGCTCGAAAGCAAAACTCGGGTTGGCAATGCGCCCGCTTTGCGCGGCACGGGCCCCCAACTCCCCCTGTTGCGCCAGCAAGGCCTGAAACGCGGGGCTGTTGTTGAGCAGCAATTGCACCGCCTCTTTGGGCCCCACGGGAGCCGCCAACAGCTGACGGGTGAGCGCCTGGCGTTGGTCGCGCTGGGCTTGGGTGCGCGCCAGGTTCAACCCGCCTTGCGAGAAGTTGCGGGTGCTGCGGTTGGTCTGGTCCATGCCTTGCTGGATGTCATAGCTGCTGCACCCCGCCAAACCCAACACAAGCCACACCATGGCACGGACTGGCAAGGGCCGCCGTTTGTCGAGAAAAGTCATGGCTGGCCTCCATGCACATGGGGTGGTGGCGGTGTTGACGTCGCGCTTGGCACCGCGCTGGGTGTCGGGGCCAGTTCTTTGGCATACGCACGCCACCCACCGACGCGTTGCACCGTGTCATTGGCCTGTGGCCACGACTGCACAGGTGAGGCTACATAACGTTGGTAGCGCTCAAACGTCGAGCGGTAGCGCAAGTCCACAGAGGGCTTGGCGGTAGCACTGGGCTGCGTTGCAGGAACCGCAGGCACATCTGCCTGTGCCCAGGCGCTGTTCACCAGCGCGCAACCTAAACAGGCACTGAGCAGGGCGCACCCGCGCCACCACCTTGCCACAAGCAGCGAGCACGGCATTGGTTTTTTGAAAGACATAGATTCCTCGTTGACCATGGATCAAACATCTCTGAGATGGCGCGCCACCCAGAGGTCCGTGCACTGACAACCAAGAGGTTGCAGCGCGATCAGGCGAGGAAGGTGCGGGGCGGTCGCTCTAAGTGGTTCGGTGACCACTCACCCAACAGCACAGCAGGGGCCGCCACCAACGTGTGGTCTGGCTGTCCCAATGCCAACACCATAGGTGCTGGCAACAGCGCCACGCCCACACAGCACTGCGCGCAGGTGCTGCATGTGTGGTGGGGTGTGGCGCTTGCGTTGGCTTGGGCTGACGACGCGTCATGCGGCGTTGGCACATGCTGTGCCACGGCATGCGCGTCATGGCCGTGGTGCCCGTGGTGGGCGTCCAGGTGCACCTGTGCGGGTGGCGTCTGCGTCACGGCATGAGAAACCACCACAGCCGCTTTGCCGTGGCAAAACATTGGACTGACCGCAGCCATGCCTTGCAGTGGCACTGCAAGGACCAGCCAACACATCAACCAAAGTTTGAGGGTTTTCACGCAATCGATGGTAGCAGGGGTGCACAGGCCCTCAACGCCATCGCACCCAACACCATCATTGGGCTTGCGGGGCGGGGTGCAGGTCGGTGATCAAACCCGCCTTGGCCACTTGGCCAGGCACGTCGTGACCCACGATGTAGGGCAAACCACGCGCCACCGAGAGCAAACGCGGCAAGTCCATGCCGGTGTCGTAGCCCATGGCGTGCAGCATGTGCACCGCGTCTTCGCTGCAAATATTGCCGCTGGCCCCCGGCGCATAAGGGCAGCCGCCCAAGCCACCGAGTGAGCCGTCAAATCGCACAATGCCGCCTTGCACGGCGGCCAGCACATTGGCCAGGCCCATGCCACGCGTGTTGTGGAAATGCAGCGTCAGTTGCACACCGCTCAAGCGCTGCTGCAAGGTCTCCACCATGTGGGCCACTTGGGCCGGGTGTGCCATGCCCGTGGTGTCGCAAATGGTCAAGCCACGCACGCCCAAGCCTGCAAAGCGCTCGGCGAACTGCACCACCTCGGCCTCGGGCACATCGCCCTCCATCGGGCAACCAAACGCGGTGGACAGCGACACATTGATGGGTGTGCGTCCGTCCACATGGCGCACCACCTCGGCCAGCGCGGCAAAGCTTTGCTCACGGCCCATGCGCAAGTTGGCGAGGTTGTGGGTCTCTGAGGTTGACATCACCAAATTCAGCTCATCGGCTTTGGATTCCAAGGCCCGCTCCGCCCCGCGCAGGTTGGGCACCAGCACGGTGTACTCCACACCGGGTACACGGCTGATGCGGCCCATCACCTCTTCGGCGTCGCGCAACATCGGAATGGCTTTGGGCGAGACAAACGAGGTGGCTTCGATCTTGGCGTAACCGCACAGGCTCAAGGCGTCGATCAAGGCCACTTTGGCGTCGGTGGCGATGAACTCGGGCTCGATCTGAAAGCCATCGCGGGTCACCACTTCGTTGAAA
>NZ_JAVLFP010000058.1:0-39967 GCF_046052825.1 Limnohabitans sp.
TTTGTATGTCAGTTAAGACATAGTTCCGAAGAACTTGGCAATCGCCATCAAACGCCCACGCTTATCGGCTGTATTTTGTTAAGGATCCAACCCAATCTCTCGGGTAACTTCGCCGCGATCAGCGAAGCCTTGCAGTATACAACGGTTTTTGCCGTTGCGTAAAGAATTTTTTAAAATTTTTTACTTTTGACTGTTTTGCATTTTGGCGTTTACCTTGCATGCTTATTCCAGCCAAGCCCAAGAGTATAGCACTAGTTTGGAGCTGGCAGAGAAATTTTTACTATGCACCGAGGCGAATGCCCTTAATTCAAGAACGACTGGACTGTTCAGGGGTGCATTCAAGGCCGTATCAGGCGGCATCGATAATCAAGCATGTCTCTTATTTCATTACAGCAAGCCCAACTTTCATTTGGGCACGTCGCACTGCTTGACCATGCAGAATTTTCACTTGAGCCAATCGAACGGGTGGGCCTCATCGGGCGCAATGGAGCAGGAAAATCTTCGCTCCTGAGGATTCTTGCTGGCATGGAAAAGCCCGACGATGGGGACATGCGCGTTCAACAAGGGCTCCGGGTAACCTATGTAGCCCAAGAGCCCCAGCTGAATGATGCAAGCTCTGTATTTGAAGCGGTCAGCTCCGGCCTTTCACGCGTGATTGCACTGATCGATCAGTACTCACTCGGGGAAGGGGACTTGAATGCCATTCAAAATGAAATTGAGGTTTTCGACGGCTGGAACTGGGAGCAGCGCGTTCAGGAAACGCTGCACCGCTTGCATTTAGACCCCGACGCGCGCATCAGTGCGCTTTCAGGCGGCACCGCAAAACGCGTGGCCTTGGCTCAAGCACTTGTTACGGCACCCGATGTGTTGTTGTTGGATGAGCCCACCAACCACTTGGATCTCGACAGCATTGAGTGGTTAGAAGGTTTGCTCATTGACTTCAAAGGCAGCGTCGTGACCATTACCCACGACCGGACCTTCTTGGATCGGGTTGCCACACGCATCGTTGAATTAGACCGTGGTCACTTGTTGTCGTACCCCGGAAACTTCGCGCAATACCAAACTCAAAAAGAAGAACAACTCAACCAAGAAGCTGTGATCAACGCCAAAGCAGACAAAATGTTGGCTGGCGAAGAAATTTGGATTCGCAAAGGTGTTGAAGCACGGCGCACCCGCAGCCAAAGCCGCATTGCACGACTTGAAGCGCTGCGTGCCAGCCGAGAAGCCCGGCGTGATGCGGTGGGACGCGTCAAACTTGACGTGGCAAGCGGTGCACAAAGCGGAAAAATCGTCGCTGAACTCACTGACATCCACAAAGCATTTGGCAGCAAGGTCATTGCGAACAACTTTTCAGCCACCTTCCTGCGCGGCGACAAGATTGGCTTGATCGGTCCCAACGGCGTCGGCAAGAGCACCCTGCTCAAGATGATCCTGGGCGAACTCGAGCCCGACAGCGGAAAAGTACGTCAAGGTGCCAATTTACAAGTGGCCTACTTTGACCAAATGCGCAATGCCCTGGACATGAATGCCACGCTAGAGGACTTCATCAGCCCCGGCAGTGAATGGATTGAAATAGGCAACCAACGCAAGCACGTCAAGAGCTATCTAGACGACTTTTTATTCTCGCCAGCTCGCGCCACCTCCCCAGTGCGCTCCTTGTCAGGGGGCGAACGCAACCGCCTGCTGTTGGCTCGCCTTTTTGCCAGGCCCGCCAATGTATTGGTCTTGGACGAGCCCACCAACGACCTCGACATCGACACCTTGGAATTGCTTGAGGAGCTGCTGCAAACCTACAAAGGCACAGTCTTCATCGTCAGCCACGACCGCGCCTTCTTGGACAACGTCGCCACCAGCACACTGGTGTTTGAAGGCACGCCAGACAATCCCGGCTTTTGGCGCGAATACGAGGGCAGTGTCCAAGACTGGCTGATTCAATCAGCCCGCACACGCGGCCTGGCCGCAAATGAGACCTCGACATCGGCAGGCACGAAACCCGGCACGACCGCGACACCCTCTGCAGCCGGAAAAACGGCTAACGCCTCCACGTCTAAGCCACGCAAACTGAGCTACAAAGAACAACGCGAGCTCGACGCGCTGCCAGAGCTCATCAGCACTCTCGAAGCAGAACAAAAGCAAACACAAGCTGCCCTGGCAGACCCACAGGTGTATGCCAATGACCCCGCCCGCGTGGCCCAGCTGCATGCGCGTGATGGCGAAATTGAAACCGCACTCATGCACGCGCTAGAGCGCTGGGAAGTGCTTTCATCCCCCACCTGAGAGAAGACCCATGGGACAGCTCTACCTCGTGCGACACGGCCAAGCCTCTTTGGGTGCCGACGACTATGACCAACTCAGTCCCTTAGGGGCTCTTCAAGCGCAGCGCTTAGGTGAACATTGGCGCGCCCAAGGATTGCGCTTTGATGCCGTCTTCACTGGTACCCTCAAACGCCACAGACAAACATTTCAAGGCATCATGCAAGGGCTGGGCGCATCGCACCAAGAAACATTGTGGCCTGGCTTGAACGAGTACGACAGTGAGGCCGTCATTCGCAGCGTGCACCCAGGCCCCCTCATCAAACCGACCACGCCCGAGGGGTATCGCGAGCACTTTCGCCTGCTCCGTCAAGGCCTGAAAGCCTGGATGACAGGCCAAACCCAACCCGAGGGAATGTCCAGCCACAAAGCATTCTTACAAGGCATCACCAGTGCACTGGATCACATACGTCAGCAGCACCAAGGCAACGTGCTGCTGGTTTCAAGTGGTGGCCCCATCTCCATGGCCGTGGGTCATGTCTTGAATCTGGAAGTCGACAGCATCATTGAATTGAACCTGCGGCTGCGCAACAGCGCTGTGTGTGAATTCAACTTCAACCCCAAGCGCCACAGCCTGCTCTCTTTCAACACCATCCCTCACTTGGAAACACCAAGCCACAAGGAGTGGGTCACTTACGCCTGAGGCAACGGGGCTAAGGTCGACAAAGGCAAGGCCATCAGCTCTTGGAGCAAACGCGCCAATTGCTCGCCCGCACTCGTGACCAAGGCGTGTCCCTTGGCGGCAGTAGCCGCAGCAGCATTGCCCGCCGCCCCCTGGGGGTTGTAGTCCTGCATATGCCATCCCAACTTGGCGCTTTTTCCATCGCCCAGAACCGCACACTGGGCGGCACGCAGGCGGGACGTCGACTCAAAGTTTTGGGCCAAGGCCATCTTCACGGTCTCGGGAGCGAGCGCGAGCATCATCGACGTCTCCATGTCACCCGCATGCACGCCAAAGCGTTGCTCATCAGCAGAAAACGGCTGCATCGCAGCAGCATCCAAGGGCAAGTTGTACCAACTGCTGCTGTAGACCAACAAGCCATGCTGGCCACGCAACTCTCGCGCCACCACATCCATCAACCCGACGTTGCCACCGTGCGCGTTGAACAACAGCAATTTCTTGAAGCCCGCACGCGCCACCGACGCACCAATGTCGCACCAAAGCTGAATCACCGTCTGGGGTGACAAGGTCAAGGTCCCAGCAAACGCCATGTGCTCGGTGCTCAACCCAAGGCTTTGGGTGGGCAACACCCACACAGGATCTTGTTCAGACAGATGGGCTAAGGCAGCGCTCACCACCCCGTCCACCAGCACGGTGTCCACAGACAACGGCAAATGCGGCCCATGCTGCTCAGTCGCCCCCAGGGGCAGCACAGCCACGGCGCGTGCAGGATCAAGCGAAGCAAATTGCAACGAAGACATATTGGCCCAGCGAAACAAAGCCTGCGCTGCGGTGTCAGAAGGTGGGGTAGTGGCGTCCATGCCCACATCTTATCGGCTGCCTCGTTACCATTCCCCCATGCTCGACAACTCTCGCAACCTTTGTTTGTCAATCCTCACGCATCTGTGGCGAGCGATGCGGCGGTCCATCCTTTTGATCATGGGCGTTGGACTGGCAGCATCTGCCTGGTCACAGGGGTCCGTGGTCACCACACCACAAGTACGCGCCGAATTGGTGGTCCACGCACCCAACGGCGTACAAGCTGGCCAACCCTTGTGGGTGGGCTTGCTGTTGCAACACCAGCCCGATTGGCACACCTACTGGCGCAATCCAGGTGACTCGGGTCTGCCCACGCAGCTCAACTGGCACCTTCCTGCGGGGGTTCAAGCCGGCGCCATCGCTTGGCCACTGCCCCACAAATTGCGAGCTGGCAGCCTCACCAACTACGGCTATGACCGCGAGGTCTTGCTCGCAGTGCCTTTGACTCTCTCACCAAACTTCAAAGCAAGCACCACGCTGGAGATTGGTTTGCACGCCAACTGGTTGGTCTGTCGGCTCGAGTGCATCCCCCAAGAAGGTGACTTTCGGCTGAGCCTGCCCGCGCAAACCAGCCATGCGCCAATGTCCCGTGCGTTTGAAGCCGTCCTCGCCCAGCAACCACGCCCAGTGAACCCTGACAAGACGCAAGCCAACTTTGACATTCAAAACCAGACACAGTTCATCACGCTGCAAATCAGTGATTTGCCAGCGGCGCTCCAAGGCCATCGTTTGGCTGTGTTTCCTGAAACGGCCGACATTCTGGAGTCAGCGGCTGATCAACACCCCTTCGCAAGTCAGTCATGGCAAGGCGCGGTATGGAGCGCCCGGCTGCCGCTGAGCAGTTTGCGCCAAACCGCCCCCCCCACGCTGCCCTTGTTGTTGGTCGACGGTCAAGGCCCCTCCCAGCAAGGCTTTTCGCTCGCTATTCCTCTCCAGCAAGACTGGCCCGCCCTGCCAGATGGGCCCGTGACAAGCAGCGCTCCGGCAGCCTCACCAGAACAGCCTCATGAGGCAGGGCTGTGGGGCTTTGTCTGGGCTTTGGCAGGCGCCTTTGTCGGCGGACTGACCCTCAACCTCATGCCCTGTGTGCTGCCCATCCTGGCCATCAAAGTGCTGAGTTTTGCCCAACACAGCCGCCAGCAACGAGCCCATCGGATCGCTGGACTGGCCTACACCGCAGGGGTCGTGCTCAGCTTTTTGCTGCTGGGCTCGGGTGTGTTGGCGCTACGCGCCGCGGGTGAACAACTCGGTTGGGGCTTTCAATTGCAGTCGCCTTGGGTGGTCAGCGCCTTGGCCCTGCTGTTCACCCTGATTGCGCTCAACTTGTGGGGCCTGCTTGAACTTGGGCAAGTGCTCCCCTCATCCTGGCTTTCGTTCCAAGCCAGTCACCCGGCAAGCGACGCCTTGCTCTCAGGCGTGCTCGCCGTTGCCATCGCATCCCCCTGTACTGCGCCCTTCATGGGTGCATCCCTCGGTTTGGCCATGACCTTGCCCACCCCTCAAGCCCTGGCGATCTTTGCCAGCATGGGGCTTGGCTTGGCCCTGCCCTACTTACTCGCGAGCTGGTGGCCTGCTGTGGCGCGCCGCCTGCCCCATCCCGGTCCGTGGATGCTCATGCTGCGCCAGCTGTTGGCGTTTCCCATGCTCGCCACCGTGGTGTGGCTGCTGTGGGTGCTGGGCCAGCAAAGCAACCTCGATGTCAGCACCTTGCTGCTGGCTTGGCTGCTCGGTCTGTCGGCGCTGGTGTGGAGCGCCCGGTTTCGCACCCGAGGAGGACGCGTTTTGCAAGTGCTGTTTGCCTTGTACTTGGCTGGGTTGGGGACAACTTGGGTGCAATCGCTCCAATCGGCAACCACCCCAGACTCCGCCCCAACGACCCACGCGGCGAACGCACCTACAAGCGCGTGGCAAGATTGGTCCGAAGCCAAGGTGCGTCAGTCCCTGGCGCAGAACCAGCCCGTGTTTGTGGACTTCACCGCAGCTTGGTGCGTGACCTGTCAAATCAATAAAAAAACCACGCTCGGCAACCGCAGTGTCTTGGCCGACTTCCAAGCCCATCAGGTGAACTTGCTGCGTGCCGACTGGACGCGGCGTGACCCAGCCATCACCGCAGCGCTGAGTGCCTTGGGTCGAAGCGGCGTACCCGTTTATGTTCTCTATGCTCCGGGACGGGCACCCCTTGTCTTGTCTGAGTTGCTCAGCGCCAGCCAAATTCACGAGGCGCTTGCCACACTGCCATAGCCCCAGGCGCAAGACTGGCACCAACACCCATGAGCCCTGAACAACTCGACATCCATCCATGCCTGCGCCAGTGCCGCACCATCGCCGTGGTGGGGCTGTCGCCTAAGCCACACCGGGACAGTTACCGGGTGTCTCAGTACATGCAATCGCATGGCTACCGCATCATCCCAGTCAACCCGCTGGCCAAAGAAGTGCTGGGAGAACGCGCCTATGCCAGCCTGAGCGAAGCTGCACAACATGCGCAGATCGACATGGTCAACTGCTTTCGCAACGCCCAAGACATCCCGCCCATCGCCGACGAAGCCATCGCCATTGGCGCCAAAACCCTGTGGCTGCAAATCGGCATCTCCCACGCCGATGCCGCAACGCTTGCAAGACAAGCCGGTCTGTGGGTGGTTCAAAACCGCTGCCTGATGGTTGAGCACGCGCGCTGGGGTCGTCACCTCCCCTGAGCCGTCTCAACCAGTCCGCCACCTGCCATCGCCACACAGGGCTGGGACCCCCGGCTGGGCGACAATGGGGCCATGTTTGCACCACTCCAAAACGACTCCTTTTTGCGCGCTTGCTTGCGTCAAGCGACCGACCACACCCCTATTTGGCTGATGCGTCAAGCGGGTCGCTACTTGCCCGAATACTGCGCCACCCGCGCCAAGGCAGGCAGCTTCATGGGCTTGGCCACCAACACCGACTTCGCCACCGAAGTCACCTTGCAGCCACTGGAACGCTACCCACTGGACGCCGCCATCCTGTTCAGCGACATCTTGACCGTGCCCGACGCCATGGGCTTAGGACTGAGCTTTGCCCAAGGCGAAGGCCCCAAATTCGCCAAGCATGTCCGCGACGAAGCCGCTGTCGCTGAATTGGCTGTCCCAGACATGGACAAGCTGCGCTATGTCTTTGACGCCGTCACCTCCATTCGAAAAGCCTTGAACGGCCGGGTGCCCTTGATTGGTTTTTCAGGCAGCCCCTGGACCTTGGCTTGCTACATGGTCGAAGGCAGCGGCTCAGACGACTACCGCCAAGTCAAAAGCCTGATGTACAGCCGCCCAGATTTGATGCACCGCATCTTGGCCATCAACGCCGATGCCGTGGCCTTGTACCTCAATACCCAAATCGAGGCGGGTGCGCAAGCCGTGATGATTTTTGACAGTTGGGGCGGCGTACTGGCCGATGGCATGTTCCAGCAATTCAGCTTGGCCTACACCAAGCGCGTGCTGTCGCAACTCAAACGTTCACACGACGGTGCCATCATTCCCCGCTTGGTGTTCACCAAAGGCGGCGGATTGTGGCTGCCCGACATGGCCGCGCTCGACTGCGAAGTCCTTGGCGTGGACTGGACCGTCAATCTCAGCACCGCCCGGGCACAAGTCGGCGGCACGGTGGGCGGTCCTGGCAAAGCGCTGCAAGGCAACCTCGACCCGAACGCGTTATTTGCCCCTGCTGACGCCATTGCAGCCGAAGCACGCCGCGTCCTGGATGCCTTTGGCCGGCCCCACACCGATGCCAACGCCACAGGCCCTACGCACATTTTCAACCTTGGTCACGGCATCAGCCAATACACACCGCCGGACAACGTGGCAGTGCTGGTAGAGACCGTGCACCAGCACTCTCGCAAACTCCGAAATGCATAACCCAAAAAAGTCGACATCATCCAGAAACGGTTAAAAAAAACCTCTTGAAACTTCGACTTATGCACAAAATGATGAGTACATCGCACCAAGTTGAAGTTTTCTGATGTGGCCAAAAGAAACAACATCGATTTCTGTAACTCGTTGATTCATATAGGTTTACAGGATTGCTTTTTTTTCGGGCAGTTTGACCAAAGCCTTATTTTTCGGGCCTTTGGCCATGGTCAAGCAGAGATATCAACAAAGTTATCCACACAAACCTTGGGTTAGCCATGAAAGCCATGAGAATCAACAACTTAAGCGGCTTTTTCAAAGTTTTCATGAATAAACGCACCCAACTGGCCGCTTGACATGTCGCACCCAACCCCTGTCATGGTTCACACCCCCGCCCACAGCGGATTGGGTACAGCACTGACCTACGACAGTCCGACCTCGCTGCCTCCTGGCACCCTGGTACGCGTGCCTCTGGGGTCGCGGGAGCTGTTGGGCGTCGTCTGGGACAGCGATTCCACCGAGTTGTCAGAAGACATCGCCCTGCGCCCCATCAGCCATTGCCTGGAGGGCATGACGCCCTTGAGCCCCAACTGGCGCCAACTGGTCACTTTCACGGCGCACTATTACCAACGCAGCGTGGGCGAAGTGGCCTTGGCGGCCTTGCCCAACCAACTGCGTGAACTCAGCGCAGAACAATGGGCAAGGCGCCTCAAGCGAAAACTCAAAGCCAACGCGTCTGCACCACGTGCGGTGCCCACTGTGCCGCACGCTACCCCTGAGCAGGCGCAGGTTTTGGATCACATTGCAACCCACACAGGCCCCTTCTTGCTGTTTGGCAGCACGGGGAGTGGGAAAACAGAGGTCTACCTTCGCGCAGCCCACGAAGTGTTGACACGAGACCCCGCCGCACAAGTCTTGGTGATGGTCCCAGAAATCAACCTGACACCCCAACTCGAAGCACGCTTTCGTGAACGCTTTGCGCCATTGTGGGGCGAGGCTTGTTTGGTCACCATGCACAGTGGCCTCACGCCAGCCCAACGCCTGAACCACTGGCTGGCCGCGCACAGCGGCCAAGCGCGCATCGTGCTGGGCACGCGAATGGCGGTGTTTGCCTCCCTGCCTGGCTTGCAATTGATCGTGGTCGACGAAGAGCATGATCCCAGCTACAAACAACAAGAGGGCGCGCGCTACTCTGCCCGCGACTTGGCGGTTTATCGCGGGCAGCTGGAACACGTCAAAGTGATTTTGGGTTCGGCCACCCCCTCACTCGAAAGCTGGCACCACAGCCGCCCCAGCACCGATTCAGAGCCAGCCGGCCGCTACATGCGCTTGCACATGCCCTCCCGAGTTGGCCAGGGCGTTCTGCCCTTGGTGCGCCGTGTGGACATGAACCGACAACCCTACAAAACGGTGTTTTCCAACCATCTGCTCGACGCCATGCGCGAGCGCGTCACCCGAGGTGAGCAAATCTTGGTTTTGCTCAACCGTCGTGGCTACGCACCCGTGCTGCACTGCACCGACTGCGGCTGGAAAAGCGAATGCCCACATTGCAGCGCCTACCGCGTATTTCATAAGCTCGACCGCACCTTGCGCTGCCACCACTGTGGCTTCACCCAAGGTGTGCCACGGGCCTGTCCGAGCTGCGGTAACCAAGACATCAGCCCCTTGGGGCGTGGCACCGAGCAACTGGAAGAACACTTGGGCGAATTGCTGGCCGATGTGCGCCGCCCCGATGGCGCGCCCCTGCGCATTGCCCGCATCGACGCCGACAGCACACGCCTCAAAGGCGAGCTAGAGCGGCAGCTGGCCGAGGTGCACGCGGGTGCGGTCGACATCTTGGTCGGCACGCAAATGATTGCCAAAGGACATGACTTTCGACACGTCACCTTGGTCGCGGCACTCAACCCGGACGGCGCTTTGTTCTCGAGTGACTTTCGTGCCCCAGAGCGTTTGTTCAGTCTGCTGATGCAAGCCGCGGGGCGCGCCGGTCGCGACGCCAGCATCAGCCTGACCCAAGCATGCGAAATGTGGGTGCAATCCTTTCACCCGCAGCATCCGCTGTTTGAGGCCCTCAAGCAACACGACTACCCGGCGTTTGCACACCAACAACTCAAAGAACGGCAAGAAGCCAATTTGCCGCCCTTTAGCTTTCAAGCCTTGGTGCGGGCCGAGGCAAGAAGCCAGCAAGCAGCACAAGACTTTTTGTCGGCGGCGCGTGACGCAGGTGCAGCCGAGGCAGACCAAGCACGGGTCGACATCTACCCCGCAGTTCCCATGGCCATTCAGCGGGTGGCCAACGTGGAGCGTGCACAAATGCTGCTGGAATGCACCTCCCGCAAAGCGTTGCAAGCGTTCCTCAACCATTGGCAAGCCCAATTGCACACCTTGCGCAGCCAGCACAAGCAGGTCATCCGCTGGGCCATTGATGTCGACCCCCTGGCCATTTGAAGGACAGGGCCAAGTCCCTCAGCAAGCCCAGCCTTGTCCCCACTGGGCTCAGATCACTCAAGCGTGGAGCAAGGCCACGGCACCCGAAAAAGTAAAGAATGCCACCACGGTGGTGACCAAGATGATGCGCGCCACACGTCCGGTGTCAGCACCAAACCGCTCCGTCAACAACGCCACATTGCTGGCACTGGGCAGAGCCGCCACCAACACCACCACCACCAAGGTGAAGCGGTCCATGTCAAAACCCAAGGCCATCACCGAAGACAACACCAACAGCACCAGCAACGGATGCAACAACAACTTGAAGCCGGCGATCCACACATAGTCTCGCAGCAAGATGGGCGGGTGATCCGTGGCTCGGGACAACTGCTGAGAGCGCGCCAACACGGCACCAATGGTGAACAAGGCCACCGGAGAAGCCGAGTCTGCCAAAAGTCCCACCGTCTTGGCCAAGGGTCCTACCAGCTCGTAGGACATGGCCGAGGCCAACACGCCCAAACTGATGGCCCAAGGCATGGGGTTGGCCAACACCGCCTTGAGGGCATTTTGGGCGGCCCTTGCTGCACCATGCTCGTCAGCGCCATCCAGACGAGACAAAGCCACGCACAAAGAAGTGGTGAACACCAAGTCCACCACGATGGTCACAATGGCGGGCCCTGCTGCTCCTGCACCCAGCAAGGCCACCAACAAAGGCACGCCCATGAAACCTGTGTTGGGAAAAGCAGCCACCAACGCACCAAATGCTGCATCGCTCCACCGAATGCGTGAATTCAAACTCACCGCCACCGAAAAACCGACCATCAGCAAGGCGCACAGCAAATAAGACAAAAACAAGGTGGGGTCGAGCAGTTGCGCAATCGGCGAGCCAGAGCCAAACCGAAACAACATGCAAGGCAATGCGAAATAAAGCACAAAACCATTGAGGCCAGCGATCGCCTCTAAGGGCAACATGCGCCGCGCAATGGCCACGTAACCGGCCAACACCAGCGCGAAAAAAGGAAAGGTAACGGATAAAACGTGGAGCACACGGGTATTTTGCCCGCGAAGTGCCCCGGTATCATTGCCCGCTTTGCCTTCTCACACACACGCATGTCTGCTGGTCTCAATCTCGCACAACAAGAAGCTGTGAATTTCTTGCACGGCCCTTGTCTGGTTCTGGCGGGGGCGGGCTCCGGCAAAACACGCGTGATCACCCACAAGATTGGCCGCCTGATCCAGGCGGGACTTGAACCCAAGCGCATCGCCGCCATCACCTTCACCAACAAAGCAGCCGCCGAAATGCGTGAACGCGCCAAAGGCCTGATTGGCAAAGCGGCCAAAGACGTGGTCATTTGCACCTTCCACGCGCTAGGCGTGCGCATGTTGCGACAAGACGGTGGTGTCATGGGACTCAAGCCGCAGTTCAGCATCATGGACAGCGCCGATGTCACGGGTATCTTGAAAGATGCAGGCGGCACCACCGATGCAGCCACTGCACGTCAATGGCAGTGGACCATCAGCTTGTGGAAAAACATGGGCCTCAATGCTGCGCAAGCCGAAGCAATCGCCAAAGATGACAACGAACGCACCATTGCCAAAATCATGGCGCGCTACGAAGAACGTCTCACCGCCTACCAAAGCGTGGACTTTGACGACTTGATTGGCTTGCCACTCAAACTGCTGCAAGACCACGAAGAGGTTCGCCTCAAATGGCAAGCTCAACTTGGCCACGTGCTGGTCGACGAATACCAAGACACCAACGCCACCCAATACGAAGTGCTCAAGTGCCTGGTGGGCAACAACGCCCGCTTCACGGCGGTGGGGGATGACGATCAGTCCATTTACGGCTGGCGCGGCGCCACACTCGACAACCTCAAGCGCTTGCCGCAAGACTTTCCTGCCCTCAAAGTCATCAAGCTGGAGCAAAACTACCGCTCCACCAGCGCCATCTTGCGTGCTGCCAACAACGTCATCGAACCCAACCCCAAGCTGTTTCCCAAAACCTTGTTCTCTGAGCTGGGCGAAGGTGAACCGGTTCGCGTGGTTGACGCCGACAACGAAGAACACGAAGCCGAGCGCGTGGTGGCGCGCATTCAATCGCTGCGCGCCGGACACGAAGTGGCGGGCGAAGGCGCGCAACACCGAGAACTCAAAGACTTTGCGGTGCTCTACCGCGCCAACCACCAAGCACGTATCTTTGAAAAAGCCCTGCGCAAAGCGCAAATTCCGTACAAGGTATCGGGTGGACAAAGCTTTTTTGACCGTGCCGAAATTCGAGACTTGTGTTCTTGGCTGCGGCTGTGGGTCAACAACGACGATGACCCGGCTTTCTTGCGCAGCGTCACCACCCCCAAGCGCGGCATTGGACACCAAACCCTGCAAAGCCTGGGCGTGTTTGCCAGCCAGTACAAGCTGAGCCTGTTTGAAGCCTTGTTCAGCAGCAGCTTGTCTTCGGTGCTCAACGCGCGCGCGTTGGGTAGCCTGCACGAGTTTGGCCGCTATGTGAACGACCTGGAATTTCGCGCGCGCCACACCCAGGGCGCAGAAGCCGCACGCACCTTTCTGACCGATTGGCTCAAAGACATCGACTACGAAAAACACCTCTACGACTCGGAGGACAGCGAACAAGTCGCCGCCTCGCGCTGGACCAACGTCATGGAGTTTTGCGACTGGATGGCGCTGCGCTGTGGCGGCGAGATCGACGACACCGCTGGCGTCACCACCAGCGGCGAGACCAAAAACCTGTTGGAAGTGGCCCAAACCATCGCACTGCTGTCCACCCTGACGGAACGTGAAAAAGACCAAAACGTCGTCACGCTCTCCACCCTGCACGCGGCCAAAGGTTTGGAGTGGCCCCATGTCATGCTGGTCGGCGTGACCGAAGGCATGTTGCCGTTTCGACTGGACGACGAACCCGGCACCGAACACACCAACGAAAACATCGCGCTGCGATTGCAAGAAGAGCGACGACTCATGTACGTGGGCATCACGCGGGCGCAACGCACCTTGGCGGTGAGCTGGACACGTCGCCGCAAAAAAGGCCGCGACATGATTGCGGCCCAACCCAGCCGCTTCATCGCAGAAATGGGTTTGGACAAAACCACCGTCAAAGAAGACCCACGCGAAAAGCTCAAGGCCTTGCGCGCTGAATTTGCCAAACGCGCCTCAGACGCATCGGCAGAAACAGCGGCCGCCAACGCGCGCAACTGACCTGCCTGCCTGCCCATGCACCCCAATGATGGGGGCCATCACTGAAATTTGTTTGCCATCCGTACCGCGCCTCGATACATTCAGGCCTCACTCAAACCCACAAGGAGATATCTCGTGCAAGGAAAAATTGGCTTAGAAGAACACTTCGCGATCCCCGAAACCCTGCAAGACTCCGCGGGATTCTTGGCCGACGAAAGCTGGACCGAACTCAGCGCTCGCTTGGTCGACATCCAAGAACGTCGGCTGCGCGAGATGGACGACAACGGCATGGAGATGATGATCTTGTCGCTGAACGCGCCCGCCATCCAAGCCATCCCCAACCGCGCCAAAGCCATTGAAATGGCCAAACGCGCCAACGATTTTCTGGCCGAGCAAGTGGCCCTTCGTCCCAACCGCTTCCAAGGCTTTGCCGCCTTGCCCATGCAAGACCCAGACGCGGCCACCCAAGAGCTGGAGCGTTGCATGAAAGACTTTGGTTTTCGTGGCGCTTTGGTCAATGGCTTCTCCCAAACCGACACACCCGAGAACGTGGTCTATTACGACGCTCCGCAATACGAGGGCTTCTGGGCCAAAGCGGAACAACTGGATGCCCCGTTTTACCTGCACCCGCGCAACCCCATCTCATCTTGGGCCCAAATCTATGACGGTCACCCTTGGCTGATGGGCCCCACCTGGGCCTTTGCACAAGAGACGGCAGTTCACGCCTTGCGCTTGATGGCCAGCGGCCTGTTTGATCGCCATCCCGGCCTGAAAATTGTGCTCGGCCACCTCGGCGAAGGCCTGCCCTACAACATGTGGCGCGTGGACCACCGCAACGGCTGGGTCAAAGCGCCCAAGAGTTACCCCGCCAAGAAGCCACTGGCCGACTACTTCCAACAAAACTTTTGGCTCACCACCTCTGGCAACTTCCGCACCCAGACCTTGATCGACGCCATGCTGGAAATTGGCGCAGACCGCATTTTGTTTTCAACCGACTGGCCTTTTGAAAATGTGGACCACGCCTGCGAATGGTTTGATGCCACCAGCATCAGCGAAGCAGACCGGCTCAAGATCGGTCGCACCAACGCGGTGGATCTTTTCAAACTGAACGTGTGATGCACTCACTGGTCACGCAGTGATGGATTTTTTGCTGGAACCGTCCCTTTGAATATCAAAAGAGCTTCGGAGCAAACACCGATCCATAAACGGAACCGGTTGATTTTTTAGGGCGGCATCTCTATCGCAAGGCCAATAAAAAGGGTGCTTTAGATCACGAAGAGACGATGTTTTCGCTTTGTGATCGGCTCCCGATCTTGTTCGTCGACATCCTCGAATCGGCAGAAAAACTGATGCAGCACGGCTCCTCAATTGTGTGAGGAACCAGGCTCAACCGTGGCTTTTGAGCTTGAGTTTGAAATTCAACCACCCAAGAAAAATCACAAAAACTGCGCATGCTACAAAAAGTGATTCGTGATTCCCAATCACACCACCCAGCACGCCAACACAAAGTCCTGAACCAAATCGCAGACCCAAGGCTGACATATTGAATAGGCCAATGATCCTGCCGCGAAAGGCGATGGGCGCTTGCAATTGCACGATGGTCTGCGCAGCCGAATTGGAGGTCAGCTCTGCAAATCCCGCCACAAAAAGCACAACCAGAGAAAGAATGTAATTGTTGGAGAGTGCAAATGCCGCCAACGAAACCGCCCATACCAACGCAAAAAACATAGCTTTGCTGGTGGTCGGCTTGCTCTTGCTGCCTAAAAACTCCCACAACAAACCTGCACACAGTGCCCCCATGGCATCTGCCGCAAGGAGCATGCTGTAAGTCATCCCTGGATCGCCCAGTCCCATGTCATTTGCATAGGCTGGCATTTGCGCTTGGTAACTGTTTGCGACAAAGAATGAAGCACCTCCAGCCAGCAGCGTCATCATCCATACCTGCCGGTTGTTGACGATCTCTTTGAGCGTCAACAAGAGATCTTCAATTCCCCGAAAAGGTCGAGCAGGAGGTATTTCATTGGCTGGCCTGAATTGAGGTCCGCACGGCGCGTGAATCAACCAAATGAAGTGGGGAACATAAAGCAAACAGTTGGCGAGCAAACCATACTCAGGCCCCAACACAATCATCAATCCTCCGCCCACGCCTGGCCCAACAATCAAGCCCACATAACGCGCAGTCGCCAGAGTTCTCACTGCACTGGGAAGAACCTCTTGGCCCACCAGGTCATACAAGATGATTTGTGTGGCGGTACTCCAAAACACGCCGGACAAGCCATGTATCACCAATAAGAACATCGCCAACCCGACTGTCAGGGTGTCCGTCATCAAAAGGTAAGCCCACGCCGCAGAGCACCCCATGAACATGATCAAGCCCACTTGAATCAATCGCCTTGGGTCGTACCGATCAGCCAAAGCGCCTGCAGGGAGTGAAAAAACAAGAAACGGAATCCAATGGGATAAAACGGCAAAACCGCCGAGCACTGGCGAGTTAAATTTCTCAAACATGACCCAATAACTGATCACATGTTCCACGTTGTCAGCCATCATGGTCAATAAAAAACCTATGACCAAATGTCGGTATTGAGGAAGTCGCAAGGCCTCAAAAGAAGTATGCCTGTTCGGTTGTAAGTGCATTCGATTTCAGATGAAGTTAGGCATTGCAACTCACTATACACAAGCCACTTGTAAAGCAATCACTGAAAAGTCAGGTGTGTCACTGTTCGAGTCAAAACGCCAGGATCAGATTTGGATGCAACTCAACAATCAGGGCATCAAAACACTTGGTTTCCAAGAGCCATTTGTGAATTTGTATCTGCATTGATAGAGCAAGGTTCAGCTGCGCTTGTACACGATGACTTCACCGACTCGTCAATAGACGGTGTCGGGCTGGATGTGTGTGAGTTCTGAAAGGCTGAATTGAAGACGACCCGATTGAGGCAAAGAAAAACCGCCGTATCACAGAGTAATACGACGGTTGTTAATGGTGGCCTGGGGCAGAATCGAACTGCCGACACGCGGATTTTCAATCCGCTGCTCTACCGACTGAGCTACCGGGCCGAGAGCTAAATTGTAGCACCGTCAAAGCGCAGTTCGCGCCTCAGAGCTTGGCCACGGCCCGCAAGTTGTCTGCGGTGGTGGTCGGAAAACCAAAATACTCCAAGTAGGCCGGGATTTGTTCAAACAACATGTCCGACCCCACTTGCACGCGGCAACCCCTGGCTTGTGCCGCTGCCAAGAACGCGGTGATGTCCGAACGCATGACCACCTCACCCACAAAGGTCTGGGGGGACAAGCGCGACACATCCATTGGCAGTGGGTCACCTTCGTTCATGCCCATGGGAGTGGCGTTGACCACCAAATCAAAACCTGCTGGATCGTTTGACCCTGTGTTGACATCAATGCCAGGATAGTTTTGCTTCAACCGCTGCCCCAAAGCCTCAGCAGATGCAGTGTTCACATCGAACAAACAGATGGCAGCGATGCCGGCGCCTGCCAATGAGGCGGCAATCGCACACCCTACGCCACCACTGCCCACCACCAAGACACGCGCGCCCTGCAAGTTCAGGCCCTTGCGCTGCACGCCGCGTACAAAGCCAGCGCCATCAAACATATCGCCCACCAAACGGCCGTCTGCCATGCGCTTCACCGCGTTGCAGGCACCGGCCACTTTGACCGTGGCCGTGACCTCATCCAACAAGCCCACCGTCGTCACCTTGTGCGGCATGGTGATCAGGGCACCACGGATATTGGTCAAGGCAAAGACCGACTTTAAAAAAGTGGGGTAGTCCGGTGCTTGACAACCCATGGGCACCACCACCGCATTGACACCCGCTTGTTCAAAGTACGGGTTGTAAATCATGGGCGACTTGAAACTGTGTGTTGGGTAGCCTATGTGCGCAATGATTTCTGTGTTGCCGTTGATCGTCATGGAGCTTATTTTTTCTGAGCGTTTTTGGCAGCATTCACGCCTGCACGCAAGGCCAACAGGTAGCTGTCTTCGCCAAAACCACAGATCTGGCCTTTGACGATGGCGCCAAACACCGAGTGATGGCGAAACTCTTCGCGGGCATGGATGTTTGACATGTGCACTTCAACAATCGGACAGGTCAGAATGGCCAGCGCGTCGCGAATGCCGTAGCTGTAATGGGTCCATGCGCCTGCATTGATCAACACGGCGTCTACATGGTCGCGAAAGCCTTGGTGAATGCGCTCGCACATCTCGCCTTCGCTGTTGGTCTGGAAGCACTCCACCTCAACGCCCAACTCACTGCCCAGTTGTTTCATGCTGGCGTTGATTTCGTCCAAGGTGATGGTGCCGTATTGGGCAGGATCACGTTTGCCGAACATGTTGAGGTTGATTCCGTTGAGCATCAAAATTTTCATGACTGTCTCTGGTTGAAATTAAAAAAACAGCAGGCCTTGCTGAGCCCGCTGCCGTATCGCCTGACGAATCACTTGCGCAGTTTGGCCAACTCGGCCTGTACTTCGGCCACGATGGGGCCCACCGCCGCACTGTGCTTGTCGATCACAGGCTTCATCTTGTCACGCAGCTTGCTCACTTCTGCCGCAGAAAACTGAGACACGATCATGCCGTTTTTCTTGAGCAGCTCTAAGTTGGCAGCCAAGGCAGCGCGCGATTGTGCGCGCTGATTTTTGGCTGCAGCATCTGCTGAATCATCGATGATTTTCTTTTCTGTGGCGCTCAGGCTATCCCACACTTTTTTGCTGAAAAGCACGGACTGTGGGTTGTACTGGTGGTTGGTCAGCGTGACATATTTCTGCACTTCCCAAAACTTGTTGGCGGCAATCACAGAGACTGGGTTTTCTTGTCCATCAATGGCTTTTTGCTCCATGGCGGCATACACCTCAGGAAATGGCAGTGGCGTGGGGTTCGCGCCCAATGCTTTGACCCAATCCACGTTGATGGCATTTGGAATCACGCGCAGCTTGAGCCCTTCGATGTCTTCCACTTTGTTCAATGGGCGTTTGCTGTTCGTGATGCTGCGAAAACCCAGCTCCCAATACGACAGGCCCACAATGCCCTTGTCTTGCAACATGGCATGCATCTTTTGGCCAATCGGGCCGTCTGCGATGGCATCGGCTTCTTTTTCGTTCGAGAACATGAACGGGAAGTCAAACACTTCCAACGCTTTGACTTCGCTGGCCAAGATGCCCGAGTTCATGACCGCCATTTCAATGGTGCCACCTTTGATGGAAGACACCACCGCCTGGTCGCTGCCCAAGGCACCGTTCAAGAACAGTTGCACCTTGATCTTGCCGCCGGATTTGGCCGCCACCGACTCTGCAAAGGCTTTCATGCCAGCGACCGCAGGGTGACCCTCGGGACCGTTCAAGCCGAATTTCAAGGTGCGTTCTTTGATGTCTTGTGCGGACGCAAAGCCGACGGCAGCCATGGCCAAAGAGGCCAGCACAGATTTGATGAAAAAGCGTTTCATAGAAAAGTCTCCAAATTTAAGTTGCGTACGCACCCAACAAGTGTTGCATCGCCTGGCGTACTGTTGCAGGCGCTGCATCGAAGTTTCAATAGAACCAGCGTGCTGGCACCATCACCAAGGAAGGAAACAGCACCATCAAGAACATGACGATGAATTGAACCGCCATGAAGGGCAGCACACCGCGTGTGACCTCATCCATGCGCATGCGCCCCACGCCAGCGACCACGTTCAACACGGTTCCGACGGGCGGCGTCACCAACCCAATCGAATTGTTGATGATGAACAACACGCCAAAGTACACCGGGTCAATGCCAGCGGCTTTGACGATGGGCATCAGCACGGGCGTCAAAATCAAAATGGTAGGCGTCATGTCCATGGCAGTGCCCACGATCATGCACAGCACCATGATGGCCATCAGCAGCAGGGTGGGGCTGCTCAACAAGGGCTCCAGCAACGAGACCACTTGCGACGGCAAGTTGGCTACCGTGATCAACCATGCCGACACCATCGCAGCGGCAACCAAAAACATGATCACCGCCGTGGTTTTGGCCGCCGTTTGAAACACCTGGAACAGTTGCGTCCAGGTCAATTCACGGTAGATCACACCGGCCACAAACAAGGCGTAAACCGCAGCCACCACGGCAGCCTCAGTCGGTGTGAACACGCCCATGCGCAAACCCACCAGAATGATCAGCGGCAACATCAATGCCCAACCCGCACTGCGCAAAGCGGCTAAGACTTCTGCAGTGGATTTGCGGGGGGGCGGTGTCAACACCTCACGTCGCGTCAACCACCACCAGGTGGCCCACAAACCAGCCGCCAAAATGATGCCCGGAAAAATACCGGCCAAGAACAACTTGCTGATGGACACGTTGGCTGCTACGCCAAAAATCACAAACCCAATCGAGGGGGGAATGATGGGGCCAATCACCCCGCAGGCCGCAATCAAACCGCCGCTGCGTGCTTTGTCGTGCCCGGCCTTGACCATCATGGGCAACAGCAAGGCGGTGAGTGCCGCAGCATCCGCCACTGCTGAGCCCGACAGTGCTGACAGCAAGCATGCTGCGACGATGGTCACATAGCCCAAGCCGCCCCGAATGTGCCCCACCAGTGCCATGGCAAAGTCCACGATGCGACGCGACAAACCGCCGGTGTTCATCACCTCTCCGGCCAACATGAAAAATGGCACCGCCAACAGCGGAAAACTGTTGGCGCCTTCAATCACGTTTTGCGCCAAGATTTGCGCATCAAACATGTCCATGTGAATCATGAGCGCAGCGCCACACAAGAGCAGTGAAAAAGCAATCGGCACACCCAGTGCCATGGCAGCCAGCAAGGAGCCCAGAAATACAGCAATCGTCATGGGAGTCTTTCTTTTTATTTCAAGGGTGCAGGCACGTCGATGGGCTCTTCTTCAGACTCCCTCACCCCGATCAACTCGCTGTCTTCGAGTTGGCCCATGGCCAATCGCAGCAACCGGTCCAGCAAGATCAATGCGCCTGAAGCCGCCAGCACCATGCCACAGCCATAAAACAGCCCCATGGACAACTCCATCACCGGACTGGTCGACTCCCAGTTGATGAGGGCTTGGTTCAAGGAACCCACAAACAACAACCAGCAAATGAAGAGCATCAACGCGTGCCCGATCACCAAGAACACCTTTTGACCCTTGAGGGATAACTTGGAGACCAAGGTGTCGGAGCCCAAATGTGCGCCGTCTTTCATGGCCACCACGGCGCCCAAAAATGTCATCCAGACAAACAACCAGCGTGACAGTTCTTCAGACAGGGTCAAGCCTGAATTGAAGGCATAGCGCAACACCACATTGCCAAACACCAAAACAACCATGACGGCCAGTGCCACAGCGATCAAGACCTCTAAGAACCGACAGTAAACAGAAATGAACTTTGTCAGCATGTGACATGCCTCCAGAATGAGCCTGGCCATAATGTACGAACTGGATAGTTTTCTGTGGATCAGTGAAAACCCTTAGATTCGGATTTATTACTTCTGAACAAACCTCAACACCATCTCCACAATGTTTTGCCGCCTTGAGGCCACTGCGGCGGCCGAGGCTTTGCCGCGCTTGAAGATCAACCCGAAGGTGTGCTTGTTGGACACGTTGAAGAAGGTCAAGGCCGAGATCGATGCATGGATGTCCACCGGATCTAAACCTTGCCGAAACACACCGGCCGTCACACCGCGCTCGTACAAATGGCGAATGGCCTCAATGGCCGGCACATTCAATTGCTGAATGATCTTGCTTTGGCTCAAATATTGACCACGCTGGATGTTCTCGTTCATCACCAAGCGGACGTAATACTCGTTGGCGGAATGGTGGTCAAAGGTAAACGCCACCAAACGCTTGAGCGCTTCCTCTGGGTCGAGGTCGTTCAAATGCAGCGAACTTTCAATTTGACGCATGCTGCGGTAGGCCTCTTCCAAGACCGCCACATACAGGCCCTCTTTGGAGCCAAAGTAGTAATAGATCATGCGCTTGCTGGTGCGGGTGGCGGCAGCGATCTCATCAATGCGCGCGCCACTCAAGCCCTTGTCGGCAAACTCGGTGGTGGCCACTTCTAAAATTTCGGCCATGGTGCGGGCCGGATCGTTCGTTCGTGTGGGTTGGGCGGCGCTCTTTTGTACGATTTGGTTCATTTCAAAAGTATAAATCTGAGTCAACACAACGCAAACGGCATTCCTCACGCCTCACGGATAATGTGGGTGATTTTGAATAGCAATGCATGAACAAGCAACCTGAGTCGAACTTCTCTTTTGACCTGATGGCCCTGTCCATCTTGGCGGGTGGTTTATTTTGTGGGATGCATTTGCTCAACGGTTGGCTGCTCAAGCAAGTTGAGATCAACCATCACATCAGTCTCATTTATCTGCCTGGTTTTTTGCGCTTAGCCAATGTGTTGGTGCTGGGCTTGTTGTGGGGTTCAATCGCCACAACCATGGGCGGCATCATGCTGATGCTCTGGACTTCAGAAAGCTGGGGCATCGCCCTGAGCAATGTGGCCGTTTCTGCGGGCGGTGCCGCGTTGGCGATTGTGGCCTTGCAGGTGTTGCTGCAGCGTCGCTTGTCGTTGGGCAAATTGTCTGACCTGCTTCGCTTGGCCCTGCTGTACGCGGTGCTGAATGCGCTTTGCCATCATGTGCTGTGGAGCCTGATCGATCCCTCGCAACTGGTCGATCGGCAGCAGGTTTTCTACATGGTGATTGGTGACGTCAATGGCGCGGTGATTGGCGCATTTGCCCTGCGCTGGATGGCCCAACACACTCGCATCAAGCGCTTTGCTCGCCGGCAGGCTTTTGGATCAGAAGCGGTCGACACGCACCCACGCTAAAGCTTGCGCGGGCCAAATCGGTCAGGTAGCGCGCTTGGGTTTGGACAGGTCCACGCCAAGTTGTTTGAGCTTGCGGTAGAGGTGCGTGCGCTCAAGTCCGGTCTTTTCGGCCACCCGCGTCATGGAGCCGTTTTCTTGGCTCAGGTGAAATTCGAAATAGGTTCGCTCGAAAGCGTCACGTGCATCACGCAAGGGCAGGTCCAACTCAAAACTTTGATGCGTTGGCGGCAGCACCACCGCTTGCGCAGAACCGACAGACGCTGAAACTGTTTCTGAAGCAAGCGTCGAGGGGTTTCTTACCAAGGAGGGCGCCACAGCTTTGCGCACCAAGGCTTGCTCCACCGCTTTGAGCAACTTTTGCAGCGTGATGGGTTTTTCCAAAAAGGCCTGGGCACCTATGCGGGTGGCTTCCACCGCCGTGTCGATGGTGGCGTGGCCGCTCATCATGATCACAGGCATGGTCAACAAACCTGCTGCGGCCCACTCTTTGAGCAAGGTCACCCCATCCATGTCGGGCATCCAAATATCCAGCAAAACCAAGTCGGGGCGAGCCGCCAGACGGGCGGCGCGTGCTGCTGCGGCATTTTCTGCCACCTCAACGGCGTGACCTTCGTCGTTGAGAATTTCTGACAAGAGGTCACGAATGCCCAACTCGTCATCAACCACCAAAATATTTGCCATGAAAGAACGTGTTTCGCTGAATTAGAGCAAGGAGTGTTGCTGCTCACCAACAGGGAATGATAACGACACTTGTGCACCGACCACCACACCTGAGAGTTCGCGGTTCTTCAAATCAATGCGTGCGCCATGTTCATCGGCAATTTTTTTCACCACGGCCAAGCCCAAACCCGTGCCTCGGCTCTTGGTTGAGACATAGGGTTCAAAAGCACGTTTGAGGATTTTGCTTGGGAAACCAGGCCCGTTGTCGCGCACCACCAAGCGAACCCGCCCTGATGTAGGCACCCACTGGGTGGCAATGAACACCTCCGCGGGGACCGCCCCTTCTGTGGCGTCTTGTGCGTTTTGCAGCAGGTTGTGCACGACTTGTCGGAGTTGTTGCGCATCGCCCTGAATGGCGGGGCAGTCTCTGTCGAGCTCCACACGCACGGGCACCAACGCGTTTTCATTGCCGTACAGCTGCAAGATGTCCTGCACCAAAGCATTCAAATCCAAGGGATGCAACTCGGCCACCGGCAAGCGGGCATAGTCGCGGAACTCGTTGACCAACCGCTTCATGGCATCAACTTGGTCCACGATGGTTTTGACTGACTTGTTCAACATCACTTGGTCTGGCTCGGACAGTTTCCCGTCGAGCTTCATGGCCAAGCGCTCTGCGGAGAGCTGTATCGGGGTCAGTGGGTTTTTGATCTCATGGGCCAAACGTCGCGCCACTTCGCCCCAAGCTTGCGCGCGCTGCGCAGAGACAATTTCAGAGATGTCATCAAATACCAACAACCGAGCATGGTTTGGCAAGACCGCGCCCCTTGCCAGCAACGTGATGTGCTGACGCGTGTCATCCACCATTTCAACCGCGGGGCTCATCATGGTGGCGTGCAGTTCAAACGACTGCTGCCAATGGTCCAAGCCGTGCTGACTGCGCTCGCCCAAAAAACCGTCGAATTCTTGCTGGACATGCTGCGCAAACTCAGCCATGCCCTCGATCTCTCCCAATGCCCGTCCTTCCCACGCTGCCAGCGGAACCCGCAAGATGCGCGTGGCGCCAGGGTTCGACGATTGAATGACGCCAGACCCATCGAGCACGATGACCCCGGCCGTGAGGTTGTCCAAAATGGTTTGTAAATTGGCACGGGCATGGCTGACCTGCCCCATGCTGCGATCCACCGCGGCGCGCGCCTCCGACAGTTGCTGAGTCATCTGCGCAAAAGAACGGGTCAATCCCCCCAACTCATCCCGACCTTGAAGCGCCGGTTTAGGACTCAAATCACCCGCCGCCACATCACGCACGCCCTGCGCCAGCATCAAGAGAGGCCGTGCCAGTTGGTTGCCCAGCAACACCGCCAACAACACGGCACCAAAGACCGCCAAGAACAAACTCAGCGTCAAAGTACCGATGTACATGCTGCGCAAACCATCACGCCCTAAGGCGCGCTCTTGGTATTCACGGTAGGCCTGTTCTACCGCTAAGGCGTTGTTCACCAGGGTGGGTGGAATGGCCTTGGTCACTTGCAGCACGCGAGGCTCCACCAACAGCCCCAGACCCGAGGCCGGCACCAGTGCCAAGGCTTTGATTCGGGCTTGTGCATTGCCCTTGGTCTGAGCCTCTTCCAAGCCATCGATAGACGTCACCCATCCTTGGGATTTGGCTTGTCGCAGCTCCACAGAGGATGGCCGGTCGGGGTTGATTTTGAAACGGGAATTTCCGGCGCCAGCCAAAGCTTGTCCACTGGTGTTCCACAAAATCACGTCGTCCGCACCCAATTGATCGCGCAGCCGCTCTAAGCTCAGCCCCACAGAAGCATCTGGCAAGTCAATGATTTGCGATGCGGAGGCTCGTGTTTTCTGGCCCAAATCGCTGGCCAAACTGTCCAGGGTTGCGCGCCCAAGGCTCAAGCCAGCGTCGAGCGCACCTTCCACTTTGACGTCGAACCAACTCTCGATCGAGCGGGACACAAATTGGTAAGACACGCTGTAGATCAACAAGCCGGGCAGCAACCCCACCAGGGCAAACGTGGCTGCAATCTTGAGCAACAAACGGCTGCCAAATTTGCCCTGTTTCAGGCGCAGCATCAAGCGCAAACAAAGCCACAAAATCACCAACATCAACAAGGTGGCGACCACCACATTCAAGATGAACAACTGCCGATAGTTGCGCTCGTAGAGTTCTCGGTTGTCGGTGGCCTGTGTCAACAAAAACAACAACACCAGACCCAAACCAATCACCACCGCCGCGCTGACCACCATCAACCAGCGCACTTGAAGCCCGGTCAACTTCACGCTGTCGAGGGCTTGGATTTTCATGGGCCAGGCTCCAGCACCAAACGCTGTGTTTTAGCCAGTTTGAGGTTCCATTCACTCTGACTCGCAGCACCCATCTGCAAGGGCCGGGGCAATTGGTTGAGGTCCAACCTGAAGCTGATTTCCAAACTCTGCCGTGCATCCGCCTCCACATCTGAGGCCGCCCCTACACGCCATTGCACCACGCGGCGCACGGCCACCAAGGCGTCTTCCAAGGTGTCATGGGTCTGCCCAATGTTCATGCCCAAACCAGTTGCACTGAAAGGTTTGGGAGAGACGTTGACGCGCCAACGACGCGTCAGGGGCATGTAGGTGACGCGCACATGACGCTCGGCGTGGCTCACACGCTGGTCGTAAAAGTACCAACGTTCGCGAAAGATGTCGATCTCCGTCACGAAATACAAGGAAACGCCCTTGTACATGGCCTCTTCCAGCACGGTCGGCAACTCGAACTCCAAGTTCGCCGAGGCATAGACGCCTTGTTCAAAGCGCACGATCTTCAGGTTTTGCAATTCAACGGGAGTGGCAGCCCATGCCGTGGACAGGCTCCAGGGACACAGCAGCCCCCAAGCCAAGAGGCGCAGCATGCGCGCGCAGCAAAGCGTCAAAGACTCAAAGCGCCAATTTCTTTTCCAGCAGTGCGTAATAGAAGCCATCGTGATCACCCGATAGATTGTCAGCGAGGGCAGCGCCGGTGAGCACAGTTTGGGGTCTTAAATGGCCCAGACAGGGCAGCAATTGGGCGTCAGTGTTGTGTCCAACAAACGTTTTGAGCTGATCGTCCCCTTCTGCTTTGAAGACCGAGCAGGTGCAGTACAACAATCGGCCGCCGGGCCGCACCAAAGGCCAAAGTGTGTTGAGCAGGTTTTTCTGAATGGCGGCCAACTGCGCCACATCGGTTTCGCGCCGCAACCAGCGTACGTCCGGATGTCGCCGAACGATGCCGGACGCCGTACATGGGGCGTCTAACAGCACAGCATCAAACAACTGGCCGTCCCACCACTGCTGAGGGTGGGCGGCATCTGCGGCCACCACTTGGGCTTGGAGGCCGAGGCGTTGCAGGTTTTGATCGATACGCTCACACCGCTGCGGATCAATGTCCAAGGCCACGACTTGGTCATGCGGCCCCAGCAGCTCCAACAGATGTGCGGTCTTTCCACCCGGCGCGGCGCAGGCGTCCAACACACGCCAACCAGCGGCTGTCGGCGGCCTGAGCCCCGATAGCAGGCCTTGAGCCGCACATTGGGCGGCAGCGTCTTGAACCGAGCACAGGCCCTCCTCAAAGCCCGGGATCTCGCGCACTGCAAGCGCTTGCCCCAAAACCAAGCCTTGCTGCCCCACCGGTGAAGAGGCCATGCCTGCTGCTTGCCAGCGCAACTGCAAAGCGTCGCGGGTGGTGCGTTGTGTGTTCACACGCAAGGTCATCGGTGCCGCTTGGTTGTTGGCTTGCAAAATGCTTTGCCAGTGTTCGGGATGGTCTTTTTGCAGCAGCTTGATCCACCACAGCGGATGGTTCCATTGGGCTTGCGGCGCTTGATCTGTGGCCAGCACCAAGGCATCACGTTCACGCAAAAAGCGGCGCAGGCATGCATTGAGAAAATTTGCTTGGCCCTGCAAGGCACGGGTCTTTTTAGCGGCCTCTACCGCTTGGTTGACCAAGGTATGGGGCTCATACGGCGCATGCGCTTCGTCCCACGCCAATGCCAAGGCGCTGCACAGCAAGGCATCGGGTAAAGGTGCCGGTGCACGGGGCGCCAATTGGGCGCGCAGTGCTTGGGCACGACCCAACTGTCGCAGCACTTGAAACAACAAGGCTTGAACGCCAGGGCGCAACGCGGATGGCACTGCCGCCAAAGCTGCGGTGCCAGACACACCGCGGCGCACTTGCGCCAATGCATGTGCAACCGCTTGCAACTGCTGCCAAAGGGCCACAGGTGCAACAGAAGGTGTGGTCATTCGAGTCGTCGTCCGGGTTTGTATTTGAAAACGCGCGCCAACAAGTTGGCAGGAAACATGGCGATCGCTTGGTTGTAGGTGTCGACGGCTTGGTTGAAGCGTTGCACATCGGGTTGGATGGAAATGCTCAGCTCCGCCCAACGTTGGGTCAACTCGTCGGGCACGCTGACGTAATAAACGTCCGGATGCGTGAGCGCTCCCCAGGCATCTTGTAAGTCTCGGCTGGTGGCCACGAGGGCAATGGCCGATGAAGGCTCCAGAGGGTGCTCTTGCATGCGCGCTAAGGCCATGGCCGACAAATTGGCCGCTACCTGCAACCGCGTCCAATGGCTGGCGCCCAATTCAGGGGCCACAGCGGTGTGCCATCCAGAGGGCGACGTCACAGCGGCTGTGGTGGCATCTTGCACCAGACCTTGGTAGCGCAACATCAACTCTTCGAGCACGCCAAATTGTTTGGTCACCAATGTGCGCATTTTGACCAAGCGCTGATAGGCACCAACAGCCCAAAACACACCCACCGCGACCAACAGCCAGAACCACCAAGCATCCACCATGCCGTCACCTTTCGTCTTGCTTTGACACGCCCACCCCATCAACAACAAAGGCCCTTGCGGGCCTTTGTTGTGGGATCGCTTTACGCTTCCTCGCCAGCGCCTTCGTCGGCGTGGGCCTCTCCCGAGGCCTCCGCCAGCTCAGCCGCTTCGGCTTCGGCAATGGCACGGCGCTCGGCGTCGTCCATGGCGTCTTTGACCTTGCGCGCTTTGTGATAGGCCATGCCCGTGCCGGCTGGAATCAGACGGCCCACGATGACGTTTTCTTTCAAGCCACGCAACTCGTCGCGTTTGCCCATGATGGCCGCTTCGGTCAGCACGCGGGTGGTTTCCTGGAAGGAAGCCGCCGAGATGAACGAGTCGGTCGACAAGGATGCCTTGGTGATACCCAGCAACAAGTTGCTGAATGTCGCCGGGATCTTGCCGTCTTTTTGCAGCGCTTCGTTGGTGTTGAGAATTTCAGAACGCTCCACTTGCTCACCGGCGATGTAGTTGGAGTCACCCACGTTTTCAACCACCACGCGACGCAGCATCTGACGCACGATCACTTCAATGTGCTTGTCGTTGATCTTCACGCCTTGCAAGCGGTACACATCTTGCACTTCGTCGACGATGTAGCGAGCCAACTCTTCCATGCCGAGCAAGCGCAAGATGTCTTGTGGATCGGCTGGGCCGTCCACCACGCTCTCGCCCTTGTTGACCACTTGGCCTTCGTGGACCAAGATGTTCTTCTCTTTGGGAATGAGTTCGTCCCACACTTTGCCTTCTGGGTCAGTGATCTGCAAACGAACCTTGCCTTTGGTCTCTTTACCAAACGACACGGTACCGGTCATCTCGGCCAGCATGCCCTTGTCTTTGGGGCTGCGGGCTTCGAACAGTTCGGCCACGCGTGGCAAACCACCCGTGATGTCGCGGGTCTTTTGACCTTCGACCGGGATACGGGCGAGCACTTCGCCTGGGCCCACATCTTGACCGTCACGCACTTGAATCAAAGCACCAATTTGGAAGCCAATGGTCACGGCGTGGTCGGTGCCAGGGATCTTGACTTCTTTGCCAGCCGCGTCGATCAGCTTGACCTGTGGACGCACCACCTTGGTCGAGCCGCGACGCTTGGGATCGATCACCACCAAGGTGGACAGACCCGTCACTTCGTCAAGCTGCTTGGCAACCGTCAGGCCTTCTTCCACGTTCTCGAACAACACCTTGCCGGCGAATTCGGTGATGATGGGTCGGGTCAATGGGTCCCAGTTGGCCAAGATCACACCGGCCTTGAGCGACTGGTCGGCCTTGACCGACAAGATCGCACCGTAGGGCACTTTGTGACGCTCACGCTCACGGCCATGCTCGTCGCTGATGATGATTTCGCCAGAGCGCGAAATCACCACCAACTCACCTTTGCTGTTGGTCACATAACGCATCGTGGCGTTGAAGCCGATCACGCCGTTGGACTTCGCTTCCACGCTGGAGGCAATGGCTGCACGCGATGCAGCGCCACCGATGTGGAAGGTACGCATGGTCAGCTGGGTGCCTGGTTCGCCGATGGACTGTGCAGCAATCACGCCGACCGCTTCACCGTTGTTGACCAAACCACCGCGACCGAGGTCACGGCCATAGCACTTGGCGCACAAACCAAAACGTGTTTCGCAGTTCAATGCCGTGCGCACTTTCACTTCGTCCACACCTTCGGCTTCGAAGATGTCGATCAAGTCTTCGTCCAGCATCTCGCCAGCCTTGGCCAGCACGGCACGGGTTTCGGGATGCACCACATCTTCAACCGCGGTGCGGCCCAAGATACGGTCACGCAAAGATTCGATGACCTCACCACCTTCGACAATGGCGCGCATCAGTTGGCCATTGACGGTTCCGCAATCCAACTCGGTCACGACCAAGTCTTGCGTCACGTCCACCAAACGACGGGTCAGGTAACCCGAGTTGGCGGTCTTCAACGCGGTATCGGCCAAGCCTTTACGTGCGCCGTGGGTCGAAATGAAGTACTGCAACACGTTGAGGCCTTCACGGAAGTTCGCCGTGATAGGCGTCTCGATGATCGAGCCGTCAGGTTTGGCCATCAAACCACGCATACCCGCCAATTGGCGAATCTGAGCGGCAGAACCACGCGCGCCTGAGTCGGCCATCATGTAGATGGAGTTGAACGACTCTTGCTCGACTTCGTTGCCATGACGGTCAATGGTTTTCTCTTTGCGGAGTTGGTCCATCATCACCTTGGACACGGCGTCACCCGCCTTGCCCCAGATGTCCACCACTTTGTTGTAACGCTCACCAGAGGTCACCAGACCCGAGACGTATTGCTGCTCGATGTCTTTGACTTCTTTTTCTGACGCGGCAATGATGGCGGGCTTTTCAGTCGGCACCAACATGTCGTCAATGGCGATCGAAATGCCAGCGCGGGTGGCCAGACGGAAACCGTTTTGCAACAGCTTGTCGGCAAACACCACGGTTTCTTTCAAACCGCACTTGCGGAATGCCGTGTTGATGAGTTTGGAAATTTCTTTCTTCTTCAACGCTTTGTTGAGGTTGGAGAAAGGCAAGCCTTTGGGCAAGATTTCCGACAGCAGGGCGCGACCGACGGTGGTGTCGACCAAGCTGGTGGAGGGAATGAACTCGCCCGACTCTTTGTCTTTGGTCCACTCGGTCATGCGCACGCTGACCTTGGCGGTCAACTCCACGGCACCGGCGTCCAATGCGCGCTGCACTTCACCGACGTTGGAGAAGATCAAGCCTTCGCCTTTGCCGTTGATGCGGTCGCGGGTGGCGTAGTACAAGCCCAACACCACGTCTTGTGACGGCACGATGGAGGGTTCGCCGTTGGCCGGGAACAAGATGTTGTTCGAAGCCAGCATCAAGGTGCGGGCTTCCATCTGTGCTTCCACCGACAAAGGCACGTGAACGGCCATCTGGTCACCGTCGAAGTCGGCGTTGAAGGCCGAGCAAACGAGGGGGTGCAACTGAATGGCTTTGCCTTCGATCAGGATCGGCTCAAACGCTTGAATGCCCAAGCGGTGGAGCGTAGGCGCACGGTTGAGCATGACGGGGTGCTCTTTGATCACCTCTTCCAAGATGTCCCACACCACGGCCGAGCCCGATTCAACTTCTTTCTTCGCTGCCTTGATGGTGGTTGCAATGCCCATGGCTTCGAGGCGCGAGAAGATGAACGGCTTGAACAATTCAAGCGCCATCAACTTGGGCAAACCGCACTGGTGCAGCTTGAGTGTTGGGCCCACGGTGATCACCGAACGACCGGAGTAGTCGACGCGTTTGCCCAGCAAGTTTTGACGGAAACGACCGCTCTTGCCTTTGATCATGTCGGCCAAAGACTTCAGGGCACGTTTGTTGGCGCCTGTCATGGCCTTGCCGCGACGGCCATTGTCCAGCAAGCTGTCCACGGCTTCTTGCAACATGCGTTTTTCGTTGCGCGCGATGATTTCTGGCGCTTTGAGTTCCAGCAAACGGCGCAGACGGCTGTTGCGGTTGATGACGCGACGGTACAAGTCGTTCAAATCGGAGGTGGCGAAACGGCCACCGTCCAGAGGCACCAAAGGACGCAAGTCTGGTGGCAACACGGGCAGCACGGTCAGGACCATCCACTCGGGCTTGATGCCTGATTTCTTGAACGCTTCCATCAATTTCAAACGCTTGGCGTTTTTCTTGATTTTAAGTTCCGAACCTGTCAAGTCGTTGCGCAGTTTTTCGATTTCAACGTCGAGAACGAGCGCTTCGAGCAGGTCTTTGATACCTTCAGCGCCCATCTTGGCGGTGAATTCATCGCCGTACTCTTGCACTTTGGCATCGTAGTCGTCTTCGGTCATGATCGCGAATTTCTTCAACGGTGTCATGCCAGGATCGGTCACCACATAAGCTTCAAAGTACAACACGCGTTCGATGTCACGCAACGTCATGTCGAGCACCAAGCCCAAACGCGAAGGCAACGACTTCAAGAACCAGATGTGGGCGCAAGGTGCGGCCAAATCGATGTGGCCCATGCGTTCGCGACGCACTTTGGTCTGAGTGACCTCAACGCCACACTTCTCGCAGATCACACCACGGTGCTTGAGGCGCTTGTACTTGCCGCACAAGCATTCGTAGTCCTTGATGGGGCCAAAAATCTTGGCGCAAAACAGGCCGTCACGCTCAGGCTTGAAGGTGCGGTAGTTGATGGTTTCGGGTTTTTTGACTTCACCGAAAGACCACGAACGGATCTTTTCGGGCGAAGCCATGCCGATTTTGATGGCATCGAAATGCTCGTCGGGCGTGAACTGTTTGAACAGGTCGAGTAATGATTTCATGATTTATAAATCCTTTCGAACCTTGAATTAAGAACGTTCGAGTTCGATGTCGATACCGAGCGAACGAATTTCCTTGACCAACACGTTGAACGACTCGGGCATGCCCGCTTCGATGGCGTGTTCGCCTTTGACGATGCTCTCGTACACCTTGGTACGGCCTTGCACGTCGTCGGACTTGACCGTGAGCATTTCTTGCAGCGTGTAAGAGGCGCCATAAGCTTCCAAAGCCCACACCTCCATCTCGCCAAAACGCTGACCACCAAACTGTGCCTTGCCTCCCAGGGGTTGCTGGGTGACCAAGCTGTAGGGGCCCGTCGAACGCGCGTGCATCTTGTCGTCCACCAAGTGGTGCAACTTCAAGAAGTGCATGTAACCAATGGTGGTGGGACGGTCGAAAGCGTCGCCTGTTCGGCCATCGAACAAGTTGGCTTGGGTGCGTGTGGCGGTCAAGCCTTTGGCCTTGGCGATGTCGTCTGGGTATGCCAGTTTCAACATGGTGCGAATTTCTTCTTCACCCGCGCCGTCAAACACCGGCGTTGCGAAAGGCACACCGTTGGTCAAATTACCCGCCATCTCGACCACTTGCTCATCGGACAGCTTGCTCAGGTCTTCTTTGCGGCCCGTACCGTTGTAAAGCTCTTCCATGAAGACACGCAATTCAGCGGCTTTGGCTTCGGCTTGCAACATGTTGCCAATGCGCTGGCCAATGCCTTTGCCGGCCCAGCCCAAGTGCACTTCCAACACCTGACCCACGTTCATGCGCGAAGGCACGCCCAAGGGGTTGAGCACAATGTCGCACGGTGTGCCGTCTGCCATGAAGGGCATGTCTTCGACCGGAACGATCTTGGACACCACACCTTTGTTGCCGTGACGGCCGGCCATCTTGTCACCCGGCTGCAAGCGACGCTTGACGGCCAAGTAGACCTTGACCATCTTGAGCACGCCTGCGGGCAACTCGTCGCCTTGGGTGAGCTTTTTGCGTTTTTCTTCAAAAGCCAGGTCAAAGCTGTGACGGGTTTGTTCCATCGCATTTTTGATGCTTTCGAGCTGACCGGCCACTTCGTCGTCCGCTGGGCGGATGTCGAACCAGTGGAACTTCTCGACCGAGGCCATGTAGGCTTTGTCGATCTTGCTGCCTTTGGCCAGCTTGTTGGGGCCGCCATTGGCAGTTTTGCCATTCAACAATTTCTCGATACGGTCAAACGCGTCCGCCTCCACGATGCGCAGTTGGTCGTTCAAGTCCAAGCGGAAACGCTTGAGTTCGTCGTCAATGATCTGCTGGGCACGCTTGTCACGCACGATGCCTTCACGGGTGAAGACCTGCACGTCGATCACGGTGCCTTGTGAGCCTTGGCTCACGCGCAACGAGGTGTCTTTCACATCGCTGGCTTTTTCACCAAAGATGGCGCGCAGCAGTTTTTCTTCTGGCGTCAACGTGGTTTCGCCTTTGGGCGTGACCTTGCCCACCAGCGTGTCGCCGGGTTGCACTTCCGCCCCCACGTAGATGATGCCGGAGTCGTCCAAACGGTTGAGTTGTTGCTCGGCCAGGTTGGGGATGTCACGCGTGATTTCTTCGGCACCCAGCTTGGTGTCGCGCGCCATCACCACGAGTTCTTCGATGTGGATCGAGGTGTAGCGGTCTTCTGCCACCACGCGCTCGCTGATCAAAATCGAGTCTTCGAAGTTGTAACCGTTCCAAGGCATGAAGGCGATCAACATGTTTTGACCGATGGCGATTTCGCCCAGGTCGGTCGATGCGCCGTCGGCAATCACATCACCCTTGGCAATCTTGTCGCCACGCTTGACGATCGGACGCTGATGGATGTTGGTGTTTTGGTTGGAACGTTGGTACTTGATCAGGTTGTAGATGTCCACGCCCACTTCGCCGGCCAAGGCTTCGGCGTCGTTGACACGCACCACCACGCGGGTTGCGTCAACATAGTCGACCACACCGCCACGACTGGCCGTGACCACGGTCCCCGAGTCGATCGCCGCAACGCGCTCGATGCCGGTACCGACCATGGGTTTTTCAGGACGCAACACGGGCACGGCTTGGCGTGACATGTTGGCACCCATCAACGCGCGGTTGGCATCGTCGTGCTCCAAGAACGGCACCAAAGAGGCCGCCACGGAAACGATCTGCGCTGGCGACACGTCCATGTACTGGATGCGCTCGGCACCACACAAAATAGATTCGCCGTTGGCACGTGCTGACACCAGTTCGCCCGTGAGTTGGCCATCTTTGTCCAGCGCGGCGTTGGCCTGCGCAATGACGTACTTGCCTTCCTCGATGGCGGACAAGTAATCGATGTCCATCGTCACCTTGCCATCCACCACACGACGGTAGGGGGTTTCAATGAAACCATACTCGTTCAAACGGGCGTACAGGGCCAAAGAGTTGATCAAACCAATGTTTGGACCTTCAGGCGTTTCAATCGGACACACACGACCATAGTGGGTCACGTGCACGTCACGCACTTCAAAGCCAGCACGTTCGCGGGTCAAACCACCTGGGCCCAAGGCCGACACGCGGCGCTTGTGGGTGATCTCAGCCAAGGGGTTGGTCTGGTCCATGAACTGGGACAGCTGCGATGCGCCAAAGAATTCTTTGAGTGCCGCAGAAATAGGCTTGGAGTTGATCAAGTCGTGGGGCATGAGCGGCTCTTGCTCTGCTTGGCCCAAACGCTCTTTCACTGCTTTTTCGATACGTGCCAAACCGGTACGGTATTGGTTCTCGGCCAATTCACCCACACAGCGCACGCGGCGGTTGCCCAAGTGGTCGATGTCATCGACTTCGCCACGGCCATTGCGCAAATCAACCAAGATTTTCACCACCGACAAAATGTCGTCATTGGTCAAGACCATGGGGCCAGTGGATTCGGCAGTGCCGACCTTGGCGTTGAATTTCATACGACCCACGCGCGACAGATCGTAGGTGTCGGGGTTGTAGAACAAGCGCTGGAACAGGGCTTGCACGGCGTCTTCGGTTGGCGGCTCGCCAGGACGCATCATGCGGTAAATGGCCACACGTGCAGCGAACTCGTCCACGGTCTCATCAATGCGCAGCGTCTGCGACATGTAAGTGCCTTGGTCCAATTCGTTGGTGTAGATGCACTGCAAATCTTGCACGCCAGCTTCACGCAATTTTTTGAGCAAGGCTTCGGTCAACTCGTCGTTGGCGCGGGCAATCAATTCGCCAGTGTCGCTGTCGATGATGTTTTTTGCCACCACACGACCCACCAGAAAATCTTCTGGCACGCTGATGTGCGTGGTGTTGGTTTGCTCCAATTCGCGGGTGTGACGTGCCGTCACGCGCTTGTCCTTGGCCACAACCACTTGACCCGATTTGTCGGTGATGTCAAAACGGGCGACTTCACCACGCAAACGCTCGGCCACAAATTCCATTTGTGCGCCAGTGTCCATCAAGCGGAAGTTGTCGTTTACAAAGAAGTTGGCCAGAATGGTTTCGGGCGTCAGGCCAATGGCCTTCAACAAAATGGTGACAGGCATCTTGCGGCGACGGTCAACACGGAAGTACAGCAAGTCTTTGGGGTCGAATTCGAAGTCGAGCCAAGAACCGCGGTAAGGGATGATCCGTGCGCTGAACAAAAGCTTGCCCGAGCTGTGGGTCTTGCCCTTGTCGTGCTCAAAGAACACGCCAGGCGAGCGGTGCAACTGAGACACGATCACGCGCTCCGTGCCGTTGATGATGAAAGAGCCTTTGTCGGTCATCAAAGGCACTTCGCCCATGTAGACCTCTTGCTCTTTGACTTCTTTGACCACCTTGGATTGGGGGGTCGATGACTCACGGTCATAAATGATCAGTTGCACGCGCGCACGCACAGCCGACGAAAAAGTCAGCCCACGTGTTTGGCATTCGCGCACATCAAAGGCGGGCTTGGCCAAGTTGTACTCAAGGTACTTCATCTCGACAAAACCATTGTGCGAGACGATAGGGAAAGCCGCTTCAAAAGCAGCTTGTAAACCCTCTTGGGTGCGCTTCTTGGGCGCGACATCAGCTTGCAAAAAGGCGGTGTACGCGTCTTTTTGCATTTGCAACAAATAAGGAACTTCCAGCACGCTGTCGCGGCTGCCGAAACTCTTGCGGATGCGCTTGCGTTCGGTGTATGAATAGGCCATGAGATCTCCGGGCTTGATCTTTCAGAACTGTTTGCCGCATGAAACACCGCAGGGCTTCATGCAACAGGCTTGGCGGCTGGCCTCTACCAGCGTTGGCGGACGGTTGCGCATTGCACGCAACCCGAACCAAGGCATCTTCTGCAGTTGGAGTCAGAAGACACTCAAAAATCTGCGGGGCATTCCAGCTGATTTTTGGGTGTGCTCTGTAAGCACCAAAGGCTGGAGGTCCTTGTGGGACTCTCCAGCCTTAAAGAAGGACCGAATTACTTCAGTTCGGCCTTAGCACCAGCTTCTTCCAGCTTCTTCTTGGCTGCTTCAGCGTCAGCCTTAGGCGCGCCTTCTTTCACAGCCTTGGGAGCGCCGTCAACCAGGTCTTTGGCTTCTTTCAAGCCCAAGCCAGTCAATTCACGCACTGCTTTGATCACGGACACTTTATTGGCGCCGGCTTCGAGCAAGATGACGTTGAATTCAGTCTGCTCTTCAGCAGCGGCAGCACCGCCACCACCAGCCGCGGCGGGAGCGGCCATTGCAGCCGCGCTCACACCAAACTTCTCTTCGATGGCTTTCACCAGTTCGTTGAGTTCCATGACCGTCATGCTGTCGAGCGCGGTCAAAAATGCGTCTTTATCGAATGCCATTTTTAATTCCTAACAATTGGTTAATACAGAGAAGCTGGCCTTAAGCGGCAACAGCTTCGCCTTCGCCTTTTTTGGCCGCCAAAGCGCCCAACACCACTGCGGTGCGAGACATAGGCGACATCAACAAGCCACACAACTGGGCCAGCAACACTTCTTTCGAAGGAATGCTTGCGAGTTGCTTTACGCCATTGACATCCAGAGCTTTGCCTGCAAATGCACCTGCGCGAATGACCAATTTGTCGTTGGTTTTCGCGAAGTCAGTCACCACCTTAGCGGCAGCCACAGCATCGACAGAGAAGCCATAGATCAGCGGGCCGGTCATCTGGTCAGCGACAATTTCAAACTGGCTGCCAGCCACAGCACGGCGTGCCAACGTGTTTTTCAACACGCTCAAGGTCACACCGGTGCTGCGCGCTTTGCTGCGCAGTTGGGTCATGTCTGCCACCGAGATGCCGCGGTATTCCGCCAACACCAGCGTTTGAGCTTGAGCGGCGAGCGTGGTCACTTCAGAAACGACCGCTTCTTTCTCACTGCGATTCAGACTCAAGGTCTACTCCTTTAAATGTGTCATCAGGCTTTTGCCCTTTGACACGCCACTTTTGCAGCGACCTAACTGTCAGGAAAAATCCATTTCAGCGGGATCGCCATCTGCGTTGGCTTTTCAATTAAGTGCGATCAAGTCACACACCAACGGTCTTGGATGGCCCGTTGCAGCACCGCAGCACTGCAACAGCCCACCACTCCGAGCCACGCTTGCGCGGAGCTCAGATTTTTGAACACTGTTTAGGCGTTCAAAGATTGCGTGTCTACGCGAACACCGATGCCCATGGTGGACGAAACGGCGAGCTTGCGCAAATAAATGCCCTTGCTTGAAGCTGGCTTTGATTTGTTCAAAGCCTCCACCAAAGCGGCCAAGTTACCTTGGAGCTTGTCGGTGTCGAATGAACGACGGCCGATGGTGGCGTGCACGATACCGGCCTTGTCCACACGGAACTGCACTTGACCTGCTTTGGCGTTTTTCACAGCCGTTGCAACGTCAGGCGTCACGGTGCCAACTTTGGGGTTAGGCATCAAGCCACGTGGGCCCAAAATCTGACCCAAGGTACCCACCACACGCATGGCGTCCGGCGCGGCGATCACCACGTCAAAGGGCATATCGCCAGCTTTGACCATGGCAGCCAAGTCATCCATACCCACGATGTCAGCACCGGCGGCTTTGGCTTCTTCGGCCTTGGCACCTTGCGCAAACACAGCGACGCGAGCAGTCTTGCCCGTGCCGTTGGGCAACACCACGGCGCCACGCACCACCTGGTCCGACTTCTTGGCATCAATGCCGAGCTGAACGGCCACGTCGATGGATTCGTCGAATTTGGCTGTCGCACACTCTTTGACGAGGCCAATGGCAGCGCTCAATGGATACAGCTTGTTGCTGTCGACTTTGCCGACGAAGGCTTTTTGTTTTTTAGTCAGCTTAGACATTTACACGCCCTCCACAGTCACACCCATCGAACGGGCAGAACCCGCGATGATGCGCACAGCAGCATCCAGATCAGCGGCAGTCAAGTCACTCATCTTGGCCTTGGCAATGTCTTCAAGTTGAGCGCGCGTGATCTTGCCCACTTTGTCAACGTGCGGCTTGGCCGAACCCTTGTCGAGCTTGATGGCCTTCTTGATCAAGGTGGTCGCTGGAGGCGTCTTGATGATGAAGGTGAATGACTTGTCTGCAAACGCAGTGATCACCACTGGCAATGGCAGACCTGGCTCAACGCCTTGGGTCTGGGCGTTGAACGCCTTGCAGAATTCCATGATGTTCAAACCGCGCTGGCCCAATGCAGGACCAATTGGCGGCGATGGATTGGCTTTACCAGCTGGCACTTGCAGCTTGATGAAGCCGACGATTTTTTTCGCCATGCTTTTCTCCTTGCGGGTACATGCGCCTGAGGTCTTTGAGACCCTGAGCTCCCCGGGGTTAACGACTCACTTCAAGAACTTGGCGCCGAGTCGGGAAGCACCAAGCCAAACCTCAACAAAATGGATCAGGTTTTTTCAACCTGTCCAAATTCCAATTCGACTGGTGTGGCACGACCAAAGATGGTCACGGACACACGCACTTTGTTTTTCTCGTAGTTGACTTCTTCGACCGAGCCGTTGAAGTCAGTGAATGGGCCATCTTTGACGCGCACCAACTCACCCACCATGAATTCGACCTTGTGGCGCGGCTTGTCCACACCATCTTGCATTTGGCTCACAATTTTCTGGACTTCTGCTTCAGAAATGGGCGCCGGACGGTTTTTTGCACCCCCCACAAAACCCGTCACTTTGTTGGTGTGCTTGACCAAGTGCCACGACTCGTCATCCATCACCATCTCAACAAATACATAGCCCGGGAAGAACTTGCGCTCAGCCGTGCGGCGCTGACCGTTCTTCATCTCCACCACTTCTTCCGTGGGGACCAAGATACGGCCGAACTTGCTGTCCATGCCAGCGCGAGCAATGCTCTCGCGGATGTTGCGCTCTACAGCCTTTTCCATGCCCGAGTAGGCATGCACCACATACCAACGCAAGTCGGGATTGACGGGCGCAGCAGGCGTAGCCTCTGCCGAGGGTTCGATGAGATCGGTCATTATTTTTTCCAGCCCAGAATCAGGTCGTAAAACACCCATTCGAGGGTCTTGTCGGTGAGCCAAAGAAACAAGGCCATGATCACCACAAAGGCAAACACGTACAGCGTCATCTGCGTCGACTCTTTGCGCGTGGGCCAAACCACCTTCTTGACTTCACGCCAAGCATCGCCACCAAAAGCCACCAACTGACGGCCAGGCAATGACAAAGCAAACACAACCACCGCAGCCACCAGACCCACCAGCAACGCCAACCACTGAACGATCACACCCTGAGGCACCAAGGCGTAAAAGCCAGCCACAGCAGCCACAACCAAGGCGGCCACCAACGCCAACTTGGCTTTGTCAGCAGCGGTCGAGACAGTTTCAATATTTGCAGCGGACATGAATGAAGAATTTATAGCGACAAGAGACAGGGCAGTGAAGACAGAGAAGCCCGCCGGAGTGGCGGGCTTGGCAGCCACCTGCTTTTCAACACTGAGTGGCAGGGGCGGAGGGAATCGAACCCCCATCGACGGTTTTGGAAACCGCTACTTTACCACTAAGCTACGCCCCTAAATTGACGGGTTAAGCAATGATCTTAGCAACCACGCCGGCACCCACAGTCTTACCACCTTCGCGGATGGCAAAGCGCAAGCCTTCTTCCATCGCAATCGGGTGGATCAACTTCACCGTGATCGACACGTTGTCACCAGGCATC
>NZ_JAVLFP010000059.1:0-6106 GCF_046052825.1 Limnohabitans sp.
TGTATAAGAGACAGCCATCAAGATGTGTTGGTCTACCGTATAGACATGGAACAAGTCATGCTGCATTTGCCCCACGATGCGTCTGAACACCCACAAATAGCGTCCCAACACCGAGGTCTGGTTCATCAAGCGCATGGCATGCGTGATGCCTTCGGGGGCTTGCAAAATTTGCAAGAACATGGCGCGGTTGGCTGGATCGGCTCGAAATGCTGCATTCATCACCCCACGTGCGTTGTACAGCGCGCGCAGCGTGCGGGCCGACAAGCCGTTGATGCCCACGGTGGATTCATACAACCAGAAGGTTTCCAAGATCGCGTGCGGTTCGCGCGAGTACAAATCGTCGCTGGTGACTTCCAGCATCCCCGCTTTGTCGGCGAAACGTTCATTGATGGGACGCAAGGTCTGGGTGTCGCCATTGAGCCGCTCTTCGATGTTGAGCAGCAAAATTTGGTTCAGCTGGGTCACGGCCTTGGCGGCCCAGTAATAGCGCTTCATCAGCGCTTCGCTGGCAGCCCTGGCGTCCAACGAGCCATCTTCTTGCAAGCCCAACCCAATGCTTTGTGCCACCGCATGTTGCAAGTCAAACACCAATCGGTCTTCACGTCGTTTGGCCACCATGTGCAAGCGGGTGCGAATCAGCGCCAAGGTGTCTTCGTTGCGTTGAATCTGGCGTGCCTCGAAGGAGGTGGCCAAGCCCGAGCGCGCCAACTCTTGCCAACTGTTGCCAAAGCCTGCCGCTTTGGCCACCCACAAGATCACTTGCAGATCGCGCAAACCACCCGGGGACTCTTTGCAATTGGGTTCAAGGGAATAGGGCGTGTTTTCAAACTTGGTGTGGCGCTGACGCAGCTCCAGTGTCTTGGCCACAAAGAAGGCCTTGGGGTCCATGGCCTCATCAAAACGTTGCTGAAACTGGTGAAACAGCGTGGCGCTACCCATGACCAAACGGGCTTCCAGCAAAGAGGTTTGCACGGTGATGTCGGCACTCGACTCTTGGATGCACTCGTCCACACTGCGCACGCTGGAGCCAATTTCCAGGCCTGTGTCCCAGCAGCTGCCAATGAAGGTCTCAATCTGGCTTTTGAGTTGGGCATCGGTGTCGGCAGATCGACCGGCCGGCAGCAGCAACAGCACGTCCACATCGGAGGAGGGGTAAAGCTCCCCGCGGCCAAAACCACCGACCGCCACCAAGGCCAAGTCGTCGGCAAAACCCGCGTTGTGCCAGAGTTCGACCAAGGTGCGGTCGGTCAAATGGCTCAGATTTTTTAAAACGCTGCGGGCACCCCGCGTGGCGGCAGGACGCATGGACAGGGTCTGCAGCAAGGCAGCCTTGTGCGTTCGGTAGCGCTGGGCCAAGGCGTTCATGGCACAGCCCTCAACAGGAGGTGGTGGTCACGAAGTCGGGCAGGGCGGGGCTGCCTTCAGACAGGGTCAACACTTCAAAGCCGGTTTCTGTGACCAGCACCGTGTGTTCCCATTGGGCCGACAGCGAGTGGTCGCGTGTGACAATGGTCCAGCCGTCGCCCAGCTCCTTGATGTCTTTGCGACCCGCGTTGATCATGGGCTCGATGGTGAAGGTCATGCCCGTTTTGAGCTCTTCCCCCGTGCCGGGCTTGCCGTAATGCAACACCTGCGGTTCTTCGTGGAACACCTGGCCAATGCCATGGCCGCAAAACTCGCGCACCACAGAAAAGCCATGGCTCTCGGCAAAGCGTTGGATGGCAAAGCCGATGTCGCCCAAGCGCACGCCAGGCTTGACTTTGACAATGCCGTGCCACATGGCTTCGTAGGTCAATTTGCACAAGCGCTTGGCGGCGATGGATGATTCGCCGACCAAGAACATGCGGCTGGTGTCGCCGTGCCAGCCGTCTTTGATCACGGTGATGTCGATGTTGACGATGTCGGCTTTTTTCAGCGGCTTGTCGTTGGGGATGCCGTGGCACACCTGGTGGTTGATGGACGTGCAGATCGACTTGGGGTAAGGGTTGGTGCCGCTGGGGTTGTAGTTCAGCGGGGCAGGAATAGCGCCTTGAACCTGGGTGATGTAGTCGTAGGCCAGTTTGTCCAACTGGTTGGTGGTGACTCCAGCCACCACATGGGGGGTGAGGAAATCCAGAACTTCGGAGGCCAGTTTGCCTGCGACACGCATGCCCTCAATACCTTGGGCGTCTTTGTAGGTGATCGTCATCCTGAGATTATCCCATTGGGGCTCGTGCCCCTGAAAGCTTGCCCTTTTGAATCCCTCACCAAGGTCGCGTGACGCCCTGATTGTGTACAAAACGCCCGATCAGGACACGTAAAATCGCACCATTGCCGACCAGCCCCAGTCAGCGGCCCGGCGCAACGATTTCCCCGTCTTTTTCTCAAGGCCATCCGTGTCCCTGCACCTCAGCATTTTCGAAGGCGGCAACGCACTCAGCGATTTCCGTGTTCACCAACTCTTGCCGCGACTCGCCGCCATCGCGCCACACATCAAAGGCTTGAGCGCACGCTTTGTGCACTTGGCCGCCAGCGAAGAAGCCTTGGATGCCACCCAGCAGGGCACCCTGGCCGCACTGCTGACCTACGGTGAGCCGGCACACCCTGGGACAGATGGTGTTGCGCTGGTGGTCACCCCACGTTTTGGCACGGTGTCGCCTTGGGCTTCCAAAGCCACGGACATTGCCCACAACTGTGGCTTGGGGTTAAAGCGCATTGAGCGTATCACCGAATTTCGCATCCAGCTCAAAGACGGTTTGCTGAGCAAAGCCAGCCTGAGCCCTGAGCAATTGGCGGCAGTGGCCGACCTGTTGCATGACCGCATGACCGAGTCGGTGATGCGCACCCGCGATGAAGCCTTGGGTCTGTTCACCGAGTTGCACCCAGCCCCCATGGAGCATGTCGATGTGCTGACCGGAGGACGCGCCGCACTGGAAGACGCCAACACGCGTTGGGGCCTGGCTTTGGCCGAAGACGAGATGGACTATCTGGTGACCGCGTTTGCCCAGTTGCAACGTAACCCCACCGATGTGGAGTTGATGATGTTTGCGCAGGCCAACAGCGAGCACTGCCGCCACAAAATCTTCAACGCCGAATTCACCATCGACGGCGTGGCCCAGCCGCACAGCCTGTTTGGCATGATTCGCCACACCCACAAGACCCACCCGCAGTACACCGTGGTGGCGTACTCAGACAACGCCTCCATCATGCAAGGCCATGCGGTGGAACGCTTTGTGGCCACGAACAACGGCACCGACTTGCCCCACTACGACAAAGTGGCTGCAACCCACCATGTGTTGATGAAGGTCGAGACCCACAACCACCCCACCGCCATTTCGCCGTATCCCGGCGCGTCCACCGGCAACGGGGGCGAAATTCGCGACGAGGGCGCCACCGGACGTGGCTCCAAGCCCAAAGCGGGCATGTCGGGTTTCACCGTGTCCAAGTTGTGGGACAGCAGCTTGGGCCGCCCCTCGCACATGGCCAGCCCGCTGCAAATCATGACCGAGGGCCCACTGGGTGGTGCGGCGTTCAACAACGAGTTTGGCCGTCCCAACTTGTTGGGCTATTTCCGCGAGTACGAACAAGAGGTGGCGGGCGTGACCCGTGGCTACCACAAGCCCATCATGATCGCCGGTGGTTTGGGTGTGATCGACAGCACGCAAACCCACAAGATCGAATTTCCTGCGGGCACCTTGCTGATTCAACTGGGTGGCCCCGGCATGCGCATTGGCATGGGCGGCGGTGCCGCCAGCTCCATGGCCAGCGGCACCAACGCGGCGGAGCTGGACTTTGACTCGGTGCAACGCGGCAACCCCGAGATCGAGCGCCGGGCGCAAGAGGTGATCAACCATTGCTGGACCCAAGGAGCGAACAACCCCATCTTGGCCATCCACGACGTGGGGGCAGGCGGTTTGTCCAACGCGTTTCCTGAGCTGACCCACGACGCCGGACGCGGTGCCCGCTTTGATTTGCGTGCCGTGCCCCTAGAAGAATCGGGCCTGGCCCCGAAAGAGATTTGGTCCAACGAAAGCCAAGAACGTTATGTGCTGGCGATTGCGCCCGAGTCGCTGGCGCAATTCAAAGCCTTTTGTGAACGTGAGCGTTGCCCGTTTGCGGTGGTCGGTGTGGCCACCGAAGAACGGCACCTCGTCGTGGCCAACGAAGATGCGGTGGTCACCCCAGAAACCCCCACCGCCAGCGCCGATCGCGCCGTGGACATGCCCATGAACGTGCTGTTGGGCAAGCCCCCCAAGATGCACCGTGACGTGCAACGCGTGTCCCGCGTCAGCCCCGCGATGGATTTGACCGGTGTGCGCCTGCAAGACGCGGTGATTCAGGTGCTGAGCCACCCCACTGTGGCGAGCAAACGCTTTTTGGTCACCATCGGTGACCGCGCGGTGGGTGGCCTGACCCACCGCGACCAAATGGTCGGTCCTTGGCAAGTGCCGGTGGCCGATTGCGCGGTGACTCTGGCCGATTACCAGGGCTTCAAAGGCGAAGCCATGAGCATGGGCGAACGCACGCCCTTGGCCGCTTTGCATGGCCCGGCCTCGGGCCGCATGGCCGTGGCAGAGGCCATCACCAACCTGCTGGCGGCCCCCATCGAGTTGCCCCGAGTCAAGCTCAGTGCCAACTGGATGGCGGCCTGTGGCGAGCCCGGCGAAGACGCTGCGCTCTACGACACCGTGCAAGCCGTGGGGCTGGAACTGTGCCCCGCTTTGGGCATCTCCATCCCGGTGGGCAAAGACAGCTTGTCCATGCGCACCCAGTGGCGCGAGGGGGACGCCACGAAAAAGGTCACCTCACCGGTGAGCCTGATCGTCAGCGCTTTTGCGTCCATCGCCGATGTGCGTGGCACGCTCACGCCCCAACTCAACGCCACCGAAGAAGACACGACCCTGGTGCTGGTGGACCTCGGCCGCGGGCAGCACCGCATGGCGGGCAGCATCTTGGGCCAAGTGCTGGGTCAAGCGGGCGACACCGTGCCTGACCTGGACCACGCCCAAGACTTGGTTCAACTGGTCCACGCGGTCAACGACTTGCGTGCGCAAGGAAAAATCTTGGCTTACCACGACCGCAGCGACGGCGGCTTGATGGCCACCGCCTGTGAAATGGCCTTTGCGGGTCAAGTGGGCGTGGCGCTGAATGTGGACATGCTGATCACCGAGGGCGACGGCATCAGCGACAGCCGAGCGGAATACGGCGACACCAAGAACTGGACCGCTCAGGTCAGCGCACGGCGCGAAGAGTTGACGCTCAAGGCACTGTTCACCGAAGAGTTGGGTGTGTTGTTGCAAGTGCGCACGTCCGAGCGCAACGCCGTCATGCAAACGCTGCGTGCGCATGGGCTGTCCAAGCACAGCCACTTTGTGGGCAAGACGCGTCCTGCGTCGTCGGCCATCGCCAAGGGCCAAGGCGAGGTCAGTGTCTGGCGCGATGCCAAAGAGGTGTTCAGCGCCAAGCTGGCCGACTTGCACCAGGTGTGGGACAGCGTGAGCTGGAAGATTTGCCAGCAACGCGACAACCCCATCTGCGCCGATGCCGAGCACGCGAGTGCGGGCGACCCGCTCAACCCCGGCCTGCAGGTGCATCTGCCTGCGGGCGTGTGCGACAACGTGGCGGCAGCTTTCATCCACAGCGCCAAACCCAAAGTGGCCGTGCTGCGTGAGCAGGGCGTCAACTCGCACGTGGAGATGGCTTATGCCTTCACCGAAGCGGGCTTTGAGGCCTACGACGTGCACATGACCGATCTGCAAACCGGCCGCGCCAAGCTGCAAGACTTTCAGGGGCTGGTGGCCTGCGGAGGCTTCAGCTACGGCGACACCTTGGGCGCTGGCATCGGTTGGGCACGTTCCATCACCTTCAACCCCGTGTTGTCTGAACAGTTCCAGCTGTTCTTTGGCCGCCCCGATACCTTTGGTTTGGGCGTGTGCAACGGCTGCCAAATGTTTGCCGAATTGGCCGACATCATTCCGGGCACTACCGCCTGGCCACGCTTCACCACCAACCAGAGTGAGCGCTTTGAAGCACGCTTGTCGATGGTGGAGGTGTTGCCGTCACCCAGCTTGTTCTTGCAAGGCATGGCAGGCAGCCGTTTGCCCATTGCCGTGGCACACGGCGAGGG
>NZ_JAVLFP010000060.1:0-158228 GCF_046052825.1 Limnohabitans sp.
GAGACAGCTCTAAGAGCGTTTCCTATTGCCACGTAACTCAACAAGGACTCAGTCCCTCACTCAATCCACGAGTTAGTAAAATGTCCAAATCACAAATACGTGACCTATTGCTGACTTCAGATAAAGAAATGTTTTCTGTAATGTATACAACAGTGGTTTCAGCCCCTAACTTTAATCTTATGAGAGTGGGGCCTGCAGTTATGGGTAAAGAAATGCCATCTATGTCTGCCGATTTTACATTTTCCAATCCGCAGGGATTTTTCTATCGCGTACATTCCAATTACACATTGTGGAATAAAGGTCAACTATCAGTTTGGTGCCAAGGTTCAGGCCGAAGCTATAAAGATGCAGAAGATGGTTATTTCTTAGGCATTGAAGATTTTCAAAAGTTCATCGCAAATCTTGAATTGAATATTTAACTTTTGCCGATTTTTTTGTGGATATGATCGCAGTGTTTCTGTGGTAATCATTGTGAGTAAAATTTATATCAGAGATTAGTTGCTTATGAAAAAAATTTCTCAAATAATTGTTTTTGCTATCCAAGGATTAATTCCTTGCTTTGCACAGTCGGTGATAGTTTGCAAGAATTTTGACCCCCGAATGCCCGAGGCATTCGCTGTTAGTCATTATTATTTTGTTGACCAATCGAAAAAAGAAATTCGCGATGCTAGTGATCTACCAGTTGGATATAAGTCAATCTATAAAACTATTTCATGGAGTGAGACGTCAATACATGTTGAGTCTTATTCAGGGACATTGATGCCTGAATCGGACGACGAATTGCGAAAGTTCACGCAAACAAAAATCAACCGTATCTCCGGTGAGCTATCTAGCTGGCAAAGATTAAAGGATAAGAAGGGAAAAGTGCTTTCAGATAGTGAAGTTGAAAGCTACGCTGAAAAGCATGGTTTTGTAATTGGTAAAGGTCTATTCCCTATCGAGCCTGGCGTTTTTCATAAAGGTAAATGTTTACCGGTAGCAAAACAATTTTAGTTTTCCTCAGCATACTCGCGACATCCTTCAACGAAAGAAACTGAATTCCCATCACAGTCATCCGGATCATCGATGTCATTTTCTTCTGCCCAGTCATAGCCAGCTTGATGTCCTGAACAGTCGTAAGTACAGTTGTATTTTCCAAAGGTGCCTGGTCTTTCATAGGTCGATGTATTTAGCGGATAGTAAGTTCGGACAGTTTTAGGCTCTTCCTTTAAAAATACGTTGTAGAAAATAATGAGGCCTACTGTTACCCAAATCCAACGAGGCATAAAACTCCAATCAATCTTCCGACTCTTCGGGAAATACCGCATTCAAAGCGCCGACTTGTCTTCTTAAGTTGTGGCCAACCAAATCTTTGATGCTTTGTTCATTTGACGTTGGATTAAGTCCATCTTCTTCAAGACGTTCTCGGACTTCTTCAACGCTCATCTTGGCAACAAATGCAAGCTCTTTTAGAGGTAAGAATGCCAGCGCTTTAACAGGCTGTGCCCAGCCTGGAGGACGTTTTTCTTCTTCTGGTTGGATAAAACTAAGTGCCAAAATTAAAATAAATGCAGCTATAACAGCCTTGCCTATGCCGCCAGAAATATGCTTCTTAAAGCCAAGAAAATTGGCGGCAACGTGACCAGCAACCCCTATAACCAAAAGCCAGCCAAGCCATTCGTGGGCAAAATGATTGAGACCACGATCTAAGTGAAAGAACATCAGTAAGCCAGTTACCGCTAATACGACGAATGAACCGGCTGTTAAGGGTGTTGCCCATGTACGCAAAAACTTCATGACTAAATTTTCAACATATTGTTGGTGCTTTCATCGACTCGAGTAATGAGAGCGGTGTGAACTATGAGACCTGTGCGATCTATGGCCTGCCATCATTAAACCTGTTTGCCCTGAGTTTTTCAGTACGAATTCAAATTCATCTCCATGCCTGTCGTGAACAATCACCTGCCCATCTGGTGCAATGACATTCAAAACATTGGTTGTAGCAATTTGTGGTGTTGGATTAAGAGCTTGAATACTGGCGGTGGCATTTTGAGCTGCAAAGGCAGCGGCCACCCCGCCAAACAGCGCTAAAAATCGATGCTTCATGACTTCACCTATTTGTTACAAAAATGGTTTGATAGATTGGCTGTATCCGTTTTGAATACCTGAAGAGAAGAAGCCACCACAGTCATTTTTCTTTGTGCACGGCCCACACTCATTTGCGTATTCATTTTTCCAATCGGAAATTGACTTCACGTAAGCGGGATAAACATCAGGATTTACCAGGCAAAGAGGATGGTTGTACACCGCCGTGTGAATGCTGTAATTTGACAAGATTCGTACCGCCTCACTTAACTGTTCTTTGTACTCAATCGGATCAATCCATAGCGCATCAATGTTCGCGCGTGTGAAGCCTGTGTGTTCAAGGCCCATCAATGCGACTTGGTCCACAAATAGTAGGTTCCTTGCAATGAAGTTAGCAAGTTCTGGCAGGCCTTTGTATGTTTGTTTGTGTAGAACAACACGAATCTCAACCTTCTGACCAAACCGCTTTAAGTTAAGAATGCCTCGAATCGTTTCATCGTATGCACCTTCAGCTTGTACGACGTAATCATGAATCGTTGGATCAGCTGAATAAACGGGGATGCCAACCATCACGTCGGGATGTTGCACCTTGGCGTACTCGTATGCAAAGTTTTCGTCTGCAAACGATCGGCCGTTTGACAGAATATGCAGACTTGTATGCGGCAGCCAATTCTTCGTGTGTTGGACCAAATTTATGAACTCTTGCCCGAAAATCGTTGGTTCGCCACCAGTAAATCCAAGTACTTTTGTTTCGCGTGGAATTAGTCGAATGGCTTCAAAGGCTTCTCTAAGCAGCCAGCTGTCATCGCCACGTTTAGGTGGCTGTGAGCACATCAAGCAATAGTTATTACACTGTTCCGTTAAGAGAATACTGTTGTGATTCGAGTCTGCTCTATAGATGGAGCGGATACGACCATCAGCACTTAGGCTGACTACATCATCATTTCCAAAGTAAGAAAATTCTTTCCCAAGAAGCGTTGTATTTTCGGGATCGACTGATGTCACCTCCACACCTTCTAGGTGGAAGTAGTGACCAAAACCTTTTGGTACTGCCACAGGTTCTTTTATGAGAAATGTCTTCTTGCTGCGTAAAGCCAAAGGCAGATTTGCATTTGTCGACAAGCTGTATAGCCTTGGACCTGTAGGTACAACAGCGGATTGTTTCTTAATGACCCGACCTGAGAGCGTTAGCATTTGTTAGCCCATCGCATAAAAATTTCTTTGGCTTCGGGGTCTGTCTGCATCTTTTTTAACAGATGACGAACAACGCCCATGATTCGTTTACAAAACTCAGACTCAGGCTTACGACCAAGAACATCACCAAAAATAGCGTGATGGAAAACTGGTTCTGCACCACACCAAGGTTCAAACGCACAGTCACTGCACATAGGTGCGGACATCGTAAAAGAGTCATCCAATGCGTTCAGCAGCACTTCAGATGTAAAGATCTCTTCGTATGTGTTCGTACGTAAATTGCCGATCTTGAAAGTTGTATCCCCCATCTCACGAAGCATTCGGCTTTCATCAGAAGCATAAACATCACCGTCATAGTTAAAGACAACGGCGGAAATGCCTGCGCCAGTCGGATTCATTAAATCTACAAACCCTGGGTCGCTCGATGTGAACATTTTGGTGAGCAATAACGATGCAAAGTGTTCTGTGAAGCGAACGCCTTGCTTGTTAAGTTCAACGATGTAATCAAGACCCTCTCGATAGAACTCAAGCCAGCGGTCTACGTTGTAAGCGTCGTAGCTTTTCGTTTTGATTGCAAAACCATAAGGCGATAAATGACGTAAGAAGATGCCATCCAAGTCGTGCTTAAGATACTCATCGATGATGTCCCGCACTCTTGTCAAACTAGCGGGTGATGTCGTCATCAATGCAGAAACTGCGTCGTAACCCAACTTGTCTCTTGCCTTTTGTAGACCTTCAACAAACCGCGTGTGGCTATCTTTACCGGGCCGTGGTCTATTCCTGTTGTGTAAGTCCTCTGGACCGTCCAGCGAAGAAGACAGAAAAATCTTGTGCTCCCTGCAGAAGTCCAAAATCTCGTCCGTTATCAGGGACAGCGTCGTTGTGATTACAAATTGCAAGTCACGTTTTTCAAACTCGTTTATTTTTTCGGCTTTGAGTACCACGTGTCTAATTAAATCAAAATTGAGTAGCGGCTCTCCGCCTTGAAATTCAATTTTGATTGCTGGATTTGGCGACCTAAAGACTATTTTCAGAGCCTGATCGGCTGTTTCTTCGGTCATGTCAAACGCTGCTTTGTTTTCCGATTGACGTGACACTTGGCAATAGGGGCAACTATGGTCGCAGCGCAATGAAACTACAAACAAATGCAAGTTTGTAAAGTTACGGATGTTGCTGTATTTGGTGCGTGTTTTGAGCCCCAGCAACTGAATGCTCGCTGTGTCAGATGCCTCTTTGATGAAATGTCTTGAACGCAAAAGGGAGTAAGTTTCATCTGAAGGCGAAAGCCGTTTATGAACGACTTCATCCAACTTTCCTCTTTTCAAAATTACGAACTCACCTACAAAATTTGTCAGAACTACATCGTCGCCATCTAGTGACTCAAAGCGAAATGGCAGAAGCTCGTACTGTCCTTCTTTGCTGACGTACTTGTCAAGCGTGCTGAACTTGCTCATCCCTGTAGACCTGTACGTGAGAACGCATAAGCAAGGATCAAGTTACGAGCAGGCTCTGTTTCATCCTTAATTTGTTTGCGCAGTTGTTGATCTAGAAGCTCTCTCTTGAAGTTTGCAACGTTTGCATCAAACAGTTCCTCAACTCCCTCAACAGCCTCTATTTCACAAATCAACCTACCATCGGCCTTAGTGATAAGAATCGTCAGCCTATCAATGAACCTATAGGAGGCTTTTTGGACGGCCTCAAGACAATAAATTTGTTCGTCGATTTCGAGCTTCATGATGAATTTCTAAGTAAAAAAAAGTCCGCTGATAAGCGGACCTGTTGTCAACAACGATGCATTAACGGCGGCTGGAATAGTGCGAACTGTGTGATGCGTGTGATGCGTGCGATGAATGTGATGAGTGATACGCCATCATCAATCCAGTGTCAGCAGACTTCTTCAAAATAAAGTTGAATTGATCGCCTTTTGAGTCGATGGTCGCGATGTTTTCACCAAGCACTGTGGCCTGAGGTGCTGCAATGTTGTGTGAGTCCAATGTAGGTGCGTTGTGTGATGCAACGGGTTGAGTAGATGCATGGGATGCAAATGCGGCAGCTACACCAGCGAAAGCAGTTAGAAATTTTTTCATAATATTTACCCTTTTTTGAATTCTCACTTTGAATAATCGCACAAAAAATGCATTAGAGCTAGAAAAAAATCAAAATACTTAAAATTTCCAAATTGAGTGCTTTTTGCCTAGGCCAACTATGTGTAATTGCTGTAGCTAGCTAGTCGTATAGATTTAGGTGTGTTGAAAACATACACACCTTCCTAAAAATTGACCTTGCGATATGAGTGATAGCTAAAACCACACTGGGGGGGGGCTTCTCTTGTTGGTCCACCCCGGTACCCCCCATACCCCACTGATGTCGCGTCAAAACCTGTAGTGAACTTCCGGATACCCACTGTGCCGGCTATATGTATCACTAACAGGAGTAGCCAATGAGTCGCAAACACTTCATCTTGATCGCCCAAGCAATTCGCAACAACATTCCAGACCGAGAGCTGCGTCAGATTCTTGCTGAGTCATTGATCACGGGGTTAGTTGCGTGCAATCCGAACTTCAGTGCTTCTAGGTTTCTTGATGCTGCGGTGGGGGAGTAAACTGGCTTTAGATTCTGTCCTTTTCCTGTCCTTTTTATCGAAGGACAAGACCCAAATCAAGACAAACCAAAATCGCTAACTTGTTGATTCATAAAGGATGGCGCGATAGCAAAGCGGTTATGCACCGGATTGCAAATCCGTTTAGCCCAGTTCGACTCTGGGTCGCGCCTCCAGAATCTTGCCGTTACTGTTCAGGCAGTAACGGCATTTTTTTCGCCAGCACACTTTGCACACTCGCTACACACTTTTAGCGCTGTCAAACACTTGCGAAAGGGCTGTGCAATGAGCACCAGTTTGTTTGACCGTGCGAGCAGGGTCGCGGCGTGAAGCAGACACAGGTAAGTTATCGAATACCTGACGCCATTACTCACCAACCATATCAAGCGTCGTTTAAAACGACTCTCAAAGCACTTCCAAGCGCGGAGTCACACATCCATACGCTGCGGGATGGTGAAGTAGTGCTTTACAAGCGCGAGCGCAGCAGGGTGTCGCAGTGCAAGTACAAGTACAAGTTTTTTACGGGCGCATTGGTACGTGTCAGCACTCGTAAAACCAACAGGGACTATGCAGCGCAGGTAGTCTGCGACTTGTATGACGAGGCGAGGTACAGGGAGCGCATGGGATTGACTCCAGTTCAAAAGACGTTCGCTGAGATTGCACGGATTACCGTTGAAGAACTGCAACGCGATTTGGCTGCTGGTACGGGCAAGAAAATCTACGTGGATTACTGCCAAATCATCAACAAGTACTTTGTGCCGTTTTTTGGCGAGCGCCACTTGCACAACATACGACACGACAACATCGCGAAGTTTGAGCGATGGCGTAATGACAAGATGCAACACAAGCGCAAAAGCAGCACGTTGATGAACTTTGCCCGTGCGTTCAATCGTGTGTGAACCACAGCAATACAACGTGGCTGTATAAGTGCGCGTGTACCTCTGCCTAAACTGTCACGCAAAGGTGAAAAGGGTAGTGTGCGTCCTGCATTTGATGCTGGTGAAATTGCCTCGCTAGGTGCATTTATGCCCTCGTGGGAAACACAGGGTAGCTATGACTTTGATCGGCTGCAACGCCCCTTGCTATGTGACTATGTGGAGTTCTTGCTGCTAACAGGCATGAGGCACGGCACTGAGGCGATGAACGTGTAATGGTGTCATTGTGAGTGGTATGAGTATGACTGCGTACGTTACCTACGTGTGCGAGTTAGTGGCAAAACTGGCGAACGCTACTTGATTGCAAAACACGAGGCTTTAACTTTGCTGCGGCGCTTGCACAGCAGAAAGCATGATGTTTGCGGCGTGGACTTTGACAGTGTATTTGGACACAGCGGCAAACACATCTTTCGCAACGCCATTGGATTGCGTCCGCGTACTTTCTACGGCATGTTTGATAAGTTGATGCGGGAAAGCGGTTTGGCACTGAATGGGGCAGGGCAGAAGCGCAGTTTGTATTCAATACGCCACACCTAAGCCACTGCGGAGTTACTGGGCGGCACTGAGATACACACGCTGAGTAAGCAGATTGGCAACTCAGCAACAATGATTGAGCGGCACTGCAGCAAGTTGACTGCCACTATTGCTGCTGAGAAGTCGGCTTGAGAGGGTAAACTGCAAATTCAAATTATTCACGCAAAGAATAGATAAATGACACCTATACGAAACCTCGCACTGATCACATTTTCGCTTTCAGTATTGATCGGGTGTGCTGCGCCAGATGCCGTTATGATTTCTCCCGGTGTTTACATGATTTCGAGGACAAGTGCAGCAGGTTCGGTTTTCGCAAACATGGCACAGTTAAAAGCAGACACCATTGACGCGGCAAACCAATTTGCTCAATCAAAAGGCAAAGAGGCTATTGCCGTTAGCATTCGAGACGAGAGACCCATACCGGGATTTCCTTTAGTTGAGTATCAGTTTCGCCTTGCTGAACCAGGGTCGGTAAGAGATTCAAGTGTGATTATGAAGAAGGATGCGGACATAACCATCCGTCGAGATGAAAATATATCCATTAAGACTGAGCAGGCCGCGCCCAAAGGGGCATCGCAGGATTTATATGCTGAGTTAGTTAAACTCGAAGATCTCAAAAAACGCGGATTGCTATCCGAGGAAGAGTTTCAAGAACAAAAGAGAAAGTTACTCAACAAATGATATTTTATAACAAATGAAAACTACAACGATATTTGCAGTGGCTCTAACATTAATAGGATGTGCAAGTTCTGGTATTGTGCAAACAGGACCGAATGCTTACATGGTTGCAAAATCAGAGTGGGGTTTTGTATCAGGTGCTGTGCATAATGCAAGACTGATACAAGATACTTCCGATTTCTGTAGTGCTAAAGGAATGCAAATAAGCGTTACAAGTATAAATAGTAATGATGTGCAGTTAGGTAAAACACCTGCTGCAGGAGTTCACTTTCAATGCGTTTCAAAATGAAAAAATCGCAGCATTACTAACTTTAATTTTGGCGGGTTGTGCGTCAAATACTGTTGTACAAAAACTTGTGCCAAATACTTACACACTTTTCAATCATACTTTTATTTTCTTTATAAGGTAATGTATTATGAAGTTTTTGTTTGCTCTCGCGATATTTTCAATACTTTCTGGATGTGCTTTTCCAGGAAGTCCTGTCCATACATCTAATCTTTCTGAGGCGGAATTAAAAGAAGTGGATGTCTATACGCTTTGTGAGGCTGCTACATCTAGAGAGTTATATGTACCAGGTATTAATGTTATTCGTGAAGTTAGAAGACGCGGTTTAAATTGTAGAAATATTTATACCTATACACCGCAACCACAAAAAGTACTAGGGCAACAACCGCAACAACAGCCACCAATGATGCAAAATCCAAGCGCTTGCATTCAAGACGGCGGAAGTGTATATTGTCCAGGTCATCCTAATTCAAAACTAATAGGCCCACGATATTGACGTCCCCCCAAATCAGTAGACAATTAATGATACTAAAACTGAAATGGAGAATTACAAATGCAACGTCCGAAATATGCCCCCAAATTCAAAACCATGCTAACCTCCATTTTATGGAAATGAAGGTACTTGTTATTAAGTGCATACAAAAGTGTAAAATACGGGCTTGCACTCGATCACTCAACACCCAGCCCCCACCCTTGCCAAGAAGCAGGGCTTTGTTCGTGCGCGAGAACTGGCGCTAGTCGGCGCAGCTGGGGGAACCCTTCAACAGCTCCTTGAGACAGGCAGTTTGGTCAAAGTGGAACGAGGTGTATACGCGCTAGCAGGGCGTAAGCCAACAGAGCTGGATGACCTAGGCCCAATTGCAATTTAGTATCCGCGGTTGGTTTTTTGTTTGCTTACCGCATTGCAGCTGAATGGGCTCACAACGCAGTCCCCACATGAGGTGTGGGTTGCTATTGGTAAGAAGTCACTTGTTCCAAGCATTGAATACCCGCCACTGCATGTCGTGCGTATGAGTGACGTGGACTACGGCATTAAGATAGTATCAGTGGATGGTGTAGTGCGAATCCCTATAAGTATTTTGATGAGTTACCAATCAAATGATTTTGAAAGAGTCTCAGTCCATGGAAACTAAGGCTTTGCGTGAATTTCGAGAAGGTCTAGCTGAAATTGAGCGGCAGTTCTCTGCGTTAATCCATTCAAAATCTCCTGGTAGTAGCCTTCCAGAGTTTGCTTGGAGCTCAATGCCGACACCGCAAAACATCCCTGATGCTGTTGAGGTTGTTGTGCGATGGCAAGGTGGGGAAGTGCGGTTGCGTTTTACTCGGCAACAGGTCGAGGATTCTTGGAATGGTGTTGCCGACGCTTATGCAAAAGCTGTTGTTCAAGAAGGGGTAAGGCGTTTGATTGGGTAGTTGTATCAATTACACGTTTTATTACACGCTGCAAAATAACCGCGTAACCTATGGATTTATATAGTTAAATTTAGACGCATATACGTTGCAAATCCGTTTAGCCCAGTTCGACTCTGGGTCGCGCCTCCAGATTTCCCCCAGGAAATCAACAACAAAGCCCCGTGAGGGGCTTTTTGTTTTGTCAATCGACAGTCGCGCCAGACTCTTTGATAACGCGAGCCCATTTGGTTGTTTCTGTCTTCATCAGTGACGCCATCTCTTCTTGGGTGCTGGGCAGTGGCTCCAACCATGTCGCAACAAAACGCTCCCTAACTTCAGGAGATCGCAACACTGCAGTGATCTCGGCATTGAGGCGTTGTAGCGTTGTGGCGGATGTAGCTGCCGGGGCCAGTATTCCAAACCAGCCAGATGCTTCGTATCCCGGTAGTCCCGATTCGCTCAGCGAAGGGATGTCTGAAGCCATGGAGGATCGATTTTTTCCAAGCACGCCAAGCACCTTCACACGCCCTGATTTGATGTGGCTTGCTGCCGTCGTGATGTCAACGATCGCAAGTTGTGTATCCCCTGCCATCACCGCCATCAGTGCGGGTCCACTTCCACGGTAGGGAATGTGAAGTATTCGCACTTGTGCCATCGATTTGAGTAACTCCCCAGAGAGATGCATGGCCGTTCCATTACCACCGGAGGCATAGCTCAGGCGTCCGGGTTGTGCTTTGGCTAATTTGACAACGTCAGCAACGCTCGAGACAGGCAATGAGGGGTTTGACACCAGAACGAATGGGCTGGTTCCAAATAGTGTGATGGGTGCGAAATCACGAACAGGTTCATAGCCAAGGCGACTGTAGAGACTTGGGTTGGCTGTCAGGCCTCCAGCAGAAGCAAGCACGATGGTGTAGCCGTCGCCAGGTGCCTTCGCCGCGATCTCAAGCCCAACGCCGCCGCCTGCGCCCGGACGGTTGTCAACAACGACAGGTTGGCCAAGTCGTTCAGCAAGTCGTGGCGCAACGATTCGAGCAGCCGCATCACTGCTGCCACCTGGTGGGAAAGTCACAATTAGCCTGATCGGTTTGCTGGGCCAGTTGTCGACTTGTGCCCAGCCTGTTGAAGCAAGCGTCGTGAGGACCGCTGAAAGAACAAGACGACGCAATTGATTCAAGTGATGCATTTGTTGTACCTCATCCACTGGATCAACAGGGATTGTTAGAGTCGGAAAATTCGCTCTGCATTGGTTTGGAAAAACATTTTCTTTTGTTCGGGGCTCAGGGGCAAAGCATCCATTGCTTTGACTTCATCTGCTTCGAACTGATAGGGGTAGTCCATGGCGTACATGACTCTGTCATATCCCATTTGCTGCTGAACGAACGTGATGGCCGGTTCCCATGCCATACCACTCGTGGTGTAGAAGAAATTTTCACGCAAGTAATCGCTGGGTTTGCGCTTGAGGGGCTTAGCGCCTTCGCTGCGTCCAGAGCGAACGATCCCCGCGTGCATGAAATCAATACGGTATAACCAAAATGGCAAGCCTTCCCCGCAGTGCCCTAAGACGATTTTGAGTTTTGGAAATCGATCAAAAACCCCGCTGACGATCAGGCGCAACACATGCAAGCCTGTTTCAGCTTGGAAACCGAAGATTGCAGCGTCTAAGCATCTGGATAGGAAGGGTTCCACCATTTGTGGAGAGGGCGTATTTGGATGTATGTACAAGGGAACATCCAAGGCTTCGCACACTTCGAAGATCGGCCAAAAGAATTCGTCATCCATATAACGCCCTTGGGTATGGGAGTTCACGAGCGCGCCTTTGAGGCCCAAGCGATTGACAGAGCGTTCAATTTCTACAGCCGCTGCTTCTGGGGCCTGCGGGGCGAAGGCGGCCAAACCACTGAAGCGGTGAGGGTGGCGGGCAATCGTTTCAGCCAGTTGGTCGTTGCTGCTTGACGCAAGCGCACATGCATCAGCCGATTCAAATACTTGAACGCCGGGGCTGGTCAGCATCAGCAGTTGCATATCGATGCCTGTGGCATCCATATCAGCCAATCGCCGCGCATCCATATCCTGAATTCGTTCAAACAGTCCCCGGGCGCGAGGTGATTGACTTGTCCCAAAAAATCCCCATAAATTCTGAAAGCCTGGGTCACCATGGTCACCTCGTTCTAACAGCGCCAGATAACGATCCATCAGTTCTTTGGTGATCCAACCTTCTTCGGTCGCGATGCGCTTGTAGTCACGATGGTGTGTAGTCGACATAACTTGGTAACCTTCATCAAATTTATTCCACAACTTAGGTTAGCTGGATTGATGTTTGAGTCAAGCCGACCGTGTCGCGTACATGCAAGTGAAGCACTTGGCACTGGCGATTTGGGTTCTTTTGAATTACTTCATTGATGACGCAGTGGATGCGTGTTTGGGTCATGTTGTCTGTTGGCTCTTTGGTGTAAAAGGTCCTAAACTGCAACGTAGAAAAAAATGAAGGCCTGATGTCCTTGCAAGCGAAACGTCCCAGCGGTCACTCATTTGGACCGGTGAAGTGGGTGGAGTCGCCTTCGGGAGACTCCACCTTGATGACCTCTGCCCCCAAATCGGCAAACCATTGGCTGGCGTAAGGGCCCATCACCACCGAGCTGGCGTCCACCACGCGAAAGCCTTGAATCGGCAACGGGTTCATGGGCCTGTACTCCATCCTTTACAACAACATATGAAAAAAGTCGTTACTGATGTTTCAGCAACGACTTTTCAGAAGACGCGCAGACCCGCAGGTCTGTTGGCATTGTGCTTTATTTGGGCAGCTTTCCGCCGCTCTTGATGCACTCATCCACTGTTTTGAATTCGGTGAATTTCTTTGTCCGCTCGTAGTGTGGACTGCTCTTGTCGTGGCAAATGCCAGAGTCAGATTTCTTCACGGGATCAGCTGCGGCTGCGGTTGCGCCAGCAGGTGGCTTACCGCCACTTTTCACGCATTCGTCCATCGACGCAAACGCAGTGAATTTTTTGGTATTGCCATAAGACGCGCTGGTCTTGTCATGGCAAATGCCCGCGTCAGATTTTTTCACGGCAGGTTCTGCGGCCGCAGCTTCTTTTTTGTCTGCAGCAAAAGCGCAGTTCAGGCCAGCACCCAGGACAAGCAAGGCAAGGAGTTGAGAAATTCTGTATTTCATGGCAGTGACACCCTTAGACATTTTTAAAGTGGGTTTTGATCTGGTCTTCAGACAGCAGCTCGATTTCATTCGCGCGGTCTTGCGAAATCCATTGGCGTTTGACCATCAAGCGAAGTATGGCTTCGCGCGTTGCAGGCGTTTCCTCGGATTCGGTCAACTGTTCACCAAACAGCAGCACCATGATGGTTTTGCCCACGATGTTCAACAAAATACCAAACAGGACCAAGCCCATCAACATGGTGGCCGCGGCAATCACCCGACCCCAAAAAGTCAGTGGGAACATGTCGCCGTAGCCGGTGGTGGTGAGTGTCACCATGCACCACCACATGGCCGCAGGAATGGATGTGAAGAAACGCTTGTCTTCAGGAATCGGGTTACCGCTGACAGGGTCTGTCGGCATGAACTTGGCCGCTTCAGGCGGTGCATCAGCGGGCAATGGCGTGGCCTTGATGCTTTCATCCAACTTGGCTTGGCCGTGTGCAATGGCCTCAGAAGAGTAGAGGTCACCTTCAACGTAATACATCAAGGTGCTCGAAATCATGACCACCGAAAACAAGGCGATGAAATAGATTTTCAGGTTGGTCAGGATGGGGTTGCTGACTTCTGCTTTGTCGTTGAGTTGCTGCAAGGCAATGCGTGCCATCTTCAACACCCGAAGCACCCGCACCACGCGCAAAACCCTCAACACTTTGGTGCCTTGCAAGGCGGTGAGGTTCATCAAACTCAGGTAAGTTGGCAAGATGGAAATCAGGTCAACCAAACCCCAAAAGCTGAAAAAGTATTTCACACGGTTGGGTGCGAAATACAAGTTACCCAGGTAGTCGATGCTGAAAAAAATCACAGCGGTGATTTCAACCCAGTCAAACAGTTTGGCATGCTCTGTGGCGTAGGGCTCAACGGTTTCACCCGCAAGAAAAATGCACGATACAAAGATCCAAAAGTTGATCACAGAGACCCATTTTTTGAAGGCGCCTGAAGAGGGATTGGTAAAAATATTGGCAAAAAGCCCTCGGCTTTGTGCTGGGTTGTGTGTGGCAGTCGTCATGTTTGAGTTAATTTTTGAAGTCAATGCAACATTGCATTGTTCCCCTTACTTTACAGAGTTGCCAAGACTGTTTCTGCTATCACTAACGATTGGTAATTAAGCATTCTTTTTGTTTTTACAAATAGGTCGAGTTTCTGTCAGAGGTAAAATGGATTCCGAGTGAATTCAACCAACAAGACACTGCCCGAGTGGTGAAATAGGTAGACACAAGAGACTTAAAATCTCTCGCTTTCCGTAAGGGGCGTACCGGTTCGATTCCGGTCTCGGGCACCAATCATTAGGCAGCAAAGAAGGAGTTTCGTCATGGCACGTTACAACGCCGCGTATGAAATTCATGTGCACGGTCAGGTACCTTTGCGTGCCGATGTCAGCTTTCAACAGTTGCAAGATGCCCTGCGTCCACTGTGGCAGTATGCAGGGGCTTTGTCCCTGGAAGACGGCGCCACCAGTGCTTATCCTGAAGAGCCAGGGATTCGTTTTGATGCTCAGGAGCATTGGTTGCAGCTTTGCTGGACAGTGCCCGGTGATGACGATTTCCGTCAAAGTCTGGACGAAATGTGCATGACCTTGAACGAGCTCACCTCTGCCGGTGCTGCCATTGAAGTCACGTTCTACGACAACCAGTTTGACGACGACGAAGACCCTTCAGGCGAAGATGCCAAAGATGATTTCGTGATGTTGTTTGTCGGCCCCACACCCGCCGAGATCATGCAGGCCCAGCGCGACATGTTGGTCAATGATGTGATTCATCTGATGGAGCGTCACTTTGACGGCTCTGAGCTGGGTGGCGTGGTGCAAGAGATTGACAAGTTGTTTTCTGACCGTTTCGACAACTTGGTCAACTCGCTCGACCTGGGTAAACCACCACGTGGCAACGGGGGTGGGCATGGGGGCTCTGGCCACGGCGGGCGCAAGCCCCGTCATTTGCACTGACAGGCCGCCAGTCTTATCTCATTGACTGCGAGGCGTTTTGAGCGCCTTGTGGCGTGAGCAATCATCAAAGTGTCATGTGGCTCTGTCCAAATAGGCTTTTCACCAAGGAAGAGCAATATGAGGAATAGTGAGTGACTCATGCTTTGAATGCTGTCTTGATCATTGGCAGTGCGCCCGATGCGATCAATGCTAAAAACTGGGACCTGTCGGTTTTCTCAAGCTGTGTTGCCATCAACAATGCTTGGCAAGTCACCGACCATTGGGATTACTTGATCTATCCGGAGGACTTTCCGCCTGAGCGTCTTCCCCCCATGGGTTCTCAGTCAACCAAGCAGTTGATTGAGGCGCGTGATTTTGTGCCCCAGCAAAACCGCTACGGGGGATTTGTGTACGCCGGCGGAACCATGGCCTTTACCGCCGGGTACTGGGCGTTGGGTGCTCTGAAGCCACGAGTTTTGGCCTTTTTAGGGTGTGACATGGTTTACGCAGCTGCCCATGGAAAGACCACCCACTTTTACGGTCAAGGTCGAGCCGACCCCTTGCGAGCTGACATCACCTTGCAATCTTTAGAGGCCAAGTCAGTTCGTTTGATGGCCCTGGCCCAGTCTCAAGCCTGCACGGTGGTGAATTTGTCCGAATTACCCCAGTCGAGGTTGTTGTTCCCACGCGCATCGATCACTGATTTTTCTTTGAAACAAGACCCTCTGCAGCTTCTTGATCTTCCTGCAACGCAGTTGGATTCACAAGCCATTGAACGCGCATTGCTGGCGGAGGAAAAATTGGCCTACATGGTGCCCTCTGGGCGTTACTGGGAAAAAGCGCACGAGTTTGATCACGCCAAGCTCAACGACATTGATTCCATGTGGCTTGAAGCCGCTGCATCCACTGTTTGAGAAAGTTTGAAGATCGGTTGAGCGGACTTTTTTTCTTCATGTCACCAAAGGTTCACTGTGCGCCTTCATCCTTAGGGGGCAGCAATCCGCTGCAATCTCAATGGAGCTTTTTCAATGACCCACGAACAGAACCTTGATCCTGAAGTCCACGAAGATGAAGTGGAGTATGAGTCCCTGGCCGACTACCACCGCATTGCTGCCCTGCATTATTCGCAAGCATCCAAGCACCATTCGTTGGCTGCAGAGGCAGATGACCAAGGCCATGAAGAAGCCCGTGACTCCCACGTATTTTTGGCCTATCGCCACAAACTGGTGGCGAATCAATATGCTGAGATGGCCGTCATTGAAAGTGATGAGTTGAGTGACGAGGGTTCAGAAGACGTTGTGGCTGCTGAATAAAAGCAAAGGCCTCAAGAGAGGCCTTTGAAGAATCCAAGTGTTTGTTGCCGGGAAGAATCCAGTGGGATTCTTCACTTTTTCATGCAGCCGTCACGCCAATGCCTTTGAACTCGCCAGTGGCAATGCGTTTCTCCCACTCTGCAGGGCCGGTGATGTGGGCGCTGGTGCCTCCCGCATCCACGGCCACGGTGACGGGCATGTCCACCACGTCAAACTCGTAGATCGCTTCCATGCCGAGGTCGGCAAAGCCCACCACCTCGGCGTGCTTGATGGCCTTGGACACCAAGTAGGCCGCGCCGCCCACGGCCATCAAGTAAGCCGACTTGTGCTTCTTGATGGCTTCAATGGCAGTGGGGCCACGCTCAGCCTTGCCCACCATGGAGATCAGGCCGGTTTGCGCCAGCATCATCTCGGTGAACTTGTCCATGCGGGTGGCGGTGGTGGGGCCTGCGGGGCCCACCGCTTCATCGCCGACTGGATCCACCGGGCCCACGTAATAGATCACGCGGTTGGTGAAGTCCACAGGCAGCTTCTCGCCTTTGGCCAACATGTCTTGGATGCGTTTGTGAGCCGCGTCGCGACCGGTCAACATCTTGCCGTTGAGCAGCAAGGTCTGGCCGGGTTTCCAGCTGGCCACTTCGTCTTTGGTCAAGGTGTTGAGGTCCACACGCTTGCTCTTTTGTGTGTCGGGTGTCCAGTTCACGTTGGGCCACAGATCCAGCGAGGGCGGGGTGAGGTACACCGGGCCAGAGCCATCCATCACAAAGTGTGCGTGGCGCGTGGCGGCACAGTTGGGGATCATGGCAATCGGCTTGCTGGCCGCGTGGGTGGGATACATCTTGATCTTCACATCCAGCACGGTGGTCAAGCCACCCAAGCCTTGCGCACCAATGCCCAGTGCGTTGACCTTGTGGTAGAGCTCCAGGCGCAATTCGTCGACTTGGCTGAGCTTGTCGCCTTTGCTGGATTTCTCCAGCAGTTGGTACATGTCCAAGTCGTCCATCAGGCTTTCTTTGGCCATCAGCACCGCTTTTTCGGCGGTGCCACCAATGCCGATGCCCAGCATGCCGGGCGGGCACCAACCCGCGCCCATCGTCGGCACGGTTTTGAGCACCCAATCCACCACGCTGTCGCTGGGGTTGAGCATGTACATCTTGGATTTGTTTTCGCTGCCGCCGCCTTTGGCGGCCACGGTCACGTCGATTGTGTTGCCAGGCACAAGTTCGGTGAAGATCACCGCCGGTGTGTTGTCCTTGGTGTTCTTGCGTGCGAACTGCGGGTCAGCCACGACCGACGCACGCAGCATGTTGTCAGGGTGGTTGTAGCCACGACGCACGCCTTCGTTGATGGCGTCGTCCACGCTGCCGCTGAAGCCTTCCCAACGCACATCCATGCCGATCTTCAAGAACACGTTGACGATGCCTGTGTCTTGGCAAATCGGGCGATGACCGGTGGCGCTCATCTTGCTATTGGTCAAAATTTGCGCAATCGCATCTTTGGCCGCCGGGCTCTGCTCGCGCTCGTAGGCCCGGGCCAGGTGCGCAATGTAATCAGCGGGGTGGTAGTAGCTGATGTATTGCAGTGCGGCAGCAACCGACTCAATCAGGTCTTCTTGGCGAATCGTGGTCATGGTGTTCCAAATCCTCAGGCTTATTTGACGGTCAACACCCAAGCAGCCAATTTTTGGGCCTCGGCATCGCTGACTTGCGTGTTGGCGGGCATGGGCACGGGGCCCCAAGTGCCAGCGCCGCCTTTTTGAATTTTGCCGGCCAGTTTCTCGACCGCTGACTTGTCGTTGGCATATTTGGCCGCCACCTCTTTGTAAGACGGCCCCACCAACTTGCGATCGAGCGCATGGCAGGCCATGCAGTTTTTAGAAGTGGCCAAGGCTTGGTCCGCCATCACGGGGGCTGACAAGGTGGTGGCACACAGGAGGGTAAACAGAGCGCGTTTCATGGCATGTCCTTTGGGTTCAGGTGGCATCGGTTCAGTAGTCGTCCAGCACAGCACCTTTGCTGGCGCTGGAGGCATTGAAGGCAAATTTGGCTTGCACGCCACGGGTGTAGCGCGGAGCAGGGGGGGTCCAGCCCACTTTGCGTTGGGCCAGGGTGGCGTCGTCGATGTTGAGTTGCAGCAACAACTGGCGTGCGTCGATGGTGATCGAGTCACCTTCGTGCACAAAGGCGATGTTGCCGCCCGCAGCGGCTTCAGGGGCCACGTGGCCCACCACCATGCCCCAGGTGCCGCCTGAGAAGCGGCCATCGGTGATCAGGCCCACGCTCTCGCCCAAGCCAGCACCAATCAAGGCGCCTGTGGGGGCCAGCATTTCGGGCATGCCAGGGCCGCCTTTGGGGCCGAGGTAGCGCAACACCATCACGTCACCCGCTTTGATCTTGCCGTCCAAGATGGCTTTGAGGGCCGACTGTTCGTCGTCAAACACGCGGGCTGGGCCGGTGATGACGGGGTTTTTCAAGCCAGTGATCTTGGCCACTGCGCCTTCGGGGGACAAATTGCCTTTGAGCACCGCCAAGTGGCCCTCGGCGTACATCGGGTTGGTGATGGGGCGGATCACGTCTTGGTCAGCACGCGGCACATCGGGAATGTCTTGCAGGGTTTCGGCAATGGTTTTGCCGGTGATGGTCAAGCAGTCGCCATGCAGCAAACCGGCGGCCAGCAAGGTCTTCATGACTTGAGGAATGCCACCCGCGTTGTGCAGGTCCACCGCCAAGTACTTGCCACTGGGCTTCAAGTCGCACAGAACGGGCACTTTGCGGCGCACGCGCTCAAAGTCGTCGATGGTCCATTCCACGCCGGCGGCGTGGGCAATGGCTAAGAAGTGCAGCACCGCATTGGTGGAGCCCCCGGTGGCCATGATCACGGCCACGGCGTTTTCCAAGGATTTCTTGGTCACGATGTCGCGCGGTTTGATGTCTTTCTTGACCGCTTCAATCAGCACCTTGGCCGACTCTTGGGCCGAGTTCATCTTCTCGTCATGGGGGTTGGCCATGGTGGATGAGAAAGGCAGTGACATGCCCAAGGCCTCGAAGGCAGAGGACATGGTGTTGGCGGTGTACATGCCACCGCACGAGCCGGTGCCAGGAATGGCGCGTTGCTCAATCTGGTGCAGGTCTTCGTCGCTCAATTTGCCAGCGGCGTTTTCGCCCACGGCTTCGAACACGCTCACGATGTTGAGGTCTTGGCCTTTGTAGTGACCAGGCAAGATGGTGCCGCCATACACATAGATGGCGGGCACATTGGCACGCAACATGCCCATCATGCCGCCGGGCATGTTCTTGTCGCAACCACCCACCACCAGCACACCATCCATCCACTGGCCCTGCACACAGGTCTCGATGCAGTCCGAAATCACCTCGCGGCTGACCAGCGAGTACTTCATGCCTTCGGTGCCCATGGCCATGCCGTCCGAGATGGTGGGGGTGCCAAAAATTTGCGCATTGCCACCAGCGGCTTCAATCGCAGCCACCGCAGCATCGGCCAGCTTTTGCAAACCGCTGTTGCAAGGCGTGATGGTGCTGTGACCGTTGGCCACGCCAATCATGGGTTTGCCAAAGTCGCTCTCTTGGTAGCCCATGCCGTAGTACATGGAGCGGTTGGGCGCGCGCGATTTGCCCTCGGTGATGTTGGCCGAGCGACGGTTGATTTTGATGGTTTTGGTGTCCATGGTGGCTCTGTGTAGGTCGTGAGACTCCAAGTTTACCCGGCACCCGATGCACCCTGTCAGCGGGCACAATCGCACCATGCTCATGCACCCCTCCATCGATCCTGTGGCCTTGCAACTCGGCCCCTTGGCTGTGCATTGGTATGGGCTGACCTACCTGGCCGCCTTCGGCCTGTTCATGTGGTTGGCGCATCTGCGACTCCATCACGCACCCTATGCCGCCTTGGTGGCCCAAGGTGCATGGTCCAAGCAAGACATTGAGGACTTGTTGTTTTACGGCGTGGTCGGTGTCATTGTGGGAGGGCGTGTCGGCTACTGTCTGTTTTACAAACCGGGCTACTACGCTGAGCACCCCTTGGAGGTGCTGGCCTTGTGGCAAGGGGGCATGAGTTTTCACGGTGGCATGTTGGGCGTGATCTCGGCCATGGCCGTTTTTGCCTGGCAGCGCCAACGCCCTTGGCTGCTGGTGACCGACTTCATCGCGCCTTGTGTGCCCACCGGACTGGCGGCCGGCCGCGTGGGCAACTTCATCAACGGCGAGCTGTGGGGCAGGGCGGCAGACCCTGCGCTGCCTTGGGCCATGGTGTTTCCGCAAAGTGGCAGTTGGATGCCGCGTCATCCCTCACAGCTGTACCAATTTTTAGGCGAAGGCTTGCTGCTGTTTGTCTTCTTGTGGCTGTATGGACGCAAGCCGCATCCTGTGGGGGCCGTGTCAGGCGTCTTCTTGCTGGGATACGGCAGTTGTCGTTTCATGGCCGAGTACTTCCGTGAGCCCGATGCCCACCTCGGCCTGTTGGCGCTGAACATGAGCATGGGCCAATGGCTGTGCGTGCCCATGGTGGTCGCGGGTGCATGGCTGTGGTTCAAATCCGTGCACAACACTTCCAACGAACACAACGCAACTTAACGCATGAACGCAACCACTTGGCTCAATAGCAAATTGAACCTCTTGCGCAACGCTGCGACGGTGAGCGAGGTGCCAGAAACCCAAGACCGTTCCACCCGGGAGCGCTTGGACGCGACCTTGCGGCAACACAAAGAGGCGCTGTCGCCGCGCTCGTTACGCCGCACCCTGAACTTGTTGCAAGGGGTTGTCGACCCTCAAGTCAGTGAGGTCGAAGGCGGGCGACGCGCCAAAGCCTTGGCCGAATGGTATGTGGGCGCGGCAGAAAACGAGCGCCATGATTTGTGGTTGTTGATCAGCGAACAGTTTGGTCCTGATGCGGTCAATGTTCGCGCTGCACGAGACGAGTACGACGCTGCCTTTGGCACAGTGGACGAAGGCAGCGCCGAAATTCGCTTGCGCAAGGCTTTGGTATCCCCGCGCACACGCTTGCTACAGCGCTTTGCGGCCTACCCTGGCGGCATGCGTTTTTTGGTGGATTTGCGTGCGGAGTTGCTGCCCCATTTGAAGAGCAACAAGCGTTTGTTGGCGCTCGACGCCGAATTGGAAAACCTCTTTTCCACCTGGTTTGATGTGGCGTTTCTAGAGCTGCGCACCATCAGCTGGGATTCGCCAGCATCCTTGATTGAAAAGCTCATCAAGTACGAAGCTGTGCACGACATCCGCAGCTGGGCTGATTTGAAAAACCGCCTTGACAGCGACCGCCGTTGCTATGGTTTTTTTCATCCCAGTTTGCCCAACGAACCCTTGATTTTTGTCGAAGTGGCCTTGCTGCATGAGATGGCCGACAACATCATGCCCTTGCTGGATGAAAGCGCCGCGCCCGAGGATTTGCAAAAATCGACGGTGGCTATTTTTTACTCGATCAGCAACACCCAAACCGGCTTGCGCGGCGTGAGCTTTGGCGACTCACTGATCAAGCGGGTGGTTGAAACCCTGCGCGGCGAATTTCCCAAGCTCAAGACCTTTGCCACCTTGTCCCCCATTCCCGGTTTTCGCCCCTGGTTGTCCAAGAACGTCGAGGGCTTGCTGGCACAACTCAACGAAAAAGAACGGTCTGCGTTAGGACGCGAGCTCAGCTTTGAGCCGCCCAGCGTCACCCATGTGCTGACCGCCATCGAACAACCTCTGGTGTTGGGGGCTTTGTCGCTCAAGTCGCCCTTGCGCTTGTTCATCACCCGTTGCGCCGCACACTACCTCGGGCAAGCCAAGCAAGGCGGCCTGGTGCTCGACCCTGTGGCCCGATTTCACTTGGGCAATGGGGCGCGCATTGAACGTTTGAACTGGTTTGCCGACCCGTCACCCAAGGGGCTCAAACAATCGCACGGTCTGATGGTCAACTACCTTTACGATCTCAAGCGCATCGACAAGCACCGTCAGCAATTGGCCAAGGGCCAAGCGCCTGCATCTGGCGAGATTGAAGATTTCTATTTTTCATGACAGCAACGAAAACCCAGACGGAGACATGAACATGGAAACAACCCAAAAAGGTTCTTTGAGTGACCCAGCTTCTCGACGCCAAGTGTTGCGCTGGGGGGCTGCAGGGGTGGCGGCATGGGGTGTTGGCGCGCAGGCCGATGCCAATTGGCCCAGCAAGCCTGTGACCCTGGTGGTGCCGTTTCCAGCCGGTGGGGGCACCGATGCGTTTGCCAGACCGTTGTCGGCACAGTTTGCCAAGCAAACGGGCAAGACCTTGGTGATTGACAACCGAGGAGGTGCTGGGGGCAATTTGGGGGCTGGCTTGGCGGCCAAAGCCGTGCCCGACGGTTACACCTTGTTCATGGGGGCGGTCCATCACTCCATTGCGCCGTCGATGTACCCCAAGCTGGATTACGACTTGGAGCGTGACTTCGTGCCTTTGGCCTTGATGGCGGTGGTGCCCCAGGTGCTGGTGGTCAACCCCAAAAAAGTACCGGGCGACTTCAAGGCTTTCATGGCCCAGTTGCGCAGCAACCCGGGACGCCTGAACTTCGGCTCGGCCGGTGGCGGAACGTCCCACCATTTGGCGGGAGAGTTGTTCAAACTTCACACCAAAACCTTCATCACCCACATTCCCTACCGAGGTGCGGGGCCTGCCTTGCAAGACTTGATTGCAGGCAATGTGGACATGATGTTTGATGGGTTGGGATCCTCCGCCCAGCACATCAAAGGTGGGCGTGTGAAAGCCCTCATGGTGTCTGGCAACAAGCGCAACGCCGCCTTCCCTGATGTGCCGTGCGCGGCTGAGCTGGGCTTGCCCGACTACACCGTGACCACTTGGTATGGCCTGTGGGCGCCTAAAGGAACACCCACCGACATCCAAGCGCATGCCATCGACGAAGTGCGCAAGGCCTCATCCGCAGACGACATCAAATTGGCATGGTCTCAAAATGGCGCGGAGTTCCCCAACATCACAGGCCCACAATTTGGCGCCTTTGTGAGCAACGAAATCAAACGCTGGGCTGCGGTGGTGAAAGCTTCCGGGGCCAAGCTCGATTAACCCTTCAACTCTTTTTATCTCTGACTTTTCGGAACACGTGATGAACCACAACCTGTTCGCAGCCTTGCGCGCCGCATTTCCCTCTGACCTGAACGCCACCGCCGTCGAAACGGAAGATGGGCTGTGTTACAGCTGGCGCGACCTAGACCGTGCCAGCGCCATGATCGCCAACTTGTTGACTTCCCTGAACTTGCCTCGCGGCGCTCGCGTGGCGGTGCAGGTCGAAAAGTCGGTCGAGGCCATGATGCTGTACTTGGCCACTTTGCGCGCTGGCCTGGTGTTTTTGCCACTCAACACGGCCTACCAAAGCGCGGAGGTCGAATACTTTGTGGGCAACGCAGAGCCCTCGGTGGTGGTGTGCAGTGGGTCCAACTTTGGCTGGATCAGCAAGATCGCTTTCAAAGCCGGCACGGCCCACGTGTTCACCTTGAACGACGACCGCACCGGCACCTTGCTGGAGCGAGCCGCGCATTGCTCAGACCAACACACCGTGGTGCAAAACAAAGCCGACGACTTGGCCGCTATTTTGTACACCAGCGGCACCACCGGACGCAGCAAAGGCGCCATGCTGTCGCACCACAACCTGCTGAGCAACGCCAAGACCCTCAAGACCTATTGGGGTTGGAAAAAAGGCGACGTGTTGATTCACGCCTTGCCAATCTTCCATGTGCACGGTTTGTTTGTGGCCATCCACGGCGCGCTGCTGAACGGCAGCAAGATGTTTTGGATGTCCAAGTTCGATCCCAAGCTGGTGATCGCCAAGATGCCCGAAGCCACCGTGTTCATGGGCGTGCCCACGCTGTATGTGCGCATGTTGGCCGAGCCCTCGCTCACCCAGGCTCAAGCCGCTCACATGCGCTTGTTCATTGCAGGCTCTGCCCCTTTGTTGATTGAGACTTTCCATGAGTGGCAGCAACGCACGGGCCATACGATTTTGGAGCGCTATGGCATGAGCGAAACCGCCATGCTGACCTCCAACCCATACCAAGCCGATGCGCGTTACCCCGGTCAAACCGAACGCCGTGGTGGCACCGTGGGATTCCCCTTGCCGGGCGTGAGCTTGCGGGTGCAAGACGACCAAGGCCACAACTTGCCCGTGGGCGAGATTGGGGGCATCCAGGTCAAAGGCCCCAATGTGTTTGCGGGCTACTGGCGCATGCCTGAAAAAACCAAAGAAGAGTTCACGGCCGACGGGTATTTCAAAACGGGTGACGTGGGCAATGTGGACGAGCGTGGCTACGTGGTGATCGTGGGCCGCAGCAAAGACCTGATCATCAGCGGCGGCTACAACGTGTACCCGGCAGAGATTGAGGGCTACATCAACGACATGCCGGGCGTGGCTGAGAGCGCCTTGGTGGGCGTGCCACACCCCGACTTTGGCGAAGTGGGTGTGGCGGTGGTGATTGCCAAGCCCGGCGCGAAGGTGTCTGCCGATGCGGTGATCGCGGGCTTGAAGTCGCAGTTGGCGAATTTCAAAATTCCGAAGAAGTGTTTTGTGGTGGATGCCTTGCCGCGCAACACCATGGGCAAGGTGCAAAAGAATTTGTTGCGGGATCAGTACAAGGCGTTGTTCTGATTTTTGGCGCTTCGTTTGGTTTTGTAGCGCGCTTTTAGTTATCGCGCTTCGCCAAGGCGATCAGCCAGTACCCGCTGCGGCTCCTCGCTGCGCTCTTGATGTCACCGCATCGGGCACTGACTGCTCGCCTTGGCTACGAGGGTAGGTTGGCTTTGCTTTGGTGGCCTGCGAAGAGCGCGTGGCTGGGGGCAACATGTGGCGACATCAAGAGCGAAGCGAGGAGCCATGTGTTGCCCCCAGCCGCTCGCTCCTCACATAAAAAGAAGCAAACACGGCGCCACAAAAAAGAGGAATCAAAGCGAAGCCGCGTTCACCCGTTGCGTGATGTGCGCCAAGGCCTCTTCCACTTGGTCAATCAAGATCAAGCACAAATCGCCTTTGTTCAAGCGCTCCATCGCCCGGTCAATTGCCAAGAACTCGCCGTGAATCTCGTCAATGGTGGTCGTGCGCTTGGCACCTTCCAGGCCTTGACGCAGCAAGCCCAACACCTCGCCGTCGATGCGGCCACGCTGACACGCGTCTTGGTACAGCACCACGTCGTCAAACACCTCACCAATGATGCGGGTTTGCTCGCGAATGTCTTCGTCGCGGCGGTCCCCCGCGCCGCTGATCACCACGCTGCGGCGCTGGGCGGGCAGGTTGGTCACGGCCTGCACCAAGGCCTTGATGGCGTCTGGGTTGTGGCCGTAGTCGGCAATCACGGTGGCGCCTTTGTAGTCAAACACGTTGAAGCGCCCTGGCACCGCCTGGCTGTCGCTGATGAAGGTAGCCAGACCGGTACAGATGGTTTGCCACGGCACACCCACGGCCCAGGCCGCTGCGATGGAGGCCATGGCGTTTTCGATTTGGAAACCAATCGCGCCGCTTCGGGTGACCGGTATTTCTGACAACGGGATGCGCACCGAGTGGTTGCCTTGCATGCACACAATCTGGTCGTCTTCCACAAACAGCACGCGCTTGCCTTGGGCGCGGTGGGTGGCGATGACCGGGTGGTGCGAGTCCAGGCCAAAGAAGGTTACCTGTCCTGGGCAGTTGCCCGCCATGGCGGCCACGATGGGGTCGGTCGCGTTGAGCACGGCCACGCCCGAAGGCGAGACGTTTTGCACGATCACGCGCTTCAAGACTGCGAGGTCTTCCACGGTGGAGATGTAGTTCAGCCCCAGGTGGTCGCCCATGCCAATGTTGGTCACCACGGCCACTTGGCAGCGGTCAAAGGCCAAGCCTTCGCGCAGCATGCCGCCCCGTGCGGTCTCCAGCACGGCCGCGTCGACGTCGGGGTGCATGAGCACATTGCGTGCGCTGCGCGGGCCGCTGCAGTCACCGCTGTCGGTTTGGCGGCCATTCACGTACACGCCGTCGGTGTTGGTCATGCCCACACGCAAACCGTGTGCGCGCAGCAGATGCGAGGTCAGGCGCACGGTGGTGGTTTTGCCGTTGGTGCCGGTGACGGCAATCACGGGAATGCGGCCATCGTCCCCATCGGGAAACATGGTCGAGATGACGGCTTCGCCCACGTCGCGGCCTTTGCCAAACGAGGGGTTCAGGTGCATGCGCAGGCCAGGTGCGGCATTGACTTCGACCACGCCACCGCTTTGTTCTTCCAGCGGGCGCAACACCGATTCGCACACCACGTCCACACCGCAAATGTCCAAGCCCACCATTTGGGCTGCGGCCACCGCACGCAGGGCGACTTCGGGGTGCACATCGTCGGTCACATCGGTGGCGGTGCCGCCGGTGGACAGGTTGGCGTTGTTGCGCAAAATCACGCGTGCGCCTTTGGCGGGCACCGAGTCGGCGTCGAAACCTTGTTCCTTCATGCGCGCCAAGGCGATGTCGTCAAAGCGAATTTTGGTCAGTGAGGTGGCGTGGCCCTCGCCACGACGCGGGTCTGCGTTGACGATGTCGACCAATTCGCGCACGGTGTTTTTGCCATTGCCCACCACCAGCGGGGGCTCACGGCGTGCTGCGGCCACCAATTTGTTGCCGACCACCAGCAAGCGGTAATCGCTGCCGGGCAAGAAGCGCTCAACCAGGACTTCTTCGCGGAAGGATGCTGCGGTGGTGAAGGCCTCCATCACGCCTTCGCGCGTGGTGATGTTCACGGCCACGCCTTTGCCTTGGTTGCCGTCGCGCGGTTTGACCACCACGGGCAAGCCAATTTCTTGGGCTGCAGCCCATGCGTCCTCGGCATTTTTGACAGGGCGGCCCAAAGGCACGGGCACGCCGGCTGCGTGCAAGAGTCGCTTGGTCAGCTCTTTGTCTTGCGCAATCGATTCTGCAATCGCGCTGGTGGCGTCAATCTCGGCGGCTTGGAAGCGACGTTGTTTGCTGCCCCAGCCCAGTTGCACCAAGCTGCCTTCGGTCAGTCGGCGGTAGGGAATGCCGCGCACCAGCGCTGCGTCCACGATCGAGCCGGTTGACGGCCCAAGTCGAATGTCTTCGTCCAAGCCGTGCAGTTGATCGATGGCGGCATCCACATCGAAGGCCGTGTTGTGCAAGGCGGCCATGCACAACTCGCGGGCCAGCTTCATGGCCAAGCAGCCCACTTCTTCTTGGGTGTACTCCACCACAACCTGAAACAAACCGTGGTCGGGGGTGGCGGTGGTGCGGCTGAACGTCACCGGGCAACCGGCTTCGATTTGCAAATGCAAGGTCGCCGCTTCCAGGGCATGTGCCATGCTGAGTTTGACCTTGCGATCGGTGGGGCGCAAGCTGCCCACACCGGGAAACAGGTGGCGCAATTGCTTTTCAAAATCGGGATGCTGAGTCAGATCGATTTGATCGTCGTCACACCGCACCATGGCTTCGACCGCCGTGTGACGGGTCCAGAGGTTGGGACCGCGCAGCGCGCGGATACGAGAAACTTCCATCAGCCATTCATCCTTGCAACGTCTTTGGCAACTTGGTGGGGCTTTTGCCCATAATTTTTGAGCCCGGCGCGAATCAACAGCGGCGCGATGTCGAGCGACCAAGCGGTGGCCACAGCGGCCAGCAAAGTGGCAATGTGCAAGCCGTCTTTGAGCAAGCGCGCGATCAATTCAAGGTCGACGTGGAACAGCAAGGTTTCTTGGTCGCCACGCGCCAAGGCCACATGGCCTTCTTTGCAATAGACCGCCCGGCCACCTTGTTGCCGATGCGCCAGCAAGATGGGGTTGTCGTTGTCTTTGCTGTAAAAAATAACTTCGCCATCGCTCAATTCGGCCAAGCCTGCCACCGCGGCATCGTCGGCATTGAGCACGGCAGCACCGGTGGGCAAGACCAAATCCACCTGGGTGCGAACCACCGTGCGCATTTGATCTGGGGTTTGAATGTCGTGGAGTTGAACCAGCAGGTCATCGGTGGCGGGCATGTCGGTCACCACGCCGACTTGGCAGCGGTCGTAAGCCAGGCCTTCGTTGAGGATGTGCAAAGGGGAGGTCTCAAACACGGCCGCATCCAAGGCACGGTTGATCAGCAAGCGCTCCGCCACATCGAAGCTGCGGCCATCTTGGGTGCCGACGTGGTGTTGGTCCATGTACAGGCCATCTTGGCAGGCCAGTCCGGTGCGTTTACCCGACAGGTGCAACAGCCACGCCACCAATTGCGACAACTGGGTGGTTTGGTGCGTGCCCACAACGCCCACGACGGGGATACGTCCCGACTCGTTGGGGCCAAACAAATGCTCCACGATGGCCTTGCCCACAGGGCGAGGTTGACCGCTCGCGGGTTTGATGTGCATGAGCAAGCCAGGGCCGGCATTGACTTCGATGATGGCGCCGCCCGTTTGCTCCAGGGGGCGGGTGATGTCTTGGGTGACGATGTCGATGCCCGCGATGTCAAGCCCAATCACGCGCGCTGCCAAGGTGGCCACGGCGGCGACGTCGGGGTGGACTTGGTCGGTCACGTCGATGTTCAGGTTGCCGTTGCGCTGCACCACCACGCTTTTGCCTGGCGCGGGCACGCTGTCAGGTTCGAAGCCTTGGCGTTGAATTTCCAGCAGAGACATTTCGCCGCGCGGGCTGCCCAGACGGATGGTGTCCAGAGGGAAGCCCTCAGACTCACCACGGCGCGGGTCGATGTTGACCTGGGATTCAATGAGTTGTTCCACCGTGGAGACACCGTCGCCAACGACGCATGCTGTCTCGCCACGGGTGGCCGCCACCACGCGGTCACCGACCACCAAGACGCGGTGTTCGTCGCCGCGCACATAGCGCTCGACCAGCACACTGCTGCCTTCTTTTTCGGCGGCGGTCCATGCCGCGCGCACACCGACCTCGGTGTTGACGTCCAAGGACACGCCCCAACCCCGGTTGCCGTCCAGTGGCTTGACCACCACAGGCAAGCCAATGTCTTGGGCCGCGGCCCAAGCTGCATCCGCAGTTTCCACCTGCTGACCTTCGGGCACGGGGATGCCGCATTGCGTCAACAAGCGCTTGGTCAAGTCTTTGTCACTCGAAATGCTTTCAGCGATGGCACTGGTGCGGTCGGTCTCGGCCGTCCAAATGCGGCGTTGACGTGCGCCATAGCCGAGTTGCACCAAATTGCCCTCAGTCAGCCGAATGAACGGCGTCTTGCGCTCGACCGCCGCGTCCACGATGCACGCGGTGCTGGGTCCTAAGCAATGCTTGTCGGCAATTTGTTTGAGGCGTTGGATGGTGGCCGCCATGTCGTGGGGCAAGTTGTTGGCAGCGGCCATGACGATTTCGCGTGCAGCCAAAAAGCTTTGACGACCCAGCTCTTCGTGCTCGGTGCGAAACACCACTTTGTAGATGCCGCGCTTGCTGATCTCGCGGGCTTTGCCAAACTCGGCACGCGCGCCAGCGAGCAGCTGCAACTCGATCGAGACGTGCTCCATGATGTGACCCATCCAAGTGCCACCGACCAAACGGGTCAAAAAGCCACCACGGTGGCCCACGCCGCAGTGGTGCTCGACCAAGCCAGGCAGCCAAGCGTTGAGTCGGTCGTTGAAGCCGTCAATTTTGTTGGAGGGATGGTCCTCCATTTCGCCCAAATCGATCAGGGCTTCAATGATGGGGCGGTAGGTCCAGATGTTGGGCCCGCGCAAATAGTTCATGCGCAAAATTTGGATGTCTTGGAAGGCCATGTGTTCAGCGCAGGGTAGGGGGGACAAGACGGGCCGTGTTTGCCAAAGAGGCGGCGATACAATGAATTGCCAACGTGCTCGGGTGCAACAAAGTCTTGTCTCCTGATTCTATTTTTACCGTACGCCGGTGAATGTTCACCGAATCGGTACGGAAACTATCCAGAATGAATTCTTTTCTATCGGCTTACGCCAACGTTGTCTTGCCTGATGGCTGGAAAGATCCAGCTTCAGCGCAACTGACACCCCATGAAAACGTTCTAGCGTGGCTAGAGGTTGACTTAGACGGCCAATTGCATTTCACAAAACAGCTGTTGATTGTGACAGACCAACGGGTGTTGTCGGCGCATGTTCAGGCCCCAACAGGCTTGCAATGGCAGTCTTGGCCGATCGACAAGGGCTTGGTCATGACGCACACCGACCATGCGGGCGTGGGCACTTTGAGCTTGCTCAATGCCACGCAACGCTTGGCCAGTTGGCGCTTCACCTTGACCCAAAATGTCACGGCCATGCGTTTGCAAGAAACCTTTGCAGCACGTGTCGAGGTGATCACCCACGGGGCCAGTCTGCAAACCCAAATCGATGCACGTTGCCCGCAGTGCAAACTGATGCTCGAAAACGCCGGCGATGAGTGCCCGGTGTGTCGCCGCGAAGAGCATGCCCCCCTCTCTACATGGGGTCTGTTTCGCTTGTGGCGTTTTGCCCGCCCCTACCAGTGGCGCCTGTTGGCAGGTTTTTTGTTGACGCTGGCATCCACTGCGGCCACCTTGGTGCCGCCCTACATGACCATGCCCTTGATGGACGAGGTGTTGATCCCTTTCCAAAACGGCCAGCCCATCGACACCGATTTGGTCACGCTGTACCTGGGGGGCTTGTTGGGTGCGGCCATGCTGGCGTGGTGCTTGGGCTGGGCCAAGACCTACATCCTGGCCTTGGTGTCTGAGCGCATCGGTGCCGATTTGCGCACCACCGCTTACGAGCACCTGATGCGTTTGTCATTGGAATATTTCGGCGGACGCCGCACCGGCGACTTGATGAACCGCATTGGCGCAGAGACCGACCGCATCTGCGTGTTCTTGTCGCTGCACCTGCTCGACTTCGCCACCGACGTGCTGATGATCTTGATGACCGCCACCATCTTGATCAGCATTGACGCGCATTTGGCGGCTGCCACCTTGCTGCCCTTGCCCTTCATCGTCTGGCTGATCCACACCGTGCGTGACAAGCTGCGCACTGGGTTTGAAAAAATCGACCGTGTGTGGTCGGAGTTGACCAACGTGTTGGCCGACACCATTCCGGGCATTCGCGTGGTCAAGGCTTTTGCGCAAGAAAAGCGCGAAGCCAACCGTTTTCGGGACGCCAACAAACACAACTTGGCGGTGAACGACCGCATCAACTTTGTCTGGTCGCTGTTCTCGCCCACCGTCACGCTGATGACCGAAGTAGGGTTGTTGGTCGTCTGGGGCTTTGGCATTTGGTTGGTGTCGCACCACCAAATCACCGTCGGTGTGTTGACCGCTTTCTTGGCCTACATCGGGCGCTTTTACACACGGCTCGATTCGATGAGCCGCATCGTCTCGCACACCCAAAAAGCAGCGGCAGGCGCCAAGCGCATTTTTGAAATCTTGGACCACGTCTCCAGCGTGCCCGAAGCCATGCAGCCGCAAAAACTGCCCACGCCGCTGCAAGGGCGCATCGACATCCAAGACGCGGGCTTTCGTTATGGCAACCGCGCGGTCATTCGCAACCTGAACCTCAGCATTCGCCCCGGCGAGATGATTGGTTTGGTCGGCCAAAGCGGCTCGGGTAAGAGCACCTTGGTGAACCTGATTTGCCGCTTTTACGACTTGAGCGAAGGTGCCATCAAGGTGGACGGCATCGACATCCGCAACATTGCCTTGTCGGACTACCGCAGCCACATTGGCTTGGTGTTGCAAGAGCCCTTCTTGTTCTTTGGCACCATCGCCGACAACATTGCCTACGGTGTGCCTGACGCCACGCGTGAAGAGATCGTGGACGCAGCCCGTGCCGCCCATGCGCACGAGTTCATCTTGCGCTTGCCACAGGGGTATGACTCGTTGGTGGGCGAGCGCGGCCAAGGCCTGTCGGGCGGCGAGCGTCAGCGCATCTCCATCGCGCGAGCCTTGTTGATCAACCCGCGCATCTTGATCTTGGACGAAGCCACCGCCTCGGTGGACACCGAGACCGAACAAGAAATTCAAAAAGCCTTGGACAACCTGGTGCAAGGCCGCACCACCATTGCCATTGCGCACCGCTTGTCCACCCTCAACAAGGCCGACCGCTTGGTGGTGATGGAGCAAGGTGTGATGGTGGAAGAGGGCAACCACGACACCCTGATGGCACGTCAAGGGGCTTACTGGCGCTTGTACGAGGCCCAAGCCAAGAATGCCGAAGCCGCGCAAGTCAAGCTGGGCAGTGCACGTGATGAGGAGATGCTATGAACGTCGCGTTTCAACTCAGCCTCGACCCGTTTGGCAAACTCGTCTTGCGCCTGGATGATGGCAGCCAACATCTGGGTGTGGTGGTGGTGCGGGCCTTCCCAATTGCCCAGCCGCAGCGCAGCATTTCCATCTTGAGTCCTGAGGGCAAAGAGTTGGTCTGGATCGATGATGTGGCGCAAGTGCCTGAGCACGAACGCACCCTGGTCGAGCAGGCCTTGCAGGAGCGGGAGTTCATGCCCGAGATCACGCGCTTGGATGGCGTGAACAGTTTTTCCACACCCAGCATTTGGCGTGTGCAAACCAACCGAGGGGCCGCAGAGTTGGTGCTCAAAGGCGAAGAGGACATTCGCCGCTTGAGCCCCACCACCTTGATCGTGGCCGACGCGCACGGCGTGCAGTTCTTGATTCGCGACTTGCCCTCGCTCGACCGCCACACCCGCAAGCTGCTCGACCGCTTCTTGTGATCTTCAGTGCGCTTGGCAGGCGACAAACAAGTCGCGTTCAGCCAGGTACTCGCGGGTCTGAACGGACATGACGCCCAACACCGAGTGGAACAAATGGTCGTGAGAGAGTGGGCGATCGCGTTGCTGTGACAGGCACGCGGTGGACACACCGCTCCAGCGTTCAAAGCTGGGCGACAGCCAACCGATCATGGCCACTTGCTTTTGCACCTCTGGCGCCACGCGAAACGGCAGGCCGTGCAGGTAGAGGTTGTTTTCTCCCAAAGATTCGCCATGGTCTGACACATAGAGCATGGCGGTTGCGTTGTTTTTTTCTTGGGCTTTGAGCCAGCCGATGAGCTGCGACAAAAAGTAATCGGTGAACACAATCGTGTTGTCGTAGGCATTGATCAGGTGTTGGCGATCGCAGGGTGAAAGTGCGTTTTCTTGGCACTCCGGCTGAAATGTCTTGAATGCCTTTGGCGTCCTTTTGTGATAGGCCGGTCCATGGCTGCCCATTTGGTGCATGACCACCACCACGCCATGCGTGCGTGGTTCGGGTGGCAGCTTGGCCAATTCAGTGTCAAGGCGCGCCAACATCACCGTGTCGCGGCATTCGCCAGCCTCGCACTCGCTGGCCAGCTTCAAGGCGGAGGTGTTGACGTGCGGGATGCGATCACACAGGCCTTTGCAGCCAGATTGGTTGTCCATCCAGAGCACGGCATAGCCTGAGCGTTGCAGCACATCCAACAGATTTTCTGACTCGTGGTGTCGTGAGTTGAAGGCCTCGCGACCCAGCGGCGACAACATGCAAGGCAAGGACTCTGCGGTGCTGGTGCCACAGGCGGTCACTTGACGGAAGCTGACCACGTTTTCAAGGGACAGCAAGGGGTTGGTCAGTCGGGGATAGCCATTGAGCGAGAAGTTGCTGCTGCGCGCAGTTTCGCCCAACACCAACACCAACAAGGGCGGGCGTGCCGCTTTGCTGTCCGTGCGCGCCACCCGGTGTGCATCTTCCCCCAAGGGGCGCAATGATCCGCTGCGTTGCTCTGGGGGGATCACCGTCATATCCAACACAGCGTAGAGCGTGTTGAGCGGGTTGATCTTGTAGCGAAGCTCGGGGTGGTTGCGCATCACCGAGGCCAGGTCTGGGAACACCGCAAACGTCGTGCCGAGTAAGACCAGCAAAGCCACCAGGCAGCGCTCTAAGTTGCGCAAAAGTTGTTGGTTCCAGGGCAAGGGCTGCCAAGATGATTGCCACACCCACCACAAAGGCCAAGCGGCGACCCCAGCCACGGTCAAAACCAGCCGTGGGCTGAGTTGCTCCAGCGCTTCCCGGCTGTCGGTGTGCAGCATGTTGACCAGCATGGGGGTGTCGACCACGATGGCATAGCTCCACATGAAGTGGGTGGCAAAGCCAGCGCACAACAGCAAAACAGTGATGGCGGGTTTCAAAGTCCATCGCCAAGCCACGAGCGACAACACCACCGTCAGCACGCTGGCAATGATGAGCGCCAGGGCGGCACCAAAGACCCCACTGCGCCAGCCCGAAAGGTCTGGCAGCTGCATCAAGCTGTGCCACAGAGCGAGATTGCCGAACACCGCCAGCCACACGCTAGAAAGCAACACCACTTGGGTGGAGGACGGCGACCTGCGCGGTGGGGTGTCTAAAAACAAGCGTCGCATGGGGGGCTGTCAGAGGTCATGGCGGTGACGTGTGGGCTCAGGTTGGCCAGGTGCTGCCCAATTCGGGCACCAAGGCGCGCCAGTTCAGGCCACGTTCAATTTGCTGTCGCAAGGCATCAGCCGCCTCGGGTTCTCCGTGTACCACGTACACCTGGTCAGGGGGCTTCTTCATGTGGCGCAGCCAGTCGACCAACTGGCTGGCATCGGCATGGGCTGAGGACGATTGGAGTTGAACCACCTCGGCTTGCACCTGAACCTCTTGGCCGTGGATGCGCAGCGTGGCGCCGCCATGGGCCAGGGTCGCACCGCGCGTGCCGGGGGCTTGGTAGCCTGTGAGCACCACCATGTTGCGTGGGTCTGGCAGGTAATGGGCCAAGTGGTGCAACACCCGCCCGCCGGTGGCCATGCCGCTGGCAGACAAGATCACCATGGGGCCATGGCGTTTGGCCAAGGCTTTGGATTGCTCGGGTGTCTCCACCATGGTGGCTACATGCTTCATGAGCTTGAGCGCTGGCGCGTCGAGTCGATGCGCCAGCGGGTGGCGGTGCATCAACTCGGTGGTGTGAACCGCCATGGGGCTGTCCAAAAAGATGGGCAAGTGGTGGGGAATATCGCCGCGCTGTTTGAGCAGGGCAATGGCGTACAACAAAGCCTGTGCGCGACCCACCGCAAACACCGGGACCACCGCCACGCCGCCTCGGGCAGACACCTTGCTCAACGCCGTGCCCAGCTCTGCCAACAGGTTCTCGTGCGGGTGTTCTCGGTTGCCGTAGGTTGATTCGATCAACACCGTGTCCGCATGGGGCGGCGCATCGGGAGGGTTCATCAGCAAATCGTCTGGGCGTCCCACATCACCGCTGAACAGAATGCGACGCCCCGCCACTTCAAGCAACACACTGGCCGCACCCAAAATGTGTCCGGCTGAGGAGAAGGTGGCCTTCCATCCCGGGATGGGCGAAAAGCTGTGCCCCAAGTTCTCTGCATGCAGCAGGTCCAAACTCAGCATGGCATCGTGCTTGCTGTAAAGCGGCAGTGCGGGGCTGTGTTTGGACATGCCGTGGCGGTTCAAAAAGGCCGCGTCTTCTTCTTGGATGTGACCACTGTCGGGCAACAAGATGGCACACAAATCACACGTGGCTGGCGTGGCATGTACCCGCCCCCTGAAACCTTGGCGTACCAGCAGGGGCAAATAGCCGCTGTGGTCCAAGTGGGCATGGGTGAGGATGACCGCTTGCACATCGAGAGGCGCTACGGGCAGGGGCGACCAATTGCGCAAGCGCAGTTGTTTGTAGCCTTGGAATAAACCGCAATCGACCAACAGGCGTTGGCCGGCATGCTCGACCAAGTACTTAGAACCGGTCACAGTGCCGGTTCCGCCCAAAAAAGTGATGGTGACGCTCATGCCTGAAGTATCACCCGAATGTGTGGCGACGCCTCACGTCTGAGGACGGCGGCGAAGCGCTGTCCTCAGTTGAAAAAACGCTTGAGCTTGTCGGCCCAGCCGCCTTCGGCGGGCGAGTGTTTGTTGCCGCCTTTTTTCAGCGACTCGTCCAGCTCTTTGAGCAGCTTGCGTTGGTGTTCGGTGAGCTTGACCGGTGTTTCAACGGTGATGTGGCAGTACAGGTCACCGGGGAAGCTGGAGCGCAAACCTTTGAGGCCTTTGCCACGCAAACGGAACTGCTTGTCGTTTTGGGTGCCTTCAGGGATGTCAATCGCGGCTTCGCCAGCCAAGGTGGGCACACTGATTTCGCCACCCAAAGCAGCGGTGGTGAAACTGATGGGCACCGAGCAGTGCAGGTCATCGCCGTCGCGCTCAAAGATGTCGTGTTTCTTGATGCGGATTTCAATGAACAAGTCGCCTGCCGGGCCGCCATTGGTGCCGGGCTCGCCGTTGCCAGTGCTGCGGATGCGCATGCCGTCGTCAATGCCAGCTGGAATTTTGACTTCGAGGGTTTTCTGGCGCTTGATCTTGCCTTGCCCGTGGCAGCTGGTGCAGGGGTCGGGAATGATCTTGCCGGTGCCACGGCAATGCGGGCAGGTTTGCTGAACGCTGAAGAAACCTTGGCGCATTTGCACCTGGCCGCTGCCATGGCAGGTGCTACAAGTTTTGGGCGAGGTGCCCGGTTTGGCGCCTGTGCCGTGGCAGGTGTCGCACTCGTCCCAGCTGGGTATTTTCAGTTGCGCGTCTTTGCCGTTGGCGGCTTCTTCCAGCGTGATCTCCAGCGCGTAGCTCAAGTCGTTGCCTCGGTAGACCTGACGGCCTCCTGCGCCGCGACGGGCTTGGCCAAAGATGTCGCCAAAAATATCGCCAAAGGCCTCGCCGAAGCCGCCACCAAAGTCAGCGCCACCGGGGCCGCCGCGCATGTTGGGGTCCACCCCAGCGTGGCCGTGTTGGTCGTAGGCGGCGCGCTTTTGCGGGTCCGACATCATCTCGTAGGCCTCTTTGACCTCTTTGAATTGGGCTTCGGCCTCTTTGGCTTTGTCACCCTGGTTGCGGTCAGGGTGGTACTTCATCGCCAGTTTGCGATAAGCCTTTTTGATCTCGTCTTCGCTGGCGTTTTTAGGGACGCCGAGAACTTCGTAAAAATCGCGTTTGGACATGGTGCAGCGCTGTGAGGTAAGGGGCTGTATCTAACGACTTCGCCGCGTGTCCACCTTGGCAGGTGAAACGCGGCGAAATTCGTCTCAAAGAAAGAGCGAGGGCTTAGCCCTTTTTCACTTCTTTCACTTCAGCGTCGACCACATTGTCGTCGGCTGGTTTGGCGGGCTCAGCGCCGCCTGCGGCGGCGCCAGCTGCGGCCTGGTCGGCTTGCATGTCAGCGTAGACTTTTTCACCCAGCTTTTGGGCGGCGCTCATGAGCGCTTCGGTCTTGGCGTCGATCTCGGCCTTGTCTTCGCCTTTCAAAGCTTCTTCCACCTCTTTGGCTGCGGCTTCGATCTTTTCTTTTTCGCCAGCGTCGAGCTTGTCGCCATGCTCGGCCAAGCTCTTCTTGACGCTGTGCACTGCGGCATCGGCCTGGTTGCGCGACTGCACGATTTCAAGTTTCTTCTTGTCTTCGGCGGCGTTCAGCTCAGCGTCTTTCACCATCTGCTGGATTTCAGCTTCAGACAAACCGGAGTTGGCCTTGATGGTGATCTTGTTTTCTTTGCCAGTGGCTTTGTCTTTGGCGCCGACGTGCAAGATGCCGTTGGCGTCAATGTCAAATGACACCTCAATTTGGGGTGTGCCACGCGCTGCGGGTGCAATGCCTTCGAGGTTGAACTCGCCCAGGGACTTGTTGCCACTGGCCATCTCGCGCTCGCCTTGGTAGACCTTGATGGTCACCGCAGGCTGGTTGTCGTCGGCGGTCGAGAAGGTTTGTGCAAACTTGGTCGGGATGGTGGTGTTCTTGGTGATCATTTTGGTCATCACGCCGCCCAGGGTTTCGATGCCCAAAGACAAAGGCGTCACGTCCAACAACAACACGTCGGTGCGGTCGCCCGACAACACCTGGCCTTGAATGGCGGCGCCCACGGCCACGGCTTCGTCAGGGTTGACGTCACGGCGTGGCTCTTTGCCGAAGAACTCTTTGACCTTGTCTTGCACCTTGGGCATGCGGCTCATGCCGCCGACCAAGATCACGTCGTCGATGTCGCCCACGGACACGCCGGCATCTTTGATGGCCATGCGGCAAGGGGCGATGGTGCGCTCGATCAGCTCGTCCACCAGCTGTTCCAACTTGGCGCGGTTGAGCTTGATGTTCAGGTGCTTGGGGCCTGAGGCATCGGCGGTGATGTAAGGCAAGTTGATGTCGGTCGAGGCTGAGCTGGACAGCTCGATCTTGGCTTTTTCAGCGGCTTCTTTGAGGCGCTGCAAGGCCAGCACGTCTTTGGCCAGGTCGACACCGGATTCCTTTTTGAACTCGGTGATGATGAAGTCGATGATGCGTTGGTCAAAGTCTTCGCCACCCAAGAAGGTGTCGCCGTTGGTGGAGAGCACTTCGAATTGTTTTTCGCCGTCCACGTCGGCGATCTCGATGATCGACACGTCAAACGTGCCGCCACCCAGGTCGTACACGGCAATCTTGCGGTCGCCTTTTTCGGTTTTGTCCAAACCGAAAGCCAAGGCCGCAGCGGTGGGTTCGTTGATGATGCGCTTGACGTCCAAGCCCGCGATGCGGCCTGCGTCTTTGGTGGCTTGGCGTTGTGCGTCGTTGAAGTAAGCGGGCACGGTGATGACGGCTTCGGTCACTTCTTCGCCGAGGTAGTCTTCGGCGGTTTTCTTCATCTTGCGCAGAATTTCAGCGCTGATTTGCGGGGGGGCCAACTTGTTGCCGCGCACTTCCACCCAAGCGTCGCCGTTGTCGGCTTTGCTGATGGTGTAGGGCATCAAGTCGATGTCTTTTTGAACTTCTTTTTCAGAAAACTTGCGGCCGATCAAACGCTTGACAGCGTACAGCGTGTTGCGTGGGTTGGTCACGGCTTGGCGCTTGGCAGAGGCGCCCACCAAGATCTCGCCGTCTTCTTGGTACGCAATGATTGACGGCGTGGTGCGGGCACCCTCGGCGTTCTCGATCACCTTGGTGGTGTTGCCTTCCATGATGGCCACGCACGAGTTGGTGGTGCCCAAGTCAATCCCGATGATTCTTCCCATGTTCTTACTCCAGTGATTTTTAAAATTCAGATGAACGGTAGATGCGGATCACCCTGCCGTTTTCAAGTGTTTATTTCGGTGCGGTCACCGTGACCAAGGCCGGACGCAACACGCGCTCGGCGATCAGGTAGCCTTTTTGCAGCACGGCCACGATGGTGTTGGCTTCTTGATCGGCCGGCACCACGCTGATGGCTTGGTGCTGGGCGGGGTCAAACTTGGCACCGGCTGCAGGGTGGATGGCAATCACCTTGTTGCGCTCCAAGGCGCTGGTGAGTTGGCGCAAAGTGGCTTCGGCACCCTCGCGAATTTGCTCAGGCGTGGCGGTTTTCACGGCCAAGCCAGCTTCCAAGCTGTCCACCACGGGCAGCAGGCTGTCGGCAAAGCTCTCCAGCGCAAACTTGCGGGCTTTGGACACCTCGTCGTCGGCACGGCGGCGGGCGTTTTGCACTTCGGCCTGGCCACGCACGTACTGGTCTTGCAGTTCAGCGGCCTTGGCTTGCAGGATGGCAATTTCCGCCTGCGCTGCGGCCAAAGGGTCCAGCGGTGCCGCAGGTGCCTGCGTGGGCGCGTCGGGCTGAGCCAGAGGGGGTTGTGTTGCGGCCTCGTTGACAGGCTCTGCAGGGTGTGGGGTAGGGTCTGACATGCTTGGAAAACTCTGAGTTTTTGTGAGATGCGGCAAAGCTGGGGGCGCCCCGCCCGATTTCAAGAGGGGGTTCCAAAAAAGGGGGGCGCAGGCTGGCCTGGGCTGGCAGTTCAGGGACTGCCAGCTCTGATGGGCTCTGGAAGGTTTATTCCAGACCCAGCAGCTCGACGTCGAATTTGAGGGTCGCGTTGGGTGGGATGACACCGCCCGCGCCGCGCGCGCCGTAGCCCAGGCCTGGCGGGATGATCAGGGTGCGTTGGCCGCCGATCTTCATGCCTTGCACGCCTTCGTCCCAGCCTTTGATGACCATGCCGCCACCGAGGGGGAAGTCAAACGGGTCATTGCGGTCACGGCTGGAGTCGAACTTGGCGCCTTGTTCGCCGTTTTCATACAGCCAGCCGGTGTAGTGCACGGTCACGTGCTGGCCCGCCGTTGCGGTCTCACCTTCGCCCTCCACGTGGTCGATGTATTGCAGTCCGGAAGGGGTGGTGTTCATGGCAAATCCTTGAGGGTCAGAAATTCAAAGTCCCAGAGTGTAGCGGCCCCTCAAGGCGGCCTGTTCCAAGGCCCCCAGGGGCACCCCAGCAAGCGCCCAGCGAAGCAGCGTTGGAACGCGGGTTGGGCGGCTCGTCGCCTCAGGTCGGAGACAGGTAAACCTTTTGCAGCAAACGGGTGAGTGTTTTGACTTCAGCCGGCGTCAAAGCCGCTGCCGCACTGAGGTCTGAGGCCAAGGCGGTGGCTTCGGCTTCTTGCATCAGCGCTGCGCCTTTGGCGCTGAGCGTCAAGCCCATGGCCCGACCATCGGTGGGATGGGGGCTGCGGTGGATGAGTTCACGCTTTTCTATGCTTTTGAGCAAGCCCACCAGGTTGGGCGGCAAGATGCCCAGCGCCGTGCACAGCTGACGCGACGTGATACCGGGATTGTGCCCAATCAAGGACAGCACCGAAAAATCCACCGGGCGCAAGTCATGGGGCGCCATGCGCTCCATGAAGCGACCGATGATGGTCAGGGCGGCGCGGCGGGTGTTGTAGCCCAGCAGCGACTCCAAGTAGCGGGTGTCCAAACCGTCGTTCATGCGGCGGTGCACTGCGCGCGCACCATCTGGGCGCGCATGCCAAATTCGGGCAGCACCCAAGCGCGCAAGGCCGCCGCTGGGGCGTGCCAGCGCGTGGCGGCATCGGGGCCATGGCCATGGGGTTGTGCCTGAACGGCCGCTTCAATTTGGGTCCAGCTCCAGGCCAGCAAGGCCAGCGCAGTCAGACGCAGGAAGTCGCCCGCGATCCAGCCCAAGCGCACCGCGCCGTCGGGCGCTTGCGCCGTGGCCAGGGCCTGGGCGGTCAGCGCACGCAGCTGGGCAAACAAGTCGAGCACTTGGGCCTCATGCACGTGGTGGGCAGACAGGCCAAGGGCCAACTCGTCCAGCGTGGCGTGCAAGGCGGCACCGCCGTCGGCCACCACCTTGCGCATCAACAGGTCGATGGCTTGAATTTCATTGGTGCCCTCGTAAATCATGGCAATGCGGGCGTCGCGCAGGTTTTGCTCAACCCCCCATTCACGCACATAGCCGTGGCCGCCGAACACTTGCAGGCAGTCGCTGGCACCATGAAAGCCTTGCTCGGTGCAGGCGGCTTTCAAGATGGGCGTGGTCAAGGCACACCAGCGTTGCGCCGATTCGCGCTGTGCGGCGTCGGGGTGGTGTTTGGCAACGTCCAGCGCCAAGCCGGTTTTGTAGGCCAGCACGCGTGCGCCATCGACCCAGGCGCGCTGGGTGTCCAAGATGCGTCGCACGGCGGGGTGTTCGATGATGAAGTCCACCGCTTCGCCCTTCACCCCAGCAGGTTTGGGCGCGCGCATTTGGCGACGCTCGTGGGCGTAGGCATCGGCTTTTTGCCAGGCCGCGTCGAGCAGGCCCACGCCTTGCAGCGCCACGTGCAAACGGGCGGCGTTCATCATCACAAACATGGCGTTGAGGCCGCGTCCGAGTTCACCCACCAGCCAACCGGTGGCTTCGTCAAAGCGCATCACGCAGGTGGGGCTGCCGTGGATGCCCATTTTTTCTTCAATGCGTTCGCAGTGCACCGCGCTGCGTGTGCCGTCGGCGTAGAACTTGGGCACCAAAAACAACGACAGGCCCTTGGGGCCGGGCGGCGCATCGGGCAGACGGGCCAGCACCAGGTGCACGATGTTGTCGGTCAGGTCGTGCTCGCCGCCGGAAATGAAAATTTTGGTACCGCGAATTTGGTAGCTGCCATCGGCTTGTGGCACGGCGCGGGTGGTGGCCAGCCCCAGGTCGCTGCCCGCATGGGGCTCGGTCAAACACATGGTGGCCAGCCATTCGCCCGTGCCCACCTTGCTGGCGTACTGCGCTTGCAGCGCCTCGCTGGCGTGGTGCTTGATGCATTCGTAGGCACCGTGCAACAAACCCGGTGCCATGGTCCAGCCGTGGTTGGCGGCGGACAGCCATTCGTACAGCACGCTTTCCAGCACCGCAGGCAGGGCTTGGCCGCCGTCTTCGGTGGCGGTGGTGAGCGAGGCCCAGCCCGCTTGCCAAAACGCTTGGTAGGCGTCTTTGAAGCCGGGCGGTAGGGTGACGGCACCTTGGTGCCACTGTGCGCCCACCTCGTCGCCACGGCGGTTCAAGGGCGCAATTTCAGCGGCCACAAATTTGCCCGCTTCTTCCAGCACCTGGGCCATGAGGTCGGCGTCGACCTCTTGAAACACGGGCAACTCGGCCAAGCGTGCAGGCGCATGCAGCACCTGGTTCAAGATGAATTGGATGTCGTCAAGGCGGGGTTGGTAGTCGCTCATGGGGGTCTCTGCGGTGTGCTCAGGCTTGGGTGCGGGCGGCACCCAAGTAGGTGTCGATCACACGGGCGTCTTGGGCCAAGTCGCTGGCCGCGCCATGCAGGCTCACGTCGCCCATCTCCAGCACGTAGCCGTGGTCGGCCACGGCCAGCGCGGCGCGGGCGTTTTGTTCCACCAGCAAGATGGTCACGCCGGTCTGGCGCAGCGTGTGGATGATGGCAAAAATCTCTTTCACGATCAGCGGGGCCAGCCCCAAGCTGGGTTCGTCCAGCATCAGCAATTCGGGGCGCGACATCAGCGAGCGGCCCACGGCCAGCATCTGGCGTTCGCCGCCCGACAGCGTGCCCGCTTCTTGCAGGCGGCGTTCTTTGAGGCGAGGAAACAGATCGAACACGTCGTCGAGACGGCTGCGCCATTGGGCATGGCCCAGCTGCATTTGTCGGTAGCCGCCCAGTACCAGGTTGTCTTCCACACTCATGGTGCCAAAGAGTTCGCGTTTCTCGGGCACCAAGGAGATGCCCTGCATGACGCGCTCTTCGAGGGTCAGCTCGGTGATCGACTGGCCGTTGAATTCGATGCGGCCTTTGGCGGGCAGCAGGCCCATCAGGCTGTTCAAAAACGTGGACTTGCCTGCGCCGTTGGGGCCAATCACGGTGATCACGCTGCCTTTGGCGGCTTCGAGGTTGAGCCCATGCAGCACCTCGGCTTTGCCGTAGCCGGCACGCAGGTCGGTGACTTGAAGGAGGGGGAGGGCCATGTCAGTGTTCCGTTCCGAGGTAGGCGGCGCGAACGGCCGGGTTGGCTTGGACTTGCGCGGGCGTGCCACGGGTCAGCAAGGTGCCGAACTCCATCACCACCAACTGGTCGCACACGTCCATCACCAGGTCCATGTCGTGCTCGACCAGCAAGATGCTCATGCCTTCGCTTTGCAACTGGCGCAGCACCTGGGCCAGGCCTTGTTTTTCTTTGTGGCGCAAGCCAGCCGCGGGCTCGTCCAGCAGCAGCAGGGCCGGGTCGCAGCACAGGGCACGGGCAATTTCCATCAAGCGTTGCGGGCCCATGGCCAGGTTGCCCGCCTGCTCGTGCAGGTACTCCCCCATGCCGATGCGCTCAAGCTGGCGCTGGGCTTCTTTCATCATGCGCTGCTCTTCCGCCTGGTTGAGGCGCAGCATGGACGACAACACGCCTTTGCGGCCCCGGGTGTAGGCACCCAGTGCCACGTTTTCGAGCACTGTCATGTCAGGGATCATCTTGACGTGCTGGAAGGTGCGGGCCATGCCTTGGCGTGAAATGTCACGCGAGGGCAGGGCGCTGATGTCTTGACCCCGAAACAGCACCTGACCGCTGGTTTTGGACAGCACGCCAGTGACAAGGTTGAAGGTGGTCGACTTGCCTGCGCCGTTGGGGCCGATCAGGCCGACGATCTGACCCGCCGCAATTTCAAAACTGATGTCGTTGACGGCGGTCAGGCCGCCGAACTGCTTGCGAATCTTGTCGACCTGCAACACCACATCGCCCATGGCTGGCTTGCTGCGGGTGGGCAGGTCGGCGGCATCGCGCCAGTCGACCGTGCGCTGGGGGCGTGGAAATTGGCTGGCCACCACCGACCACAGGCCATCGGGCAGGTACTTGAGCAGCAACACCATGGCGATGCCAAACACGATCACCTCGTAGCTGCCGCTGGTGCCAATCAAGGCGGGCAAGGCCACTTGCAGGTAGTCGTCGAGCAGCTTGATCAGTCCGGCGCCCACAATGGCACCCCAAACATAGCCCACGCCGCCGACCACCGTCATGAACAGGTACTCGATGCCCATCTTCAGGCCAAAGGCCGACGGGTTGACGGTGCGCTGGAAGTGCGCCATCAGCCAACCCGCCACCGAGGCAAACAGGGCCGCGATGATGAAGATCGTCACTTTGTAGCGGAATGTGCTGATGCCCATGGCCTCGGCCATTTGCGAGCCGGTTTTGAGGGATCGGATGGCCCGGCCCGGGCGCGAGTCCAGCAGGTTGAGCAGCGCCACGGCACCGGCCAGCAAGATGGCCCAGGTCAGCACAAAGAACAAACGGCCTTGGCCAATGTCGATGCTGCCGATCGACAAGCTTTTGAGCCCCAGCAAGCCGTCGTACTTGCCCAGCGCGTCCAGGTTGCCCAACAGGTAATACAGGGCCAGGCCCCAGGCGATGGTGGCCAGTGGCAAGTAGTGCCCCGACATGCGCAAGGTGATGAAGCCCACCACCAAGGCGCTGATGGCCGTCAGGCCCAGGCCGACAAACAAAGTCAGCCAAGGCGACATGCCCAGGTTGAGGGTGAGCCAGGCCGTGGTGTAAGCGCCGATGCCGACAAACGCGGCTTGGCCGAACGAGGTCAGGCCACCGACGCCGGTGAGCAACACCAAGCCCAGGCAGACCAAGGCGTACAGACCGATGTAGTTGAGTTGCGCGATCCAGAAGTCGGGCAAAGGCAAGAGGGCCGTCAACGGGACCGCAGCCGCCAGCAAGAGCAAGGCGATGTTTTGTTTTTTCAGCATGATCAGTGTTCCTCGTCGCTGTGACCGCTACGGAGTGACCGCACGAGAAGAATGGGCAAAACCAGGGTGAACACGATCACCTCTTTGAAGGCGCTGGCCCAAAATGCGCCAAAGGCTTCCACCACGCCCACGAACAGCGCCCCCAGCAGCGCGCCGGGATAGCTGGACAAACCGGCGATCACCGCCGCCACAAAGCCTTTGAGGCCAATCAGGAAACCCGAGTCATAGAACACGGTGGTGGTCGGGCCGATCAGCAAGCCCGACAGGGCCCCGATGAAGGCCGCCAACAAAAAGGTGAGTTGGCCCGACGTGTGGCTTGAGATGCCCATCAAGCGGGCCCCGGTGCGGTTGACCGCCGTGGCACGCAGCGCTTTGCCGCGCAGCGAACGTTCGAAATACAGCCACAGCAAGACGATCAAGGCCAGTGAGACCACAAAAATGATCACGGTCTGACCCGACAACGACAGCGGGCCCACGCTGAAGCGTGCGTCCCAAAACGGCGGGTTGCGAAAACCTTCTGCGCCAAAGAACAGCAAGCCCAAGCCGGTCATGGCGAAGTGCACGCCCACCGAGACGATCAGCAGCACCAGCGGGGTCGCCGCTTCCAGGGACTGGTAGGCCACGCGGTAGACCAACGGGCCAAACGCGGTGACGATGAGCACGCTCAAAGCGGCTTGCACGCCCAGCGGGAAATTCTGTGGCGCTGCCCACACAGACAGCGCAGAAATCAACACCGGAAACGCCAGTGTTTTGATGGCCGACTGCACGGCACGGCCCAGTTGGCCGTGGTGTCTCCAGCGTTCAACACATTCCATCAAAGCGGCGACCACGGCCAAGATCAGCAGCAACCAGACCGTGCCCGGCACTTTGCCGGTTTGGAGCATGGCCAGGGTGAGCGCGCCATAGGCGACAAACTCGCCCTGCGGAATGAAGATCACCCGGGTGACGGTGAATACCAACACAGTGGCCAGCCCGAGCAGGGCATACACCGCACCGTTGGTCACGCCGTCCAGCAGCAAGATGCTGGCGATGGAGAAGTCCATGATGGAGCCTTGAGAAAAACAATGAACCGAGCTGCGATTTGCCCCGAGGGAGCCCGCCCGACAACCGCGGCAGGGTCTTGGCTCACCCGCCCGTGCGGATCAGCCAAGACATGGGCAGGTCTTATTCGACCTTGAACTTGCCGTCGACCAGCTTGGTCATCACGCCGGTTTCCAACGTGTAGCCCCAGTGGTCGGTGGTTGTCCAGTTCATCACGCCATGCGCGAAGACGGTGCGACCCATGGTTTCGAGGCTGTCACGCAAAGCGGCGCGGAACTGGGGTGTGCCCGGCTTGGCTTTTTTCAGGGCCAGCGGAATGGCTTTTTCCATGGCCACCTGGAAGTCATAGGAGTGACCGGCAAATTGGTTGCGGGTGTTGACACCGTTGGCGGCTTCAAACTTTTGCACAAAGTCCAGCGCTTGTTTCTTGGACGGATGGCTGTCGGCCAGCTGGTCCCCCAACAAGGCGGGGCCCGAGACCACAAAAGTGCCTTCCACCGACTTGCCGCCCACGCGGGGCAGGTCGGGCGTGGCGGCGGCGTGGGTCTGGTAGACCTTGCCCTTGAAACCACGCTCGACCAGGCCGAGCTGAGGCATGGCAGCGCCCGAACCCGAGGCGACCACCAAAATGGCGTCGGGGTTGGCGGTGGTCAGTTTGAGGGCTTGGGGGGTCACGCTGGTGTCGGTGCGGGCAAAGCGCTCGGTGCCAACCAGTTTGATGCCCGCTTTGTCCAGCATGGGGCCGATGGCATCCAGCCACTGTTGACCATAGGCGTCGGTGTAGCCCAAAAAGCCCACGGTTTTGACGCCGTTTTTCTTCATGTGCTCGACCACGGCGTGGCCCATCACGGTGTTGGACTGGGGCAGACGGAACAGCCATTTGTCTTTGCCTTCAGGCACGCCCACGGGCGAGCCTGCAATCTGCACCGTGCCAGCTTCGGTGGCGATGTCGGTCATGGCGGCGGCCACGGCGGTGATGCAGGAGCCAAAAATCAGGTCCACCTTGTCTTCGGTCACAAAGCGACGGGCGTTGGCCGCGCCTTTGCCGGGGTCGGTGGCATCGTCCAAGATGGTCAGGTTGACTTTTTCACCGCCAATGGTCTTGGGGAAGAGTTGCAACTGCTTTTGCATCGGAATGCCCAAGCCAGAGCCAGGGCCCGTCAGCGACAGGCTGACACCGATGTTGATGTCGGCCAGGGCGGCTGTGCTGGAAACGGCAGTGATGGCCAGGGCCAGAAGGGTCTTCTTGAGTTTCATGGTTGTCTCCTATGGGATGAAAGTTGCAGGTGAAAAATCAACGCGGTGCCATGCGCAAGGCACCGTCTAGGCGAATGACTTCGCCGTTGAGGTGGCCGTTGGTCACGATATGGCAGGCCAGTTGGGCAAACTCTTCGGGTTTACCCAAGCGGGACGGAAAGGGAATGGACGCCGCCAGCGATTGCTGCACGGGTTCGGGCAAGGTCTTCATCAGCGGTGTGGCAAACAAGCCCGGGGCCACGGTGCACACGCGGATGCCGTGTTGTGCCAGGTCGCGCGCCATGGGCAAGGTCATGCTGACCAAGCCGCCTTTGCTGGCGCTGTAGGCCTGCTGGCCGACCTGGCCGTCAAACGCAGCCACCGAGGCGGTGAACATCATCACGCCACGTTCACCATCTTCACCGGGCGAGAGCTTGGCGCAGGCGGCGGCAAACAGGCGGCTGATGTTGTAGGCGCCAATCAGGTTGACGTTGACCACGCGGGCAAAGTCTTCCAGCGGGGCGGCGTTGCCGTCTTTGCCCACCACGCGCTTGGCGGTGCCGATGCCGGCGATGTTCATCAAGATGCGGGCGGGCCCCAGGGCCGCCGTGGCGGCGTCGAGTGCGGCTTGCACGCTCTCGGTTTGGGTGATGTCGCAATGGCAGGCGAAGGCGGTGCCCGCGCCATGCTGGGCGTTGAGTTGCTCGGCCACTTGCTCCGCCAGTGCGGCGTTGACGTCGAGCACGGCCACTTTGGCACCTAGGCGTGCCAACTCTCGGGCGGTGGCTTCACCCAGGCCTGAGGCGGCACCGGTGACGAGGGCGGTTTGTCCTTGGATGTGCATGGGGGTCTTTCTGTGCGTTCAGTGGGCGTGAGGTTGAAGCGCTCAGGCCTGGGCTTGGGGCAACAAGGTGTGGGGGGCGTGGCCGTCGTGCAGGGCTTGCACCAAGGCGTCGCGGTGTTTGAGCACGGCGCGTTGGTTGATCGAGCCTTTGTCGGTGACTTCGCCTTTGTCGATGGAGGGCGGCTCGCTCAGCAACACGGCGCGGGCCACGCGCGAGGCGCTGCCTGTGGCGTGGCTGGCCAGTTCGTTGAGCACGGTTTGGAAATGCGCCATCACCGGGGCGCTGGCCAGCACCTCGGCCATCGGGGCTTGGGCGTCCAGTCCGCTCAAGGTGCGCACGGCGGCGGTGGGGAAGATCATGGCACCCACTTCGCGGCGGTTGAGCCCGGTGATGACCACGTCTTGGATGTAGGGCGCACCTGCCGCAATGATCTTGCCGCGCAAAGGGCCCACGCTGACAAAGGTGCCGGTGGAGAGTTTGAAGTCTTCGGCAATGCGACCATCAAAGCGCAGGCCTTGGTGCACGTCGCTGGGGTCGATCCAGGTGACGGCGTCGCCGGTGCAAAAAAATCCTTCGTCGTCAAAGTGTTCGCGGGTTTCTTCAGGCGCACGCCAGTAGCCGGGCGTGATGTTGGGGCCTTTGTAGCGCACCTCCACCTTGTCGCCATTGGGCACGAGCTTGAGTTCCAGGCCCGGGGTGGGCACCCCTAAGTCGCCTGACTTGACGCGCGGGCTGGTGACGAAGATGGCGAAGGGGCCGGACTCGGTCATGCCCAGGCCCGTGCTCATCACAATGCGCTCGCCAATTTCACGCTCTTGGCTCTCGAACAGGCTGTCCCAAATCGGTTGCGCCAGCGCCGCGCCAGCATAGAAAAACATCTGCACACGCGAGAGCAGGTTTTTGCGCAAGGCGTCGTCGGTTTTCATGGCGTTGGCAATGGCTTCAAAGCCGGTGGGCACGTTGAAGTACACCGAGGGCGCGATCTCGCGCAGGTTGCGCAAGGTCTCGGCCATCAAAGCTGGGGTGGGCTTGCCGTCGTCGATGTAGAGCGTGCCGCCGTTGTAGATCACCATGCCAAAGTTGTGGTTGCCACCAAAGGTGTGGTTCCACGGCAGCCAATCCACCAGCACCGGGGGCGAGGCCGCCAACACCGGCATGGATTGGCCCATTTGCTGTTGGTTGGCGCACCACATGCGCTGGGTGTTGATCACCGCCTTGGGCAGTTTGGTCGAGCCCGAGGTGAACAAAAACTTGACGATGGTGTCGGGCCCGGTGGCGGCCATGGCCGCGTCCACGGCGGGGGTGTCGGGGGTGTTTGCCAAGTCGGCAAAGGGGGTGCTGGCACGGCCCTCCAAGCTGCCTTGGTGCAGCACCACTTCCACGTCCGAGCCCACTGCGGTTTGGATGGCTTTGCCGTAGCGCTTGGCGTCTGACGCAAACACCAAGCCGGGGGTGAGCGTGGTCAGGATGTGGCGCAGCTTGTCGTAGTCTTGGCTGATGGTGGAGTAAGCGGGCGAGGCCGGGCAATAGGGCACACCGGCCAGCATGCAGCCCAAGGCCAACTGGGCGTGCTCTAAGTCGTTCTCCGACAGGATGACCACCGGACGTTCGGCGTTGAGCCCCCGGTCGATCAGGCTTTGCGCCATGCGGCGGGCACTGGACAGAGCCTGAGAAAAGCTGATGTGCTGCCAGTCGCCCGTGCTGCCGTCGGCGTTTTTGCGGCGGCGGGCAAACAGGGTGCGCTCGGGCGCTTGCTCGGCCCAATGCACCAGGCGGTCGGTCATGCGCTGGGCGTAGGGCGTCAAGTCTTGGTCGGCCCTCATGTAGCGGGTGCCCTGTGCGCCTTCGCGCATGGCCACGCGGGTCACACCAAACGTCATCTCGCGAAACTTTGCGGTCATCTGTGTCTCCAATCTGTGGGCTGGGGGCGAGCTGCTTGTGGCCGGGCCGCCTCAACCGTCTGGGCGTTAGCCTTTTTGAACCTTGTCCGCACGGCCTTCCAAGAAGGCGCGCACGCGCTGCTTGGCTTCGGGGGCCGCTTGGGCGATGGAACACATCAAGGCTTCGGTCAAGAAACCTTGGTCGGCCGGTTGTTCGGCAATGCGCGGCAGGGCATGCATCAAGGCGTAGTTGGTCAATGGCGCGTTGGTGGCAATGCGTTGTGCGAGCTCAAACGCTTTGTCAAACGCGCTGCCCGTGGGCACCAAGTACTGGGCCAGGCCAATGCGCTCGCCGTCCACCGCGTTGTAGACCCGCCCGGTCAGCATCATGTCGGTCATGCGGGCCACGCCAATCAGGCGTGGGATGCGCACCGAACCACCCCCGCCCACAAAAATGCCGCGCGAACCTTCGGGCAGCGCATAGAAGGTGGATTCATCGGCCACCCGAATGTGGCACGCACTGGCCAGCTCCAAGCCACCGCCCACCACAGCGCCATGCAAGGCCGCCACCACGGGCACCGGGCCGTATTGCAAGCGTTCCAAGGCCACGTGCCAAGAGCGTGAGTGGTGCATGCCTTGGCCGGCGTCACGTTCTTTGAGCTCGCTCAGGTCCAGGCCGGCACAAAAGTGTTCGCCGTCACCGTCGATCACCGCAGCGCCTGCATGCTCAGGCAGGTTTTCAAAGATGTTGCGGATCGACGCCACCAAGCCGTCGCTCAAGGCATTGCGCTTGGACGGCCGTGTGAGGCGGATCACCGCAATGTTGTCGCGCATCTCAAAGTGAATGTCTGGCGTGCTCAGGTTCATGGGGGAGGCTTTCGTGACAGGTGCGGGTTTGTTGGGTTGCATTTCTGCTGGCTTTGAATTATGGTTATGAAAGATAACTAAATAATACGGACTTACCCTAGTCCTTCCCCGTTCTACTTTCACTGGAGATTGCCTCGCATGGACTACAAAAATTTGATTGCCATTGACATCCACACCCATGCCGAGGTGAGTTGTCGCAACCCGTTTGACAACTATGGCGAGGAGTACGACCGCGCTGCCGACAAGTTCTTTGGCAGCAACCGTCGCCCCACGATTGACGAGACGGTGGCCTATTACCGAGAAAAGAAAATTGGTTTGGTGATGTTCACGGTCGACAGCGAGTCGCAGCTCGGGCGTCGCCGCATTCCCAACGAAGAAATTGCCGACGCCGCCAAGGCCAACAGCGACATGATGATTGCGTTTGCCAGCATCGACCCGCACAAGGGCAAGATGGGCGCGCGTGAGGCCGAGCGCTTGATCCAAGAAGACGGCATCAAGGGCTTCAAGTTCCATCCCACGGTGCAGGGCTACCACCCCTACGACAAGATGGCGTGGCCGATTTATGAGGTCATCAACCATTACAAGCTGCCCGCAATTTTTCACACCGGACACAGCGGCATTGGCAGTGGCATGCGCTGCGGTGGCGGCTTGCGCTTGGCCTACAGCAACCCCATGCATTTGGACGATGTGGCCATCGACTGGCCCGACATGCAAATCGTGATGGCGCATCCGAGTTTTCCGTGGCAAGACGAGGCGTTGAGCGTGGCCACGCACAAGCCCAATGTGTGGATCGATTTGTCGGGCTGGAGCCCCAAGTATTTCCCCAAGCAGTTGGTGCAGTACGCCAACACCTTGCTCAAAGACCGGGTGCTGTTTGGCAGCGATTACCCGCTGATCACGCCTGAGCGCTGGATGAAAGACTTTGAGGTGGCAGGCTTCAAGCCAGAGGTGATGCCTGGCATCCTGAAGGACAACGCGGTGCGTTTGTTGGGCCTCGACAAAGCCGCTTGAGGCCCGCCGTGTGCTGGACGCGATCCAGCACAATCGGGGCCATGCTGAACATTTTGACCATCACGGCCCCGATTTACCTCTCCATCGGCACGGGTTACGTCGCCACCCGCAGCGGCTTTTTCAGCAAACTTGACATGCAGGTGTTTGGCCGTTTTGTGCTGAACTTTGCCTTGCCCGCCATGCTGTTCAACGCCTTGTCGTTGCGCGACTTTCAAGACGTGTTGCACCCCCGTTATTTGCTGGCCTATGCGCTGGGCTCTGTCATGACGTTTGCCATCGGTTTTGCCATGTGGCGCTATGGCCGACGTGAAAGCTTGACCCTGAGCGCACTGGTGGGCATGGGCGTGAGTTGTTCCAACAGTGGGTATGTGGGCTATCCGATCTTGTTGCAAATCTTGGGGCCCGAAGCGGGGGTGGGCATGGCGCTGACCTTGTTGGTGGAAAACCTGATCATCATCCCGTTGGGCATCAGTTTGGCCGACAGTGGCGAGGCCCAGCATGCGTCGTGGCAGCACACGGTGTTGGCGAGTTTCAGGCGCTTGCTCAAAATCCCGATGTTGTGGGCGATTGTGGGTGGCTTCGTGTTCTCGATGATGGGTTGGCATTTGCCCGAGGTGTTGTTCAAAGCGGTCAACTTGTTTGCCTTGACCTGTGTGGGCATTGCCTTGTTTGTCAACGGTGGCTCGTTGGTGGGTATGCATGTCGTGGGCCAAATGCAGTCGGTGGCTGGGATTGCGTTGTGCAAGCTGTGTCTGCACCCTGTGTTGGTCGGGGTGATGTTGTGGACATTCGGTGGCATGGACGTGTCGTTGCAGATCGCGGGTGTGCTGTTGGCCAGCATGCCCATGATGGGCATTTATCCGATCCTGGGGCAACGCCATGGGCAAGAAGGCTTTTGTGCAGCCGCCTTGTTGGTGACCACCGTGGCGTCTTTTTTCTCCATCAGTCTGCTGCTGTGGGGATTGAGCCAAGTGCCGGGTTGGCATGTGGCGACAGGCGGATGAACCTGGGACGCCGCAATGAATGCCGCCCTTGAGATTCAAGAGTCTGAAGTCGAGCTGACGGCCGTGCGCGCCCAAGGCGCGGGCGGGCAAAACGTCAACAAGGTGTCGAGTGCCATTCACCTGCGTTTTGACATCGCAGCCTCCTCCTTGCCCGACGGCGTGAAAGCACGCCTGCTGGCTTTGCGCGACAGCCGCATCACCCGCGATGGCGTGGTGGTGATCAAAGCCCAAGAGCACCGCAGCCAAGACATGAACCGGGTCGAAGCCTTTGCGCGTTTGATTGAGCTGGTCAACCGTGTGGCGGTCCCGCCCCGGGTGCGCCGTGCGACCCAACCCACGTATGGATCCAAACAGCGGCGGTTGGAGTCGAAGAAAAAAACGGCCCAGACCAAGGCCGCTCGGGCCCGCGTTCCCCACGTTTGATTCGCTGCCCGGAGCCTGACGCAGCTGTCACCCATTCGACCCATGGGGGAGGGGGGCGTCCTCATAATGGGCAGCACAACAACAGGAGACAGCAGATGCGAGCATTTGTCTTTTTGCGCGGCCTCGCGGCCAGCTTGGCCTTGGTTTTGCCTTTGTGTGCAGCGGCCCAAGCCTGGCCCAACAAACCCATCAAGTGGGTCATTCCTTACCCGCCAGGGGGCATCACCGACAGCGCCACGCGCATGGTGGTGCAAAAGGTGCAAGAACAAACCGGCTGGACCATCGTGGTCGAGAACAAACCCGGCGCCAACTCGATTCTGGGTGCCGATTTTGTGGCCCGTTCGTCGCCAGACGGGTACACCTTTTTGACCGTGATTGGCGCGCATGCGGCCAATGCCACCTTGTATGCCGGGCGACTGCCCTATGACGTGGTGAAAAGCTTTGCCCCTGTCTCCTTGGTGGGGGTCGCCCCCTTGCTGATGACCGTCAACAACAACCTGCCGGTCAGGGACGTCAAAGAGTTGATCGCTTACACCAAAGCCAACCCGGGCAAGGTGTCGTTTGGCTCTTCGGGTGTCGGGGCGGCCGCCCACTTGACGCAAGAGTTGTTCAAGCAAGTCACCGCCACCGACATGGTGCACGTGCCTTACAAAGGGACCGCACCTGCGATGAATGATTTGATGGGAGGCAGCCTGCAAATCTTGACCGACACGCCCAGCGCGTTGATGCCGCATGTGCGTAGCGGCAAGATCAAGGCTTTGGCGGTGTATTCGGCCAAGCGTTTGCCAGGACTGGCCGATGTGCCCACCATTTCAGAAGCGGGTGGCCCCGCCATTGAGGGATCCACCTGGGTCTTGTTTTTGGCCCCTGCGGCCACGCCGCGCGACATCGTCAACCGCCTGTCTGTAGAAACGGCCAAGGCCATCAACACCCCAGAAATGAAAGCGCGTTTTGAGAGCTTGGGCATCGAACCCGGGGGCAACACCCCAGAGCAAGCGGCCAAATTTTTGGACGATGAAATTGCCAAGTGGGCCAAGGTCATTGCGGCCGCAGGCGTGAAGGCGGAATAAGGGGGCGTGACGTGAATTTGTTCAATTTAGACGGTCAAGTGGCCATCGTCACCGGGTCGTCACGCGGTATTGGGCGGGCCATTGCCGAGCGCATGGCCGAGCATGGGGCGCGGGTGGTGATTTCGTCGCGCAAGCCAGCGGCGTGTGCCGAGGTGGTGGACGCGATTCAGGCCAAATACGGGGCAGGGCGAGCGATGGCGGTGCCCGCCAATATTTCGTCTAAGGAAGACTTGGCCCACTTGGTGGCCGAGACCCAGCGGCAGTGGGGACGCATCGATGTGTTGGTGTGCAACGCCGCCAGCAACCCGTATTACGGACCCCAAGCGGGCATTGCCGACGAACAGTTCCGCAAAATTTTGGACAACAACATCGTCTCCAACCACTGGTTGATTGCCCAAGTCGCGCCTCAGATGACGGCGCAGCGCAGCGGTTCGATCATCATCGTGTCGTCCATCGGTGGCCTGCGTGGTTCTGCGGTGATTGGCGCCTATTGCATCAGCAAAGCCGCCGACATGCAGCTGGCGCGCAACTTGGCGGTGGAGTATGGGCCCTACAACGTCCGGGTCAATTGCATCGCGCCGGGCTTGATCAAAACCGACTTTGCGCGTGCGTTGTGGGAAGACCCAGAGATGCTGCAAGAGCGCATGACCACCACCCCGCTGCGGCGCATCGGCGAGCCCGATGAAATTGCCGGAGCAGCCGTCTTTTTGGCGTCCCAAGCCGGTTCGTACGTGACCGGGCAGAGCTTGGTGGTGGACGGTGGGGTGACGATTTAGGCTTTACGCAAGAAGCAGGCCTTGAGCATGAAGTTGCCTGCATCCATTTTGCAGTCCACTTCGTGGTCACCCCCCACCCAACGGATGACGTCGGTGGCTCAGTAAGTAAGACATGCCAGAATCGTAAGTATGGCCTGTGTCTTTTTCAATTCTTTCCCTACTACAAGCCGGCATTTATTCTGTTTTTGCTGGGTCTCTGTGTCAGTGCTGGCGCTGGCCAGTTGCACCAGCGGCGATGGCGACTTGACCTTGAAGTGCCTGGGCAGCAAGCATGAGCTCCATGGCCTGTCTGATGTCCCGCGCAGCACCACCAGCCGCGCGCGCGACACACACCGAACCTTCAGTTTTACCGGTCAAAAATTCAAAGGCGAATACGCCTGTCAGCAATGGACTGAATCGCTGATTCGGTGTGAAACGTCTTTGCCGGATGGCAGCTTTTACCAGTTGCTCAAGGTGGACCGCGTCAAACATGAATTGAAGCACCAGGTGTACAAAAACGAACATGGCGCGGTCGAAGAGACCGTGTTTGATGGCACCTGCGAAACCACCCACCCTTGAGCCATGCATCGCTTATTTTTTGAAAGATATTCACTGTGACAGAACGCTCCCAACCCGCACTGCCCGATCATTTGTCGATTGATCCGCGCAGCCCCCACCATGTACCGGCCGTTTTTGAACACGAGATTGGGATTCGGTTCAATGACAAAGAGCGTTTCGATGTGGAGGAGTACTGCATCAGCGAGGGCTGGATCAAAGTACCCGCTGCCAAGACTTTGGATCGCAAAGGCAAGCCCTTGCTGTTCAAAATCAAAGGGCGCGTGGACGTTTTTTACCGCTGAGCCGGCCTTGACTCAAGTCAACCGGTTGAAATTGAAAAAAGGCACCCAGCTCACAGCGCTGAGGACGGCCGCTGCGGGTCTGACGTGTCTGGCTGGCTTGTGCATGGCATTGCCGCTGAGTGCTGGGGCGATGGATTGGGGTTCTGGCATTCAAGCCAAATTCGAAGGTCTTGCCACATGGGGCACCACCCTACGCACCGAAGATCCCAGTGCCAGTGTCTTGGGAGGGGTGTCCGCCGCCCGCGTGCCAGGAGCTCCCGCTGGGCAACTGGCCGCTGGGTCCAGTGCGGGTGGCAATGACTTGAATTTTTCATCCGGCCAAGCGGTCTCGACCGTGCTCAAAGCCATGGGCAGCATGGACTTGCGCCAGCAAGACACGGGGGTGTTCTTGCGGGCCAAAGGCTGGCAGGACACGGCGCTCAAAACCAGTGACCACGCTTACGGCAATTGGCCCAATGGGTTCACACCCAATGCACGCTTGAGTGATGCAGGATTTGCGCCTGAAGCGCAATTTGCCAATCTTCAGTGGATGGATGTCTATGGCTACACCCAGCTGGACGTGGGGGCAACATCCGCCTTGGCCTTGCGTTTGGGGCGGCAGTATGTGAACTGGGGGCAGTCCAAGTTTTTGGCGGGGGGCGTCAATGCCATCAACCCCTTCAACTACGCAGCGGGTGTGCGTCCAGGAGCCGCCGCAGAGGAGATGCGCCTGCCCGTGGGCATGCTCTATGGCCTATTGCAAACCAGTGATGCCTCGACTTGGGACGGCTTTGTCCAATATGAATCGCGTGCCAATGTGTTGCCAGGTTGTGGGACCTTTTATTCAACGGCCAACTTTGCCTCGACGGGTTGCGGCTTCGTGAATGCCCTGCCGGGTGTGAGCGACCCCACGGCACTGGCCACTGGGCGTTATGCCCACCGAGCCGACGATGTGGCTTTTGCCGGATCGGGGCAGTTTGGCTTGTCTTGGAAATTTGAGCCTCGTGACATGGCGGGCCATGTGCGTTTGTACGCGATGCAGTACCACAGCCGCGCGCCCAGCATCCGGCTCAACAGCCCCACCTTTGCTTCGGGTTTGGACACCACGCAAGCAGCCTTGATTCAGCGCCTGACCGGGCCTGGTGCCACCAGCTATGCCATGCAGTATCCGGAAGCGATCCAGTTGTTGGGGGCCAGTTTTGAGTCCAAGCTGGATCCAACCCGACAGTTCTATGGGGAAGTGGCTTACCGACCCAACCAGCCGTTGAACTTGAATGCGGCAGATTTGATGGCGGCCTTTTTGTCCCGTGCGCCCAACTCGGCATTGAATTTGGCCAAAGGCGTCAACGCCATTGGCTTGGGCGGGAGTTTTGATGGCTATGACCGCTTCAAAGTGACCACCGCCAGTGTGGGCGCTGTCCAAGTGTTGCCCCAAGTGCTGGCCGCTGAGCGTTGGTTGCTGACCGCAGAGTTGGGGCTCAGCCATGTGGCGAGTTTGCCAAGCGCGAGCACCTTGCGTTATGGCCGTTCAGATGACTTTGGGGTTGCCGCCTACACCGGTGGACCCGTCTGCATCGACACCAGCGTGGCTCAAAAAACCTGCGCGCAAGATGGCTTTGTCACCTCGCTGTCCTGGGGCTACCGCATGCAGTTGTCCGCTGCTTACAGCGAGTCCGCGTGGGGGGCTGCCTGGACCCCGATGTTGTACGTGGCGCACGATGTGTCGGGTTACTCGTTTGACGGCACTTTTGTCGAGGGGCGTCGCGTGATGCGACCCGGTGTGCGGGTGCTGTGGCGAGAGGGCTACTTTGGAGAAATGCATTACCACCACACCTGGGGCGGGCGCTACAACACCCAGATCGACCGGAGCACTTTGAGCGTGATTGGCGGCGTGCGGTTTTAGAAGAGGGGGGTGACGAGCCTTGACCCCAGCACTGGCTCCACAGTTAGGGCTGCTTGGTTCCCCACCTGACCCGGTTGGCCGCTTCCCCATGTGGGAAGGCCCGTCGCTGACCATTGTAGTCACAAGGCACCAGAGCCACCCTTTAGAATCGCCCGCTTATGTCTTACCTCGTGCTCGCCCGCAAGTACCGCCCCAGAACCTTCACCGAGATGGTGGGGCAGGAGCACGTGGTGCAGGCACTGACCAATGCCCTGACCACCCAGCGTTTGCACCATGCCTACCTGTTCACGGGCACCCGTGGCGTGGGCAAAACCACGGTGTCGCGCGTGTTGGCCAAGTCGCTCAACTGCCAAGGCGTGGAAGGCACCGGTGGCATCACGGCCGAGCCATGTGGCGTTTGCCAAGCCTGTACCGACATCGATGCCGGTCGTTTTGTGGATTACACCGAGTTGGATGCCGCGTCCAACCGTGGCGTGGACGAAGTGCAGTCCCTGTTGGAGCAAGCGGTTTACAAGCCGGTGCAAGGCCGCTTCAAGGTCTTCATGATCGACGAGGTGCACATGCTCACCAACACCGCGTTCAACGCGATGTTGAAAACCTTGGAAGAGCCGCCTGAATATTTGAAGTTTGTGCTGGCCACCACCGATCCGCAAAAAGTGCCGGTCACGGTGTTGTCGCGCTGCTTGCAGTTCAACTTGAGGCCCATGGCCCCTGAGACGGTGTTGGAGCACTTGGGCCATGTGCTGGCGCAAGAACAGATCGCGTCAGAGCCGCAAGCCTTGCGTTTGCTCGCGCGTGCCGCACGCGGTTCGATGCGTGACGCGCTGAGCCTGACCGACCAAGCCATTGCCTACGGCGGTGGCCAATTGCAAGAAGCGGCTGTGCGCCAGATGCTGGGCAGCGCCGACCGCACGCATGTGTTTCGTTTGATCGAGGCCTTGGCTTTGGGCGATGGCAAATCGGTGGTCGACACCACAGAGGCCTTGCGTGTGCATGGCTTGAGCGCTGCCGCGACCTTGGAAGACATGACCCTGGTGCTGCAACGCATGGCGGTATGTCAGGCGGTCCCCAGCATGGTCGGTTCGGATGCCGATCCAGAGGCCCAAGACTTGGCGCGGCTGGCCCAGTTGATGCCCGCCGACGAAACCCAGTTGCTCTACAGCCTGTGTTTGCACGGCCGCCAAGAGTTGGGCTTGGCGCCCGATGAATACGCCGCCATGACCATGGTGTTGTTGCGGCTGTTGGCCTTCAAGCCCGCGCTCGAACCAAGTGCAGCAGCATCGGCTGAAAAAAAAACTCCAATTGAACCCCGTGTTGAACGCCGTGTCGCACTGACACCCCCACCCACGCCACTTGCGGCGCCACCTGTTGTGGATGCCAAGCCGACGGCTGCTGCGGCTGCCAGCCCCAGCCCCCAACCGTCTGGTTTGCAACTGCCGGTGCGCGAGTTGCCCCAGCGCACAGCGCACGTGCCCGCCGTGGGGTCAGCGCCAAGCAGGACCGACGCCCAGACACCCCCTGACGATGCGGGCTGGGTGGCGGTGCCGGTTCGGCAACAGCCTGAATCGCGTTTGTCCAGCGAACGAGGTGCTGCATCACCACCTGAGGTCCCCCAGGTGGTGGCGACGCCAGAGGGTGAGTTTTGGCACGGTTTGGTGACGCAGATGGCCACGGCCGAAACCATCAATGCTTTGGTGCGTGAGTTGGCCTTGCAGTCGCAGTTGGTAGCGCGTGACACCGACACTTGGATGTTGCGTGTGGAGCGTGAGTCACTCAACAACACCACCAGCCGCGAGCGCTTGCAGCAAGCACTGGCCAGCGCCGGTCATGCGGTGCGCTTGACCGTGGAGGTGGGACGTGTGCAAGACAGTCCAGCCAAACGCAATGCGGTGGCTGCGGCTGAACGTCAGCTGGCCGCGGAAGCCATCATCCTCAACGATCCGTATGTGCAGGGCTTGATGCGAGACTATGGGGCACGCATCGTGCCTGGCAGCATCCAGTCGGTGTGAGATTTTCAAGTTCTATCTGAAGGAAAAACATGTTCAACAAAGGACAACTCTCTGGCCTGATGAAGCAAGCCCAAGCCATGCAAGACAACCTCAAAAAGGCCCAGGAAGAATTGGCCCACATCGAGGTCACGGGTGAGTCGGGCTCGGGCTTGGTCAAGGTGCTGATGACCTGCAAACACGACATCAAGCGCGTGACGATCGACCCCAGCTTGCTGGCCGACGACAAAGACATGTTGGAAGACTTGGTGGCTGCGGCTTTCAATGACGCGGTGCGTAAAGCCGCTGAAACCAGCGACGCCAAGATGAGCAAGCTCACCGCAGGCCTGCCCCCTGGCTTGAAGATGCCGTTTTAATGGCCGACCTGTCTGTGCTGGAAGGCCTGATACAGGCTTTGCGACGTTTGCCCGGTGTGGGCGTCAAGTCGGCCTCGCGCATGGCTTACCACCTGTTGCAGCACGACCGCGAAGGGGCCGAGCTGTTGTCTCAAGCCCTGCACCAGGCAGCCGCTGCGGTCCGGCATTGTGAGCGTTGCTACACCTTCACCACCCAGGCGGTGTGTGAGACCTGTTTGGACGAGTCACGCGACACCACGCGTTTGTGTGTGGTCGAAACCCCCGCTGACCAATCGGCGGTGGAGCGCACAGCTGCCTACAAAGGGTTGTACTTTGTGTTGATGGGGCGCATCAGCCCACTCGACGGCATTGGCCCCAAAGACATTGGCTTGCAAAAACTGATGGAGCGTGCCAGTGATGGGGTGGTCACAGAAGTGATTTTGGCCACCAACTTCACGGCCGAGGGCGAAGCAACGGCGCATGTGCTGGGTGAGGCCTTGAAGCGCCGTGGGGTGCAAGTCACCCGCTTGGCACGTGGTGTGCCGGTGGGCAGTGAGTTGGAGTATGTGGATTTGGGCACGATTGCCCATGCCTTGGTGGACCGGCGCAACGCTTGAGTGCCACTGCGGGGCTTGTCGCCCCGTGTCAGCTTATTTTTTGGCCAAGCGGGTGTCGTTGGAAGGTTTCTTTTTGGCGAGCTTGGTTTTGTCTTGATGCGTGGCTGAGGGCGCTTTGCCGTTGCCCGATTTGGGCGCCACAAACAACACCACCTGCTGGCCGGTCTTGAAGCTGGCGCTCTCCGACACCTTGTTCCATTCGGCGACTTGTTCGGTTTTGAGGTTGTGTCGCTTGGCCACACTGGCCACCGTGTCTTGCTTGCCCGCTTTGACGGTGATGCGTTTGAGCATTTGTTCCGGTGAAAGGTCCAGACGTCCGTTGTCGGCCAAGCCTGCGGTCACATCGTCCACGGTGTGCGCTGTCCGCGGGACCAGCAGGGCTGAGCCCGCTTTGATCAACATGCGGGGCGGGATGTTGTTGAGCGCGCGAAAGTCACTTTCGCTCATGCCCACGCGCTTGGCTGCGTCCGCCACTTTCAACGTGCTGGGTGCAACCCACGCGGTCCATGTGGCCATGCGACCCAAGCCCGACGACTCGTAATTGCGTTGGAACACCTCGGCATTGTCCCAGGGCAACAAGATGCTGGGAATGCCTGCGGCCAACAACACCGGGCGGTGGGCCGAGGGGTTGAGGGCTTTGAAGTCGTCGACCGAAATTTCAGCCAACTTGGCCGCCACGCTGACATCCATGTCGCGCGGCAAGGGCACGCTTTGAAAATAAGGGTGGTTCGGAATATGGGGCAGCGTGACGCTGAAGGTGGGTGGATGGCCCACGATGTTTTTCATGGCCATCAGTTTGGGCACGTACATGCGCGTTTCCATGGGCATGCTCAAGTCGGCGTAGGTGGTGGGCAAGCCCGCGCGTTGGTTGCGCGCGATGGCCTTCCCCACATTGCCTTCGCCCCAGTTGTAGGCGGCCAGCGCCAAATGCCAGTCGCCAAACATGCCATAGAGGCGCTGCAGGTAGTCCAGCGCAGCGCGGGTAGAGGCTTGCACATCGCGTCGGTCATCGCGAAACGCATTTTGTTTGAGGTCGAAACTTTTGCCAGTGGCTGGCATGAACTGCCACATGCCGCTGGCGCGCGCGCTGGAGACTGCTTGCGGGTTGAACGCACTTTCAATGAAAGGCAGCAGTGCCAACTCGGTGGGCATCTTTCGGCGCTCCAACTCGTCGACGATGTGAAACAGGTATTTGCTGGAGCGCTCCGTCATGCGCTGGATGTAATCGGGTTTGCTGGCATACCACTGGGTGCGGTCTTGGACCAGTTCACTCTCGAGGGTGGGCATGGCGTAGCCCTTGCGGATGCGCTCCCACAAATCGTTGGGCAGAGCCAAGTGGGCCACGCTTTGGGAGGAGGCCGTGCCTTTGCCAACAGGGCTCAAGCCCGGTGCAAGTGGCGTGACAGTGGGCGATGCTGGGGGAAGGTCGACTTTGTCGGTGGGCAAATTGGCGCAGCCGCTGAGCAGCGCAAGAACCAGGCTCACAACAAAGAGTGCAAGTTTCATTTGAAATCGTTCTTCCATTGGCGCAGAGCGGCAAACACAGCCACATCGTCTGTGGCGTTGGTGTTGCCCAACCCTGCATGGTGTGCAACAGCGTGTCGCACATCCGGGTGTCGGGTCCGTAAAAACGGGTTGATCTGCAGTTCGGTGGCCAGCAGTGCCGGCAGGGTGGGCCGTCCCTGTGCGCGCAGTGCTTGGCAGTGGGTCGTGTAGGTGTGGAGCGCACGGTTGTGCGGTTCGACGGCACTGGCAAATCGCAGGTTGGAGAGAGTGTACTCGTGGGCACAGCAGATGCGGGTGTTGCCAGGCAGCGCGGCCAAGGTGTCTAGCGAAGCCAGCATTTGGGCGGGGGTGCCTTCAAACACACGACCGCAGCCGGCTGAAAACAAAGTGTCTCCGCAAAACAGCACCGGGCCCTCGGGTGCCGTGGCGACAAAATAAGCCACATGGCCCGCCGTGTGACCTGGGACATCGATCACTTGGACCTTGTGCCCCAGCAGCTCAAGATGGTCTGCATCCATCACGGGCGTGAAGGGGTTGGGGATGTCCTCACGCGCGGGGCCAAAGACCTGCGCACCAGTGGCTTGGCGCAGTGCGTCAACGCCTCCGATGTGGTCGGCATGGTGGTGGGTGACTAGAATCGCCGCCAGCGTGAGCCCTTCGCGTGCCAGTGCCTCTAAAACGGGCTGAGCATCGCCCGGGTCAACCACCACGGCGAGTGAATCTTGTTGCCATAACCACAGGTAGTTGTCGGCGAATGCGGGCAGCGAAATCAGTTTCATGACACCAGAACCTCTCAAAACCGATAGTTTGCACGATTGGCTGCTGACCCCTGCGGGTCAATACGCATTGGCCTGGGAGCAGATGCAGTGCGATCGCGCGGTGGCCGATGTGTTTGGCTTTCATGCCTTGCAGCTGGGCATGCCCAGCTTGAATGCCCTGCAAAACAACCGCATCCCTCATCGCTGGCTGGGCTGCAACAGCCTGCCCCAGGCCAGCACGCTGGGTTCTGGCCTGCTGTTGACGGCATCGCACGCCTTGCCACTGGCCGATGGCAGCCTGGATTTGGTGGTGCTGCCACACACCTTGGAGTTGAGTTCAGACCCGCATGCCACCTTGCGTGAAGTTGAGCGTGTGCTGGTGCCCGAGGGGCGTCTGGTGATCTTGGGTTTCAACCCCACCAGCTTGTGGGGCATCAAGCCACGCTGGCGCCATGATGCACAGGACCTGGGCCAACCCATCGGTCAATGGCGCTTGCGCGATTGGTTGCAACTGTTGAGTTTTGAAGTCGCTTCAAACCAACTGGGGTGTTACCGACCCGCTTTTCGATCCGAGCGCTGGCTGCAGCGCATGGCGTGGATGGACACAGCCGGAGCCCGCTGGTGGCCGATTTTGGGTGCGGTGTATTGCATGGTCGCCATCAAGCGCGTGCGCGGCATGCGTTTGATGGGGCCGGCTTGGAAGCGGCCTGCTGCCAGACAGGCCCGTGCCGTCACAACAGCTTCAAAAGGAATGGAATGAACCAGATTGAGATTTACACCGACGGCGCCTGCAAGGGCAACCCTGGCCCGGGTGGCTGGGGTGCTTTGTTGCGCTCGCCATCAGGCCAAGAGAAAGAGATTTTTGGCGGTGAACTCACCACCACCAACAACCGCATGGAGTTGACTGCGGTGATTGAGGCCTTGCGTGCGCTCAAGCGTCCGTGTCAGGTGGCTTTGTATTTGGACAGTGAATATGTGCGCAAGGGCATCACCGAATGGATCCATGGCTGGAAAGCCCGAGGTTGGCGCACCGCGGCCAAGCAGCCTGTGAAAAACGCAGACTTATGGCAACAACTCGATGCTTTGGCGCATGACGGCGTTCACCACATCAGCTGGCACTGGGTCAAAGGCCATGCCGGGCACGTGGACAACGAGCGGGCCGATGGCTTGGCCAACCGAGGGGTTGACCAGGTGCTGTCCAATAAGTGACAGTATTTGTGAAGTCGGGCTGAATATGCCCCTGTGCCAGGGCGTAACTGGTGACTTCCCCAGATGTGATTTGCATGCTAACTGTTACATTTCCACAGTCGCTCAGCGCCTTGTTTTTTTCCTGGTTTGCCCTCAACCCTACCTTTCCAAACACCCACATGAAACGTCTGCTTTGGTTACTCCTTGTTTTGGCACTTGCCGGTGGCGCTGCCAAGTATTTTTGGCCGGTTGAAAAAGCAGAGGTCAAAGCGCCTGTGCAAACCGTCACGACCTTTGAGGTGGCGCAGCGAGACTTCCCGCTTCTGGTGGACTCCACCGGCAGCACCGTGGCATCGAACGTTGTGGATGTCCGTCCGCAGGTGACCAATGTGGTGGCCAAGGTGCACATCAAGGAAGGTCAGCGGGTCAAAGCAGGCGACATTTTGTTCACGCTCGATGACCGTGCTGACCGCGCCAACTTTGAAAAAGCCAAGGCCGCCTCTGACGACGCACAGCGTCAACTCGAACGCTCGATCGAGTTGTTGCGCCAAAACTTTATTTCGCAGGGCTCGGTGGATACCGCGCGCGCCAATGCGCAGTCTTTATTGGCCGCTGCCAATGCGGCCCAGGCCACTTTGAGCTATGACACCATCCGCTCGCCCATCACGGGGCGCGCTGGCATCATCAACGTGTTCCCTGGTGCATTGGTGCAGCCCGGCAACACCGTTTCAACCATCACCACGGCCACGGCGACCACGGCTCAGGGGGCCATGGTGACGATCACCCAGCTCGACCCGATCAATGTGCAATTCACGGTGCCAGAAAGTGCTTTGGGCCCATTGTTTGCCATGCAGCAGTCCGGCCAAGCACCCACGGTGTCTTTTGAGGCGACAGGTGGGCAGAAGCGACAAGGCAAGGTTTATGTGATCGACAACCAGGTGGACGCAGCCATTGGTGCCGTCAAGGTCAAGGCAGAAGCCAGCAATGCGGACCACGCTTTGATTCCAGGGCAATTCGTGCGGGTGCAACTCAAAGCGGGCAACATCAAAGACGCCTTGGTGATTCCCTCGCAAGCGGTGGTGGCCAACACACGCGGTGAGCAAGTCTTCGTGGTGGGCGCCGACAACACGGTGGAACTCAAACCAATCAAGGTGCTCACGCAAGGCCAAGGATTTGCCGTCATCACAGGGTTGAATGCGGGTGACAAAGTGGTGGTCGAAGGAAAACAAAACCTGCGCCCCAAGGCCAAAGTGCGTGATGCAGCGGCGGCCAAGACCGAGGCCAAACCCGAGGCCAAACCCGATGCCTCATCGGCGCCCAAGACAGACGCTAAACCCGACGTGAAAGCCGAAGCCCAAAAATGACGATTTCAGAACTCTGTATTCGTCGTCCGGTGATGACGATCCTGCTGTCGATTGCGACAGTGGTGGCAGGTGTCATTGCGTACACCAAAATTCCCGTGGCGGCATTGCCCAGTTTCAACAGCCCGGTCATTCAGGTGTCGGCCACCTTGTTGGGTGCCAGCCCTGAGAACATGGCGTCGTCTGTGGCCTTGCCCTTGGAGAAAGAGTTCTCCACCATCGACGGCATCTCGGTCATCAGTTCAACCAACTTTTTGAGCTCCACCGTCATCACGCTGGAGTTCAACAACGAGCGCGACATCGACAAGGCTGCCGTGGATGTGCAAGCTGCTTTGCTGCGTGCACAGCGGCGCTTGCCCATTGAGATGACGATTCCACCGTCCTACCGCAAGGTCAACCCCGCCGATGCACCGGTGTTGTTGATGTCCTTGAGTTCACCGTCGATGGATTTGTTTGAAGTCAGCGACTACGCAGAAAACCTGATTTCTCCCAACTTGTCCACCATCGATGGCGTGGCCCAGGTGTTGGTCTACGGACAAAAGCGCTACGCCGTGCGCGTGCGCGCCAACCCTGCCAAGTTGGCCATGAACAACTTGACCATGGACGATGTGGCGCAAGCGGTCAACAAGGCCAATTCGAATGCACCAGTGGGCGTGCTGGATGGCCCGCGTCAAGCGCTGACGATTTATGCCAACCCCCAGTTGGTGCGTGCCAAAGAATTTGCCAACCTGATGATTGCCCAGCGCAACGGTTTACCCATCCGTTTGTCGGATGTGGCGGTGGTCAGCGAAAGCTATGAGCAGGTCAAGACCAGTGGGTCTTACATGGGCGAGCGCTCGGTCATCATTGCCGTGTTGCGCCAACCCAGTGCCAACACCGTGAAGGTGGTGGACGGCATCCGGCGCATGATCCCGAAGTTTGAAAAGCAAATGCCGGGCTCGATCCAAATCAACTTGCTCAACGACCGCTCAGCGTCCATTCGCGAATCCATCCACGACGTGAACTACACCTTGGGCTTGACGGTGGGCTTGGTGGTGTTGGTGATCTTCTTGTTCTTGAAGCATGCTGCGGCCACGGTGATCCCAGCGCTGAGTTTGCCTGTGTCACTGATTGGCGCATTTTTCATCTTGTATTGGATGGGCTACAGCTTGGACAACGTGTCGCTGTTGGGCATCACCTTGGCGGTGGGCTTGGTGGTGGACGACTCGATCGTGGTGCTCGAGAACATCATGCGCTATGTGGAGCAGGGCATGCACCCGCTCAAAGCCGCACTCAAGGGCAGCAAAGAGGTGGGCTTTACCATCATCTCGATCTCGATTTCTTTGGTGGCGGTGTTCATCCCCATCTTTTTCATGCCTGGCCCGATTGGCTTGTTGTTCCGCGAGTTTGCTGTCGTGGTGTCGCTCTCTATTTTGGTCTCGGCTGTGGTGTCTTTGACCCTGGTGCCCATGCTGTGCAGCAAGTTCTTGCCCAAACATGGCGAAGAGCCCAAGGACTATTGGATCACCGTCAAGTTCGACCAATTGTTCCATTGGGTGTTGCGCAAATACGAGTCCAGCCTAGACGCATGTTTGGCCCACCAGCGCTGGGTTTTGGCTGTCGCCATTGGCACCTTTGCCGTCACCATTGCCATGTACATCTGGGTACCGAAAGGTTTTTTCCCAGAAGAAGACATTGGCCAGATTCAGATCACCACCGAGGCTTCCGAAGACATTTCTTTCTCAGCCATGTTGAAGTTGCAGGACCAGGCTGCTGAGATGGTGCGCAACGACCCCAACGTGTTGAGCATGGTGTCGTTTGTGGGGGGGGGCGCCAACACCGGCAACTTGCCCAACAACGGGCGTATGTTCGTCAACCTCAAGCCCAAGAGCGAACGCGCCCCGATGCAAAAAGTGTTGGAAGGCTTGCGTGGCAAGTTTCGATCACTGCCGGGCATGAATGTTTACATGCGTCCTGTTCAGAACTTGCAATTGGGCGGCAAGGTCAGCAAGAGCCGTTACCAGTTCATTTTGCAAAGCGTGGGCTTTGACGGTGTGAATGAATGGTCTGAGAAGTTGATCCGCGAGATGCGGGCTGACCCCATTTACCGCGACGTGACGAGCGACTCTCAGCTCAAGGGTCTGAACGTGTTGATTGACATTGACCGCGAAAAAGCCGCCAGTGCCGGGGTGTCGGTGGCAGACATCCGCACCGCCTTGTATTCATCGTATGGGGAGAAGCAAATCTCCACCATTTACACCCCGGTCAATACCTACCAAGTGATCTTGGAGTCTCTCGAGGAAAGCCGCCAGTTTGAAAACGGCTTGAACGACATTTACCTGCGGGGTCGTGCCACCGACCGCTTGGTGCCTTTGTCGAGCTTGGCCACTTTCAAACGTTTCATTGGCCCAACAGCAGTGAACCACCAGGGGCAAATTCCTTCCGTGACCATCTCGTTCAACTTGGCACCTGATGTGCCGTTGGGTGACGCGACGCAAAAAATTGACGACTTCGTCAAAGCCATCAATTTGCCGCCCACCATCATCACCAGCTACGGGGGTGATGCGGCGGTGTTCCAAAGTGGACAGGCGGGGCAAATCATCTTGCTGGTGAGTGCGGTGTTTGTGATTTATGTGCTGTTGGGCGTTTTGTACGAAAGCTACATCCACCCGCTGACCATTTTGGCGGGCCTGCCTTCGGCCGCGATCGGTGCTTTGGTGTTCTTGCGACTCTTCAACATGGAGCTGACCATCATTGCCACCATCGGCATTTTGTTGCTGATCGGGATTGTGAAGAAGAACGCCATTTTGATGATCGACTTCGCGTTGGAGGCGCAGCGCCAGCACCAGATGTCGCCGCGTGACGCCATTCGCTCGGCATGCTTGACCCGGTTCCGCCCCATCCTCATGACCACTTTGGCTGCCATGATGGGCGCTTTGCCGATCGCCTTGGGGCTGGGTGCTGGTGCCGAGTTGCGCATGCCCTTGGGCATTGTGGTGGTCGGCGGCTTGGCGTTCTCTCAGGTGATCACGCTCTACATCACGCCGGTGATCTACATTTACCTGGAGCGTTACAGCGGCACGGGTCCGATGGAGATTGCGCCCGAGATGATGCCTTGATGCATGCCACCCGGTGCCGCCTGGCATCGGGTGTTTCTTGACGGTCTTGTCAGACCACGCCTTCAAACACCATCACATCCACTTCGTCGCCCACAGCGACGTTGCCTTGCGCGTGGTGCAACACGATCAAGCCATTGCCTTGCACCATCGAGCTGAGCACGCCTGAGCCCTGATTGCCCGTGGTGCGCACGTGCAAGCTGCCGTCCGCAGCGGTGCTGACCGTGCCGCGCTGGTACTCGGTGCGGCCTGGTTTTTTGCGCAAGGCCTCCAGGCTTTTGGCGCGCAACAGGGGGGGCATAGGGGCGGTGCTGCCCATCATGCGCAGCAGGGCAGGGCGAACAAAGGCCAAGAAGGTCACCATCACGGCCACCGGGTTGCCAGGCAGGCCAAACAACACCGAGTTGCCCAAGCGCCCCACGGCCATGGGGCGGCCTGGGCGCATGGCGATTTTCCAAAACGCCACGTCGCCGAGTTTCTTCATCATGGCCTTGGTGAAGTCTGCTTCACCCACGCTCACGCCGCCACTGGTGATGATGGCGTCGGCCTGAGCGGCGGCTTCAGAGAAAGCGGCTTCCAGCAACAGTGGGTCGTCGCGCACCACACCGAGGTCGACCACCTCGCAGCCCATGCGCGTGAGCAGGCCAAACACCGTGAAGCGGTTGCTGTCGTACACCGCGCCTTCGCGGGGCGCTTCACCCAAGCTCAAGATTTCATCGCCGGTTGAGAAGTAGGCCACCCGCAAACGGCGGTGTACCCGCACCTTGGGCGTGCCTAAGCTAGCGACCAGCCCCAGGGCTGCAGGCGTCAGGTGCGCCCCTGCATGCAAGGCCGCGTGGCCTTGCCTCAGGTCTTCGCCCTGCAAGCGACGGTTGTCACCGCGCTGAAACACGCCCGCAGGCACGGTGATGGTGGCGTCTGATTCGGTGTGGACTTGGCAAAGCTCCTGCGGCGCCACCGTGTCCAGGCCCTCGGGCAAGATGGCCCCGGTCATGATCTTCAGGCACTCGCCCGCTTGCACGCGGCCTTGCCAGGCTTTGCCTGCCAGCGCGGTGCCCACCACACGCAGGTGCAAGGCTTGGGTGGGCGTGAGTTGGCTGCCATCGAATGCAAAACCGTCCATGGCCGAGTTGTTGTGGGGCGGCACATGGATGGGCGAGATCACGTCATGGGCCAGCACCCGGCCCAGCGCGTCAAACAGGGGAAGGTCTTGTGCTTCGTGCGCAGACAAGGGTTGTGTCAACTGGGCCAAAAAGTCGCCCACCTGTGACACGGTCAGGGCTTGCGGGTCGTAACCCTGCAAGGCGGCTGCAATGTCGGCCAGGCTTTTCATGGGGCGGCGTTTTCCAGCGCTTGCAACTCCTGCAAGGTGTTGACGTTGCAAAAAGCCAGACGGTCGTCGGTGGGGTCATCAAAGGGCACCACCACGGTGTGGTGCTGGGCGGTCCAAGCATCGATCTTGCGTCCGCCGCCGTGGGTGAAGCGCACCAGGCTCTCCAGCAGCTCGCGCCGCAGCAGGCAAAACACCGGTTGCGTGCGGACCTGGACCTCGTCTTGTGCGTTGGTTTCGGGGGCTGCCGCCATGGCAATGTCTGCGTTGTCCGCCGCCAATGCGTCGCCCAAACGCTGAGCCAAGTCCAACGGAAAGCGCGGGCTGTCGCAAGGGACGGTCAGCAGGTAAGGCGTTTCGCAATGCTCCAAGCCCACCAGAAAGCCCGACAAGGGGCCGGCAAAGTCGGCCGAGGCATCGGGCCAGACGGACACGCCCAAGGACTCGTAGGCTGACAGGTTGCGGTTGGCGTTGACCATGACCTCGGCCACTTGAGGGGCAAGGCGCATCAGCGTGTGCAACGCGAGGGGCATGCCGTTGAAGTTTTGCAAGCCCTTGTCCACGCCGCCCATGCGGCTGCCGCGTCCTCCGGCCAAGATGAGGCCGGTGATGGTTTGAGCGGAGATGGCCGATGTCATGGCTTAGCCACCGATGTAGCTCATCTCAACCCGGCGCACCGCAGGGTGTGTGTCAGCAACTTGGCTGGCACGCAGTTCGGAGTAACGGTCGTCGCGGCCTTGCCAGATGTGACCGATGGCCGAGGCCAAATCCGCATCGGTGCTGTGGGGTTGGCGCAGCAACTGACGCAGGTCATAGCCCTGGCTGGCAAACAAGCAGAGGTACAACTTACCTTCGGTGGACAAACGGGCGCGGTTGCAGTCACGGCAAAACGCTTGTGTGACGCTGCTGATCACGCCCACTTCGCCCAAGTTCGGGTCGAATTGGCCCGACGCATCGGCGTAGCCCCAGCGCTGTGCGGTCTCGCCGGGGGCGCTGGGTTCAAGTGCCACCAAGGGGTAGGTTTGTTGGATCAAGCGAATCACCTCGGCTGAGGGCAACACGTCGTCCATGCACCAACCGTTGGTCGCACCGACATCCATGTACTCGATGAAGCGCAGCGTGATGCCGCTGCCACGGAAATGGCGGGCCATGGGCAAGATTTGGTCCACATTGGTGCTGCGTTTGACCACCATGTTGACTTTGAGCCCGCTGCTGCGGCCTTGGCTGTCAAGGCCCAAGCCTGCGGCTTGCGCTGCGGCAATGCCTTCCAACACATCAGCCACCGGAAAGTCCACATCGTTCATGGCGCGAAACACGGCATCGTCCATGCCATCGAGGCTGACGGTGACTCGGTTCAATCCTGCCTCTTTGAGGGCTTGCGCTTTGCGTGCAAGCAGTGAGCCATTGGTGGTGAGGGTCAAGTCGAGTGGAGCACCGTCAGGCGTTTTCAAAGCGGCCAGTTGCGCGATCAGCACTTCGAGGTTTTTGCGCAGCAAAGGTTCTCCACCGGTGAGACGAATTTTGCGCACGCCATGGCTTACGAAGACGGTCGCCAAACGGGTGATTTCTTCAAAGCTCAGCAAGTCGCTGTGGGGCAAGTAGGTGTAGTCTTTGTTGAACACCTCTTTGGGCATGCAATAGCTGCAACGGAAGTTGCAGCGGTCGGTCACGCTGATGCGCAAATCATGCAGGGGCCGACCCAAAGCGTCTGTCAATTCTCCTTGGGCGAGGATGGGCTGCGCAGGGACCACCGCAGCAAGGGCTTGGAGGCGTTGGTCAACCAACTCAATGACACGTTCAGACATGGGCCCGATTTTGCCTCAGCAAGCACCACAAAAAACAAAACCCGCCGAAGCGGGTTTTGTAGGTTCAGCAAGTGCTTGTCAAAGCAAGGGAACGATCAGCAAGGCCACGATGTTGATGATCTTGATCAGTGGGTTGACGGCGGGACCCGCCGTGTCTTTGTAAGGGTCGCCCACGGTGTCGCCGGTGACGGCTGCTTTGTGAGCTTCGCTGCCCTTGCCACCAAAGTTGCCGTCTTCGATGTATTTTTTGGCGTTGTCCCAGGCCCCACCCCCGGTGCACATGGAGATCGCCACGAACAAGCCCGTCACGATGGTGCCCATGAGCAAGCCGCCCAAGGCCGCGGCACCCAAGGTCAGACCGACGATGACGGGAACCACCACGGGCAGCAAGGAAGGGACGACCATTTCTTTGATGGCCGCTGTGGTCAACATGTCGACTGCAGCGCTGTAGTCGGGTTTGCGCTGGCCCGCCATGATTTGTCCATCGGCAAATTGACGACGCACTTCGACCACGACCGAACCCGCAGCCCGCCCCACGGCTTCCATGGCCATTGCGCCAAAGAGGTAGGGAATCAAGCCGCCAATGAACAGACCCACGATCACTTTGGGATCGCTCAAACTGAAGGCGATGTTGAGTCCTCGGCTTTCCAGCGAGTGGGTGTAGTCGGCAAACAGCACCAAAGCGGCCAAACCGGCTGAGCCAATGGCATAGCCTTTGGTCACGGCTTTGGTGGTGTTGCCCACGGCGTCCAGGGGGTCGGTCACGTCACGCACGGACTTGGGCAGCTCGGCCATTTCCGCAATGCCACCGGCGTTGTCGGTGATGGGGCCGTAAGCGTCCAATGCCACCACGATGCCGGCCATGCTGAGCATGGCGGTGGCAGCGATGGCAATGCCATACAGTTCGCCGAGTTGGTAAGCCGACAAGATGCCTGCGCAGACCATCAGCACGGGCCACGCGGTTGAACGCATGGACACACCCAAGCCTGCAATGATGTTGGTGCCGTGACCCGTGGTCGAGGCTTGTGCAATGTGCCTCACCGGTGGGTATTGCGTGCCGGTGTAGTACTCGGTGATCCAGACCAAGGCCGCGGTCAACAGCAAGCCGACAGCGCAGGCGCCCCAAAGCCGAATTTGGGTACCGGCACCCAAGGCGTCGTCGGGCATGATGGCGCGGGTGACGAAGTAAAAAGCTATCAAGGACAACACGCCTGCAACCGCCAAGCCTTTGTAGAGGGCGGGCATGACGTTTTTCATGCCGGGCGAGGCCTTGACGAAAAAACACCCCACGATGGAGGCCAAGATGGACACCGCACCCAGCATCAAGGGGTACAGAACAGCTTGGGTGGGGGCGCTGACCACCATCAGTGCGCCCAACATCATGGTGGCGATCAAGGTCACCGCATAGGTTTCAAACAAGTCGGCCGCCATGCCGGCGCAGTCGCCCACGTTGTCGCCCACGTTGTCTGCAATCACGGCTGGGTTTCGGGGATCGTCTTCTGGAATGCCTGCTTCGACTTTGCCCACCAAGTCAGCACCTACGTCAGCGCCCTTGGTGAAGATGCCACCTCCCAAACGAGCGAAGATGGAAATTAAGGAAGAGCCAAAGGCAAAACCCATCAAGGGGTTGAGCAAGGTGGCCAACGATTTATCGGGCGTGAGGTTGCCGTTGCCGACCAAAAATCCGTAAAACCCACCGACGCCCAAAAGGCCAAGACCCACCACCAACATGCCGGTGATGGCACCGCCCTTGAACGCCACATCGAGGGCTGGGCCAATGCCATGGGTGGCGGCTTGTGCGGTGCGCACGTTGGCTTTGACGGAAACGTTCATGCCAATGAAACCGCAAGCCCCTGACAGCACTGCACCAAACACAAACCCAACGGCAGTTTGCAAGCCTAAAAAGAAGCCAATCAAAATGGCCAAGACCGCACCGACCAATGCAATGGTTCGGTACTGCCTGGCAAGGTAAGCGGCTGCACCTTGCTGGATGGCTGCTGCAATTTCTTGCATTCGGGCATTGCCCGCGTCTAAGGAGAGGATGGAAGAGCGTGCCCAGAACCCGTAGATCACGGCGACCAGGCCACAAGCGAGCGCGAAAAGAAGCGCATTGTTGGCAGACATAAGAGATGTACTCCTTGATGTTGTTTCCCGGGGAGGTGGAGCCAACGCTTGGGTTGCCTAGGCACCACCGCTGCGTTGCTTCCTCCAGCCATTGAGAGATCTCTGCGCTGTGATTGGCCAACTCAGACACTTTAAAGCAAGTGCGTCGGGTGCGAAAGGCTTGTGAAAGTAAAATGGGGGTTAATCCGTAGAGTTTCTTTCAACCTTCCAACGAGACACCATGTCCTTAGATAACGTCAAACCCGGTAAAAATGTGCCCGAAGCTTTCAATGTGATCATCGAAATTCCGATGAACGCAGATCCTGTGAAGTACGAGGTTGACAAAGAGACCGGCGCCATCTTCGTCGATCGCTTCATGAGCACGGCCATGCATTACCCCACCAACTACGGCTACGTGCCACAAACCATCAGTGGTGACGGCGATCCGGTGGATGTTTTGGTGATCACGCCTGTGCCTTTGATCCCTGGCGTGGTGGTGCCTTGCCGCCCCATTGGCATTTTGAAAATGACCGACGAGGCGGGTGAAGACGGCAAAGTGTTGGCCGTCCCGATTGACAAAATCTTGTCGATTTACACCCAGTGGCAAAAACCTGAAGATCTGAATCCCTTGCGCTTGAAAACCATCGCCCACTTCTTTGAACATTACAAAGATTTGGAAGAAGGCAAGTGGGTCAAGATCAATGGCTGGGAAGGCCCAGAATCGGCCAAAAAAGAAATCATGGATGGCATTGCCAACTACAACAAAGCACACGCTTAACACCGTGATGGGTTGACCACTTGGGGGGGGGCGCCTCCCCAAAACAGCTGGGTTCATCCGCTTCTTCAAAGCCCATCTTTGGATGGGCTTTTTTGCGTTTTGTGCGCTCCACTAGCCTCTACAATTCGTGGTTAACCCTAGGGCTTGCATGAACATTTTGATTTCCAACGACGACGGTTACCAGGCCCCCGGTCTGGTGGCTTTGTATGAAGCGCTCAAAGATTTAGGGCATGTCGAGGTGGTGGCGCCCGAACAAAACAACAGCGCCAAGTCAAATGCCTTGACCTTGCATTCCCCTTTGTACGTGCATCAAGGGCTCAACGGCTTTCGTTATGTCAATGGCACACCGGCCGACTGTGTTCACATCGCTTTGACCGGCTTGCTCGGCTACAAGCCAGATTTGGTGGTGTCGGGCATCAACGACGGGGCCAATATGGGGGATGACACCATCTACTCCGGCACGGTCGGGGCGGCCATGGAAGGTTATTTATTTGGCATTCCAGCCATTGCTTTTTCGCAAGTTGAAAAGGGGTGGGCTCACTTGGATGCGGCAGCCGCCAAAGCACGCGTTTTGGTCGAGCAGTTGATGTCGCAGCAGTCTGGTGCAGCGGACCCTTGGTTGCTCAATGTGAATATTCCCAGTCGGCCACTTGAGCAGATCAAAGACCTGCGTGTGACGCGACTGGGGCGTCGCCATGCGGCCGAACGTGTGATCACCCAAACCAGCCCCCGTGGACAGACCATGTACTGGATCGGCAGCGCAGGAGCGGCCAAAGATGACAGCGATGGCACTGACTTTCATGCCACCTTTGAGGGGCACCTCTCTGTCACGCCCTTGCATGTGGACTTGACCGAGCACGCAGAACTGCCCACTTGGCGCCAGCGTTTGGCACGGGCTTGATGATGAAGCCGCGTCCCAGCTTTCCGGCCCGTTTGGATTCGGACAAGACCTCCAAGCCACCCGAAAGCTTGCTGGGTGCCACACGCGTTTTGACCCCTCAGTCGCCCATGCGAACCAAGCCTGTGCCAATGGCAAGTCCTGTCGGGGTGGGGTTGGATTCTTCGACGGTGCGCGCGCGCATGGTGCAAAAATTGGCTGCCCAGGGTGTGACGGATGACGTGGTGTTGGACGCCATGGGCCGGACTGAGCGTCATCGCTTTGTGGACAGTGCTTTGGTCAACCAGGCTTATGAAGACACCAGTTTGCCAATAGGTCTGGGACAAACCATTTCCAAACCCAACGTAGTGGCCCGAATGATTGCTTTGCTGCGCGAAGCGCCGGGCTTGCAGGGTGAAGCCCCGTTGGGACGGGTGCTGGAGATCGGTACGGGCTGTGGTTACCAAGCCGCCGTGCTGTCACACGTGGCACGCGAGGTGTACAGCATTGAGCGTTTGCGCGGTTTGCATGACAAGGCACGCGAAAATTTGAGGCCTTTGCGACTGCCCAATGTGCATGTGATTTTTGGTGACGGCATGTTGGGTTATCCCAAGGGGGCGCCTTACAGCGCCATCATTGCAGCGGCTGGTGGGGAGGCTTTGCCGCAAGCTTGGATCGATCAGCTGGCCGTGGGTGGGCGCATCGTGGCGCCCATGCAAACCACCCAGGGTCAACAAGCCCTGTTGGTGATTGACAAAACGCCTCATGGTGTGCATCAGAGTTTGCTCGAGGCGGTGCACTTCGTGCCTCTAAAATCTGGGGTTGCTTGACGTGGGAGAACATCGGATGTTGCGTGCTGGACTGTGGGTGATGGTGGCCTGGATGACCCTCGTGGGAATGTCGGGTTGCGCCAGCAAAGGTCGCCCGGCGCCAGTGGAAGACAGAACCTCCGCCAACTCTGCGCCTGCCAACAAGCTGATTTTGGGTGCTGAGAATGCAGGCAAGGCCGGTTTTTATACCGTCAAACCTGGCGACACCCTGATTCGCATTGGCATGGACCATGGCCAATCCTGGCGGGATTTGGTGCGTTGGAATGGTCTTGAAAACCCCAACCTGATTGAAACAGGGCAGGTCTTGCGGGTTGTGCCACCTGGCCAAGATATGGTCGTCGTTCGTCCGGTTTTGCCTTCTGCTCCGATGACCAACGCCTCCGCGGCATCTGCCAGTGTTTCCGTTGCCCCCACCAAACTCCCGGTGTCTCCTGCTCCCGCTTTGACACCGCCATCAACACCAGCCGCAGATGCGACGGAGGAAGCACTGGTTTTCAAATGGCCTACGCGCGGTAATTTGATTGCGGGTTTCGATGAGGTCAAAAACAAAGGCTTGGACATCGCAGGCAAAGCGGGTGACCCGGTGTTGGCCGCTGCCGATGGCCGCGTGGTGTATGCCGGTTCGGGTCTGCGCGGCTATGGCAACCTGATCATCCTCAAGCACAACAACACCTATCTCACGGCCTACGCTCACAACCAAGCCTTGCTGGTGAAAGAGGACCAAGCCATCAAACAAGGGCAAAAAATCGCTGAAATGGGCAACAGCGACGCCGACCAGGTGAAGCTCCATTTTGAAATTCGCCGCCAAGGCAAGCCGGTGGACCCCACCAAATATTTGCCCGCTAACTGAGTCTGATATGTCGAATTCGGCCGATACGGTATGGCCTGAACATGCCTTGCACATTGAATCCATGGACCTTGACGCCCAAGGGGTGGCCCATCGCGCCGATGGCAAGGTGGTGTTTGTGGATGGGGCCCTCCCATTTGAGGTGGTCAGTGCCAACATTCACCGCAAAAAAAACAATTGGGAGCAGGGCTCGCTGATTGAGGTTTTTCGTGAATCATCCCAACGCGTGACGCCGGGTTGTCCGCACTTTGGTTTGCATGCCGGAGCCTGCGGCGGTTGCAAGATGCAGCATTTGGATGCGACAGCCCAAGTGGCTGTGAAGCAGCGAGCGGTGGAGGACAACCTCTGGCATTTGGGGAAAGTCAAAGCAGAGACTTTGTTGCGCCCAATTCAGGGGCCCGCTTGGGGTTACCGTTACCGTGCCCGTTTTTCGGTGCGGTATGTGGTCAAGAAGGGCGTCGTGTTGATAGGCTTTCACGAGCGCAAGAGTCGCTATGTCGCCGATACCCAGCATTGCCCCATCTTGCCGCCACATGTCGAGGCGTTGCTGATGCCCCTGCGCGACCTGATCGGACGCATGCAAGCGCGTGAGACCTGTCCCCAAATTGAATTGGCCTGTGGCGACCACGTCACGGCCCTGGTTTTGCGCCACCTCGAACCTTTGAGCGATGGGGACTTGACCCATTTGCATGACTTTGCCGTCCAGCACCATGTGCAATGGTGGTTGCAGCCGAAGGGGCCAGACACGGTTCGTTTGCTGGTTGACCAGCCGTCAGAGCAGCTGTCCTACGCACTGCCTGAATATGGCATCACCATGCCATTCAAACCCACGGATTTCACGCAGGTCAACCCCCATATCAACCGTGTGTTGGTGACCCGAGCGTTGCGATTGTTGGATGTGCAAGCCCATGAGCGCGTGATCGATTGGTTTTGTGGCTTGGGAAATTTCACCTTGCCATTGGCAACGCTTGCGCGCGAGGTGTTGGGTATTGAAGGCAGCGAAGCACTGGTCGTTCGATCACGCGAAAATTTGCTTCACAACCAAAGCTTGCATCAAGCTTCTTTGGCGCCAACGCAATTCGTGGCTCGTAACCTCTTTGAGATGACACCAGAGTTGTTGATCCAAGACGGAGTGGCAGACAAATGGTTGGTCGACCCGCCTCGGGAGGGTGCTTTTGCTTTGGCACAAACATTGGCTTCATTGAACGAGCAACCCGAATTACGCCAAGGGTGGCTGCCTCCCAAACGCATTGTGTATGTGAGCTGTAATCCAGCCACGTTGGCACGCGATGCAGGGTTGCTGGTGAACGTGGCTGGTTATCGTTGTACGCATGCGGGCGCCGTGAATATGTTCCCGCACACGGCACACGTAGAAAGCATGGCCGTTTTCGAGTTGGCATAAAAAAAGAGACCCGAGGGTCTCTTTTTTTATGCGTGAGCCAGGATTTATTCGCGCTCGCCACCAAAAATGCCCAACAAAGCCAACAGACTTTGGAACACGTTGATGACGTCCAGGTACAAAGTCAGCGTGGCGCTGATGTAATTGGTTTCGCCGCCATCCACAATTTGCTTGAGGTCGTACAGCATGAAGGCGCTGAATATCAGCATCGACAGCATGGAGATGACCATCATGCCGGCTGAAGAGCCCACAAACATGTTGATGATGCTGCCGACCATGAGCACCACAACGCCGACCATGAGCCATTTGGCCATGCCAGAGAGGTCACGTTTGATGACCGTGGACAAGCTGGCCATCAAGAAGAAAACGCCGGCAGTCCCACCAAAAGCGGTCATCACCAATTCGGCGCCATTTTTAAAGCCCAGCACCATGGCGATCATGCGAGAAAGCATCAAACCCATGAAGAAGGTGAAGCCCAGGAGCACGTAGACCCCGGTGGCGCTTTCTTTGGTGCGTTCGATGGCGTAAATGAACCCAAAGGCGCCTGCCAACATCAAAATCATACCCATCACGCCGGACAGGGCGTAGCTGATGCCAGTGGCGACACCTACCCATGCACCCAAGACGGTGGGCAGCATGCTCAGCGCGAGCAGCCAGTAGGTATTGCGCATCACGCGATTGCGTTGTTGCGCCGGAAGTACGTCGTAGTCAAAGCTATGGACTTGGTCGTTCATCTCACGATCTCCAGAAACACCTGCACATGCAGATGGCTGATATTTTAGGGCTGAGTTGCCGAAGTCAAGGACAACCTACTTTTTGGGAGGTTTATTTCTTGAGTTTGCAACTGGGCTCACCGCGACAAAACGTTATGCTCTGGCCCTGTTGTTCAACTGATAGGTATAAACACCATGAAAACAAAGCATGTTCTTGAGTCTGCGGACGTCAAATTGATTGCCGCCGCTGCTGAGGCGGAAGCCCTGAAAAATCAGTGGGCTGTGACCATTGCCATTGTGGACGATGGTGGCCATTTGTTGGGCTTGCAGCGCTTGGATGGGGCGCCTCCCTTTTCTGCCCATATGGCTCCCGCGAAAGCCAATACCGCGGCACTCGGACGACGCGAGAGCAAGATTTACGAGGATGTGATCAATGGCGGGCGTGTGGCGTTTCTGAGTGCGCCAGATTTGAATGGCTTGCTTGAGGGCGGCGTGCCGATTCTGAAGGACGGACAGTGCATTGGAGCTGTCGGCGTGAGTGGCGTGAAGTCAAACGAAGACGCTCAAATTGCCAAGGCTGGTATTGCAGCCATTGGCTTGTAAACAGGTCCGTCAGTAAATCAGCCGTTCAGGGCTGATCTCTTGCAGGATGGTGGTGGCAATTTCTTCAATGCTCTTGTGTGTTGTGGAGAGCCACCTGATGCCTGCTCTGCGCATCATGGCTTCGGCTTCTGACACCTCGTCCCGACAATTGGGCAAGCTGGCATACCTGGAGTTGGGCCGTCGTTCATTTCGAATTTCACTCAGACGTTCAGGTTGAATCGTCAATCCGAATATTTTCTTTTTGTGGGGCATCAATGCCGGGGGCAATTGACGGCGCTCAAAGTCTTCGGGGATCAACGGGTAATTGGCCGCTTTCAGCCCGTATTGCATGGCCAAGTACAAGCTGGTGGGTGTTTTGCCGCTGCGACTGACACCCACCAAGATCACATCCGACAACTCCAAGTCCCGGTTGAGTTGCCCATCGTCATGGGACAGGCTGAAGTTGATGGCTTCGATCCGGTCGTGGTATTCCTTGCTCTTGCTGGCATCTGAAAACCGACCGATGCGGTGGTTCGAGGTGATGCCCAGTTCTTTCTCAAGTGGGTTGACGAAGGTGCCAAACATGTCCAGCAACATGCCCTTGCACCCTTCAGTGATGACGTTGAGGACTTCCATGTTCACCAGGGTGGTGAAAACAATCGGTTTACGTCCTTCGACTTCAGCGGTGTGGTTGATTTGACGAACAGCTTGGTGCGCCTTGTCCACGGAGTCGACAAAGGGCAGGCGAACATGGCGGAACTTCAACTCAAACTGCGCCAAGATGGCATTGCCAAATGTTTCGGCGGTGATGCCAGTGCCGTCTGAGACGAAAAAAACGGTGGGGTTGGGCATGAAAACTTTCTGTGTTGGCGACCTACAATGGGACATTATCCAAATTTAGACATGCGACAACCCAACCCCCTCCAAGAATTACAAGGTTGCAGCCGCCGCATGGTCTGGTCGGTTTTAACTTCTGGAGCTTTCCCATGTCTGCACTTTTCAGTCCGACCGCCTTGGTCGTTCCGTTTGAAAACCTGAGGATGACCGACGTCGAGTCGGTCGGCGGTAAAAACGCCAGCCTCGGCGAGATGATTTCGCAACTTCCTTCCGGTGTGCGTGTCCCCACGGGCTTTGCAACCACTGCCCACGCCTTTAGAGAGTTTTTGCAGCATGACGGTTTGACTGAGCGCATCAACGCACGCTTGCAAGCCTTGGATACCGACGATGTGCGTGCTTTGGCCCAAGCGGGGGGCGAGATTCGCGCGATGGTCGAGGCACAACCTTTCCCGGCAGATCTCGAGAAAGCCATCCGTGAGGCCTTCATCACCTTGTCATCAGGCAACCCAGAGGCCTCTTTTGCCGTGCGTTCTTCTGCCACAGCCGAAGACTTGCCTGATGCCTCGTTTGCTGGGCAGCAAGAAACATTTCTGAATGTGCATGGCATCGAGGATGTGCTGCACAAAATGAAAGAAGTGTTTGCCTCCCTCTACAACGACCGAGCCATCAGCTACCGCGTGCACAAGGGTTTTGCCCATGCTGATGTAGCTTTGTCGGCTGGCGTGCAACGCATGGTGCGCTCTGATTTGGGGGCCGCAGGCGTGATGTTCACCATCGACACCGAGTCTGGTTTTGAAGATGTGGTGTTCATCACATCAAGCTATGGATTGGGAGAAACTGTGGTGCAGGGCGCCGTCAATCCAGATGAGTTTTATGTTCACAAGCCGATGCTCCAAGCGGGCAAGCGGGCAGTGATTCGACGTAATTTAGGCTCGAAGCTGATTCAAATGGAATTTGCGACGCCTGAAGAGAAAAAGGCCTCTGGCAAATTGGTCAAAACAACCGATGTGCCCACCGAATTGCGCAATCGTTACTCTTTGACCGATGACGATGTTGAGCAGTTGGCCCGTTACGCCATGGTGATTGAGCAGCACTATGGCCGTCCGATGGACATCGAATGGGGCAAAGATGGCACCGACGGTCAGCTGTACATCTTGCAGGCACGTCCTGAAACTGTGAAGAGCCAACAAAAAGGCCAGTCCGAGTTTCGGTACAAACTCAAAGGCCATGGTGCTGTCTTGGCTGAGGGGCGCGCCATTGGGCAGAAGATTGGCACAGGCCCTGTGCGTTTGGTTCACAGCATCAGCGAGATGGACCAAGTGCAGGCGGGCGATATCTTGGTCACCGATATGACCGACCCCAATTGGGAACCGGTGATGAAGCGTGCCAGCGCCATCGTCACCAACCGGGGTGGACGGACATGTCATGCCGCCATCATTGCCCGTGAATTGGGGATCCCGGCTGTCGTTGGCTGTGGGGACGCCACAGAACTTCTCAAGGACGGCACCTTGGTGACGGTGAGTTGTGCCGAGGGAGATACCGGCTTCATTTACGACGGTTTGCTCGAAACCGAAGTGACCGAAGTTCAGCGTGGCACGATGCCCGACATCAAGACCAAGATCATGATGAACGTGGGCAACCCACAGTTGGCATTTGACTTTTGCCAACTGCCTAATGAAGGCGTGGGCTTGGCGCGTTTGGAGTTCATCATCAACAACAATATCGGCGTTCACCCCAAGGCGATTTTGGATTACCCCAATGTGGATGCTGATTTGAAGAAGGCCGTTGAATCGGTCGCACGTGGGCATGCCTCTCCCCGCGCTTTTTATGTCGACAAAGTGGCCGAAGGCGTGGCGACCATCGCCGCAGCCTTTTGGCCCAAGCCTGTGATCGTGCGTTTGTCAGACTTCAAATCCAATGAGTACCGCAAGTTGATTGGCGGCAGCCGTTACGAACCCGAAGAGGAGAACCCCATGCTGGGTTTTCGTGGTGCAGCCCGATACATCAGCGAAGACTTTGGTGAAGCGTTTGCCATGGAGTGTGAGGCCTTGAAACGTGTGCGACTTGACATGGGACTGACCAATGTTCAAGTGATGGTGCCTTTTGTTCGCACCTTGAAACAGGCTGAGCGTGTCACCCAGTTGCTGGCTGATCACGGATTGAAGCGTGGCGTCGATGACCTCAAGCTCATCATGATGTGTGAGGTCCCCAGCAACGCCATCTTGGCGGAAGACTTCTTGCAATTTTTTGATGGTTTTTCTATTGGATCCAATGACTTGACGCAGCTCACCTTAGGGCTTGACCGCGATTCGGGCTTGGAGCTTTTGGCCGCTGATTTCGATGAGCGAGATCCTGCTGTCAAGGCTTTGCTCACCCAGGCCATCAGCGCCTGTTTGTCCCATTCCAAATACGTTGGCATTTGTGGTCAGGGACCCAGTGACCACCCCGATTTCGCGCATTGGCTGGCGGATCAGGGCATCAGTTCAATCTCCCTCAATCCCGACAGCGTGATTGAAACTTGGAAGTCTTTGGCAAAGTAAGCCTAGAGATGAAACGGATGAGACGCACCTCGGGGCAATCCTAGGGTGCGTCTTTGCTTATAGCTGTTACAACGCTCTGTGATGTACAAGCCAACGCATGCTCCTTTCGAAGACTTGGGTGAACAAGCCATCCCCACAACGGCCCCAGGGGTGTTGTCCCAGCGCACGTGTGTCGGCTTGTTTTTGCTGGTGTTCGTGACGGTGGTCGCTTTGGCTGCGGCTTGGTTCTGGCCCGATCGAACGGCTCTTCATTTCTGGTTGGTCGCACAAGCCCTGCCGGTGTTTTATGCCCTGTTGGCTTGGTGGTGGGCGCGTCAACCGGCGGAGTCCCTGTATGAGTTTTAGGCCTTGGCGATGGCGTTTGGTCCTGGCAGGCTTGATGGGGTTGACGACCTTGTCCTTGGCGCTTTGGCTGGCAGACTTGCTGGGTGTCTCCAAGTCCCTGATCAATGGGTTTTTTTTGGTGGCGTCGATCATTGGTTATGCCTTGATCGGTCTGTTTTGCCGAACCAGTAACCCCGATGAATATTACGTGGCAGGGCGTCGTGTCAGCGCGCCTTTCAATGGCATGGCCACTGCGGCAGACTGGATGTCCGCCGCATCATTCATTGGGTTGACTGGGTTATTGCTCTCGGATGGTTTTGTTGGCGATGGTCGTCACGCCGGCGGTCTTGCTTATGTTCTCGGATGGACCGGTGGTTTTTGTTTGTTGGGATTTTTGTTCGCTGCCAAGCTCAATAGGTCATCGGCCATCACCATTCCTGACTTTTTAGGTCGGCGCTTTGACAGCACTGCCGTTCGATGGCTGGCTGCATGGGGGGCGATCCTGTGCTCCAGTGTTTATTTGATAGCCCAGATTTATGGCATCGGATTGGTTGCCTCCATGCTCTCGGGTTTGACTTTTGAATTGGGCGTGTTCTTGGCTCTGGGGGGCATTTTGCTGTGCTCTTTTTTGGGGGGGATGCGGGCGGTCACTTGGACTCAAGTGGTGCAGTGCGTGGTCATCGTCGCGTCTATGGTGGCTTTGGGCGTTGCGGTGTCATGGAAGACCCAGGGCCATCCGGTGTTGCCTTTGGCTGCGGCGCAGTCCTTGCACTCCATAGAGCGCCGAGCCAAAGAAATTGAGGCTGATCCTGCAGAGCAACTCACGCGGCAGGCGATTGCAATACGTATTCAAGATTTGGACCTGAAGATCGCGGATCCAATTGCCGCTCGCGCTCTAGAGCGGCAATTGATCGCACGAAAAATTTCACAAGCCAAAGCTGAGGGGGCAACTTTGCGTGAAATCCAAGCCTTGGAAAGCAACCCGGCTTGGCGAGAGACCGGGGTCGACCAACTGACTCAGGCATGGTGGACTGAGCGTGAACATTTGACTCAGACGCTCAATCGACCGGTTGGGTTTCAAGCGCCTGGCTTGACAGGATGGAACCAAGGCTGGGTGAACACGGTTGCCTTGGTGTTTTGTTTGATGGTGGGGACCGCAGCTTTGCCGCACGTGTTAGTGCGTTCCTATACAGCTTCAAGTCCGGTACAAGCGCAGCGTTCCGTGGCCTGGGCCTTGATTTTCATTGTGGTGGTTTATGCGTGTGCCTCAGCCTTGGCGGTGTTGATCAAGTCTTTTGTCTTGACAGAGTTGGTGGGTGTGAATATCGACCAATTACCTGATTGGGCGGATCGACTCAAATTGCGCAAACTGGCATTGCTGACCGTCGAAGACTTCAATCAGGACGGCACGGTGCAGTTCTCTGACGTCCGATTCTTCAACGATTACGTGGTGCTGGCTGTGCCCGAAATCGCGCGTTTGTCGCCCGTATTCACGGGTTTAATTGCTGCTGGGGCTTTGGCTGCGGCCTTGTCGACGGCAGACGGCCTGTTGCTGACCATTTCTAACGCATTGGCGCAAGACTTGTACTTTCAGACGGCGGCGCCACAAGCACCCCCTTTGCGGCGGGTGATGTTGTCCAAAATCTTGCTCATGGTGGTGGCTTTGTTGGCGGCTTGGTTCGCGACCCATCGTCCGGTTAATATTTTGTTTTGGATCACCTGTGCTTTTTCATTGGCCGCATCCACTTTCTTTCCTGTGCTGCTGTTGGGAATTTATTGGTCAGCCATGAACCGAGTGGGGGCCATTGTTGCCATGATCTCGGGATTGGGCCTGTCCTTTTACTACATCGTTTCCAATCACCCTTGGGTACACATGAAGCTGCAACTCCGGCCTGATGACACGGTTTGGTGGGGACTGGATCCAACCTGCGCCGCTGTTTTTGGCGTTCCAATGGGCTTATTGATGGGGTGGCTGTTTAGTAAAATCTCTTCAAACAAAAATTGACTATAATCGTAGGCTTTCCCTTGCTACACCACGTCTGACGCCGTGGGTGGCTTTAACCCTCAAGGAGTGTCCATGCGTCATTACGAAATCATTTTGCTGATCCACCCGGATCAAAGCGAACAAGTGCCAGCCATGCTGGAGCGTTACAAAGGCATGATCACCGCAGGTGGCGGTGCCATTCACCGTATGGAAGACTGGGGCCGACGCCAGCTGTCTTACATGATCAACAAGTTGGCCAAAGCCCATTACATCTGTTTGAACATCGAAGCAGATCAGGCGGTGATGTCTGAACTCGAGCATGCATTCAAGTTCAACGATGCTGTGTTGCGCCATCTGACCGTGTTCAAGAAAAAGGCTGACACAACGCCTTCTTCGATGATGAAAACGGTTGAGCGCGAAGAAGCCCGCAAAGCTCAACAAGCCGAGTTCTCGGCCTAAGTTTTTGCGGTTCATTGCAAGGTGTGAATCAGATTGTTTTGACCGCTTGTATCGCAGAGGTTTCTGCTTTGCGGTACACCCCGGTAGGTCTGCCAGCGCTTGATTTGAGACTCGAACATGAGTCTGAGATCGAAGAAGCAGGGCAGCAACGCCAAGTCAAAGCAAGCGTCAAAACCGTTGCCATTGGAGCTCTGGCTGAGCGATTGGTTCAGCTTCCTTTAGGTAGCCTTTGGCAATTCACAGGTTTTATCGCCTCTCCGCGCAATAGCAAAAACGTTGTTCTTCATATTCAAAATTTTCAGTCAATTTCATAGAAAGCCCAGATCATGGCTACGTTCAAGAAATTCAACAAAGACAAGCGCCCCAAGCGCAACACGCAATCCTTGCTGTTCAAGCGTAAGCGCTTTTGCCGTTTCACCGTCACTGGCGTAGAGGAGATCGATTACAAAGATATCGATACTTTGCGTGACTTCATTGCCGAAAACGGAAAAATCATTCCCGCGCGTTTGACCGGCACCCGTGCCATTTACCAGCGTCAGCTCAACACGGCCATCAAGCGTGCTCGCTTTCTTGCCATGTTGCCTTACAGCGACCAGCACAAAATCTAAGGAGAAACGACCATGCAAATTATTCTGCTCGACAAGGTCGTGAACCTCGGCAACCTGGGCGAAATCGTCAAGGTGAAAGATGGTTATGCACGCAACTTTTTGATCCCTTCAGGCCGTGCTCGTCGCGCCACTGAAAGCGCCATCAAGGAATTCGAAGCCCGCCGCGCCGAACTTGAAAAAGTTGCAGCTGAGAAGCTGGCAGCGGCTCAAGCCCAAGGTGAAAAACTGGCCGGTACTTCCATCAAGTTGAGCCAAAAAGCCGGTGTGGACGGACGCTTGTTCGGTTCTGTCACCAACTTCGACATCGCTGAAGAACTCACCAAGAACGGCTATGCCGTGGCCAAAGCGCAAGTCCGCATGCCCACAGGACCTATCAAGGTGGTGGGTGACAGCACGGTCAGCGTGGCTTTGCATACCGATGTCGTGGTCGACATTACCGTGTCTGTTTACGGCGAAACTGCTTAAGTTTTCCCTAGTCAACAGAAAGCCGCTCCTCGGAGCGGCTTTTTCTTTTGATTTCCTCCGCTAACCCCAGCCTTATCCACAGGGTTATCCCATGACTTGTATGCGCCAAGGGCTTAGGATGTCGCATTCACAGGAATCCTATGTCAGCTGTTTTATCAGGCCTTGAAGAAGGCTTCTCAAGCGATAAACAAATCGCTCAATTGCGCATTCCTCCGCACTCGATCGAAGCAGAGTCCAGTGTGTTGGGCGGGTTGTTGCTCGACAACGGTGCTTGGGATCGGGTCGGGGATTTGTTGGTGGATGGAGACTTCTACCGCTATGAGCACCGGCAGGTGTATGCGGCGATTGGGGCCTTGGTCAACACCAGCCGTCCAGCGGATGTGATCACGGTGTATGAGCATTTACAGGCCTTGGGAAAAGCGGAGGAGATCGGTGGTCTGGGCTACTTGAATGCCTTGGCGCAGTATGTGCCGAGCGCCAGCAATATTCGTCGTTATGCCGAAATCGTGCGTGAGCGTTCAATTTTGCGCAAGCTGGTGAGCGCCAGCGACGAGATCGCTACCAACGCATTCAACACCCAAGGGCGTGCCGTGGCACAAATCTTGGACGAGGCAGAGCAAAAAATCTTCAACATAGGGGAAGAGGGCTCGCGGATGAAGCAAGGCTTCCAAGCGATGCCTCAATTGGTGGTTGATTTGTTGGATCGCGTCCAAGAGATGGCCGACAACCAAAACGACATCACGGGTGTACCTACCGGATTCTTTGACTTTGATCGCATGACGTCTGGCCTGCAGCCCGGAGACTTGATCGTCTTGGCTGCTCGTCCCTCCATGGGTAAGACCGCCTTGGCGATCAACATAGCAGAGCATGTGGCCTTGAATGAAGGATTGCCGGTTGCCGTTTTCTCTATGGAAATGGGCGCTTCACAATTGGCGGTGCGTATTGTGGGCTCGATTGGTCGGATTGACCAAGGCCATTTGCGAACCGGTAAATTGAGTGATGACGAGTGGCCGCGTTTGACCGAGGCGATCGAAAAATTACGCAATGTTTCTTTGCACATTGACGAAACGCCAGGATTGACTCCGAGTGAACTTCGTGCAAACGCCCGTCGTTTGGCGCGACAGTGCGGCAAATTGGGTTTGATCGTGGTCGACTATTTGCAGTTGATGAGCGGTTCAAACAGCAGCGGAGGAGATAACCGTGCAACTGAAATTGGTGAGATTTCACGTGGCTTGAAAATGCTGGCCAAAGAATTGCAATGCCCCGTGATTGCATTGTCTCAGTTGAACCGAAGTGTGGAGCAGCGCACGGACAAGCGCCCAATGATGAGTGACTTGCGTGAGTCAGGCGCCATTGAGCAAGACGCTGACGTGATCATGTTCATTTACCGCGATGATTACTACAACAAAGAATCCAAAGAGCCCGGTGTTGCTGAAGTGATCATCGGCAAGCAACGCAATGGACCCACGGGCACAGTCAAGCTGGCCTTCTTGAAACCTCTGACCAAGTTTGAGAGTTTGGCCAGTGGTTACAACAACGGCGACTTCTGAGTCTTAGAGAACGTCGCTGGCGTAGTCTGCCAATCGAGAGCGTTCGCCTCGCGCCAATGTGATGTGACCGCCATGCGGCCAACCTTTGAACCGGTCCACGGCAAAGGTCAATCCGGAAGAGCCTTCACTCAAATAAGGCGTGTCAATTTGAGCCAAGTTGCCCATGCAAACAATCTTGGTTCCAGGACCCGCTCGCGTGATCAATGTCTTCATTTGCTTGGGCGTTAAATTTTGCGCCTCGTCAATGATCAGGTACTTGTTCAAGAACGTTCGCCCTCGCATGAAGTTCAGGCTCTTGATCTTGATACGGCTGCGAATCAATTCACTGGTGGCTGCCCGACCCCATTCGCCAGCGCTGGTTTCGGTCTTGGCCAATACCTCAAGGTTGTCGTCTAAAGCGCCCATCCATGGGCCCATCTTTTCCTCTTCGGTGCCTGGCAAAAAGCCAATGTCTTCACCCACACTCACCGTGGCGCGTGTCATGATGATTTCGGTGTAACGACGCTCGTCGAGCACTTGCGTTAAGCCAGCGGCCAAAGCCATCAAGGTTTTACCCGTACCCGCTGTGCCTGTGAGTGTGACGAAATCAATCTCATGATCTGTCAGTAAATTCATGGCAAAGTTTTGTTCGCGGTTGCGGGTGGTGACGCCCCAAACAGCATTCTTGAGGTGATTGAAGTCCTTGAGTGTTTTCAAAACCACCGTTTTGCCACGGATTTCAGTCACCCGGGCATACAAACTGGGTTCGCCAGGGGCCTCGAAATAGACAAACTGGTTGATGTGCAACTCTGGCACGATGGGTCCAGCCAAACGGTAGAAGGTCTGGCTGCCGCTTTGCCAGCTTTCCACCGACTTGGCGTGTTTGATCCAGAAATCATGCGGAAGGGCCAAGGCGCCAGAGTACAACAAGTCCCCATCTTCGAGCGTCTTGTCGTTTTGATAGTCTTCTGCCGCCAAGCCCAATGCGCGTGCTTTGACCCGCATGTTGATGTCTTTGGAGACCAGCACCACGTCACGGGGGGCATGTTGCAGCCTTAATGCATCGACAACCCCCAGAATTTGGTTATCGGCCTTACCTTGGGGCAGGCTGGCTGGCAAATTGAAGTCGAGTGTTTGGGTTTGAAAGAACAATCGCCCACCCACTTGACGATGGCCGGTGCTGTCGAGTTTCAAGCCTGATGTGATGTCAGCGCCGTGGTTGGCCACCAATGCATCCAATGTCCGACTGGTTTGCCGTGCATTTCGCGCGACTTCAGTGACACCTTTTTTGTTGCTGTCGAGCTCTTCCAGCACGATCATGGGTAAAAAGATGTCATGTTCTTCGAAGTTGAACAGGCACATGGGGTCGTGCATCAACACATTGGTGTCAAGCACAAACAGTTTGACAGGCCCGCTTCGTTTGGCCTTTTTAGGGGATGTTGCAACCGAAGTCGTTTGACGGGCAGCCACAGGTCGGCGCTCTGGAGGTCGAGCTTTCTCGCTGGCCTGGACGGGAGTCAGGTGCACGTGGGCTTTTGGGCTGATGTCGTGGCTGGCGTGTTGCGGCGCTTCAAACGATGTCGTGTCTGGGCTGTGATCGGCTTCCTCGTCTTGGACCAAAGCCCTGCGCGTTGGACGAGATTTTGTGGCGGCTTCAAGGCCTTCATTGCTCAGTATGGCGGCGCGTTTGGTAGGTGCAGGAGGCAGTGGCATGGGATGGTCAAAAGGAAGGTTAAAACGCAGGCATGAGGCTTAAAAAGCGCAAAAGCCGCCTGGTGTCCAAGCGGCTTTTGTGGGGTGAAACGTGTTCTCGTCTTTCATCGTCATAGAGCCACTATACCCGAGCCCCATGACGGTTGTTGGGCATGAATCGTTCAGCCACCTGCCTTTTTCAAAACTTTGACGGCTTTGAGCACATCATCCACGTGACCTGGTACTTTCAGTCCTCGCCATTCTTCTTTGAGCAGACCGTCAGCGCCAATCAAGAAGGTGCTCCGCTCAATGCCCTTGACTTTCTTGCCGTACATGATTTTGTTTTTCACCACGCCAAACATATGGCACATCTTTTCTTCGGTGTCCGCAATCAACTCAAAGGGTAGTTCGAGTTTGGTTTTGAAGTCATCATGCGACTTCATGTTGTCACGAGAGACCCCAAACACGACAGCACCGGCTTTGACGAAATCTTTGTATTTGTCTCGGAATTGCATCGCTTCTGTGGTGCACCCAGGCGTGTTGTCCTTGGGGTAAAAGTACAGCACCAACATTTGTCCGGTGTGCGAGTTGTTGGACACCTTGATGCCACCCGTGGCATTGGCTTCAAATTCGGGAAGGGGTTTGTTGACAACAATTGCCATAGCGCTTCAATCAGGTGTGACAGTAAAGACGGCCGATGGTCTGGGGCAACTGTCTAGACGCCCCCAACGGCAACCTGTTATTTTAACTTGAAATCAAATCGGACCTTGTATTTCGCCCAGATGACCAACTCGTGGCGGATTCAACACTTCATTGGGCTGTCTATCAACAGTGCCGCAGCCACCTTGCGGCCCTCGCCTGCCAAGATGTTGTAGGTGCGGCAGGCTGCTTGGGTGTCCATGGTTTCCAAACCGATGCGTTTTTCCATCATGCCTTGAATCCAGCCGGGGGATACAAAACGGAGCAAACGTCCGCTGCCAAAAATAACCAACTCGACATCAAGTTGGGCCAGTTGCGCAAAATGCGAGGGCTCTAAGTCTTCAAACCGCTCGCATTGCCAATCGAGTTGAGCGCCGTTCGATGAGATGACCACGCTGTGGTGAATTTTTTCCCCCTGGATGGCCACCCATCCGGGGCCATACCCCGTGACAGAGGGCACATCGATTCGGTCGGGTTGCAGTTTCATGGTGGGTTGTCGAGGTGGTGTGCTTGAAGCGTGCGAGTTCTGTGGTCAAATTATAGGTTTTCACCCGTAAAAGCGCCCCCGGAGGGACTTTGAAGAAGATCCAAAAATCCAACAAGCTGTCCAACGTCTGTTATGACATACGCGGTCCCATCATGGACCGAGCCCGTCAAATGGAGGAGGAAGGCCACAAGATCATCAAGCTCAACATCGGCAACTTGGCCGTGTTTGGGTTTGATGCGCCAGAAGAGATTCAGCAAGACATGATCCGAAATTTGCCCAATTCGGCAGGTTATTCGGACAGCAAAGGCATTTTTGGGGCTCGAAAAGCCGTCATGCACGAGACCCAAAAACAAGGCATCAAAGGTGTCACGCTGGATGATATTTACTTGGGCAACGGTGCCAGCGAATTGATTGTGATGGCCACCAACGCGTTGTTGAACAACGGCGACGAGCTATTACTGCCAGCACCTGACTATCCATTGTGGACGGCAGCGGTCAGTCTGTCTGGCGGCACACCCGTTCATTACCTCTGTGATGAAGACAATGGCTGGATGCCAAACCTCGACGACATCCGTGCCAAGATCACGTCGAACACCAAAGGTATTGTGGTGATCAACCCCAACAACCCCACGGGAGCTTTGTATTCTGATGACTTGCTCAAGCAGATCGTCTCTCTGGCCCGTGAAAATGGCTTGGTCATCTTTGCTGACGAGGTGTACGACAAGGTGCTGTATGACGGCATCAAGCACACGCCTATCGCCAGCCTGAGCCAAGATGTGTTGACGTTGACCTTCAACTCTTTGTCTAAAAGCTACCGTTCTTGTGGGTATCGAGCAGGCTGGTTGGTGGTCTCGGGTGACAAAAAGCCCGCCACAGATTACATCGAGGGCTTGAACATGCTCTCCAACATGCGGCTGTGCGCGAATGTGCCAGGCCAATGGGCCATCCAAACAGCTTTGGGGGGGTACCAGAGCATCAACGATTTGGTGGGGGAGGGTGGTCGGTTGCGCAAGCAACGCGATTTGGCCTATGAACTCATCAGCGCAATCCCCGGCGTGAGTTGTGTCAAACCTCAGGCTGCACTTTACATGTTCCCACGTCTGGATCCCAAGGTTTACCCGATCCAAGATGACCAACATTTTTTCTTGGAATTGCTCCAAGAAACCAAAGTCATGTTGGTGCAAGGGACAGGATTCAACTGGCCCAGTACCGACCACTTTCGCATCGTGTTCTTACCGCATGAAGATGACTTGCGCGAAGCCATTGCGCGCATCGCCAAATTCCTAGAAAACTACCGTCACAAACATTCCGCATGAAACCGATACAAGTAGGCCTTTTCGGCATAGGCACCGTGGGACGAGGCACTTTTGAAGTGCTCCAACGCAACCAAGAAGAAATTCAACGCCGAGCTGGGCGACCGATTCAAATCACCATGGTGGCTGATTTGGATACGGCCCGAGCCCAATCCATCGTAGGCAGCGACATTCAAGTGGTCGGCGATGCCCGCCAAATCATCGCCAACCCTGAGATCGATATCGTGGTCGAATTGATCGGTGGCTACGGCGTTGCCAAGCAATTGGTGTTGGAAGCTATTGCAGCCGGCAAGCATGTGGTCACGGCCAACAAAGCGTTGCTCGCTGTGCATGGGACAGAAATTTTTGCCGCCGCACACCAGAAAGGCGTGATGGTTGCATTTGAGGCTGCTGTGGCAGGGGGGATTCCGATCATCAAGGCCCTGCGCGAAGGTCTCACGGCCAACCGCATCCAGTGGTTGGCGGGCATCATCAATGGCACCACCAATTTCATCTTGTCTGAGATGCGCGACAAAGGCTTGGCTTTTGATGACGTGCTCAAGCAAGCGCAAGCCTTGGGTTATGCCGAGGCAGACCCTACGTTTGACATTGAAGGTGTGGATGCCGCGCACAAAGCCACCCTCATGTCGGCCATTGCGTTTGGGGTGCCAGTTCAGTTTGACAAAGCCTATGTAGAAGGCATCACCAAGCTGGAATCACAAGACATTCGCTATGCCGAACAGCTGGGCTATCGCATCAAGCTCTTGGGGATTTCTAAGCGCACGGCGCACGGCATTGAGCTGCGAGTTCACCCTTGTCTTGTGCCCGCCAAGCGCCTGATTGCCAATGTCGAGGGCGCGATGAACGCCGTCATGGTGCACGCCGATGCTGTGGGGACGACCCTGTACTACGGCAAAGGCGCAGGCAGCGAGCCTACGGCCAGCGCAGTGATCGCCGATCTGGTGGACATCACACGTTTGCACACCGTGGATCCACTGAACCGTGTACCGCATCTGGCATTCCAGCCCGATGCGATGAGCGACTTGCCGATGCTCTCCATGGACCGAGTGGTGACCAGTTATTACCTTCGCCTTCGCGTGGCCGACCAAGCGGGTGTATTGGCCAAGGTGACGGGTATTTTGGCTGCCGCCGACATCAGCATTGACGCGGTTCTTCAGCGTGAAGCGGGTGAGGGCGAGAGCTACACCGACCTGATCATTCTGACCCATGACTGCCCAGAAGCCAAAATGAACCAAGCCTTGGCTGAAATGCAGCAACTCACCACGGTTCTTGCACCTATCACGCGTATCCGCAAAGAAGAGCTCAACTGATGCAATACCTGTCGACCCGCGGCCACCCAGAACGCAAACGTTTTTGCGAAATCTTGTTGGAAGGTTTGGCCCCCGATGGCGGCCTTTACTTGCCGCAACACTATCCTCAAGTGGCAGGGACTGAGTTGGCGCGTTTGCGAAGTGTTTACGCGTCGAAGGGATATGCCCACCTTGCGTATGAGGTGCTCTCCCTCTACATCGACGACATTCCAGCCGATGACCTCAAGGCCTTGTGCATCAAGACCTACACCCCAGAAGTTTTTGGCACAGCCGCCATCGTCCCCGTGCGTCCGCTGGAGCCGGGTGTCTTCGTTGAAGCCCTCTCCAACGGGCCCACCTTGGCATTCAAGGACATGGCGATGCAACTGCTTGGCAACTTGTTTGAGTACGAGTTAGCTCGCCGTGGCGAAGAGCTCAATATTTTTGGTGCCACCAGTGGTGACACAGGAAGCGCGGCCGAATATGCCATGCGCGGCAAACACGGCGTACGTGTCTTCATGACCAGCCCACACGGGCGCATGAGCCCGTTCCAGCAAGCGCAAATGTTCAGTCTGCTGGATGAAAACATCCACAACATCGCGATTGAAGGTGTGTTTGACGATTGCCAAGATTTGGTCAAGGCAGTGTCCAATGATTTGGACTTCAAGAGCCGGTACAAAATTGGCACAGTCAACTCCATCAACTGGGCACGCTTGTTAGCTCAGGTGGTCTATTACTTTGCTGGTTATTTTCAAGTCACCTCAGACAATGCGCAGCAGGCAAGTTTTACCGTGCCGAGTGGGAACTTTGGCAATGTGTGTGCGGGTCATGTGGCGCGCATGATGGGCTTGCCGATCGCCCAACTGGTGGTGGCAACCAATGAAAACGATGTGTTGGATGAGTTTTTCCGAACGGGCGTCTACCGTGTGCGCGGCAGTGCCGACACCCATGAAACATCCAGTCCCTCCATGGACATTTCCAAGGCCAGCAATTTCGAGCGCTTTGTCTTTGACCTGCTGGGCCGTGATGGTGCCCGCGTCGACACCCTGTTTCGGCATGAACTTTCGGCCAATGGTCGATTTGACTTGAGCGCAGATCCTCTGTTTGAGCAAGCGCATGCACGCTACGGATTTGTCAGTGGCAAAAGCACCCATGCGGATCGGTTGCAGACCATTCGCTCGGTCCACCAAGCCTTTGGCCAAATGGTGGATACGCACACGGCCGATGGCATCAAAGTTGCCCGTGAGCATGTGTCTGCAGGCGTGCCCATGGTGGTGCTTGAGACCGCTTTGCCGATCAAGTTTGCGGCCACCATCGTCGAGGCCCTGAACCAAGAGCCTGAACGACCTTCAAAGTTTGATGGCCTAGAGCTTTTACCTCGCCGGGTACGCGTGATGGCTGCTGACGTGACACTGGTCAAAGATTACATTCGCCAGCACTGCGCTCATTCATGAAGGTGGTGGCTTTTGCTGGTTTTTCTGGCTCCGGAAAAACCACCTTGGTGGAGCAAATGATCGGTGTCATGCGAATGCGCCACCTGCGTGTGTCTGTGGTCAAGCACGCGCACCACGACTTTGACATTGACCATCCAGGCAAAGACAGTTGGCGCCATCGGGAAGCCGGAGCATTTGAAGTGGTGTTGGCATCGCACCGACGGTTGGTTTTGCAACGTGAATTTGAACAACCCACCCAGCTTTCGGTGCATCATTTGTTGGCCGAAGTCTACGACGGTGTCGACTGGGTTTTGGTTGAGGGCTTCAAGCACAGCGATCTGCAAAAAATTGAGGTTTGGCGCCTGTCTTCAGGGCAGCCCGTGCGCTACCCAGAAGACGACTTTGTGGTGGCTATTGCCACCGATACCCCTGAGGCATTGCCAGAACCTACGCAGCGTCCTGTGCTAGATTTGAACGATCCTCAAGCTGTCTGCGATTGGTTGCTCACCCACCAAGACCGATTTGACTACACCCCACCTTTGATATGACGCGACCTGCCTTGTTGTCTTTAGATGAAGCCTTGCCCCAGCTGTTGGCACATGCCAAGCCTTTGTCTGGCGTTCAGAGGGTCTCGACTTTTGAGGCCGATGGTCGTGTTCTGGCGCAAGATGTGACGGCTGGTTTGCAAGTGCCACCGCAAGACAATAGTTCGATGGATGGCTATGCCGTGCGAGCGTCCGATTGCCTACAAGCCGGTGCGCTGCTGCGTGTCACGCAGCGCATCCCTGCGGGTACTCAGGGCGCGCCTTTGGGTGTTGGGGAGGCCGCGCGTATCTTCACCGGTGCGCCTATTCCTGAAGGTGCTGATGCTGTGGTGATGCAAGAGGATTGCGAACCGATGGAGCCGTCATACGTCAAGGTCCTCAAACCCACGCCAGCCGGGCAGTGGATTCGCCGCTCCGGCGAGGATGTCACCCTTGGTTCCAAGGTGTTGTTGACGGGCGATCGCCTCACCCCCGCTTCTTTGGGCCTGGCGGCCAGCATTGGCATGGCGCAGTTGCACGTGGCCGCTCGACCCCGCGTGGCATTGTTCTCAACCGGTGATGAACTGGTCATGCCAGGAGATGTGGCGCCCCAAGACATGGCTGCGGGCTCTATTTACAACTCCAACCGTTTTTTTCTGCGCGCCATGCTGCAGCGCCTGGGTTGTAAAGTCACGGATCTGGGCATCGTGCCCGACCAGCGTGAAGCCACAGTTCAAGCCTTGCGCGATGCCGCCGCTGGTCATGATCTGGTGTTGACGAGTGGTGGCGTGTCTGTGGGGGAAGAGGACCACATCAAACCTGCTGTGCAGGCCTTGGGGACCTTGAATCTGTGGCAGCTCGCCATCAAACCCGGCAAGCCGTTTGCCTACGGTCAGGTGAATCGTGCCGATCCAACCGCCGGGGTATGCCATTTCATGGGTTTGCCAGGCAATCCAGTGTCTAGTTTTGTCACCTTCTTGTTGCTGGTTCGCCCCTTTGTGTTGGCGCTGCAAGGTTTGAAAAACACAGACATCACCCGTACCGCACAGACCGCGAATTTTGATTGGCTTCGCGCAGACAAGCGGCGTGAATTTTTGCGTGTCAAGCGAAATGCCCAAGGTGGCTTGGACTTGTTTGCCAACCAAAGCTCTGGCGTTCTCACCTCTGCTGTCTGGGGCGATGGTGTGGTCGATAACCCTGCCGGTCAAACCATTGCAAAAGGTGACACAGTTCAGTTTATTTCCTTTGCGGAGTGGTTGTCATGAATTTGACGGTGCGTTATTTCGCATCGATCCGCGAGGCTGTGGGTTGTGGCAGTGAAGCCTTAGATACCCAAGCGGCCTCGTTGGCTGAGTTGCGAGCCGAGTTGATCTCACGTGGCGGGGCTTACGCCGAGGCGCTGGCCCAAGGACGAGCGGTGCGCATGGCGCTCAACCAAGACCTGTGCGAGGCGACTGCAACCTTGTCCGAAGGCTGTGAGGTGGCCTTTTTTCCTCCAGTGACCGGTGGTTGATCATGTCTTTCAGCGTGATCATCCAAACTCAAGACTTTGACGTCAGTCAGGAGTTGTCGGTTTTGCGCCAAGGAGATTCCCGCGTGGGTGCCGTGTGCAGTTTTGTGGGCACGGTGCGTGAGCGCAATGAAGGCAGTTCAGTTTCAAGCATGGAGCTGGAGCATTACCCAGGGATGACCGAAAAATCGATCCAAGCCATGATGGCGCAAGCCCAGCAGCGTTTTGATATTTATGCCGCCAAGGTGATTCACCGCGTGGGGTTGTTGCAGCCGATGGACCAAATCGTCTTGGTGGCCGTGACCTCGGCGCACCGTGGCATGAGCTTTCAGGCATGTGAGTTTTTGATGGATTACCTCAAAACGCAAGCCCCCTTTTGGAAAAAAGAAGTCACCCCAGATGGTGCGCGTTGGGTCGACGCGCGCGTCAGTGATGACCAGGCCTTGGCGCGTTGGGGCATTCAAGCGCACAACGCGGACTGACCCCCGGGCGTGTGGTGCGAGCAGCCTCGGGCAGCCTTTTGACCCATGTGACGCGGTGCTTTGGGCTTGAATTCATTGACCTATGTCAATCTTGGTCTTGAGCGAGCCACTTGAAAAGTGTGGCAACAGCCTCAGCTACTGAGTCATTCAACATCTGATTGCGGAGTTTTCATGCGTCTCGACAAACTGACCACCAAATTCCAAGAAGCACTCTCCGAAGCCCAAACTTTGGCACTGGGCAACGACCATGCCTACATCGAACCGTCGCATGTATTGGTGGCCATGTTGCGACAAGATGACGGCCCCAAGTCGCTCCTGCAGCGCGCTGGCGTCAACGTGGCCGGGTTGGCTACAGCTGCCGAAACAGCCATGAACCGTTTGCCCAAAGTTCAAGGGCAAGAGCAGGTGCAGGTCGGGCGTGATTTGGTGTCGCTGATCCAAGCGGCTGAGAAAGAATCCATCAAACGTGGCGATCAATACATTGCCAGCGAGTTGTTTTTGCTGGCGCTTTGCGATCACAAGGGCGATTGGGGCAAGCTCGCGCGTGACAACGGGTTGAGCCGACACAGCTTGGAGGCCGCGGTCACCGCTGTGCGGGGTGGACAAAAGGTGGACAACGCTGAGAGCGAAGGCCAGCGCGAGTCCCTCAAAAAGTACTGCGTTGATTTGACCGAGCGTGCGCGCAGCGGCAAGCTCGATCCCGTGATTGGCCGTGACGATGAAATTCGCCGTGCGATTCAAGTTTTGCAACGACGAACCAAAAACAACCCGGTCCTGATTGGCGAGCCTGGTGTAGGTAAAACGGCGATCGTTGAAGGCCTAGCACAACGCATTGTCTCGGGTGAAGTTCCTGACTCACTCAAAGGCAAGCGGGTGTTGTCACTGGACATGGCGGCTTTGTTGGCGGGAGCCAAATACCGTGGTGAGTTTGAAGAACGCCTGAAAAGCGTGCTCACCGAATTGGCCAAGGACGAAGGTCAAACCATCGTCTTTATTGACGAACTGCACACCATGGTGGGGGCTGGCAAAGCCGAGGGGGCCATGGACGCGGGCAACATGCTCAAGCCTGCTTTGGCGCGCGGTGAACTGCACTGTGTGGGCGCGACGACCTTGGATGAATACCGAAAGTACATTGAAAAAGATGCGGCTTTAGAGCGTCGTTTTCAAAAAATCATCGTTGGCGAACCTTCGGTTGAAGCCACCATTGCCATCTTGCGAGGCTTGCAAGAGAAGTACGAAGTTCACCATGGCGTAGAGATCACCGACCCCGCCATTGTTGCGGCGGCTGAGTTGTCACATCGTTACATCACAGACCGATTTCTTCCTGACAAAGCGATTGACCTGATCGATGAAGCTGCTGCCAAGATCAAGATTGAAATTGATTCCAAGCCCGAAGTGATGGACAAGTTGGATCGCCGGTTGATCCAGCTCAAAATTGAACGCGAGGCCGTGCGTAAAGAAAAGGATGAGGCCTCCCAAAAACGCTTAGGTTTGTTGGAAGAAGAAATCACCAAACTCGGCAAAGACTATGCGGACTTGGAAGAGATTTGGAAGTCTGAAAAAGCATCCGCCCATGGCGGCGCGCAAATCAAAGAAGAAATTGACCGCCTGCGTCACCAAATTGAAGAGTTCACCCGCAAAGGGGACTTCAACAAGGTGGCTGAGCTCCAGTATGGAAAGTTGCCCGAGCTGGAAAAGCGCTTGAAAGAAGCCAACGCCAACGAAACCAGCAAAGCTGCCAAGTCAGGTGGACACAGGTTGTTGCGCACCCAAGTGGGGGCTGAAGAAATTGCTGAAGTGGTGGCACGTGCCACGGGAATACCTGTGTCCAAGTTGATGCAGGGTGAGCGTGACAAGTTGCTGCAGATGGAAGACAAGTTGCACCAACGTGTGGTGGGTCAAGAGGAGGCCATCACGGCTGTGGCCAACGCGATTCGTCGCTCCCGTGCTGGTTTGGGTGACCCCCATCGCCCCACCGGTTCCTTCTTGTTCCTTGGCCCAACGGGTGTTGGAAAAACGGAGTTGTGCAAAGCGTTGGCGGGCTTCTTGTTTGACAGCGAAGACCACATGATTCGCATCGACATGAGTGAATTCATGGAGAAGCACTCTGTCAGCCGTTTGATCGGTGCACCACCCGGCTATGTGGGCTATGACGAAGGTGGCTACTTGACCGAGGCGGTGCGACGCAAGCCTTACAGCGTGTTGCTGCTCGATGAGGTGGAAAAAGCACATCCCGATGTCTTCAATATTTTGTTGCAAGTGCTCGACGACGGTCGATTGACCGATGGTCAAGGACGCACCGTGGATTTCAAAAACACGGTCATCGTGATGACATCCAACATTGGTTCTCCAATCATCCAAAGCATGGTGGGACAGGACCCGCAAGACATCAAAGATGCTGTCTGGGATGAGCTCAAGAGCCATTTCCGTCCTGAGTTTTTGAACCGCATTGACGAAACCGTGGTGTTTCATGCCCTCGATGCGCAGCACATTGCGCGCATTGCAGACATCCAACTCAAGGTGCTCTCCGAGCGTCTGGCCAAGATGGACCTCGGGTTGCAGGTCTCACCTGCAGCCTTGGCTGAATTGGCCAAGGTCGGTTTTGACCCTGTCTTTGGTGCACGTCCCCTCAAACGCGCCATCCAGCAACGCATTGAGAACCCGTTGTCAAAGCTCTTGTTAGAGGGCAAATTTGGACCCAAAGACCACATCGCGGTGAGCGTGGATCCAGTCCGTGCTCCGGGTGAGTTCGCCTTCACCAAAGTAGCCAGTTAACCCGGGGGTTTGTCCCCCAGTCGACGTCTCCAAAGCGGCGCAAAGGTTAGGATCCCATTCTTCCTGGCCTTTGCGCTGATTTGATGAGACTTCATGACATCTCCCCTTGACCCCCATGCCGTGCCTTGGCGCGATGACGCTGCAGTGATAGGTTTGGTGGGCTTGGCGCACGCCGGGTCACATTTTTCGCATCTGCTTTTGCCTTTGATGTTTCCGGTGTTCATTCAAACCTTTGGTTTGAGCTATGCCGAACTGGGCTTGTTGATGTCGGTGTTTTTCGTGGTCTCGGGCATCGGCCAGGCCAGCGCAGGTTTCTTGGTCGATCGTGTGGGCGCGCGACCGGTGCTTTTCGCAGCATTGACTGCGTTTGTGTTGGCTTGTCTGCTGGCCTCTGTGGCTCACAACTACGCGACCTTGATGGGCGTTGCCGTCCTTCTTGGATTGGGTAACAGCACGTTTCATCCGGCAGACTTCACCATCTTGAATCAAAAAATCTCTGCCCAGCGCCTGGGATATGCCTTCAGCGTGCATGCTTTGACAGGTAATCTGGGTTGGGCCGTAGCGCCCATTTTCATGGTTGGCTTGAGCAGTTTGTTTGACTGGCGTATGGCCTATTTGGGCGCGGCGTTGATGTTTTCTGGCATTTTGCTTTTGTTGGTGTGGCATCGCGCGAGTTTGCTCACGCATCAGACTGTTCACCCGGAGGGGGCACCTCAGGTTCACACTTTGGCATTTTTAAAAAATACAGTCGTTTGGTGGTGCTTCGGCTTTTTCATGCTCACGGCCATGACCTTGGTGATCGTGCAGAGTTTTTCCGTCTCCATCTTGCAGGCCATGCATGGTGTGACGTTTGAAGCCGCCACCATGACCCTCACGGCATATATGTTGTGTGCTGCTGCGGGGGTGGTGATTGGAGGCTTTTTTGCCGCGCGTTTGCCCAAACAAAGCGAGTGGGTGGTTGCGGTTTGCATGGCGGTCGCGGCTTTGTTCATGGCCCTGTGTGGCAGTGGGTGGTTGGGGGCGACAGCCACCATGGTGGTGCTGGCATTGACGGGTCTTGCCATTGGCGTGGGCGGGCCGTCACGAGACATGATGATCAAAAATGCCACGCCTAAAGGAGCCACGGGCCGCGTTTATGGCATGGTGTATTCCGGCATCGATGTGGGCTCTGCCATCACCCCTTTGATGTTTGGTGTGTTCATGGACCATGGTTGGTTTGGCTCAACCTTGATTGGTGCGGCGATGGTGTTGCTGCTCAGTGTTTGGGTCGCGCTGGCGGTGGGGCGACGCACGGTACACGTTTAAGTTAATTGGAGAAATATCATGAAACAGATGGCTGGACACTTGCTGGTTGAGTGCTTGATTGAGCAAGGCGTGACCCATGCGTTTGGTGTGCCTGGAGAGAGTTACTTGGGCGTCTTGGACGGGTTTCACGCCTACCAAGACAAAATTCAATTCGTCATCAATCGCCAAGAAGGTGGCGCGGCCTACATGGCCGATGCCCAAGGGCGTCTGACCGGTCGGCCGGGCGTGTGTTTTGTCACCCGAGGTCCAGGTGCAACCAATGCCTCCATTGGCATTCACACGGCCTTTCAAGACAGTGCGCCGATGGTGTTGTTTGTTGGGGATGTCGGCAGTGATTTCCGCGACCGAGAGGCTTTCCAAGAAGTGGACTACAACAGCTTTTTTGGCCCCAGCACCCGTGGCATGGCCAAACGGGTGGAGCGCATTGACGATCCAGAGCGGATTCCAGAATACATCGCCCGCGCCTTTGCCACCGCCATGAATGGGCGCCCGGGGCCTGTTGTGGTGGTTTTGCCAGAAGACATGTTGGTGCGTCACGTCAGCGCGCGTCCTTTGGCGCGCGTGGAGCCTGTGGAGGCCTGGAGTGATCCGGGGGCCTTGCGTCAACTGCGAGAGATGCTGCTGGCTTGCCAACGGCCTTTTGTGATCGCAGGCGGGACAGGTTGGACCCCGCAATCGGCACAAGCCCTGCAACGGTTTGCAGAAAATTGGAAATTGCCAGTGGGCAACGCGTTTCGCTTTCAAGATATTTTTGACAACCACCATCCCCAGTACGCTGGTGACGTGGGGATTGGCATCAACCCCAAACTGGCGCAACGCATTCGTGAAAGCGATTTGATCTTGGCAATAGGCCCTCGATTGGGAGAAATGACGACCCATGGATACACCTTGCTTGAAGCGCCAAGACCCAAACAAAAGCTGGTGCATATGCATGCCAGCGCAGAGGAGCTCAATCGGGTCTACCAAGCTGATTTGGCCATTCTCTCGACGATGAACGCGGCTGCTCGATCACTGGAGGTTTTGACTGCGCCTGTGAGCTTACCGTGGGAGGCGTGGACGGAGTCTGCTCACCAAGACTATCAAGATAACTTGGTGCCTCAAGCGATGCCGGGAGACATCAACATGCCCGCCATTGTCAACACCATCAGCCAACTGTTGCCCGCCGATGCTGTGCTGACCAATGGGGCGGGTAATTTTGCGAGTTGGGTGCATCGATTCCATCAACACCATGGACTTGCAAGTGGCTTGCGGACGCAATTGGCGCCAACTGTGGGCTCTATGGGTTATGGCGTGCCAGCTGGTATTGCCGCCAACCTGATCACTGGTCGCACAGTGTTCACGATTGCAGGGGACGGGGACTTTTTGATGAATGGTCAAGAGTTGGCCACAGCCACTCAGCATGGTGCCAAAACCATCGTCGTGTTGCTCAACAACGGCATGTACGGAACCATTCGCATGCATCAAGAGCGGGAGTTTCCCCGACATGACAGTGGCTCAAATTTGAAAAACCCAGATTTTGCTGCTTTGGCGCGCGCTTATGGATATGCAGGTGTACGAATCACGCGCACGGATGAGTTCGAAGCTGAATTCAAAGCTGCGCTTGCTCGTCCTGAAGGCACCTTGATTGAGATCATGCTTGACCCCGAGGTCATCACCACCCGCGGGACCTTGAGTGCCATTCGTGATGCGGCACTTGAGCGCCGACAAAATGGTGCCTGACAAGTGAGGGTGCGAATACAAAAGGGCCGCTCATGAGCGGCCCTTTTTTTCGGCAAGAAGTCAATTACTTCAGGTGTTTGCCGATCAAGCCAGCCAATTCAAACATGGTGACTTGGGCTTTGCCAAAGACAGCTTTGAGCTTGTCATCGGCATTGATGTTGCGCTTGTTGACTTTGTCTTGCAGGCCATGTTTTTTGATGTATGTCCACAGCTTGCTCACCACTTCAGTGCGTGGGACAGCAGTTTGACCAATCACAGCAGCCAAGGCAGCGCTTGGCGTCATGGCTTTCATGAATGCCGCGTTAGGCGTGCGCTTCTTAGCAGGTGCTTTTTTAGCGGCTACTTTTTTTGCAGGTGCCTTCTTAGCCACTACTTTTTTAGCAGGTGCTGCTTTTTTAGCAGGCGCAGCCTTCTTGGCTGGCGCAGCTTTTTTAGCGGCTACTTTTTTAGCGGGAGCAGCTTTTTTAGCAGCTGGAGCTGCTTTCTTTGCGGGTGCTTTTTTAGCGGGAGCTTTTTTTGCAGTTGCCATGGTCGATTTCCTTCTAGAAGTGTTTGTCATTGCCCATCAAAAACTGAAATCTGTTGAGCACCTCAGATGCTAATTGAGAAGTATGTGCTTTCCAAGGGGGAAAGTACTTTTTTCACTCTTGAATGTTGTTTTTTTCATAGTGCATATTCACTCGCAGAACTGCACCCGATCGTGCCGTCGCAATCGCCAATGCCGCATTGATCGGTCAGCGTTGAGCCTGGGTGCGCAAGCAGTACCGTCGTGTCAGTGCGGCATCCATTCAAGCGAATGAAATAATATTTTGTAATGCGAAATATTGAATTGATGCGCCGCATCATTTTTTCTTGATATGAGAAATTGATTTTTGCATAGAGAAATAATGTTAGTAAGTTGTTGATTTATAATGTAAAAAAATAATTCTTATATAAGACACAAGACAATTGCATGGTCTTATACAAGAGTTACGATGACCCCATCGGTGCTTGAACAAGTCTTGTCAAAACACCGTGAATTTGTCAATCAACCTCTGGAGTGAACCATGCCCCAATCCCTGAACGAACAACTCAGCCGTGAACAACAAATCGCAGCGCTTGAAAAAGACTGGGCCACCAACCCCCGTTGGAAAGGCGTCAAGCGAGGTTACAGCGCAGCCGATGTGGTGCGCTTGCGCGGCAGCTTGCAAATTGAAAACACTTTGGCCCGTCGCGGTGCCGAGAAACTGTGGCGTTTGGTCAATGGCGAAGCGAAGAAGGGCTATGTGAATTCCTTTGGTGCTATGTCTGCGGGCCAAGCCATGCAACAAGCCAAAGCAGGTTTAGAAGCGGTGTACTTGTCCGGATGGCAAGTGGCCGCGGACGGCAACACGTCTGAAACCATGTACCCCGACCAATCCTTGTACGCCTATGACTCGGTGCCCACCATGGTGCGCCGCATCAACAACACCTTCAAGCGCGCCGACGAAATTCAATGGGGCCGCGGCATCAATCCAGGCGACAAAGAATTCATCGACTACTTCTTGCCCATCGTCGCCGACGCTGAAGCAGGTTTCGGCGGCGTGCTGAATGCGTTTGAATTGATGAAAAACATGATCTCAGCGGGTGCAGCTGGCGTTCACTTCGAAGACCAATTAGCGGCTGTGAAGAAATGCGGTCACATGGGCGGAAAAGTGTTGGTTCCCACGCAAGAAGCTTGTGAAAAACTCATTTCGGCACGTTTCGCTGCGGACGTGATGGGCGTGCCCACCATCGTGCTGGCCCGTACCGATGCCGAAGCGGCCAACTTGATCACTTCGGACCATGATGCCAATGACAAACCATTCCTCACTGGCGAACGTACCCAAGAAGGTTTTTACCGAGTCAAGAACGGTGTTGAACAAGCCATCAGCCGCGGTGTGGCTTATGCACCTTATGCCGACTTGGTGTGGTGCGAAACAGGCGTGCCCGACATCGGGTTTGCACGTGAATTCGCTCAGGCGGTCCATGCGGCTTGTCCAGGCAAGTTGTTGTCTTACAACTGCTCACCCTCATTCAATTGGAAGAAAAACCTCAACGACAGCCAAATCGCTTCGTTCCAGGAAGACTTGTCTGCATTGGGCTACAAGTACCAGTTCATCACTTTGGCGGGGATCCACATCAACTGGTACAACACATTCCAGTTCGCCAATGCATACGCCAACGGCGAAGGTATGAAGCATTACGTCAACATGGTGCAAGAACCTGAGTTCGCAGCACGTGACAAGGGGTACACCTTCGTGTCACACCAACAAGAAGTGGGCGCAGGCTACTTCGACGATGTGACCACCGTCATCCAAGGCGGTTCATCATCTGTGAAAGCCCTCACAGGTTCTACTGAAGAAGAGCAGTTTCACTGAGCAAGATGCCGAATGCGAGGGCGGCGTAAAATCCGTTCTCAGCGTTCAGACACCTTTTCAAGCGCGGCCACAGCCGCGCTTTTTTACTTGAAGACACATGGTTCAGATTACTCTCCCCGACGGTTCGCAGCGTGAATTTCCCGGCCCAGTGAGCGTGGCCGAAGTGGCGGCTTCCATAGGCGCAGGCTTGGCCAAAGCCGCCCTGGCTGGCAAGGTGGATGGCCAAGTGGTCGACACCAGCTACACCCTGCATGCCAATGCGAGTTTGGCCATCATCACCGCCAAAGATGCAGAAGGGTTGGAGGTGATCCGTCACTCCACCGCCCACTTGCTGGCCTATGCGGTCAAAGAATTGTTCCCTCAAGCGCAAGTCACCATCGGGCCTGTGATCGAGAACGGCTTTTTTTACGATTTCTCTTACAGCCGCAGCTTCACCCCAGAAGACCTGGCCGCGATTGAAAAGCGCATGGCCGAGTTGGTCAACAAAGACGAACCCGTTGTGCGTCGTGTCTTGCCACGCGATGAGGCCGTTGCTTACTTCAAGGGGTTGGGGGAGCACTATAAAGCGGAGATCATCGCGAGCATCCCTTCCAATGAAGATGTGAGCTTGTACCGCGAAGGCAATTTCGAAGACCTTTGCCGAGGCCCTCATGTGCCAAGCACGGGCAAGCTCAAGCACTTCAAGCTGATGAAGGTGGCCGGCGCCTACTGGCGAGGTGACCACCGCAACGAAATGTTGCAACGCATTTATGGCACGGCTTGGGCCAGCAAAGACGATTTGCAGCAATACCTTGTTCGGTTGGAAGAAGCAGAAAAACGCGACCATCGAAAACTGGGACGCGAGTTGGATTTGTTCCACATCGATGAGCACTCTCCAGGTACCGTGTTTTGGCATCCCAAAGGATGGACCGTGTGGCAAGAGGTCGAGCAGTACATGCGTCGTGTGTATCGCGACAACGGCTATCTCGAGGTCAAAGGCCCGCAAATTTTGGATCAGAGCTTGTGGGAGAAAACCGGGCATTGGGACAAATACCGCGACAACATGTTTGTCACCGAGTCTGAGAAGCGTGACTACGCACTCAAGCCCATGAATTGTCCGGGTCACATCATCATCTTTAAGCAAGGTATCAAGAGCTATCGCGATTTACCATTGCGCTTTGGTGAGTTTGGTCAATGCCACCGCAACGAGCCCAGTGGCGGCTTACACGGGATCATGCGGGTGCGGGCCTTCACCCAAGACGATGGCCATATTTTTTGCACAGAGGATCAGATCCAAGCAGAAGTTGTGGCCTTCACCACCTTATTGCAAAAGGTCTACCGAGACTTTGGCTTCACAGACATCATTTACAAACTCTCCACGCGCCCAGAAAAGCGCATTGGCACCGAAGAGAGTTGGGACCGCGCAGAGGCTGCCTTGGCAGATGGCCTGCGTGCTTCAGGTTGTGCGTTTTCTTATTTGCCAGGCGAGGGCGCGTTTTACGGCCCCAAGATTGAATACACGCTGAAGGATGCCATTGGTCGTGAGTGGCAATGCGGCACGATCCAAGTGGATCCCAATTTGCCTGAGCGCTTGGATGCCGAGTTTGTGGGAGAAGATGGCACCCGCCACCGTCCCATCATGCTGCACCGAGCCATCGTGGGGAGCTTGGAGCGTTTCATCGGGATTCTGATCGAACAGCACGCGGGGGCCTTGCCCACTTGGTTGGCTCCGGTGCAAGTTTCTGTGCTCAATATCACCGATTCGCAGGCTGAATATGCGCAAGAAGTTGCGAAAACGCTGCGAAATCAAGGGCTTAGGGTTGATTTAGACCTGCGCAACGAGAAAATCACGTATAAAATACGTGAGCATTCGATGCAAAAGCTTCCCTACATCTTGGTCGTAGGCGACAAAGAGAAGGAAGCAGGCGCCGTCGCAGTGCGCGCCCGAGGCAACCAAGACCTCGGTGTGATGTCTCTTCAAGCGTTCTCTGAAAAGATTGCCTCTGACATCGCTCTCAAACGCTGATTTCTCCTAGAAATTGCCAAGAGTTGTGCGTCGCACACGTGTGTCGGCTTGTTTTTGATTTTTAAGGATAGTCACCATCGCTACAGAATTTCGCGACCGCCGCCAGCGCGAGGAACGCAAACACCGCCTTAACCGGGAAATCATGGCCCCGGAAGTCCGTCTCTCCGGTCCTGATAACGAGCCATTGGGCATTGTGAGCTTGGCTGAAGCCTTGCGCATGGCCGGTGAGATCGATGTGGATTTGGTTGAAATTGCTGCCACAGCAGTTCCACCCGTCTGCAGATTGATGGATTACGGCAAGTTCAAGTACCAAGAGCAAAAGAAGGCGGCGGAAGCCAAGTCCAAGCAAAAGGTCATCGAGGTCAAGGAAATCAAATTCCGGCCCGGTACCGACGATGGTGACTACAACATCAAGATGCGCAACATCAAGCGTTTCTTGGATGATGGTGATAAATGCAAGATCACGTTGCGCTTTCGGGGCCGCGAGATCACGCACCAAGAAATCGGCATGGCGCTGTTGCAGCGCATCCGTGATGAGTTGGCGGATCTGATCGTGGTTGAACAGTTCCCCAAGCTCGAAGGGCGTCAGATGATCATGATGATCGCGCCAGGCAAGAGGAAATCGGGTGGCGCCGCCAAACCCGCCGCAGAGGCTGCTTCGGCAGAGACTGCGTAAATTGGTGGCGAATTAGTGTCTCGGGGCTAACAAGACTGCGCATCGGTGCGTAGGCGCCTCACGAGCACAAATAAAAGGAGCATTCATATGCCCAAAATGAAGACCAAAAGCAGCGCTAAAAAGCGCTTTCGCGTTCGTCCAGGTGGCACCGTCAAGCGCGGTCAAGCCTTCAAGCGTCACATCCTGACCAAGAAGACCACCAAAAACAAGCGTCACCTCCGCGGTTCAGTGGCTGTGCATGAGACCAACATGGGTCACATGGCACAAATGCTGCCAAAGACTGGCCTGTAATTAACTGACGAACAAGGAGAAAAAATATGCCTCGCGTTAAACGTGGTGTCACGGCCCGTGCCCGTCACAAAAAAGTTCTGGCTTTAGCCAAAGGTTTCCGCGGCCGCCGCGGTAATGTCTTCCGCATCGCTAAACAAGCGGTGATGAAGGCGGGTCAATACGCCTACCGTGACCGCCGCACCAAAAAGCGTGTGTTCCGCCAGTTGTGGATTGCCCGTATCAACGCCGCTGCACGTCAGTGTGGTTTGACCTACAGCCAGTTTGCCAACGGCCTGAAAAAGGCAGCGATCGAAATCGACCGCAAGATGCTGGCCGATTTGGCGGTGCACGACATGGCTGCATTCAGTCACATCGTGGACCAAGTCAAAGCCAAGCTGGCCGCTTGATGCCCGCTGAGGTCACGTTGCGGCTGCGCGCTATCGCAACACCGTAACGTACCCACCAGCCAAGGGATTGAAGCTGCAACCAGCTTCAATCCCTTTTTTGTTTCTTACTTCCGAATTCCTATGAACGAGTTGGACACTTTGGTCACCAGCGCGCAGGCCTTGTTTGCACAAAGCGCCACCCCAGCTGATCTTGAAAATGCCAAGGCCCAGTTTTTGGGCAAGTCTGGTCGCATCACCGAGTTGATGAAGGGCATGGCTGCATTGAGCGTGGAAGAAAAAAAATCACGTGGTGCAGTCATCAACGTGGCCAAGCAAGCGATCGAAGCGGCCTTGACTGCTCGTCGCCAAGCTTTGGCCGATGCCGAACTGGAGACGCAACTCAAAGCCGAAGCACTGGACGTCACTCTGCCTGGGCGTTCACGCATGAGCGGCGGTTTGCACCCCGTGTCATTGACGCTGGAGCGGATCGAAGCCATCTTTGGCTCCATGGGTTTTGATGTGGCCCAGGGCCCTGAGATCGAGACCGATTGGTTCAACTTCACAGCGCTGAACACGCCACAAGATCACCCCGCGCGCTCCATGCACGACACCTTCTACTTGGAAGGTGGCAGCCCAGACGCGCCCAACTTGTTGCGCACTCACACCAGCCCCATGCAAATTCGCCATGCGGTGCAACATGTCAAGCGCCACCAATCTTTGCTCGATGCAGGGCAACAAATGCCTGAGATCCGTGTCATCGCACCAGGCCGAACTTACCGCGTCGACAGCGATGCCACCCATTCACCCATGTTCCACCAATGCGAAGGCCTGTGGGTGGGTGAGAACGTGAGTTTCAAAGACCTCAAGGTTGTCTTCACTGACTTCTACCGAACCTTTTTCGAAACCGACGACTTGGTGTTGCGTTTCCGTCCCAGCTTTTTCCCATTCACCGAACCCAGCGCCGAGGTTGACATTCAATTTTCAAGCGGACCATTGGCTGGGCGCTGGTTGGAAGTGGCAGGTTCTGGCGAAGTGCACCCCAACGTCATTCGCAACATGGGCCTCGATCCCGAGCGCTACATTGGCTTTGCCTTTGGTATGGGGACCGACCGCTTGACCATGCTGCGTTATGGCGTCAGCGACTTACGTCTCTTCTTTGACGGCGACATTCGCTTTTTGAGCCAGTTCCAGTAATTCGCCCACCGATACGAGATTCAACATGCAATTCCCCGAGTCCTGGTTGCGCGAATTCTGCAACCCCCCCCTGAATACCCAAGAGCTGGCCGATACCTTGACCATGGCCGGTCTAGAGGTTGAAGAACTTCAAACGGTCGCACCGCCTTTCACCGGCATCGTGGTGGGCGAAATCAAAGAAGCTGTCCAGCACCCTGACGCCGATCGCTTGCGTGTGTGCCAGGTGGACATTGGGCAGGGTAGCTTGCTCAACATCGTCTGTGGCGCACCCAATGCCCGCGTTGGCATCAAAATTCCGTGCGCCACAGTAGGGGCTGAGTTGCCACCAGGCGAGGATGGCAAACCTTTCAAAATCAAAGTGGGCAAACTGCGCGGCGTGGAAAGCCAAGGCATGTTGTGCTCCGCCAAAGAACTCAAAATTGCCGATGACCATGGTGGATTGTTGGAGTTGCCCGCCGATGCGCCATTGGGCCAAAACATCCGCCAATACCTGCAACTCGACGACACCTTGCTCACCTTGAAGCTCACGCCTAACTTGGCGCATTGCTTGAGCGTCTATGGCATCGCACGTGAACTCTCCGCCTTGACCGGTGCGCCTCTCAAAGCGCAAAGCATCCCAGCGGTACCGACCAGCAACAAAGACCAACTCGCGGTCAAGATCAGTGCGCCTGATCTGTGTGGCCGCTTCTCGGGTCGTGTGGTGCGCGGCGTCAACACGCAAGCCCAAACGCCTGCTTGGATGGTTGACCGATTGGCGCGTTGCGGTCAACGCAGTGTCAGCCCCTTGGTCGACATTTCGAACTATGTGATGTTCGAACTTGGCCGCCCCTCACACATGTTTGACCTTGACAAAATTCATGGTGGCTTGGACGTGCGTTGGGGTCAGACGGGCGAGTCGCTCAAACTCTTGAACGGCCAGACCGTCTCGGTGGATGACAAAGTCGGCGTCATTGCCGATGACACCCAAGTCGAATCGCTCGCAGGCATCATGGGGGGCGACGCCACCGCCGTGAGTGACAGCACGCAAAACATCTACATCGAGGCCGCCTTCTGGTGGCCCTCGGCCATCACGGGCCGTTCACGTCGCTTCAACTTCAGCACCGATGCAGGACATCGCTTTGAGCGCGGTGTAGACCCTCAGTTGACGGTTGAGCACATCGAGCGCATCACCCAGTTGGTGATCGATATCTGTGGCACGCCACAGACCACCGTGGGCCCTGTCGTCGACCAGCAGGTCAATATGCCGCAGGAAAAATCGGTCACGCTGCGCGTGGCCCGCGCGGCCAAAGTCATCGGCATGCCCTTGACACAACAGCGTGTGGTCGAAGCTTTGCGCGGATTGGGCTTGTCCGTGGCAGAAGGCGTTGGCACCGTCACCGTGCAAGCACCGTCTTACCGTTTTGACTTGCAGATCGAAGAAGACCTGATCGAAGAAGTCGCGCGCATGGTGGGTTACAACAACTTACCCACCACACCGCCGCTGGCCCCTGTGACGGCCAAGGTTCGTTTGGAGTCTCAGCGCAGTCCTCATGCTGTGCGCCGTCAATTGGCAGCTTTGGGCTACCAAGAAACCATCAACTTCAGTTTTGTCGAAGAGCGCTGGGAACATGAACTTGCTGGCAATCCCAGCCCGATCAAACTGCTCAACCCCATCGCCAGCCAGATGAGCGTGATGCGTTCTTCGCTGCTGGGCTCCTTGCTCAACGTCGTCAAGTTCAACGTGGACCGCAAGGCCAGCCGCGTGCGCGTGTTCGAACTCGGTCGCGTGTTCAACAAAGATCCGTCCGTCAAAGACACCGACACCACCGTAGAGGGGTTTGATCAACCCATGCATGTGGCTGGCATGGTGTTTGGCGGCGCGGCTCCTGCGCAATGGGGCAGCAAAGAGCAGGGCATTGATTTCTTTGACGTCAAAGCCGATGTGCAAGCTTTGCTGGCACCTGCGCAGCCCAGTTTTGAGGCTTCAGACCATCCGGCCATGCACCCTGGGCGTTGTGCCAAGGTGCTGCTCCACGGTGCGGTCATCGGCCATGTGGGGGAGTTGCACCCGCGTTGGCGACAAAGCTGGGACTTGGCACAAGCCCCTGTGATGTTCGAACTTCAACTTGACGCCGTGTTGCAACGACAAGTGCCAGTGTCTCAGCCTGTCGCAAGATTTCCAGCGGTGGAACGCGACATTGCGGTGATCGTGAAAGAGAGCGTCACGCATGCGGCCTTGATGGCTGCCGTGCATGCCGCCCCAACCCATGGCTTGCTGCGTCAAGCGGTCTTGTTTGATGTGTACCGCCCCAAGACTGACAACGCGGGCATGGCTTTGGACGAGAAAAGCTTGGCCGTGCGCTTGACGCTCAACAGCGACGAAGCCACGCTGAACGAAGCGCAAATTGAAGGCGTGGTTCAAGCTGTGGTCGCACAGTTGACCCAACAACTGGCCGCGCGCCTTCGTGCGTGATGGTTCACGATTTAAAGTAAGACCCTTATGGAACTTTCCTTCGAGAGCCTCGAAACGCCCGCGTTGACCAAAGCCCAATTGGCCGAATTGTTGTTTGAGCAAATTGGTCTGAACAAGCGTGAGTCCAAAGACATGATCGACGCCTTTTTCGATCTCATTGCACAAAGTTTGGTTGAGGGCACGGACGTCAAAATCTCAAGCTTTGGCAACTTTCAGATTCGTACCAAGGCACCACGTCCTGGTCGAAACCCTCGCACGGGTGAAGCCATACCCATCGAGGCGCGTCGTGCGGTGACGTTTCACGCCAGCCACAAGCTCAAAGAACAAATTCAAGGTGACTCTCCTGCGAAAGTAGACCTCTGACTGACAACGAATGTCGGTCATTTACTTTTTTGCTTGGAAAACGAAAAAATAGGGGCAGCGAAGCCATTCTTCGTGTAACCTCTGCGCTCCCGTTTACAAGCCCCTGATTTCATGGAGAAATCCCTCCTTCCTTCCATACCAGCCAAACGCTACTTCACCATCGGTGAAGTGAGCGACTTGTGCGGCGTCAAGCCGCACGTGCTGCGCTATTGGGAGCAGGAATTCACGCAACTGCGCCCCATGAAGCGACGTGGCAATCGCCGCTATTACCAGCACCATGAAGTGCTGATGATTCGCCGCATTCGCGACCTCTTGTACGACCAAGGCTTCACCATCAGTGGTGCGCGCAACAAGTTACAAGAGTTGGTGCAATCCGAGCGCGAGCGTCGTCGTGCCACCCTGGACCTGTTGGATGGGGCGGATGCCATGGACGACGGGATCGACCTCGGCGATGCTGATCAAGAAGTCACACCAGACTGGGTGACCGAATTTGAATTTCGTGCCACCGATGAGGGCATGCAAGTGCTTCGCAAAGAGTTGGTGCAAATTCGCGATCTTCTTTCAGAGACGGTCTGAGTCACGGTATACTAGTTGTCTTCGGCGTGTAGCGCAGCCTGGTAGCGCACTTGCATGGGGTGCAAGGGGTCGCGAGTTCGAATCCCGCCACGCCGACCAGAAATGACAAGGGTTAGTAGATGATGTCTACTAACCCTTTTGTCTTTGTCATTTCTCTTCGTGTGTCGATCCCGTTGATCCAAGGAGCATTGTGATGCGTGCTTTGCGTTGTAACCATTTCGGTCCCCCCAGTGAGTTGCGTGTGGAGGAGGTGCCGGACTTGGTGCCAGGTCCCGGTGAGGTGCTGATCGAGGTCAAAGCCGCAGGCATCAACTTTCCCGATGCATTGATCATTCAAAACAAATACCAGATGAAGCCGCCCTTGCCCTTCACGCCCGGTGGCGAGTTGGCTGGCGTGGTGCGCATGGCAGGGCAGGGCGCAGATCCCGCATGGGTCGGTCAGTCGGTGATCGCCTTCACGGCTTGGGGGGCGTTCGCGCAACAAGCGGTGGTGTCGCAGGACCGCTTGATGCCCATGCCAGAGGGCATGTCCTATGACATGGCAGGCGCTTTCTTGATGACTTATGGCACCTGTTACCACGCCTTGAAAGACCGAGGCCAATTGCGCCCAGGTGAAACGGTGTTGGTGTTGGGTGCCTCGGGGGGCATTGGTTTGGCCGCGATTGAAATAGCCAAAGCCATGGGCGCGCGCGTGATTGCAGCCGCCTCGTCCGAGGAAAAACTAGAGATGTGTCGCCAACATGGGGCGGATGAACTGATCAATTACGCGACGCAGGATTTGCGCGAACGACTCAAAGTCCTCACACAAGGACAGGGCGTCGACGTGGTGTGTGACCCAGTCGGTGGCGCCTACACCGAACCCTCATTGCGCAGCATGGCTTGGCGAGGGCGTTATTTGGTGGTGGGTTTCGCCAATGGCGACATCCCTCGCATTCCACTCAATCTGGTCTTGCTCAAAGGTTGCGCCTTGGTGGGTGTGTTTTGGGGCGACTACATCCGCCGTCAGCCCCTGGACAATGCGCGCGATCTGCAAGCGCTCAATGCCATGTACTTGGCTGGAGACATCAAACCTTGTGTGTCAGGCCTCTACACCTTGGAAGAGGCAGGTCTGGCGATTGAGCGTCTGGCCAACCGTCAAGTCAGCGGCAAATTGGTGGTGACACCCTGAGTCGAACAGTGCGCAAGCACGGTCTCGTCATTCGCACACGCAAGGTGTTGACGCGAGTCCTTTGAATCAGCGCGACACGCGGCTGGTGCCGCCCACGCCGCTCAACACACGCACTTGCTCGCCCACCAGGAATGCGCCTTCTTTCTCGTCGATCTCTTGAACGATGGCGATCTCTGTGCCGTTGTTCAACACAATGCTGATTTCTTGACCCTTAAGGGTGTTGAGTTTCTTATCGACCACGCTGCCCGCCATGCCGCCGATGACCAGGCCCACGATCGACGAAGCTGCCGATTGGTTAGAGCCAGCGCGGCCATTGTTGGAGCCTGCAATCCCGCCCAAGGCGCCGCCTGCCAGAGCGCCCACACCGCTGGGGTGAGCTGCCACGTCCACGTCCTTGACGGCGATCACTTTGCCACGCTGAACCGTTTGCGCTTGACGTGATTGACCCGCTGTGTAGGCGTTGCCAGTTTGCGTTTGGTTGGCACAACCGAACAGGCTCACAACAGCCAAAGTACAGATTATTTTTTTCATAAGGTCGCTCACCGTCAGTGTTCAAAACTCAAACTGTAAGGTATTTTTTGCAGGCGCTGGCAAGGTCGTCATGAAGGATCTGCTTTCGCGGTTTGTAAGCCCTTGGGGACGCTGCGTGCTTGAGCGGACTGAACAATCAAGGCTTGTTTGATTCACCGCATCTCCATGCCACTTCGCCCATGAACATTCACACTTGGCTGACTCACTGCATCGACATGAAAGGCTCAGACCTGCACTTGAGGGTTGGCGAACCCCCCGTGTTGCGCATCGATGGTGACCTGCATCGGTGTGACAGTCCCGCCTTGCGAGCTGATGACATGGCGGTGATGGTCGACCAAGTCATGCAGGCCGAGCAACGGGCGTTCTTTGCGCAACACTTGGAGTGCGATCTGTCTTATGAAGTCAAGGGCTTGTCGCGATTTCGGATCAATGCCTTTCATCATTCAGGTGGCATGTCCTTGGCATGTCGGGTTGTGCCAAATCAGGCGCCGCGTTTGTCCGAATTGCATGCGCCCGCATTGCTCGGCCCATTGGCATGCAGTCCGCGGGGTTTGATCTTGGTCACTGGGCCTACAGGCTCAGGCAAGTCGACCACCCTGGCGGCCATGATCCAAGAACTCAACTTGGCTTTGCCACGTCATGTGCTGACCATCGAAGACCCCGTGGAGTTTGTGCACACCCCTCAGCAGTGTTTGATCCATCAGCGCGAACTTGGCGCCCACACACAGAGTTTCGCCAATGCCCTGCGCGCAGGCTTGCGCGAAGACCCAGACGTCATCTTGGTGGGTGAGATGCGAGACCTTGACACCATTCGTCTGGCCATCACAGCGGCAGAAACAGGGCATTTGGTGTTGGCCAGTTTGCATGCCTCTGAGGCGGTTAAATCGGTCGATCGCATGGTGGACGTTTTCCCAGCCGATGAAAAAGACATGGTGCGCACCATGCTCTCGGAGTCGTTGTCCGCAGTGGTCTATCAGGTGTTGTGCAAAAGACGTCAGGGGCCTGGCAGAGTGGCTGCCTACGAAGTCATGTTGGCCACCCCGGCGGTACGTCATTTGATTCGCGAGGGCAAAGCGGCGCAGATGTACTCAGCCATTCAAACAGGCGCCGGCGTGGGCATGCAAACCTTGGACCAAAGTCTGGCCTGGCTCGTCAAGCAAGGCGCGATCAGCGCCGACGAAGCTCGGTCCAAAGCCAAGTTCCCCGACCAGCTGCCGTTGGCTTAGTGTGTGCCACGCCACACCCCATCGTCTCATTTGCAGGCCAGTGACATGAGCTTGAGGTTTCGGGTTTGGTCCGAGTAAATGATTTTTTTCTGAAACTGCTTGGCAAAGTCTGAGTTGTCGTTGCCGATCACCTGGTCGGTGTTCTTGTACGCGATGATCACCAACTTGCCCTCGCGGTCGGCATAAAACACCCGGCTCTTGAGTTGCACCGTTTTTTCTTTGCAATCGAACTCGTACGACGATTGTTCGGAGCCAAACTTCACAAATTGGGTCACCTTGCCTTTGATCTTGGGGTCGTAGAACGGCACCCGGTTGACGATGGCGTGGGCGGTGAAGGTTTTGATCGTGGTGTTTTTTCCTTGGGGCGTGATGGCCGAATCGTAGTAGTCGTCGGTGCTGCCGTTGCCATCGTCGAAATACACCCAAGCAGAATGACCGAATGGATGAAACAGCAAACAGGCGAGAAGGGCAAACGATTTGAGCATGGCCAAATTCTAGGGAATCCCCTAGCCGAGCCTGCAAGGCCTGATTGGTAGCATGCTTACGAATTACTCACGCGTTTGCCATTCCCATGTCTGAATCTTCACAGCCCACCTCCGCACACTATTTTTGGGAGGGGCTCAACGATTTAGGCATCGAGCACATCTTCTCCAACTTTGGCACCGACCATGTGTCCTTGATCGAGGCCCTGGCCCAGTGGGACCAAGAAGGCAGACCGCATCCCCAAGTTATTTTGTGTCCCCATGAAAACGTCGCCATTCACATGGCCGCAGGTTTTGCCGCCGTCACCGGGCGTGGCCAAGCGGTGATGGTGCATGTGGACGCGGGTACCGCCAATGCGGCCATGGGCATGCACAACATGTTTCGCGGTCGTTTGCCTGTCTTGCTGATGGCCGGCAAAGCGCCATTCACCCTGCACGGTGAACTTGAAGGCTCACGCGACAACTATGTGCACTTTGTGCAAGACCCTTTTGACATCGGCAGTTTGGTGCGCTCGTATGTGAAGTGGGAATACAACCTGCCCACCGGCGTGATCACCAAAGAGGTCTTGCGCCGAGGGCACACCGTGATGCAAAGCGACCCGCCGGGCCCAGTGTTCTTGACCTTGCCGCGTGAAGTACTGGCCGAAACCTGGGCCCCTGAAGCCGTGCGGTCGTACCCCGAGTCTCGCTACGGCGCGGTGCTTGCGGGTGGCGTGGAGGCTTCCTGTGCGGAGGCCCTGGCCGAACAACTGCTGCACGCCGAACACCCGATGGTGGTCACCGCCTACCTAGGACGTAAAGCAGAAGCCGTGCACGCCCTGCAAGACCTGGCCGAGTTGTGTGGCATTCAGGTGTTTGAGTTCAGCCCCAGCTACCTGTGCATCTCGCGCGAATCACCGTGCTTTGCGGGCTTTGACCCCTCGGTCGGCCTGGCCCAGGCCGACGTGGGTTGGCTGCTCGATGTCGATGTGCCGTGGTTGCCCAAATACGCCAAGCCCCAGCCCCACACCCGTTGGAGCCATGTCGATGTGGACACGGTCAAAAAAGATTTCCCCATGTGGGGCTTTGCCACCGACCTGCGCGTGCAGGCCGACTGCGCCACCGTGCTGCGCCAAGTGGCCACCATCGTGCGCGCCAAGGCCGATGCAGCCTTTCACCAGCGCGTGGCCGACCGCATGACGCAGCTGCGTGCTGCCCAGCAAACGCGTGTGGCAGCTTTGCAGCAAGCCGCGCTCAGCCCTGGTCAAGTGGGGGCCATTTCGCCCGCCTATCTGTGTGCCGCCATCGGGGCGGCCATCGCGCCGCACGATGTGGTGGTGAACGAAGCCATTCGCAACACCTTTGCCGTGCTCAACCAAATCCCGCGCACCGAACCTTTGAGCATGATTGCGGGCGCTGGCGGCGGTTTGGGCTACAGCGGCGGCATGGCGCTGGGCATCAAACTGGCTCGGCCTCATAGCCGTGTGGTGCAAATTGTGGGCGATGGTGGCTTTCATTTCTCGACCCCCAGCTCGGTCTATGCCACCGCCCAAAGCTACGGCTTGCCCATCTTCACCGTGGTGCTCGACAACGGCGGTTGGCAAGCCGTCAAAGAGGCGGTCTTGCGCGTCTACCCCCAAGGTGTGGCCAAGCAAACCGATGAGTTTCAGGCCCGCCTGCAAGGTCAACAACGCCATTTCGAACAAATCGGCCAAGCCTTTGGCGCCTATGGCGAATGCGTCAGCGATCCGGCCGAGGTGCCCGCTGCGATTGCGCGTTGTTTGCAAGCTTTGGACAGCGGGCAATCGACGGTCTTGAATGTGCACATCGGTCTGCAGTGACCGTGTGTCAATTGAATGCTTTGTCTTGAATAGGAAACATCTCATGCGTCTTCATCACACCTTTGCGTTCACCGTGTCGCTGCTGGCAGGCCTGTGCCTGAGCAGCGCGACGGCTCAATCCACGGACTACCCCACGCGGACCATCACCATGGTGGTGGGCTACTCGGCGGGAGGCGGCACCGACGTGTTGGCGCGCATCGTGGCCGAAAAACTGGCTGCTTCTCTGGGGCAAGCGGTGGTGGTGGAAAACCGGCCCGGTGTGGGGGCCATCGTGGGCTCCACTTACGTAGCCAAAGCCAAACCCGATGGCTACACCTTGCTGATGGGGGCCAGCGGCCCCATGGTGTTCAACCACGCGTTGTACGCCAAATTGCCCTATGGCCCGCAAGACTTTGCGCCTGTCACCTTGGTCGGCATTTCGCCCATGGTGTTGCTGGTCAATGCCAACAACCCCGTCAAGTCGGTGGCAGAGTTGGTGGCTTTCTCGAAGCAAAACCCCGACAAGTCGAACTACGGGGCCAGCTCGGCTTCGTTTCAGCTCATCACCGAGTTGTTCAACAACAAAACCGGGGGCCGCTTCATGTACATCCCTTACAAAGGCGCCAACGACTCAGTCACGGCGGTGATGACGGGGGACGTCACCATGACCCTGGCTGACGTGGGCCCCGCGAACGTGGGCTTGCAAAGTGGCCGTGTCAAACCCTTGGCCGTCACCTCGGCCGAGCGTTTGAAAGACTTTCCCAACGTGCCTACCTTGTCGGAGTTGGGCATCGACTTGAAAGCCTCGCTGTGGAACGGCTTGCTCGCGCCCGCTGGCACACCACCTGCCATCGTCAAACGCTTGCAAGAAGAAGTGGCGCGTGTGATTGAGCTGCCCGACGTGAAAAAACGCATCAGCGGCATGTCGGTGATTCCGTACACCAACACCCCCGAAGACTTTTCCAAATTCATCGCTTCTGAAATTGTGTTGTGGACGCAGGTGGCGAAAGACAACCACATCAAAGCGAACTGAGGCCCACCATGACCACCACTTTGTCTCGTCTGCTGTGTTTGGTTTTGGCGCTGCTGGGCTGGGTCAGCACTTCGGTGCAAGCGCAAAACTACCCGAACAAACCCATTCGCTTGATCGTGCCGTTTCCACCCGGGGGCGGCAACGACGTGATTGCCCGCTTGATCGCTCAAAAACTCAGCGACCGCTTTGGGCAACAGGTGGTGGTGGACAACAAAGCCGGTGCCAACGGCATTGTGGGTCTGCAAGCGCTGATGCAGTCGCCCGCCGACGGCTACACCTTGGCTGTGGCCGCTGCCGGGCCCATGGCCGTCAACCCGAGCTTGTACGACAAGCTGCCTTACGACCCCACCAAAGACTTCTCGCCCATCACCAACCTGGTGAACTACCCGTTGCTGTTGGTGGTGCACCCATCGGTGCCCGTCAAAACCACGCTCGACTTGGTCAACCTGGCCAAGGCCAAACCGCAGCAGTTGTTCTTTGCTTCACCTGGCAGCGGCAACTCGGGCCATTTGGCGGGCGAGTTGTTCAACACCATGGCCCATGTGCAAACCGTGCACGTGCCCTACAAAGGACAGGGGCCTGCCTTGGCCGACTTGCTGACCGGTCAGGTGCAGATGCTCTACAGCAGCATTCCCTCGGTGTTGCCCCAGGTCCGCTCAGGCCAGCTCACTGCGCTGGCGGTGGGCAGTGCCAAGCGCTTGCCATCACTGCCAGACATTCCGACCATCGCCGAAACCGGCGTGCCGGGTTATGAAGCGTATTCCTGGGTGGGTATCGTGGCCCCGGCCAAAACGCCCAAGGCCATCGTGACACGCTTGAACCAAGAGATCGTGGACATCTTGAAACAAAAAGACGTGGCCGAAAAACTCAACCAGCAAGGTGCCTTGCCAGTGGGCGACACGCCTGAGCAATTTGCGGCTTACATCAAGACCGAAATAGACAAATGGGGTGCGGTGGTGCGCGCTGCCAACATCAAAGCCGATTGAACCTTCTGCACAAAGTACCCCCATGAGCACAGCCAAACCCACGCCACGCCCCAAGAAGAAGACCCCCACCGCCGCCTACAAAGCGGGTTTGGCCATGCGGGCCCAAGTGTTGGGACCCGACTATGTGCAAAAAGCGTTTGACAACGCCAACGACTTGAACATGCCGTTTCAAGAAGTGGCCACCGAATTTGCCTGGGGCAGCGTGTGGACGCGCCCAGGCTTGTCGCTGCGTGACCGCAGCTTGGCCACGCTCTCGATGTGCATTGCCTTGAACCGCCCGGCCGAGTTGCGCATTCACTTGCGTGGCGCCATCCGCAACGGCATCACCCGCACCGAGCTGCGCGAGTTGTTGCTGCATTCGTTTTTGTACTGCGGTGGGCCTGCGGCCCTGGATGCCTACAAGGCGGTGCGTGAAGAGTTGCCGCTGATCGAAGCGGCTGAGGAGGCTTTGAAACAAGCGGCCAAGGCCACTGCGCCCAAAGCTAAGACCAAAGCCAAAGTCAAAACGCCTTCGGCTCAACGCCCGCCAAGCCCTCGGGTGGCCAAACCAGCACCCAAGGTTGCTGCCAAAGCGCCAGCACCGAAGGCTGCTGCTAAAGCATCCGCACCCTGAGCAGAGCGCTCAAGCCCTGAAGTCACTTGGCAGATTTCGGGCTCTCCAACCCCGCCATGCGCCCCAACACCTCGGCGGTCGATGCCGTGTCATGCAAGGCCAAGCCTTGCGCCATGGCCGCGGTGTAAACCGAGGCGCAGGCATTGAACACCGGGGTGGGGCAGTGCAGTGACTTGGCCATGTCGCCAATCACCTGCATGTCTTTTTGCCACACCTCCACCTTCATGGTGGGCGGGGTGTACTGCTGCTTGACCATCATGTCCATGCGCAAGCGCATCACGCCCGTGCCCAGCACGGGGCTGGGGCCAAACAAGTCCAGCATTTGTTGCGGGTCCAAACCCATCTTGCGTGCCAGCGTCACCGACTCGGCGTAGGCCACGTTGTAAATCGCCACCAAGTGGTTGGCGGCGTATTTCATCTTGGTGCCGTTGCCATAAGCACCCACGTGCGGCACGCTGTCGGTGAAGGCATTCAAGATCGGCAAGGCTTGTTGGAATGCTGCCTTGGGGCCGCTGGCATAGATGGTCCAGGCGCGGTCTTTCATGCGCACCGCGGTGCCGCTGATGGGGCAGTCCAGCGCACTCACGCCCGCGGATTTGAGCGTTTTTGCGCAATGCATCTTGTCGGCCAAGGGCAGGGTGCTGGTTTCAATCACCAAGGGCGTGTGCTTGCTCTTGGTTGCGGCGTCCGCCAGCGCCTGCGTGACTTGCCGCAGCGCGTTGGAAGTGGCCAGCGACACGATCACGATGTCGGATTGGTCGCTCACCGCTTGCACACTGGCCAAGGGCTGACCCCCGTGGCTTTTGAGGCGTGCTTTGGCGGCAGGCGCAATGTCAAAACCGCAGACCTTGAAACCTTGGCGCAACAACTCTTCGGCCATGATGCCGCCCATGATGCCCAGACCGATGATGCCGATGCGGGAGCGATTGCTAGCGGGGGCTGGGCGTTTTTTGGGGGATGTCAAAGCAGTGCTCCACAGGTTGTGAGGGGGTTGATGGGGGGATCAACAAATTATCAACACCTGCACAGGCACTTCGAGCTGTTTGACACACCTGTGTGACACCGGGGCATTCTTCGGGCGATACACTCGTCGCAGTTAACCAACCCACGGGAGCTTGAACTTGGTCTCAACAACGACACGGTTTGGCAGCGGACAAGCTGTTCAACGACTGGAAGACGAGCAGTTGCTCAAAGGTGCGGGCATTTACGCCAACGACGTGACGCCGCAAGGCCAAACGCGTTTGTGCTTTGTGCGCTCCTCTTATCCCCACGCACGCATTGTGTCGATCGACACCTCCGCCGCGCAGGCCATGCCCGGTGTGCGCTTGGTCGTGACAGGCCAGCAGCTGGTCGACGAGGGTCGCCCTGCCATGCCTGGTGTGGCCAACTTCACGCGCGCAGACGGCACGCCTGCCGCCACGCCGGTGCGTCATATCTTGGCGGTGGACCGCGTGCGCTACGTGGGCGAACCCGTGGTGGCCGTGGTGGCCGACACCGAACAACAAGCGCGTGACGCGGCAGAAGCGGTGCAGATCGACTTTGACGAGTTGCCTTGCGCGGTGACCCTGACCGACGCCCTCAAGCCCGGTGCGCCTTTGATTTCCTATGCGCCCGACAACCGCGTGGCCGAAACCCGTTATGGCGACCGCGAGGCTGCTGCCAAAGCCTTTGCCGCGGCAGCCCATGTGGTGCAACTCGACATCACCAACCAGCGCTTGGTTGCGTTGACCATCGAGCCCCGCAGCGTGGTGGCTTCCATCGACGCCGGCCGTCTGGTGGTGCGCATGAGCTCGCAAATGCCCACCGCCGTGCGCGGTGCGGTGGCGGGCTTGTTGGGCCTCAAGCCTGAGCAAGTGCGCGTGGTGGTGGGGGACGTGGGCGGCGGCTTTGGCATGAAAACCGGCCCCTACGCTGAAGACCTTGTGGTGGCTTATTGTGCGCACCGCTTGCAGTTGCCCGTCAAATGGATTGCCGACCGCAGCGAAGACTTCTTGAGCAGCTCGCACGGCCGCGACATCGAGTCGCACGCGTCCTTGGCGCTCGACGCCAGCGGCAAAATTTTGGCGCTGCGCATCGAGAACAACGCCAACGTGGGCGCCTACGCCGTCATGACCGGTGTGGCCATTCAGCTCTTGATTGGCCCCTGGGTGCAAACCAGCGTGTACGACATTCCGCTGATCGACTTCCACTTCACCGGCGTGTTGACCAACACCGCCAGCACCGGCGCTTACCGGGGTGCGGGTCGCCCGGAGGCGATCTACAACATCGAACGTTTGATGGACGAGGCGGCGCGCCAAACCGGCATCGACCGCATCGCCCTGCGTCGCCGCAACTTTGTGCAGCCTTCGCAGATGCCCTACAAAAACCCCATGGGCCAAACCTATGACGTGGGCCACTTTGAGTCCATCATGGACCAAGGCTTGGCCCTGGCGCATTGGGACAGCTTTGCGCAGCGCGCCGCTGCGTCGGCCAAGCAAGGCCTGTGGCGCGGTTTGGGCGTGGCCACCTTCTTGGAGTGGACGGGCGGCAATGCTTTGGAAGAAAACGTGCACGTGCAAGTGCTGGCCGATGGTGTGATTGAGGTCTTCACCGCCGTCAACGCCATGGGGCAGGGCATTGCCACCTCGCTGGCACAGTTGGTGGTGGACGTGTTTGGCGTGCCCCTGTCGCAAGTGCGCGTGGTCATGGGCGACACCGACCGTGGCAACGGCTTTGGCAGCGCAGGTTCGCGTTCGCTGTTCACCGGTGGTTCTGCCGTGAGCGTGGGTGCCAAGCAAGCGCTGGACAAAGCCCAAGAGCTGGCCGCCCAAGCGCTTGAGGCCGCACCGCAAGACTTGCGTTACGAACAAGGCAGCTTCCATGTCGCGGGCACCGATCTGAAGGTCAGCCTGTCCGAGTTGGCCAGTGCCCAACCCAACCAGCGCATTGAACTCAACTCCACCACCGCCGCCAAAGGCCCGACCTGGCCCAATGGCTGCCATGTGTGCGAGGTCGAACTCGACCCACAAACTGGCGAAGTGCAAGTGGTGGCCTATGCCTCGGTCAACGACGTGGGCCGTGTCATCAACCCGATGATCGTGCGCGGTCAGCTTGACGGTGGTGCGGTTCAAGGCATTGGCCAAGCGCTGCTCGAACATGTGGTGTACGACGACGAGACCGGCCAGCTGCTGACGGGCAGCTTGATGGACTACGCCGTGCCCCACGCCGACATCATGCCCAACCTGTTTGTCACCGAGATGGACCAAAGCATCCCGTGCAAGAACAACGTCTTGGGCGTCAAAGGTGTGGGCGAGTTGGGCACCATCGGTGCCACACCCGCCGTGGTCAACGCCGTGGCCGACGCCTTGGCCCGCCATGGCCGTGCCGACCTGGCTCCTCAGCTGCAAATGCCGCTGACCCCTTATCGCCTGTGGCGCTTGATGCACGCGGCTTGAAATCAAAAGGACACATCGATGCAGGTTTCTCTCAACGTCAACGGTAAAGCCGTGACCCTCGACGCCGCACCCAACACCTTGTTGGTCCAGGCCATCCGTGAACACATGCAACTCACCGGAACGCATGTGGGCTGTGACACCGCCCAGTGCGGCGCTTGCACCGTGCTGATGAATGGCAGCTCGGTCAAGTCGTGCAACGTGCTGCTGGCGCAAGCCCAGGGCGCACACATCACCACCATCGAAGGCTTGGCCCAAGCCGACGGCACACTGCACCCCATGCAAGCCGCGTTCAAAGAATGCCACGGCTTGCAGTGCGGCTTTTGCACCCCCGGCATGGTGATGAGCGCGATCGACCTGTGCCACAAAAAGCCAGACGCTTCGGCCCACGAGATCCGCGACATGCTTGAAGGCAATTTGTGCCGTTGCACGGGTTACCAAAACATTGTCTTGGCGGTGCAGCAAGGTGCTGCCGCCATGAAGGCTTGAAAGGGGTCCACACGTGTACGCATTCAACTTCGAACGTCCCAGCGCTTTGGCGCAAGCCGTGAGCCATCTGCAAGCCGGCGGTCAAGCCTTGGCTGGCGGCCAAACGCTGCTGGCCTCTATGAAACAGCGCCTGCTCGCGCCTGAACTGCTGGTGGACTTGGGCGCATTGCCCGAGCTCCAAGGCGTGTGCCAAGACGGCGACCACTTGGTCATCGGTGCCATGACGCGCCACCAAGACGTGGCCAGCAACGCCTTGGTGCGTCAGCACTTGCCTGCCTTAGCGGCACTGGCCAACGGCATTGGCGACAAACAAATTCGCGCCATGGGCACCTTGGGTGGCTCGGTCGCCAACAACGACCCTGCCGCCTGTTACCCCAGCGCGGTGCTGGCCTTGGGTGCCACCGTGGTCACGAACCAGCGCAGCATTGCCGCGGAAGACTTTTTTCAAGGCCTCTACAGCACGGCCTTGGAGCCGGGCGAGTTAGTTGTTGCCATCCGCTTCCCCCTGGCGCAGCGCGCGGCCTATGCCAAGTTCAAGCAGGCCGCCTCGCGCTTTGCCTTGGTGGGCGTGTTTGTGGCGCAAACCCAAGCCGGTGTGCGCGTGGCCATCACGGGCGCAGGCAACGGCGTGTTCCGCCATGCGGGCTTAGAAGCGGCGTTGACCCAAAGCTTCACGCCCGAGGCGGTGGCGCATGTGGCCATCGACGCGTCAGACCTGAACGGTGACTTGCACGCCAGCGCCGACTACCGTGCCCACTTGATCACGGTGCAAACCCAACGTGCGGTGCGCCTGGCCCTGGCATGAGCGCAGCGGCAGCACTTGCCAGCATTGACGCACTGACCGAGGCCTTGGCCGCCCATGGCTACTGGGCCGACCGGCGCTTGGCCACCACGGTGTTTTTGGCGCTCAGCTTGCAGCGCCCCTTGTTGCTCGAAGGCGAGCCCGGCGTGGGCAAAACCGAGCTGGCCAAGGCCTTGTCCAAGGTGTTGGCGCGTCCGCTGATTCGCTTGCAGTGTTACGACGGCATCGAACAGCGCGAAACCCTGTACGAGTGGAACCACGCCGCCCAGCTCTTGCACATGCGCGCCGCGCACGACAGCGCCACGCCCGAGCAGCTGGAGCGCGAGATTTACCAAGAGCGCTACCTGATTCGCCGCCCGCTGTTGCAAGCCTTGCAAACCCCGGCCCCGGGTGCGGTGCTGCTGATCGACGAAGTAGACCGCGCCGACGAGCCCTTTGAAGCGTTTTTGTTGGAGTATTTGGGCGAGTACCAAATCAGCATCCCCGAGCTGGGCACGGTCACAGCGCAGGTGCCGCCCATCACGCTGCTGACCAGCAACCGCACCCGTGAGCTCAACGATGCGGTCAAGCGCCGCTGCCTCTACCACTGGATGGACTACCCCGAACGCGCGCGCGAGTTGGCCATTTTGCGGGCCCAGGTGCCGCAAGCCAGCCAGCAACTGACCCAGCAGGTGAGCGACTTTGTGGCCCAGCTGCGCAGCCAGGCCCTGGCCGCGCACTTTGCCCGCGTGCCCGGCATTGCCGAGAGCGTGGAATGGGCCAAGGCCTTGGTCGCTTTGCACACCACTGCGCTCGATGCCACACGGGTGCAAGACACTGCTGGCCTGTTGTTCAAGCAGCGCGAAGACGTGGTGGCCCTCAACGACCTGTTGGCGCAGCTGCTCAGCCCCACGGCCCACGGCTAATTTCACCCACCACCCACATGTTGGCGCTTGAGAACCTGGCCGCGTTTGCACGGGCTTTGCAGCGCGCGGCTGTGCCCATCGACTGCACCCGCGTGGCCTTGGCCGCCCAAGCCGCGGTGCAGGTGGGCGTGGTCCGCAAAGAAGACCTGCGCTTTGCACTCGAAGTCGTGCTGGTGTCACGGCCCCAAGACCGGGCTGTGTTTGAAGCGGTGTTTGACGCTTTTTTTCGTGCACCTGGCGAGGCCTCGGCGCTCTCGCTGGCAGCGGATGTATCGCCCTCAGACGGTGACCCACCGCCAGCTTCTGCGGCGCAGCGCCGTGCGCAAGAGGCCTTGGCCACACCCGCCGTGGCGCAGCCCCTGCACGACACGCCGGGTACGCCAGACGACGACCCCTTGGCGCTGCGCGCCAGTGCCTATGCGCGTTTGCGCCAAGCCGATTTCGCAAGCTTGAGCGCCCAAGATGCGCGCCACATGCAGCGTTTGTTGCGCGAGGTACGCCTGGACCTGCCGCAAGTGCGGGGTCGGCGTTTGGCCGCCAGCGGGCAGGGCACGCGGCTCGACTGGGCCCGCGCCATGGAATGGGCGGCACGCCACGACGGTGAGCTGGTGCGCCTGCCGCATTTGCAACGGCGCCAACAAGCCTTGCCCTTGCTCATCTTGGTGGATGTGTCGGGCTCGATGGCGGTGTATGCGCGCTGGCTGCTGGCGTTCTTGCACCAGGCCACACGCAAGGTGCCGCGTGCAGTGTTTGCCTTTGGCACCCAGTTGACCGACTTGAGCGCCGCTTTTCGCCAGCCCGACACCGACACCATGTTGGAGACGGTCAACCGCACCGTCACCGACTATGGCTCGGGCACCCGCCTGGGCGACGCTGTGCAAGGCTTGCTGACACAGCACGCACGCCAGCTGGTGGGGCGGCGTACCGTGGTGCTGCTCATCACCGATGGCTTGGACACCGGCGAGCCCGAGGTGCTGGAGCGAGCCATGCGCGAGCTCAAGCGGCGCACGCGGCGCGTCTTGTGGTTGAATCCTCTGCTGCGCTTTGCGGGCTACACGCCCACAGCGCGCGGCCCCGAGGTGTTGAACCGGTGTGTCGATGGCCTATTGCCCATCCACAACCTCAACAGCCTCGAAGACCTGGCGCACGCTGTGGCCCAGGTGGTGCAACACTGAACCGTGAACGGAGAATGAGATGGACATGCAAGGAAGCCGCACCCTGGCGGTGACGCAACAACAAGCCTGGGACGCGCTCAACAACCCCGGGGTGCTCAAGCGCTGCATCCCAGGGTGCGACAAATTCGAGGCCTCAGGTGACAACCGCTACACCGTGGGCGTGGCGATCAAGATTGGCCCGGTGTCCGCCAAGTTCTCGGGCTCGGTCCAGCTCAACGACATCGTGCCACCGCACAGCTACGCTTTGCAGTTCGACGCCCAAGGCGGTGTGGCCGGTTTTGGCAAAGGCGATTGCAAGGTGGAACTCAAACCCTTGGACGCAGGCTGCGAGCTGCACTACACCGTGCATTCGCGCATCGGCGGCAAGCTGGCGCAAATGGGCCAGCGCTTGATCGACGGCGCTGCCAAGTCGCTGATCGAAGACTTTTTCAGCCGCTTTGAACAGGTGTTGAAAGATGACGCAGCCTCTGCTGACGCTCAAGGCAACGCATCCGATGACGCCAGTGCCGTGGCAGCACAGGCTGCGTCTGCACCCACCACCTCGGTGCCCGTGTGGGTCTGGGTGGCCGGTGCTTTGCTGCTGGCTGCAGCGGTTTACGTGCTGCGCTGAAGCAGCTGGGCGGCGTTGCCACCGGCGACTGCCGCCAAATCGTCGCCGTGCAGCCCGGCTTCTTGCAGCCAAGCCACGGGGTCGGCCTCACCCACGGGGTAGTCGCTGCCCATGACCAAGCGGTCCACTCCCACGCGGTCGATCAGCACCTGCAACACCTGCGGGTCGTACACGCAGGTGTCGTAGTAAAAGCGGCGCAAAAACGCGCTCGGGCTCTGCCCATCCATGTGACGTACGGTGTCCGGGCGGTTGGCCGTGTTGCGGTCTAAGCGGCCCATGTAGTGCGCAAAGTAACCGCCGCCGTGGGCCATCACCACCTTGAGGTGGGGGTGGCGTGTCATCACGCCTTCGTAAATCAGCGAGGCCATGCACTTGGTTTCTTCAATCGATTGGCCCAGCGAGTTCCACAACGCATAGCGCTGAAACCAGGGGTCGCTCACGCCTTCGGGGTGAATCCACGCGGTCAACTGGTGCGCGTCCAGCAAGGCCCAAAACGGGTGGTACAGCGGGTCGCCCATGTACACGCCTTGGTAGCTGGACGACATGTTCACCACCTGCAAGCCCAGCTGGCTGCTGGCGCGTTCCAGCTCTTGCATGGCGAGTTGCGGGTCTTGCAGCGGCAACACCATGCTGCCAATGAAGCGCTCGGGGTACAGCGCCACCCAACGCGCGGCTTGGTCGTTGCAGCGCTGACACAGCCTCAAGTCGGTGGCCGCATCGGCCCACGAGGTGCCTTGCAGCACCGTGCTGGCGCTGACCACCGAGCGGTCGATGCCGCGTGCGTCCATGTCTTGCAAGATCGCCTGGGGGTCAAACATCTTGCCCATCAAGGCCTGTGCGCCCGGGCGCGGCGCTTTGGCCGGCGTAGCCCCAAAGCCGGTGAACACCGTGCGGTTGGTGGAGGCCTCAAACACCTCGTGTTCCAACATGTGCACGTGAAAGTCGATGACCAGAGGAGGGCGTTCGGTGTGGGGCATGGCGGGCAAAGTAGACAAGGGGTGGAAGCAAAAGATGAGGAGGGGATTTTCAATCACGGCGCTGGGTGAATGGCGTTTTTTCCAACGCATGTGACAAATCATCCTGAGGTCTTCGCCGACAATCGTCTCCAAAATATCAGGTCAAAAAAGGAGATACCCCCATGCGATCACGCCTTGTTGCTGCCTGTCTGGCATTCACATCCTGGGCCTTGCCCCACGGTGCTGCCCTGGCACAAGACTTTCCCAACAAGCCCATCCGCATTGTCGTGGGGCAGGGCGCGGGTGGGGGCATGGACACCCTGGCGCGCTTGGTGGGGCAACGGCTGTCCAACAGCTTGGGCCAGCCGGTGCTGGTGGAAAACAAGGTGGGGGCGGGTGGCATCATCGCCACCGACTTTGTGGCCAAGGCTCCGCCCGATGGCTACAGCTTGCTGATGGGGCCAATTGGCAACATGGTGTTCACCCCGGTGATGACGCCCAAGCTGCGTTACTCACCCACCAAAGACTTCACCCCCGTGTCGCTGGTGGCCACCTTTCCTTTGGTGCTGGTGGTCAGTGCCAAACAAAACATCCAGACCGTGCCCGAGTTGGTGGCCTTCATGAAAGCCAATCCCGCCAAGTCCAACTACGGGGGCTCGGGCCCGGCGTTTCAGTTCGCGTCCGAGTTGTTCCGCCTCAAAACCGGCACACCGGGCGAGTTCATCCAGTACAAGAGTATGAGCGAGACCATCACCGGCTTGATTGCCGGCGACTTGCTCATGTCGATGGTCGACACCGGACCTGCCACACCGGCCATTGCCGCTGGGCAGTTGCGTGCCTTGGCCGTGACCTCACCCACGCGCTTGGCCGCGCTGCCCCAAGTGCCCACCATGGCCGAGCTGGGGCTGCCCGAGGTGGGCTTTCGGTTTTGGACTGGCTTGTTCGCGCCTGCGGGTACGCCCGAGCCGGTGGTGAAAAAGCTCGAAGCAGAGATCAACCGCGTCTTGAAACTCCCTGAGGTGGCCAGCCAAATGGCGACCATGCAGGTCACGCCCACCGGCAGCACCTCGGCCGAACTGGGCAAGTTGGTGGTGCAAGACCTGGCCCGTTGGGGCGCGGTCGCCGAGGTGGCGAAAATCAAAGCGCCCGAATAAAAAAACCGAGAACGTCACATGTCCCCTGTTTCTGCGTGCCACGGCACATGCTGCGGTGTTGATGTGCATGCGCACGTCATCCCCGCCGAATTTCCCCGCTACTTGGGCGATGTGGTGCCCAAGGGCTGGCCCTCGATGGCGCTGGGCGAGAACTGCCACCGCCACGTCATGATCGACGGCAAGAACTACCGCACCGTGTCTGACAAATGCTGGACCACCTCCAAGCGCTTGGCCGACTTCACCGAGATGGGCCTGGCCCAGCAAGCTGTGTCTCCCATGCCCGAGTTGCTGTCGTACTGGCTGGAGCCTGTGGCCGCGCAGCAGCTGATTCGCTACTTGAACGACCACATCGCCCTCATGGTGGCCGAGTCGTCGGGGCAACTGCTGGGCTTGGGCGCGGTGCCTTTGCAGCACATGGACATGGCGCTGCAAGAGTTGCAGTACATCAAACACTCGCTGGGGCTGTCGGGCGTGGAGATTGGCAGCAACATCAACGGTGTGGTGGTGGGGGACCCCAAGCTAGAGCCGTTCTTTGAAGCCTGTGAGGCGTTGGACTTGGCGGTGTTTGTGCATGCGGTGCGCCCCACCGGCATGGACCGTTTGGTGGGCCCTGCGCCGCTGCAACAAATCTTGGCCTACCCGTCTGACGTGGGCTTGGCCGCCGCCTCGGTGCTGACCAGCCAGCTCATGCTGCGCCGACCCAAACTGCGCATCGCGTTCAGCCATGGCGGGGGCACCTTGCCCATGCTGTTGCCGCGCTTGGAGCAGTCGATGTCGGTGTTCCCGGCTGTGCGTGAGGCGGTGGGCGTGTCGCCCAGCCAGCAGGTCAAGTCCTTGTACTTTGACACCTTGGTGTTTGACACGCCCACGCTGCGACACTTGGTGCATACCTACGGCGCGAGCCAATTGATGATTGGCACCGACTATCCGTTCAATTTCCATGATCGCACCCCCGTGCAACGCATTCAGGATGCGGGCTTCGATGACGCGGTGGTGCAACAACTGGTGGCTGGCAACGCCCAGCGTTTTCTGTCTTTGACTTCTCACTGAAAGCGGCTTTCTATGTCCCATGCTTCTTCTCGCATCAGCGCCTTGCGCAGCGCGGCCCTGAATGTGCCCGACCTGCAGCTGGCCGAAGATTTTTTCACCCGCACTTGGCACCTGACGGTGGCAGACCGTGCCCCTGGCGTGGTGTACTTGCGCGGCACAGGTCAAGACCACCACCTGCTGGCGCTGCACCAAGGCGGTGAACACGCACAGATCAAGCACATCAGCTTGCGTGCCCACAGCGAGAGCGCGCTGCACGAAGCCGCCACATTGGTGGTGCAGCATGGGGGCCGAGTGGTCAAACCCGTGTCACCTAGCGCAGAACCTGCAGGCGGCACCTCACTCACCATCGCCGACCCCCACGGACGCATTTTTGAATTGGTCTTCGGAGACGCTTTGCGCACCACGCTGACCGAAGCAGCCGACCATCCCATCCGTCTGGCCCACGTGGTGCTCAACACCCATGATGTGCCAGCCAGCCAAGAATTTTTAGCCCAGGTGCTGGACTTTTCCTTGTCAGACCGCACCAAGATCATGGCCTTCATGCGTTGCAACAGCGACCACCACAGCATTGCCTTGGGCGACACCGACAACGACGCCTTGAACCACATCGCCTTCTTGATGCCCGATTTGGAGTCTGTCATGCGCGGCGGTGGCCGCATGCGCGACGCGGGCTATGGCATCGAGTGGGGTCCAGGCCGCCATGGCCCTGGCAACAACGCCTTCAATTACTTTGTGGGCCCCTTCGATCTGGTGATCGAGTACACCGCCGATGTGCAGCAAATCGACGACAGCTACAAAGTGGGTCAACCTTCGGATTGGAAATGGCCCGAAGGCCGTGTGGACCATTGGGGCATCTCTCAGCCCCCCAGCGCCAAGCTCAAAGAAGCCCAGCGTGCCGTGTTGTTTGAAAACGTTTGAAGATGAGTGTTGACATGTTTGATGTGGCGATTGTGGGTTTGGGCCCAACGGGTGCGGTGGCAGCGGGTTTGTTAGGGGGGCGTGGCGTCAAGGTGTGGGTGGGCGACCGTTTGCACGATGTGTACGACAAGCCTCGCGCCATTGCCTTGGACCACGAAATCATGCGGGTCTTCCAAGAGCTGAATTTGGTGGACGCCATCGCGTCCTTCACCGAGCCCTTCACCAACTCTGAGTTCTTTGGGGTTGACGGCCAGTTGATCAAGTGCATGTCCACCGTGGCCGAGCCTTATCCGCTGGCCTACACGCCCTCGTTGGTGTTCAGCCAGCCGCCGGTCGAAGCGGCCATGCGCGCCCATCTGAGCAGCCTGCCCAACGTCACGGTCTCGCTGGGTCAAACGGTCACCGCCGTCACGCAAGACAGCGCAGCGGCCACGCTGACGGTGGTGGACGCGCAAGGCCACAGCAGCCAAGTGCAAGCGCGTTACGTCATTGGCTGCGACGGTGCGTCGAGCTTTGTGCGCAGCCAAGTGGGCGTGACGCTGCAAGACCTGGGCTTTGACGAGCCCTGGCTGGTGGTGGACGTGTTGGTCAACGAACAGGGTTTGAAAAAGCTGCCCAAAACCAGTGTGCAGTACTGCGAGCCTGAACGTCCTTGCACGCTGGTGATTGGGCCGAAGAACCACCGCCGCTGGGAGATTTCGATCAACCCCGGCGAAGACCCGCAACACTTGGCCACGCCTGAAGGCACCTGGCCTTTGCTGGCGCGTTGGCTCACGCCGGACGACGCCACGCTGTGGCGCCAAGCGAGTTACCGCTTCCATGCTTTGGTGGCCCAAGACTGGCGCCAAGGCCGCGTGTTCTTGGCCGGAGACGCTGCGCACCAACAGCCGCCGTTTTTGGGCCAAGGCATGTGCCAAGGCATACGCGATGCAGCCAACTTGAGCTGGAAGCTGGCCGAGGTCTTGGCCGGGCGTGCCCAAGACAGCTTGCTCGACACCTACGGACAAGAGCGCAAAGCCCACGTGACCGAGTTGACCCGACGCATCAAAGGCATTGGCCAGTTGGTGGGCCAGCGTGATGTGGCCAAAGCCCGTGAGCGCGATGCCCATTTGTTGGCCGAGTGCGGGGGCGTGGTTCAACCCATGCCACGGCAAAACGTGCAACCCGCACTGGCCGATGGCTGCTTGGTACCCGGCACTGCGGCTGTTGGTACGCTGTTTCCCCAGGCCTGGTGGCAGCAAGGCGCGCACAAGCTGCGCATGGACTCGGTGCTGGGCACGGGCTGGCGCGTGTTCTTGGCTGCCAGTGCCGATGCGGGCTGTGAGGCCGCCTTGGCCGCCGTGCCTGCATCGCTCCAACTCAAGGTCATTCGCTTGGGCACCCCTGAGGCACCCGAGTGCGATGGTGTGCTCGCCCACTGGTTCACCACCCAGGGCTGTCAGGCCGCTTGGGTGCGCCCCGACCACTATGTGTTTGCCACCGCCAACACTGCCTCAGAACTCACCCCACAGCTGCACACCCTGCGCACTTTCTTTTCATAAAAAAACCGGAGACTTCCCATGACACGTCGTCACTTTTTACACACCGCACTGGCCACCGCTGCTGGTTTGAGCGCCTTGCCTGTGTGGGCGCAAAGCGCTGCATGGCCCGACAAACCCATCAAGGTGGTGCTGTCGCAGCCGCCTGGCTCGGGCCCCGACAACGTGGCCCGTTTGTTGGGCGAGCGCGTCGGCAAGACCTTGGGCCAGCCGTGGGTGATCGACAACAAACCTGGGGGCCAAAACATCATCGGTGCGCAAGCCGCTGCGCGTTCGCCCGCCGACGGCTACACCTTGTACTTCGCCACCACGGCCGCCTTGGTCACGAACAAGCACCTGTTCAAAACCATGCCCTACGACCCGCAAAAAGACTTTGTGCCGGTGGCCTTCGTGGCCAAGAGCCCGTTTGCGGTGTTGGTGAAAGCCGAGTCACCCATCGCCTCGATCCAAGACCTGATCGCACGTGCCAAGGCCACACCCGGCAAGCTGTCGCTGGCCAACGAAGGCCCTCGCACCTTTGGCGGGATCATCGCGCGCTTGATCAATTCACGGACCAAGATGGAGGCCAATTTGGTCTCTTACGCCTCGGTGGGGGTGGCGGTGCAAGACGTGTTGGGTGGACATGCCGAAGCCGTGGTGGCCGACTTGGCCTCAACCGCCGCTTTGGTGCGCCAAGGCCGCCTGCGTTTGTTGGCCGTCACAGCGGGCAAACGCGTGGCAGGTTGGGAGCAGGTGCCTGCGTTGTCAGAGTTGCTGCCCAACTTTGAAATGGTGGGTTGGTTCGCCTTGATGGCGCCCACGGGCACCCCTGCTGCAGCGATTCAAAAACTCAACGTCGAAGTCAACAAGTTGCTGGCCGAGCCCGAGTTTGCGCAACGCATGCTCACCATGGGGCCGATTGCAGACCCCTTGGGCGGGCCCGAGAAGACCGAAGCCTTCTTGAACCGCGAGCACGAGCGCTGGGCCGAAGTGGCCAAAGAAATTGGCCTCTTGCCGGAGTAATCCCGAGTCATCCCGGGTCACTCCACACACCCAAGCGGGTTTACTTTTTCTTGGCCATGCCTTCGGCCGAGACACAGCCCCAATGTAATTCAGACCGAAGGTGTTCACTCGGCCTGCACCCCGGCCAGCCGAATGGCCTTGCGGGTTTGCTCAATGTCGCGTGCCAAAAACTCACGAAACGCCTCGCCCGTGCTGCTGTGGGGCACCGCACCGTGCACGGCAAAACCCTCGCGAATTTCTTTGGTTTGCAAGGCCAGGGTCAATTGACGGCGTAGCCCGTCGAGCACCTCTGGCGGCAATCCTTTGGGGCCCATCCAACCAATCCAACTGGTGAACTCAAAGCCAGGCAAGGTCTCGGCCAGCGAGGGCACAGGCCCCAAGGGTTGCGTGCCTTTGGGCATGCTGTGACCCAAAATTTTCAAACGCCCACCCTTGACCAAGGCCATGGCCACCGGGGCGGGCGTGAGGGTCCAGTCGGTCTCGCCACTGACCACCGACCCCACCGATTGGCTGCCCCCCTTGTAAGGCACATGCAGGGCTTCAAACCCACCGGCTGCGCTCAAGGCCACACCCGCCAAATGGCTCACCGAGCCCGGTCCGGCAGAGGCCATGTTGAACTTGCCGCCTTGGGCTTTGCCGTAGGCCACAAACTCCGACAACTTGTTCACTGGCAAGGTGGTGCGACACACCAGCACATTGGGCAACAAGGCCACCAGGGAAATCAATTCAAAGTCTTTGAGGGGGTCGTAGCTGATGGCCTTTTGCAGCAAAGGGGCCACCGTCACCGAACTGCTCGACGCCGCGATGACGGTGTAGCCATCGGGCGGGGCCAATTTGCCAGCGTCGATGCCCACAGCGCCCGCCGCACCGGCTTTGTTGTCGACCACCAGGGCCTGTCCAAGAAGCGGCGTGAGCTGTTGGCCCAGCAAGCGGCTGATGGTGTCGACCGAACTGCCCGGCGCATTGGGCACGATCAAGCGCACCGGGCGTGCCGGGTAGCGTGGGCTTTGCGCCCCCACAGGGCTGCTTGCCGTCAAACCGGCGCCATACAGCAAGGCGCCAGAGATCAGTTGTCGGCGCGATGCACGAAAAGTGGACATGGATTTTCCTGTGGAAGTTGCAAAGGTGAGGGCGCACAGGCCTCAGCGTTGCATCAGATCGATCAAGGCTTGGGCCATCACGCCATCAGGTTGAGAAAAGGTTTCGAGCATTTCAAAATGGTTGAATGCTTCACCCCAGTAAAACCTCAAATTGGCTTTGTGATCCGACAAACCTTGCGCAAATTCTCTGGCTTGGCGCTTGAACTCGGGCGACTCAAACTCACCACACGCCACAGACACAGGCATGGTGAAGTTGTGCAAGCGCCGCATGGGGCTGAGGTCTTGCAAGGTCTTGGGCGTGAAATTCACATAGGTGCTGCGCGACGACAGGCTCACGGGCTCCAGCTCGTACATGCCGCTGCAACACACCAAGGCATGCACAGGCGATTCGGTGAAACCCTTTTGCAGCCAGTTGTAAGAAGCCAAGCAGGCCGCCAAGTGCGCCCCTGAGGAATGTCCCACCAAATAAATGCGTCGCGGGTTGGCCCCCAACTCGGCAGCTTTGCGTGCGGTGAAAGCCAAGGCGTTTTGCAGTTGCTCGGCCATGGTCAGCAAGCTGCCGCCGACATCAGGGGCAGCGGCAAAGTCGGGCACCACCAAGTGCGCACCCGCCAAGTTCAACCAGCCTGCGGCCATGGCGTAGTCTTTGGCCTTGCCACGGCGCCAGGCACCCCCATGCACGAAAAAAACCAAGGGTGCTCGGGCACGTTGGCTGGGATACCAATCGAGTGCCTCGACGTCGCTGGGGCCATAGGCGAAACGCTGAACCTCGGTGCCGATCTTTTCTGCAATGGCGCGTCCTTCGACGCTGAGGGCCTCGCAGCGTGCGATCACCATGGCCATGTTGGGTGCGTGTTGAGCTTGGTCGTAGGCCCAATCCAGTTGTGCTTGCGTGAGGTCTCGCCAGACGTTGGAGTTCATTCGATCACAGTGCCTGAAGTTTTGATGGTGGTTCTGCGTGAAGCGCTTTCGTTGCGGATGTGGCGACGAAATTCGTCCGGCCCGGCACCCGCAAAGTCATACGACTTGCCCTCGATTTCTTTGCTGCGGAAGTCGGCTTCACTGATCACGGACAAGATGTCGCGGTGCATGCGGTTGACCAGGGCTGGTGCAAAGCTGGCCGGCGCAAACACGCCCACCCAGACATTGGCATCCACCTCGGGAAAACCCAGCTCGGTCATGGTGGGAACATCGGGGTAGGCCGGGGCACGTGTTTTACCGCCGTAGGCCAAGGCCTTGATGCGTTTGCTGGCGATGTGCGGCCTGGCCGACACAATGCCCGACCAGGTCAAGGGCACCTCGCCACTGACCACCGCCGTGATCGCTTGCGGTATGCCACGGTAAGGGATGTGCACGATGAAGACGCCCGCTTTTTGCTTGAGCATCTCGGTGGCCAATTGCGGTTGACTGCCGGGCCCATAAGACGCATAAGACAAAGATCCGGGTTGTGCTTTGGCCAGGGCCAGCAATTCTTTGAGGTTGTTGGCGGGCAAGTTGGCGTTGGCCACCAGCATTTGGCTGAAGGCGACCAATTGCGTCACCGGCGCAAAGTCTTTGTCGGCGTCGTAGGGCAGCTTGGTGTAGAGATGCGGGTTGATGGTGAAGGTGGCGTCGGTGGTGAACAACAAGGTGTGGTTGTCTGTGGCGCGTGCCGCTGCTTCGGTGCCCAACAAGGTGTTGGCGCCCGGGCGGTTGTCAATGGTGATGGGTTGTTGCCATTTGTCTTGCAAGCGCTGCGCCAAAGCGCGCGCCATCACATCCACGCCGCCCCCTGCGGGGTAAGGCACGATCAACTTGACCGGGCGCGTGGGCCACTCTTGCGCCACCGCAGAGCCTGCGGCCAGACACAAGGCCGTGATCCCAATGACAATCCAATGTTTCATTGTTTGAGTCCAAAAACCTGGGGTTAGGATGCAGCGGTCGGCTTCACCTTTGCCCACTGAAAATTGCGTCGATCATGACACACACTTTGACCATTTCTCCTCTGCCGGACTTACGGTTTGCACGTATCCCACTGCACGCGCAAGACCGCTACCTGGGCGACCGTTTCAGCTACATCGAAGCAGGTCCTGTGGATGCGCCCTGTGTCCTGTTTTTACATGGCATCGGCAGCAATGCGACTTACTTTCGGTTTCAATTTTTGACACTGAGCCAACACTTTCGTGTCGTCGCTTGGAACGCGCCGGGCTATTGGATGAGCGACAACCTTGCCACCGAGCACCCCAGCGACGCCGACTATGCGCAAGCCCTGACCGACTTCACGCAAGCCTTAGGCATCGAGGATTTTGTGTTGTGTGGCAACTCTTTCGGCTCGGTGGTCGCGCAAGCCTTTGCCATTCGCCAGCCGCACCGCGTGCGCCGATTGATCATGACGGGCACTGGCGTCGGGCAAAAACAACTGAGTCAAGAGCGGCGCGAAAAATTTGAAGCCCGCGCCCAACGCATCCGCTTGGGCAGTTACCAATACGGCGACGCAGGCATGGACAACTTGGTGGGGCCCCATGCGTCGCCGCAATTGCGCGCTCTGCTGGTGGAAGTCTCGCGTGGCACGCAAGCAGCAGGCTTGTTGCGGGCCGTCTCGTTCAGGCTGAGCGACTTCTACACCCCCGACTTGGCCAGCGCTCTGACCATGCCGGTGCTGATGGTGCAAGGCAGCGAAGACCACATGAACCCCCGACAAGAAAATGCCGACCTGCTCCTGCCCCAATTGCCCAACGGGAGTTTGGTCGAGCTGGCCGGCATCGGGCACTTGCCTGAGGTGGAAGACCCGGGCGCGTTCAATCAGTTGCTGCTCAACTTTGTGGGTTCACTTCACCAGTAAGACAGGCACCTTGGCAATGGCCAGCACTTTGTGGGCCACCGAGCGGATGTCTTGATCTGCGGGCTTAGTTTTTCAGCCGTTCGTTTTGCGGAAACAAGAAACGCCGGGCTTCGTCGTCCAACTCCGCCTTGAAGGTGTTGCGCGTCTTGAGTGCCTCGGCGCGTTGCGCCGCTGGACGGGCATTGATCTCGTCGAGCAGGCGCTTGACGTGCGGGTAGGTGGCCCACGCATCGTCTTGACCCAGCACATACGGCACCATGCGTGCCCAGCCCCAAAACGCCATGTCGACGATGGAGTAGTGCTCGCCCGCCATGTAGTGGTGGGTGCTGAGGTGCTCGTTGACGACGGACCAGTGGCGGTGCGCCTCAAAGTCGTAGCGGTTCAAGGCGTAGGCTTTGGGTTCAGGGGCCGCATGGCGAAAGTGCACCGACTGGCCTGAGAAAGGGCCTATGCCTGTGGCGATGAACATCAACCACGACAGCATTTGGCCGCGCTCGGCGCTGTCGACCTGCAGGGGCACAAACTTTTGCGCGCGGTCGGCCAAGAACAACAAAATTGCATTGCTGTCGAACACGGTGACGTCACCGTCCACGATGGCGGGAACCTTGCTGTTGGGGTTGACTTGCTTGAAGGCGGGGTCAAACTGTTGCCCCTTGCGCGTGTCCACGGGGATGGGCTCATAGGGCAAGCCCAGCTCCTCGAGCAGCAGCGCAATCTTCATCGGGTTGGGCGCGGCGTTGTAATAGAACTTCAGCATGGTGTGTCTCCTCGGGGGGGGGGTGTAGGGGTGTGTCATTCTATGGACAGACCCACCCCGCATTTGATGCTGTAATCCAGCCATCAATCACCCTGGAGACATGATGAAAAAAAGACACCTGATCGCTTTGACCGCCGCCAGCCTGATGGGCTTGTTCCTGAGCACTGCACAGGCCCAAGATGACAGCTTCAAAGTGGGACTGTTGCTGCCCATGACCGGTCCTTTTGCCTCCACAGGCAAACAAATGGAAGCCGGTGCCCGTTTGTATTTGCAACAAAACGGCAGCACCGTGGCAGGCAAAAAAATTGAACTGATCCTCAAAGACGACACCAGCACGCCCGATGTGACCAAGCGTTTGGCGCAAGAGATGGTGGTCAACCAAAAGGTCAACGTCTTGGCGGGTTTCGGCTTGACCCCGCTCGCGTTTGCCACGGCACCGGTGGCCACCCAGTCCAAAACACCGATGGTGGTCATGGCTGCGGCCACCTCCAGCATCACCCAGGCTTCGCCCTACATCGTGCGCTCCAGCTTCACGGTGCCGCAAGTGGTGACGGCCTTGGCCGATTGGGCCTACAAGAACAACATCAAAAAAGTGGTCAGCTTGGTCACCGACTACGGCCCTGGCGTGGACTCTGAAAAGTTTTTCAAAGACACCTTCATTGCCAACGGTGGCGTGGTGGTTGAAACCCTGCGCGTGCCCTTGCGCAACCCCGACTTCGCGCCGTTCTTGCAAAAAGTGCGTGACGCCAAACCCGATGCCTTGTTTGCCTTTGTGCCCGCAGGCGTGGGCACCGCCTTGATGAAGCAATTCACCGAGCGCGGCTTGGACAAAGCCGGCATCAAGGTGATTGCCGAAGGCAGCGTGACCGACGACGACATCTTGAACGACATGGGCGAAGTCGCGCTGGGCTTGGTCACCGCGCACCACTACTCGGCAGCGCACAACTCGCCCCAAAACAAAAAGTTTGTCGAGGCCTTTGCCAAAGCCAACAACGGCATGCGCCCCAACTTCATGGCCGTGGGTGCCTACGACGGCATGCGCGTGATCGTGGAAGCCCTCAAGGCCACCCAAGGCAAGGGCGATGGCGACGCGTTGCTGGCCGCGATGAAAGGCCAGATTTTTGAAAGCCCCCGTGGCTCGATGTACATCGACGCGCAAACCCGCGACGTGGTGCACAACATCTACATCCGCAAAGTCGAGCGCAAAAACGGCCAGCTCTACAACACCGAGATCGAAACCATCAAAGACGTGAAAGACCCTGGCAAGACACGTTGATCCCACGCGTCTCACCATGCCCCGCACACCGGCCTCGGCCGATCTGATCGACTCGCGCTACGCCGCTTGGCGCTTGCTCACCACGCTGCTGTTGGTCACCCTGGGCAACAGCAGCATGTATGTGGTGGCTGTGGTGTTGCCCACGGTGCAAGCCGAGTTCGGCGTCAACCGCGCCGATGCTTCCTTGCCCTATACCTTGATGATGGTGTGTCTGGGTTTGGGCGGGCTGTGGACCGGCAAGTTGGCCGACCGCTTTGGCATCACCCCGGTGTTGCAAATGGGCTCGGTGGCGGTGTGCGCAGGCTTTGTGTTGGCCGGCCTGTCGGGCAGCATTTGGACTTTTGGTTTGGCCCATGGCTTGTTGTTGGGCTTGTTGGGTGGGGCGTCCACCTTTGCCCCCCTCATGGCCGACACCTCGTTGTGGTGGAACAAACGGCGCGGCATGGCGGTGGCCATTTGCGCCAGCGGCAACTATGTGGCGGGCACTTTTTGGCCCCCTGTGGCGCAGTGGGGCATCGAAGCCCTGGGCTGGCGCCACACCTACATCGGCATGGGTATTTTTTGTGGTGTGGGCATGGCGTTGTTGTCCTTGCGCATGCGCCAGCGTCCGCCACTGGTGGCGCTCACCCCGAGCAGCGCCACTCCCAGTCGTGCGAGCTTGCACACCAGTGAGCGGCCGTTTGGTCTGAGCCAAGGGCAAGCCCAGCTCTTGTTGTGTGTGTCAGGTTTTGCCTGCTGCGTGGCCATGTCCATGCCCCAGGTGCACATCGTGGCCTATTGCTCCGACTTGGGCTTTGGTGCCGCACGTGGGGCTGAGATGTTGTCGCTCATGTTGGCCTGTGGCATCGTCAGCCGCTTGGTCTCGGGCTGGATTTGCGACCACATTGGCGGCATTCGCACCCTCTTGCTGGGCTCTGCTTTGCAAGGTGTGGCCTTGCTGTTGTTTTTGCCTTTTGATGGCTTGGTGCCGCTGTACCTTATCTCGGCCATGTTTGGCTTGTTTCAGGGCGGCATCGTGCCGTCTTACGCCATCATCGTGCGCGAACACTTCCCGCCCCAGCAAGCGGGCGCCCGCGTGGGCGCTGTGATCATGGCGACCTTGGTGGGCATGGCGGCCGGTGGGTGGATGTCGGGCAAGGTGTTTGACCTCACCGGCTCCTACCAAGCCGCCTTCCTCAACGGCATCGGTTGGAATTTGTTGACCGTCTCGATCGCTTCGTGGCTGTATTGGCGGGTGGCCCGTGCCACACCGCAACCCAGCCCTTAGACCTCGACGCATTCAGAAAGGCTTCAGGTATGACCCACATCGCATCGACAGACGTCATCATCGTGGGTGGCGGCCCCAGTGGTCTGATGTTGGCCATTGAGCTGGGATGCCGCAACGTGCCCTGCCTCTTGATCGAGCCGCAACTGCTGCCCCCCGACCGCCCCAAAGCCAACGCCACCTCCGCACGCACCATGGAGCATTACCGCCGCCGTGGTTTTGCCGACCAGGTGCGCAAGGTCGGCATGGCCGCAGACTATCCCCAAGACGTGATGTATTGCACCCGATTGGCGGGCAAAGAACTGGCGCGTTTTCGCATCCCCAGCCGCACCCAGGCGGCTCAGCAAAGCGCCTTTGGCGACTACGGCGAAGCCGCTTGGCCCACCCCAGAGTTGCCGCACCGGGGCCAGCAGATGTACATCGAGCCGATCTTGCGTCAACAGATCGCGCGCTACCCCAGTGTGACCACGCGTTACGGTTGGCAAGTCGATCAAGTCGCCGATGGCGCCGAGCACGCGCGTGTAGTCGCCACCGATGTGGCCACCCAACGCACGCATGAGCTGCAAGCGCGGTACGTGGTGGGGTGCGATGGACCCCGCAGCATCGTGCGCCACACCATGGGCACCAGCTACGAAGGGGCCAGCCAAGAGCAGCGGGATTATTTTGGCGGGCAGATGCTGTCGATCCACTTTCGCGCGGCAGGTTTGTACCCCGCCTTGGCGCACGGCCCGTTGGCCCAGCCGGCTTGGCAGAGCTGGGTCATGAACCCCCAACTGCGCGGCATCTTGGTGGCCATCAACGGCGTGGATGAGTTTGGCATGGGCATTCAACTCAAACCCGGTCAAGGCATTGACGATGTCAATGTCGATGCCACCCTGCGCACGCTCACCGGCCTGGACACCGTGCCGTTTGACTACGAGGTGCTGCACAAAAGCAGTTGGACAGCGGGCTTCATGTTGGTGGCCGAGCAGTTCCAAACCGGGCGCTTGTTCATTGCCGGAGACGCCGCCCATTTGTTCACCCCCACCGGTGGCATGGGCTACAACACCAGCATCGACGACGCCGTGAACTTGGGTTGGAAGCTCGCCGCCGTGGTGCAGGGCTGGGCCCCTGAGTCGCTGCTGCACACCTACTTTGAAGAGCGCCACCCCATCGCCAAGCGCAACACACAGTTTGCGCGTCTCATGGCCGAAAGCATTGGGCGCATGCCCATCCCGGCATCGCTGGAGCAAGACACCACGGAGGGTGAACAAGCCCGAGTCGCCTTGGCCCATGCCGTGCACGCCCACGCCCATGCGGAGTTCAACATCCCAGGCTTGCAGCTGGGGCTGCGCTACCAAAGCCGCATCGTGGCGCGTGAATCGGGCGAGGCCCCGCCCGATGCCCCCAATGTCTATGTGCCCAGTGGGTTTGCGGGATGCCGCGCACCGTTTGTCAAGCTGGCAGACGGCAGGTGGCTGCCCGACTTGTTTGGCAGGGACTTCACCGTGTTGGCCTTGGGCCCGCAGTCCGACGAACACACCTGGTTGGAGGCCGCCAGTGCCCTCACATTGCCCTTGACGGTGGTGCATCAACCCGACGCCGCAGCGCGTGCGCTGTACGGGGCCGATTGGGTGCTGGTTCGCCCCGACCATCATGTGGCTTGGCGGGGCAACAGCGCACAGCAGGCTTCAGCCGTGCTGGCGCAAGCCGCAGGTCTCAGGGTGGATGAAGGGATGCAGATCAGCCGGTGAAGCGTTGCAGCTGAGCCAGCATGGCGGCTGGAATGGGCACCCGCTGGCGCACCTCTCGGCTGATGCAAATGGGTGAAAAGCGCCCCGTGAAAATGCGTCGTCCATCGGCTTGCTTGGCCTCGACGTGGATGTCGTAGCTGTGCGCACGGATGTTGGAGACCGTGCAGTGCATGTCAAACTCATCCTCGGGCCACAGCGCACCATGGAACGTCAAGTCCATGCCTTTGCAAGGCGTGTCGACGGCCAGCGTTTTGATCCATTCAAAGTAGCGGCCATCGCCCAACTCGGCAAAAAAATAGCTCGAAGCGATCAGCAAATACTCGGTGAACTTACCGGTGTACACCACGCCTGCCGGGTCGCAGTCGGCCCAGCGCACGCGCTTGCGCACCACCAAGGGGTGGCGCGACACCACACGTTCGTAGGTTGACACATGGGGGGCGCTGTCAGCGTGCATGGGCGCTTTCCAGGGGTTCGTGGGCAGCCACAGGCTTTTGTGTCAAACCCTCGCGCTGAAATTGCGCAAACAACTCGGGGTATTGCTGCTGCAAGCGTTCTTCGCTCAGGCGACCGGTGCGGGTCATGAACGCGTGAATGAACCCATAGGGGGTGTAGCGTCGCATCCAGTCCCCAAACTGCTCGTACCACAGGTAGGACTTGCGTGAGGCGTTCAAGAGTTTGTCTTTGGCCGGGCCGCGCGTTTGGGCAAAGTTGTGCAGGCGTGCCAGTGGGCTGAGCTCTGGGGCTCCGGTTGCCACCGGCGCGGTCAAGGCATCGGCCAGCGCAATCGCGTCTTCCATGGCGATGCGGGTGCCTGAACCAATCGAGAAGTGGGCCGTGGTGTGCGCGTCGCCCATCAACACATGCTTGCCCACCGTCCAGTGCGCGTTTTGCGTCACGGGGAACTGCCGCCAGTTGGAATGGTTGGAAATCAGTGGCTCCCCATCCAGCTCAGGCGCAAACACCTGTTCAAACACCTGTTGGCGTTGTTCGTTGCTCATGGCGTGCAGCCCTAAGCTGTGCCAGGTGGCGTCGTCGCACTCCGCCACAAAGGTGCTGGCCGAGCTGCTGTAGGGGTAGTAATGCGCCACAAACGAGCCGCCTTGCCACTCACGAAACACCAAGGCCGATTTGGTGAACACCCGCGCCGTGCCGTACCACGCAAAGTGGTTGGTCAGGAATGACTGGGTGGTGCCAAACTCTGTTTCGTAGGCGGCACGCACCACCGAGTTCACGCCATCGGCGCCCACCACCACATCGGCATCGGCCAAACCATGCTGACTGAGTTCGTCGGGGTGTTCGATGCGCACACCAAAACGCACATCCACACCCACCTCTTGGGCGGTGCGTTGCAGCACATGCAGCAAATCGATGCGGGCAATGGCACCCCCTTTGGCGGGGTGTTGAATGTCAATCGGATGGTGTTGCACTTCGATGGTTTGAACCCCATTGAAATTCATCTTCGCAACCAACTGCTCAAACACCTGGGGGTCTGCTGCTTGCAAACGGTTGAGCCCTGAGTCGGCCAGCACCACCCCAAACCCAAAGGTCGAATCGGCGTTGTTTTGTTCAATCACGCTCACAGGCCAGTCGGGTTGGCGGCGTTTGAGCAAGAGGGCGAGGTACAGCCCCGAGGGGCCACCGCCCACGATGGCGACTTTCATGCGGCGCTTTCGATGATGGTCAACACATCGTTGTCAAAGTGGGTGATCTGTCCGACCAAGCCACCCGTCAACGCCCCGTGCCACACCGCAGGCTTGAAGCCCAAGGTTTTACGCTTCAAGCTGATTTGCTGCGGCGCGGAGATGCGCCAATACCCCAGCCGTGGGCCATCGACCTGGTAGTCGGGCACCTCACGCGCATGCGCCACCAAGGGTAAAAACTCTTCCACATTGAGGACAAAGATCGTGGGCATCAATGGGACTCCTGGGCCTGCTCAAACGCCTGGGCCAAGGCCGCGCCTTTGGTCAGCCAGACTTGGTCGATCTTTTGAAACGGTTGCTGGCCTTGCTCCAGGGCCATGCCTGCTTCGAGGGTGCGGGCGGCGTCTTGAATGTCAATGGCTTCGAACGGACGGACTTGCCAGGTGATCTCCAGCGAGTAGCCATTGGGGTCGTTGAAGTAAATCGACTCAATCACCTCGTGGCGAATTTGGTACTTGACCTCAATGCCAGCGGCTTCGATCTTGGCGCGGCAGTCCAACAAGGCTTCGCGGGTGTCCACGCGCCATGCCGTGTGCGAGGCGCGGTAGCGGTAGTCGTCGTGCACCGCCACAAAGTCGGGTGGGGTGGTGCCGATGTAGTAAAAAAACGCGATCGTGCTGTGGTTGCCGCTGTCAAAAAAGAAATGCAAAAAGTCGGCATGGTCTTCCGGACCCCAGCCACGCGCTGAAATGGCATGCACCAGCGGCAGCCCCAACAAGTCACGGTAAAAGTGCACGGTTTCTGACAACTTCCAGGTCGGGCGTGCCGTGTGGTGAACGCCCGCAATGGGAATGGGCTGACGGGCTGTGGTGGCTGAGGTGAGGGTGGTCATAAGAGGTCTCTGGTGTCACTGCGGGGTTTGTTCGGCTTTGAGCATGTTGGCAATCAAGGTTCGCAGGGCGGGCTTGTTGAGTTTGGACGCGTTGGTGAGGGGGAACTCTGTCAGCACCTCGATGCGTTCAGGCCACTTGAATTTGGCCATGCCCGCCGCTTCCAAAAAGCGCCCCAGCTCTGCGGTGGTGGGCACAACCGCACCATCACGCAGGGTGACGAAGGCACAGATGCGCTCGCCGTACACCTGGTCGGGCATGCCCACGATGGCCGTGGCCGAGATGGCAGGGTGGCGGTTGACTTGCAACTCCACTTCTTCGCAGTTGACCTTTTCGCCCGCGCGGTCCACCACGTCTTTGGTGCGGCCACGGAACTGGTAGTAGCGCTTGCCGCCAATGTCTCGAAACAGCATCAAGTCGCCCGAGCGGTAAAAGCCCTGGCGGGTGAAGGCCTGTGCATCGCGCTCCGGGGCATCGTAATAACCGTGGATGGTGTAGGGCCCACCAAAGGCGCATTCGCCTTCGACACCGGGTTCCACAATTTCCTCCTCGCTGCCAATCTTGAACAGCTTGACTTGGTCAAATGGCGACACCGGCGCGCCCACCATGGTGTCGCGCACCTCTTGCGGGTCGGTGTCTTGCGTGAGCATGATCACGCCCTCGGTCATGCCAAAGATGTGATAAACCGGCGCACCCAACAAGTCGCGCAAGGCCGGGGCGTTGTTGGCGCTGATGACCCCGCGCAGACTGCCCAGAGGCAATGCGCCCGATTGAACGGCGGGTTTGAGCTTCTCCACCAAAGGCCCGGCCATCACGGTCCAGGTGGGTTCGCAGCGTTTGAAAATATCGCCCAAAGCCTCGGGCGCCAAACTGGTGGCAATGGCCACGTTGCCCCCGGTCAACAAAAACGGACCAAAGCAGCACCCCATGTTGAGGTTGTGCATCATCGGCATGGGCATGAACAACACGTCGTCGCTGCGGTAGCCGTTCCAAGCCGCGACCGAGCGCATGTTGTAGATGTACTCGTTGTGAAAACGCGGAATGATCTTGGGCACCCCGGTGGTGCCGCCAGACAGCTGAAACACCGCCACCTGAAACGGGTCGCGCGGCACTTGGGCCAGCAGCGCGCTGGCGCTTTCTTGGCTGATCGACGCGATCAGGGTTTGCAGATGGTGGGCGGACCCGCGCGGCGTGCCACGGGCCTGGACGATGGCCGTCAAGGTGGGCACCACGGCCTGCATGCGCTCGGCAAATGCCACATCGTCGAACTTTGGGTCATCGCCTTGCACAAACATCAGCCGTGCTTTGGCATGGTTGCCCAAGTAGCCAATTTCAAGTTCGCGGTGGGCGGCGAGGGTGCAGATGGGAATCAAACCTGCCTTGAGGCAGGCGATGAAGCCCACCACCAGCTCGTTGCAGTTGCCGATCTGAAAAATCACCCGGTCCAAGGGCGCCAACCCCATCTGGATGAACGCACCCGCCAAGCGGTCGGTCATCTCTTGCAACTGGCCGTAACTCAAACTGCCCTCGCTGCCGCTCAGTGCAGTGCGTTTGGCATGTTGGGTGAATGACGCACTGAAGGCCTGGTCCATGGTTTCGTGGGTCAGGGCGCCACCGTCGACATAGCGGCGCAAGTCGGCTTCTGGGGCATAGACCACCCCCGGCATGGGGTGGCGTACTTGGTATTGGCGTGAGGTCAGCATGGGGTGTGGTGTGTGTGGCGGCGGTGCGCAGGGGCTTATTCAGGCTTGAACCCTAAGGTGCGGATGACACCGCCAAACAATTCTTTTTCGCTTTTGACAAAGCGCTGGGCATCGGCCACCGAGCCTGGCGTGGCGTAGGTGCCGAAGTCACGGAACTTGGCCAACACATCGGGCTGCTGCATGGCCAGGTTGATGTCGTTGTTGAGGCGCTGCAAGATCGCCGCAGACGTGCCCTTGGGGGCCTGAAAACTGAACCAGCCGCTGATGTTCAAACCTGGAATGGTTTTGTTGGCCAAGGGAATGCTCTCCAAGCCAGGCAATTCGGTTTCGGCCGCCACCGCGAGGGCACGCAAGCGCCCTGACTTGACCAATTGAATCAGCGGGCCCGTGCCGTCCACATACATGGCGATGTCGCCGTTGACAACCGACTGAATGCCTTGCGCGGTGTTGGCAAAAGACACTTGTTGAAACTGCACATTCATTTTGATGCCCGCCACCTCGGCGGCCAAATGCGGGATGGAGGTTCGGGTGGGGTTGCCAATCGCAATTTGGTCAGGCTTGGCTTTGGCCATGGCAATGGCATCGGCCAAGTTTTTGGCGGGGTTGCTTGCGTTGGTGACAAACAGCATGGGTGTTTTGCCGGCGATGGCAAAGGTCTCGAAGTCGCGTTCTATGTCGTAGGTGGCTTCTTTGTAGGTGACCGGCGTGACCACCACCACAGCGGCTTGGTTCAAGCCAATGGTGTAACCGTCGGCAGGCGCTGCTTTGAGCAAGTTCATGGCCACAATGCCGCCTGCGCCGGGCTTGTTGTCGACCACGATGGTTTGACCCAGGCTCGCGGTGAGCTTGTCGCCAATGATGCGGGCCGCCAAGTCAGGCGCGCTGCCCGCAGGTGCGGGCACGATCAAGCGGATCGACTTTTGCGGCCAAGCGCCGGTTTGTGCCCAACTGCAAAGCGCTGCAGCACCAAGGCACGTGGCCAGCAAGGTGCGAGAGAGATGTTTCAAAAGCATGGGGTGTCTCCAGGGTGGTGGTGGTGATCTGAAAAAAAATCAACGTGGCTCGTGCAGCCATTGCTGAACCAAACGGCCGGCCAAGACTTGTCCGGTCTCTTCGCCTTCGGCCAAGGCCTGTCCGTGGTGGTTGCCGCGCACGCGTTCGCGCCGCTTGTGGGAGGTGCCGATGGACGCGTAAATGGCCGCCATGTCCGACGGAAATGCGGCTTGGTCCCCGGTGTACTCAATCACCAGCGAGGGCACTTGAATCTCCGGGCCGCATTTCTCGAAACTCGCGTTCGAGCTGATGCCCGACCAGGTGGACAACCACGACTCGGCGGTGACCATGCGGGCAAAACCCACGCTGCCCCAGTTGGAGGCAAAGGGGTCACGGCCCCACAGGCCACCCACCACGCGGTCAGAGGGGTCGAGCGACAAGTCCCAGCAGCGCAAGTCGGCATCGGTGCGCCAAATGGCGGTGATGGGCGTGTGCGCGGCCCGTCGCTGGGTGTGCACCGAGGTGTCACCTTCTTTCATTTGTTTGCGCGCCTGCGCGCGCGTGGCCAAGATGGCGCGCGCATGGGCGTCTAAGCGCTCGATGCGGGCGTGCTGCGCGGCACGGTAGCGGCTCACAAACTCAGGGCTGTAGTGGGACGAGGCGGGCGGCGTGACAAACCCGTTGTGGGCGTCGAACGGGTCAAGCGCTGCATCCACCGACAAGGGGTCGTGCTCGTCGCTGACCGACGGGTCGATGCCGTTCATCAGCAACTTGCCTTGACCGGGGTGGGGCGAGACAAAAATCAAGTCATCCGGCGCTGGCATGTGGGCACCCGCCAGATCGACCGGGCGCCCGCCGGGCGTGCGTGCAATGCGTTGCTCGGGCGCACGCAAGGCCTGCTGGGTGTAGAAGGCATACAAGCCCGCACCGCCCGAGTTGCCCAACAACACGATGCGCTCAAACCCCAGGCTGCGCAAATGCGCCATGCTGGCGGCCACGTCCAGCAGGGCCAGCTCATGCTCCAAGCGCAAGTCGTTGCCAATCGATCGGGGCGCTTGCACATAGGCGGCACACCCCGCGTCCAGCACATCGGGCACCAGGTAAGGGGTGCCTGTGAACTCGCGTGGGTGCATCAAACACACCACGGTTTTTTCGTGCCCGGTTTGCGCGTACAGCAAACCCAGTGTGCGTTGGTTGTCCGCCGTGTGCAGGCTGAACGGGCGGGTGGTGAAAGGCCGGTCCATGCGTTGAGGGTTCCAGCCTGCGCCTCGCAAGCCAGCGGTGACTTTGCCCTTGGGGGTCTGACTCATAGCGGCGTCTTACAATTAATTTAGATGGTCTCAATTAAACTATTGAGACAGTCACAAATAAATCAAGAAAAACCCTGATCGATGTCAAATCAAGTTTCTCCAAGTGCCACCCTGGCGCGCAAGCGCGGCCGCCCCAGTCGCCATGAAGCTGCCGAAAGCGGGGGCGCCACCACCATCACCCGCGAGCAAATTTTGGCCACGGCCACCGCCATGGCCAAAACCGAGCCCTTGGGGGATATTTCAATGGTGGGCTTGGCGCGCGAGTTGGGTGTGGCACCCACCTTGATCCATTACTACATTGGCAGCCGGGACGACCTGATCTCGGGCGTGGCCAACCGGTATTTCAAAGAACGCTACTCGCGCTTGCAAGCGCTCACCGGCGACTGGAAAAAAGACCTCTGGCGTGAAGCCCACCAGTCGTTTGCCATGGGGGTGGAATACGGCGGTGTGTTGCGCTACATGATGTCGCACAACCGCTTTCGTCTGTTCCAACAAGTCAGCGAAGGCGAGTCCGACTTTGGTGTGCTTTACCTGGATCGCATCGCCAGCATCTTCAAGCGCGCAGGCTTCAAGCCCCAGCACGCCGCCATGGGCTACCACTTGATGTCGCAGTATGTGATGACCTCAGCCTATGCACAGGTCAGTCGGCAGTTGCCCGCCTTCCATGCGCACTACATCCAAGACCACATCCACTCTGCCCCGCAAGGTGAGCTCTCGGGGGCGCACTATTTTGCGGATGCTTTCAGCACGCTCGACTCTGACACCGTCTTTCCTGAGGGCTTGCGGCTCTTGATCGACAGCTTTGAACTGTGGCTGCCCCCCAGCAAGCGGGGCAAGCCATTGCCCAAGAGCCGTGTTCAAGCCGCCTTGGCAAAGTCCGCCTGAACCTGCGCTTCGTAGGCCAAGAGTTTTTGCACACTGGGGCGCGCTTGCATGCGCTGCAGGTGGGCCATGCAGTTCTTGAATCCCGAGACATCGGGCTTGAACTGCGAGCCACGGCGAAAACACCAGTAAAAGTAGGCGTCGACGCAGGTGAAGTGGTCAAAAAACCATTCACGTCCGGCCAGCATCTGGTCGGCAATTTCAAACAGTTCAAACAAAGAGTGCGACCCCAGCTCGCGCACGCTGTCGGCGCTGCCCTCCAAGGCGCAATAACGCTCGGGGCGCGCTTGCTGCGTGAGCTTGGGGTGAATGCCCGAAGAACACCACGCCATCAAGGAAATGGCTTTCACATAGGCCATCGGGTCTTGGGGCAACAACTGGGCCTGTGGGAACTGACGCGCAATCCACATTTGAATGGCCACGTTTTCGGTCAGTGGATCGCCATCGATGATCAGCGTAGGCACCTTGGCCTTGGGGTTGATGCGCAGGTACTCGGGGCGGTTGTGTTCGTTTTTGCCAAGGTTGATGGGCAGGGTGTCAAACGCTGCGCCCGCTTCGGTGAGCAAGACGTAAGGCACCAAAGAGCAGGCACCTGGGCAGTAGGCGAGGGTGAGTTTCATGGGGGTCCTTCGGTTGATCAAGTGTTGAGCCAAGTGCGACCTTGCGCATACAAGCGTGTCAGCACCTCGCTGTTGGGGGTGGGTAAGCCTTCGGTGATGGTGGCACCGCCTTGTGACTGCATATAGGCCAGGTGGCGGTAGCCCTCTGGGTTGCGGGCCAACACAGCCGGATCGAGCGTGAGCTGGGTGGCTGGGTCGAGCACATCCATGCGGTCTTTTTCGTAAATCGGCACACGCTGCTGAATGCGCCAGGCATCGCCTTGGCGAACAAACTGGTCGAAAAACCGACCGTAACAGGTGACGTCTACTTCCACGCCGTGGACCATGCCGCGCGCGAGCAAGATCATGCGCGTCTCTGCCAAGGCCTTGTCGCCTTGGATGTCTAGGGTGGCCGCGCCAATGAAGTGTTGCGCCTTGGCGCCCCGCTTGGCGGCTTCGGTGGAGCGGTCGACAAACTCCTGCGCCGGGCCCACAAACCAGGTGGTGTACATCACCGCATCGGCTGTGTAGAAAGAACGCAGCTGCTCCCAACGTCCGGCATCGCGGGCGAGCCCCCAGTCTTGAACGACTTGGGTGATGGCTGCACGGTCAAGCAAGGTTTGCAGTGTCATGGGTGGGGTGGGGTGTGGGGCCATGGTCACTCTGCCTTGATGCCTGCTTGGCGTAAAAACTTGGGCCATTTGTCGGCTTCTGCTTTGACAAATTGTTCGGTCTCTTTGGCTGGCATGTTGAACACGCGCACCCCAGAGCCTTCGAGGCGTTTGCGCAAGTCCGCCTGCTGCATCACCTTGCCCATGGCGGTGCGCAAAGTCTCGACCACCGGCGCTGGGGTTTGGCTTGGCGCAAAAATGCCAATCCAACTCTCCAGCACCAAGCCGGGCAAGCCCGCTTCGCGACCAAACGGAACCTGCGGCAACAAGGGGTCGCGGCTGGCGTTGGAGGTCACGATGGCTTTCACGCGATCGCCCTCCAAGAAGGGCCGCACGGTGGCGGTGTTGTCAAAAAACAAGTCCACCCGACCCCCAAACAAATCGGTGTAAGCCGGTTGGGCGCCTTTGTAGGGAACTTCCAAAATATTCACATGGGCCAGGCTCTTGAGCAAGGCGGCAGCGACGTGCTGGCCTGTTCCCGTGCCGCCGGTGGCAATCGTCAGTTTGCCGGGGTTGGCGCGCGCAAAGTCCATCACCTCTTGCAGCGTGTTCAAGGGCAAGTCCTTGCGTGCAATCAGCGTGTACGAAAACGAACCGGCCAGCGCCACCGGCACAAAGTCTGTGGCGGGGTTGTAGGGCAGCTTGTCGTACAGCCCGGGGGTGAAGGCGATGTTGGCCAAGCCGCCCATCAGCAGGGTGTAGCCGTCGGGTGCAGCCGCCGCTGCCGCTTGGGTGCCCACCACAGTGCCCGAGCCGGTGCGGTTTTCAACCACCATGGCTTGGCCCAATTCGGCGGAGAGCTTCTCGGCCAACACACGTCCCACAAAGTCGTAGCCCCCGCCTGGGGCGGTGGGCACGATCAGACGCATCGGTTTGGTTGGGTAGTTCTGGGCCAGTGCTTGGCCGCACAAGAGGCCCAGGGTGATCAGCACAGGGGCTGACAGGCGAAGAAAAAAATGGGTCACGCGGCTACCTGCTTGTCTCGGGGGTTGTATCGGGCCGAGTGCAGTTTAGTCAGCGCTTCGCCAATCCCAAAGTCGCCAAAGTCTTCTTGGTGATAGCGCGTGCCCGCGCGGATCACCCTCCCGCGAGGTCAACCGATCAGGTCAACCTTGCCCGTCAAGTCCATGATGCCGGTGATCACACTCAACTTGGGCTGGCGTTTGATCACGGCGGCCCTGAATGCCATCAAGGCTTCAGCATGGGCATGGGTTTCTTCTTCTTTGGTCGCCACCTTGGCGTCGCCAAAGGCCAGCTTGGCCGCGCCGCAGTCGCGGTGGGTCAAGGCCACCACGCGGGGGATGTGGTGCAAGGACACGGTGATGTCGAGGTTTTCCCAGAAGGTGTTGTGCCAAGCCGCGAACTTGGGGTGGATGGCGCCAATGGGGCCGCCCGCAAACACAAACTGGCTGTAGTTGTCGGCCAGCTTGTCACGTGCGATGCCGTGCAACAAGCCCATGTACTGCCAGCTCAGGGTGGTGAAGCGGGGGTCAATGCAGTTGACCAACATGGCTTCGTAGTTGCCACTGGCCGCTTGCGCGGGGCCGGCGGTGGTGGCCAACAAGCCACCCGCCAAGGCGGCTGTGCCCAAGCCTAAAAAACCACGACGCGTGTGGCCAGCCGACAGGCTGTTGGGGGCGCAGCACAGGCAGCTGTAGGCTGAGGTGTCAGCGGTGTCGGTGGGGCAAGATGGGTTCACGGGGCGCTCCTGGTGTGTTCACAAACGAATGGATTCTCATCCGGTTGATCGACACCAGCCACGCAGACTTGAGAGAACTTATGGGGCACACAAGAATGTAAAACCTAGGTGTTAGGTTTGGGCGTGGCTCTTCATTCCGCCGTGATCTTGGCGCTGTCCACAATGCGCTGAAACTGCATCGACTCGGTTTTGATGAACTCGCGGAACTGTTGCGTGCCCATGGGCGCGGGCTCGCCGCCTTGGTCTTGCAGCTTCTTGGACAAGTCCGGGTCTTTGATGAAGCCCTTGGCGGCGGTGTAGCTCACAAAGGTCATTTCCACATTGCCCGACGCGTTACCAAGAGCACTGCCAACAGCACCTGCGCATCTTGGACTTGCTGGAAAAAGGCCGCAATGCCGAGGCCAGTGAAGCCTTGCGCCGGCACCTCACCCGCACGCTGAACAACCTGCAAAAAATTCAACATAAGGGTTTTGACCCATGTCTCAGCTCGAATCGACATGTGCTTCTGAGCTGCTAGACAGGTCATAGATGGATGTATATACTGAATGTAGATACATTGTGCAAGGACTCGTCATGACCTACGCCCGCATTTTTCAGTCTGGCAATAGCCAGGCCGTGCGTTTGCCCAAAGAGTTTCGGTTTGAGCAAGACCGCGTCGAGATCTTTCGGCAAGGTAACGACATCGTGCTACGCCAAGTGCCCGCCAACGCTGCTGCTGTGTTTGACTTGCTGGGTAGCTTGCCCGCTGACTTCATGGCCGACGGCCGCCAAGACACCCCGCCCCAAGAGCGCGAGGAGCTTTGACAATGGCCCGTGCGCCCACCCGCTACCTGCTGGACACCAACATCTGCATCTACATCGCCAAAGGGCAGCCAGCGGCTGTGCGCCACAGGTTTGAGGCACTGTCGATACAGCAATTGGCCATGTCCACCATCACCGTGGGCGATCTGCGCTTTGGTGCCGAAAAAAGCCAATCCCGCGAACGCGCTTTGGCCACCATTGCGCAATTGGTGCAGATGATTCAACCCTGCGCCTTGCCCACAGCCGCTGCTGAGCACTATGGCCATGTCCGCGCCACGCTGTCGCAACAGGGCTTGCCCATTGGCAACAACGATCTCTGGATAGCCGCTCACGCATTGGCAGAGGGGTGGACGCTGGTGACCAACAACTTGCGCGAATTCAGCCGCGTGCCTGGGCTGCGGGTGGAAAACTGGGTGGCCTGAGTCGATCCAAGCTTCCCCTGCGTCCGTGCCTGCTGGCCCATCCTGCTTGCATCAAGGATTACACGCATCACACCGGCTGGGGTCAGCCCAGTCGTCGGCGTTGGTTGTACGTTGTTCTTCGTGGTTGCAGGTGTCGCAGTGCCACACCTCGGCCATGGGCAGTCGTGTCTTGTGGCCACACGCGCGGCAAGGCAAGCCTGTGATGTGGCGGGTGGGGCTGTAGCCCGGTGCTTGGCATTGGGGGCAGGCAGACAGCAATTTGTGGATCAAGTCGTCTGCCGCTTTGCGGATGATGGTTTGCCGCGTGGGGTTGCAAAAGGCGCGCAGGTCGTTTTCTACCCACACCACGCCGTTGGCTGAATCGGCCTTCACCAAGCGAAAGGCATCTTCAAGGTCTGGCCACGTGCACACCCCTTTGAAGAGGTGCGCACCCTGTGGCTCTGAGCGCACCACCACATGGTGCTCAGGAAACTGCGCTTGCGCGGCGAACTGGTGCAAGGCCTCCAGCGTGCTCACATTCGTGTGCGCGCTTTGCGCGGGCCCATGTGCCAGGCCCATCACTTCAAAGCCTTGGCGCTGGTCGACCCACAGCAGCACCTCGGTGTTCCAGGGCATCAAGCCCGTGAAAGGGTCGGTGCCAAACGCCCCCTCGCTGGCCAGCCCCACCTGTGCGCCCGTGAGCGCCATGGCGATCTGTGCTTTTTGTCGGGCCGCTTCGCGTTGTGAGCCATGCCGCGCCACATCGCCCGTGAACGTGCCCAAGGTGTCGGTGTCGTAGGCGCTGGTGTGCAACAACTGGCAGCCCAAGGCGCGCTCCAAGGGAGTGCGTAACAAGTCTTGCTTGCCGTGTTGCGTTAACAGCGCAACTTGAAGGCCTTGGTAAGCGGGCCGATGAGAAATTGCCATGCGAGATTTAAGTCAGAACTGCGTGGGCCAAGTTTACGTAAATGGGGATGCCCACCAGAATGTTCAGTGGAAACGTCACCCCCAAACTCAGCCCGAAGTACAGCGATGGGTTGGCCTCTGGCAACGCATACCGCAGCACCGCAGGCACGGCTATGTACGAGGCGCTGGCGGCCAGCACCATCAGCAAAGCACCGTCACCGGCGGGCAGGCCCAGCCACCAGGACAACCCCAGGGCCGCACTGGCATGCACGATGGGCCCCAACACCGCATAGGCCACCAGCACCGGCGACTTGCCTTTGACTTGGGGCAAGTTGCGCGCAGCCATCAAGCCCATGTCGAGCAAGAAGAACGACAACATGCCTTTGAACAAATCGCCAGAAAACGGTTGCATGGCCTGCTTGCCCGCGTCACCCGTGATCAGCCCCACCACCATGGCGCCCAACAGCAGCAACTGCGCGCCGTCGGTGAACGACTCGTGCAAGATCTTGCCGATCGACGCCGTGGGCTTGGCCGACGGCCCACCAAGCGCCGCAACCCCACCCCCCACTGCCACCACGGGCGTGGCCGCTTTTTG
>NZ_JAVLFP010000061.1:0-1802 GCF_046052825.1 Limnohabitans sp.
GTCGGTCGTGATCTGTCTACCGCCATGGAGCGTTTGTCAACTGGCAAGCGCATCAACTCAGCCAAAGATGATGCGGCAGGTTTGTCCATCAGCAACCGCATGACGTCGCAAATTCGCGGCCTGAACATGGCGATCAAAAACGCCAACGATGGCATCTCGTTGATGCAAACGGCTGAAGGTGCATTGGATGAAGTGACTTCTTCTTTGCAACGCATGCGTGAACTCGCTGTGCAAGCAGCCAACGGCACCAACAACGCCCAAGACCGCGCTGCATTGGATGCAGAGGTTCAACAGCTCAAGTCTGAAATCGACCGTACGGCCAAGACCACCCAATTCAACAGCATCAACCTGTTGGACGGTTCGTTCCAGAACAAAGTGCTTCAAATCGGCGACAAAGCCAATCAATCACTCAAAGTTGGCATTGCCAGCTCCAAAGTGTCTGACCTCGGTTTGGGCACCAGCGCCTCATCTGGCAATACCTTCATCGGGGGTCGCCTGGGATTCTCCAACACCGCCTCTACCATCTCCAGCTCTTTCGCCAGTGGTGGCAGCTTGAGCTTGGTGATCAACGGCACCATCATCTCGAAGATCAAGTCCGACACCAGCGGCGCCAACAACACGGTGCTCGACATCAACGACATCACCACCGCCATCAACAACTCACGTGCCGGTGTCACCGCCAGCGCCTTCAACGAAGCTACTGCCGCTGTGGCGGGTAACGGTGTGATTGCGTCCACCGCAGCTTTGACCATCACGGTGACATCCATCGATGACGCGGCTTCTTTGGCGATCAAAATCTCCAACACCAACAACATGCAAGAGGTGGTGGACAAGATCAACGCACAAGGCGGCGCAGCCACAGTGCAAGCGCGTATCAACGACGAAGGCAAACTGGTGTTGTTCAACAACTCTGGCGCCAAGTTGACCATCACGGACACCATCGGTGGCACCACCACGGGCTCTAACTTGGCCGTGGGTTTCCACAGCGGCGATGTGTTCCAAGGCATGTTGAAGCTTGAGTCACAAACCGACGCGCCAGTGAAAGTTGGCACGCTCAGCAACGCTGGCACGGTGTCGGCAACGGTGACCAACGCAGCCTTGAAAACGCTGGGTTTGGTGGCGACTTATGGCATGCGCAGCGGTGACTTGGCCACCACGTCGCCAGGCTACTCGACCGAGAAGTTTGTCGATGCCTACACCTACGAAGGAGCTGGCATCACAGCTTCGACCACCGAGTGGGTGGCCGGTGAGGTCAAGATCAACGGTGTCGACATTTACCGCTCCGGCGAGCAAACCGACAGCACCTCGAAGAAAGTGCAACTGATCAACTCGTTCGCCGACCAAACCGGTGTGTTTGCTGAGAAAGTGTCCAACTCGGACGGTGCCACCATCATCCGATTGAACTCGGTCAACAACCACCCCATCAGCGTCGACCTGGGCAATGACACCTTGGGAACCTACGGCGGTTACACCTCGCACGGTTTGCGTGAAGTCAACGTGGGCGACGCCTACTACGACACCACCAAGCCTACGTTGGGCAACAGCGGTGGTTCGTCGATGACGGGTTTGAACGTGTTGTCAGCCGCTTCGGCCGCCGATGCCATGAAGGCGATTGACAACGCCATCGAGCAAGTCAGCCAGTCGCGTGCGCAGTTGGGTGCTTACCAAAACCGCCTGAATGCCACGGTCAACAACCTGAGCAACGTGGTGACCAACACCGAGGCGTCCAGAAGCCGCATCATGGATACGGACTACTCGAAAGAGACCACGGCTTTGGCCAAGAGCCAGATCATTCAGCAAGC
>NZ_JAVLFP010000062.1:0-6601 GCF_046052825.1 Limnohabitans sp.
GGCACCCAACAAATGCAATGCCAAGATGGCCGCGTCCATGGAAGGACCCATTTGCAAGGTCAGAGGTGCGTAAATTGTCCAGCCCGTCGCAGGCGCGCCACCAGGCATGAAGAAGGACATGGACAACATCACTGCGGCTGGAATCATCAACCAGAAGCTGAAGTTGTTCATGCGGGCAAAAGCCATGTCAGACGCCCCAATTTGCAGCGGGATCATCCAATTGGCGAAGCCCACAAAGGCCGGCATGATGGCACCGAAGACCATGATCAAACCGTGCATGGTGGTCAGTTGGTTGAACAACTCAGGGTTGACCAACTGCAGGCCAGGCTGGAACAGCTCAGCACGAATCAACAGCGCCAAGACGCCACCGATGATCAACATGGTGAAGGCAAACAACAGGTACAAGGTACCAATGTCTTTGTGGTTGGTGGCATACACCCAACGGCGCCAGCCGTGAGGGGCCCCGTGGTGATCGTCGTGACCGTGGTCACCTGCAACATGTCCGTGTGGATCGAGTACTGCGCTCATGATGTGTTCCTTCTAAACGCTGGCCGAATTAACGTGCGGCTTTGACATCGGCGGGCTGAACCAGCTGGCCGGTCTTGTTGGACCAATTGTTTTTGGTGTAGCTGATCACAGCTGCAATGTCGGTGTCACTCAACTGTTTCCAGCTGGGCATCGACAAGTTGTTTTGACCGTTCAACAGCACTTTGATTTGCTTGGTCTTGTCAGCATCCAACACCACGGCAGCACCATCCAAGGGCTTGATCGGCCCAGCACCTTTGCCGTTGGGCTGGTGGCAAGCCGCGCAGTTGGCTGCATACACTTTCTCACCACGTTTGGTGATGTCGTCAAGCGTCCAGACTTTGCTTGGGTCTTCTTGCTTGGCGGCCATTTTCTTTTGCTCGGCAACCACCCAAGCGGCGTAGTCTTCAGCACTCAGCACCTTCACATGGATGGGCATGTACGCGTGCTCTTTGCCACACAACTCTTGGCACTGACCGTGGTAGTCACCCACCTGCTCAGCACGGAACCAGGTGTCGCGCACGAAGCCAGGGATGGCGTCTTGCTTCACACCCAGTGAAGGCACAGCAAAGGCGTGAATCACGTCATTGGCCGTGGTGATGATGCGAACCTTTTTGTTGACAGGAACCACCAAGGGGTTGTCCACCTTCAACAAGTAATCGTCGATGTCCACACCTTTGGCACCGTTGTTGGACATCTCGCGTTGGGCGTTGTCCAAGGTGGAGATGAAAGCAATGCCCTCACCCTCACCTTTGAGGTAGTCGTAGCCCCACTTCCACTGGTAACCCGTGGCCTTGATGGTCAAGTCAGCATTGGAGGTGTCTTTTTGAGCCACCACTGCCTTGGTGGCAGGCAGCGCCATCAAGATCACGATGATGAAAGGAATGACGGTCCAAGCGATTTCTACTTTCACCGACTCATGGAAGTTGGCCGACTTGTGGCCCACCGATTTGCGGTGCTTCCAAATCGAATAGAACATCACGCCAAACACAGCAATGAAAATCACCGTACAGATGATCAGCATGAACCAGTGCAACCAACCTTGCTCTTGGGCAATTTTGGTCGCCCCAGGTTGAAGGTTGAGCTGGCGTACACCAGGACCACCCGGTAAGTCATTCACCGCCCAAGCCGCCGTGCTCGCCCACGTCGCGGCGAACAGCAAACCAGAAGCCAGCTTCTGGAAAAGATTGTTCTTCATCACTTTCGATTGCCTTAATGTTTAGACTTCAGAAGCGCAAACCTAGTGAAACACTGCGCTATCTCAATGTCCCGACTAATGGTTTGCCCTATAAGTAACCAGCTCGCATTCTAGCAAGGCTATTGCGTCTTCGAGCCTCGCAAGATGGTTCGCATATCTTGAAGAGAAACAGAACTTTGTTCCGCCATCTTGAGCTTTGGGACAGGCTTGAGGGCATGTCCATAGATAACTTCCACCGTCAAGCTCAAACGTCCACCGTGTTCTGGTTTGGCCAAAGCCAACAAGCATTGCTCCAATTGACGACGCCAAGCCCGCCCACGCAAGCCTGAAAAGCGCGCAGCATGGAGGTTTCGCCCCAACTGTCTCAACTCAGCCAGCAAGGCCGCACCATCGTTGTAGGTCAGGGTGATCCGCTCCATGTCCATCACGGGTTCGGCAAAACCAGCAGCCACCAGCATGTCACCCCAGTCGTGCATGTCAGTGAAGTCATGGCTGGGCGCAGGCCAACCCTGCTGTTGGTAAAGCGCATGCAGCTCGTTCAGGGTGTCGGGTCCGAGACAAGAAAACATCAAAAAACCATCCACCGCCAATGCTTGGTGCCACTGACGCAGCAAGGCTTGAGGTTGCTCGGACAGATGCAACGCCATATTGGCCCACAACATGTCGGCACCCGCTGTCGGACGAGCACCAAAGGTCATGCCAGGGGCCAAGCCCCAACGGCGCCACCACGGCGTTTGCAACGCGCGTTGCGTCAACGCCAGTCGTTGCTGGTGGGACTCCACCACTTCACACTGCGCCTTGGGATAACGATCCCTCACCAAGACATGGGCCTGCAGACCACCGCTCAATGGAGCCCAGTCGATCCAGCGTTTCGGTTGCAAACGAATCCATGCCAAGCGCTCTTGCATGCGGCGTGCAATTTCTTCATTCAACCAAGGGGATTGCACATGGGGCCAAGCGTTCCAACGGCGACTGGCTGCGGGGTCAAGTGATGGCGGGCGCTCAGAGGCAGTGATTTCAGACATGAGGTCAGCAGTATATTGAGCCCATGTGGATGGCACCGCGTGAACACCTTTTTTCTTGGCTACAACGGCCGGCTTGGCTCGCACCCCAAAGGTGGCCCAGTGTGTGCCACATCTGCCATGCATGGCCCAGCGCGCCTTTTTGTGATGCTTGCGTTCAGCGCTTTGCACAACCTGTGCAGCGCTGTTTGCGCTGTGCACAAGCCTTGGAAGGCTCAGCCTGTTCAGGCTGCCTAAAGACACCCCCCAGTTTGGACGCTTGCCTGTGTGCCGTTGACTATGCCTACCCTTGGGTGAACGCCATCACACGGTTCAAATTTCATGCCGATCCTGGACTCGGACGGCACTTGGCTCACCTGATGCGCCACACACCCTGGGTCGAACCCGCACTGGAGGCTGCGGATCTGTTGGTACCCATGCCTTTGTCTGGGGTGCGACTGCGCGAGCGGGGTTTCAACCAAGCCCTTGAATTGGCAAGACACCTCTGCCCAGAAAAAACACAGGCTCACACCTTGATGCGGCGCGAACAATCCGTGCAGCAAGTGGGGAAAAGTCGCAACGAGCGGTTGACCAACGTGCATGGCAGTTTTTGGGTCCACCCCGACCACGTTCAGGCGGTGCGTGGGCGACACGTGGTGGTGGTTGACGATGTGATGACCACTGGAGCCTCTTTATTTGAAGCCGCACGCGCCTTAAAAGTTGCTGGCGCTGCGCACATCACCGGGTTGGTCTTTGCACGCACACCGGCACACCCCAACTGAAACGAGCAACATCTGGCCAACATGCAAGGGGCATTGCTGGACAATGCGTGCATGTTCAATATTGTTCTGGTCCACCCCGAAATCCCGCCCAACACAGGCAATGTCATCCGTCTCGCAGCCAACACGGGCTGTGTGCTTCACCTGATCGAGCCGCTTGGGTTTTCGATGGACGACAAACACATGCGCCGCGCCGGTTTGGATTACCACGAATACGCGCCGGTACACCGTCATGCCAGCTGGGCGCAGTTTTTGATCGACCAACAACCCACGACCTCACGCATGTTTGCGCTGACCACCAAAGGCTCTGATGTGGCCCATGATGTGACGTATCAACCCGGTGATTGGTTTGTTTTTGGCTCAGAAACCAGCGGCTTGCCCGCTGAAGTGCGCGACAGCTTTCCAACAGCACAACGGCTGAGGCTGCCCATGCGCGACGGGCAACGCAGTTTGAATTTGTCTAACGCTGTGGCCGTGTTGGTGTTTGAAGCTTGGCGTCAAAACAAATTTGCTATGCATACCAGCGTGTGAGCGACTCCGCCACACACACAGGCTTGTCAGCGCCCTCACGTTCAATGGTTGTGTGCCATGTGAGTTGCACCCCATCTCCCTCTATGGGGTCGCATGCTTTGAGCACCAAACGCGCGCGCAGTCGGCTGTTGACTGGCACAGGCGCGGTGAAGCGCACTTTGTTCAAGCCGTAATTCACCCCCAGACGTACGCCATGGATTTGAAAAGCCGAGGCGCAAAGTTTGGGCAACAAAGACAGGGTGAGAAAGCCATGTGCGATGGGCGTGCCAAATGGCCCTGACCGAGCGCGTTCCTCGTCCACATGAATCCATTGTTCATCCCCCGTAGCTTGTGCGAACTGGTTGATTTGCATTTGCGTCACCGTCAACCAATCACCCAGCAACTCACCCTGCCCGACCCAAGCCTGAACTGCTTGCAATGAATCAAACACTTTCATACGTTTTCCTTTTCAATGCCAGGCATCCCACAGCAGCTTGCTGCCCGTGAGAAACATGCCCAGATACACCATTTGATAAAACAGTTGTGGCTTGATGCGGCGAGCAATTCGCACGCCAGACCACACGCCCAGCGGGACCAAGGGCATCAACACCATGGCCGTGCCTAAGTTACGCCAATCGAGCAAACCCAAGGCGGCATAAGGCACCCATTTGGCGAAATTCATGAAGAAGAAATACACCGACAAAGTGGCTGCAAACGTCACCGGGTCCAAACGCATGGGCAGCAAATAGGCATTCACCGGAGGAGCCCCGGTGTGCGCAATGAAACTGGTAAAGCCTGACAGCGTGGTCAAGATCGCCCCCAACCAACGTGGTGGTGCTGTGCCTTGAACCGCAGGCGGGAATAACAAACGTTGCGCCAGAAACAGCAGGGTGAAGAAACCCACCAAACCGGCCACCCAGTGGGTCTCCAAGCGACTGAATATCAGATACCCCACCAAAGTTCCAACCAAGCCCCAAGGTACCAAAAACTTCAAGAGCTTGCGATCGAAGTCATGCCGATAGGCAGCAATACCCAGCACATCGATCACGAACAACAAGGGCATCAAAATCGCCGCGGCTTGGGGCACTGTCACCGCCATCGCCATCAGTGGCACGGCCAAAGAACCGAAACCTGCGCCAAACCCACTTTTGCTGATGCCCAACAACACCACAGCAGGTGCGGCCACCAGATAAAAGAAAGGGTCGGTGATGAGGTAATCGGTCAGCACATCAGTCCAAGCTGCGTGGGGCTCGGCTGGCCTCGTTGTTGGCATCCACCAACACCTTCAACATACGCAAAAATTCTTGCCGCTGCAAGACGGGCAAAGGCCTGAGGATGCGTTCCTGCGTCTTGAGCACGGCGTCATTCACATCGGCCAAGAGCTGCTGACCTTGTGGCGTCACACGCAGCAAACGCGCTCGGCGGTCCTCAGGTGAGACTTGACGCACCACCCAACCACGCGCCTCCAAACGATCCACCACACCACCGATGGTTGAGGTGTCGAAACCAATACCAGCCGCCAAAGTACGCTGGTCCATGCCAGGTTGTGCCATCACAGCGTTGAGCGCCGCGAATTGCACCGGTGTCAAGCCAAAGGCCTGGGTCTCGTCCATGAACACACCCACTGCAATTTGTTGCAAACGCCGGATGTAATGACCAGGCAACTCCGACAGGGGCAAAGAGACAGCGACAGATGAAGGCATGGCGTTGGCAGTCACATCCCAAAAATGAGAAACAGTATGGCCAAAGATGCTATCACCAGGCAAGCCATCGTTGGCTTTCCTGAAACGCGCCAAGCGCCCAAGGCATATAGATATAGCCAGACGTTGGAAGGCCTCACCTACACTTGGCGCTTGATTTAAAAATTTCTAACTTGACATGAGTGCATTCCACGAAGAAGAAGTGTTGACGGTTCACCACTGGACCGACCGCTTATTCAGCTTCACCACCACGCGTGACACCACGCTGCGTTTCTCCAACGGCCACTTCACCATGATCGGCCTGCGCGTCAACGACAAACCTCTGCTGCGCGCCTACAGCATCGTCAGCCCCAACTACGAAGAGCACCTGGAGTTCTTGAGCATCAAGGTGCCAGACGGCCCCCTCACCTCGCGTCTGCAACACATCCAGGTGGGCGACAAAATCATCGTCGGACGCAAGCCCACGGGCACGCTGCTGATTGACTATGTGTTGCCCGGTAAAAACTTGTACCTGCTCTCCACAGGTACCGGCATGGCACCGTTCTTGAGCGTCATCCGCGACCCCGACACGTATGAGCGCTTTGACAAAGTGATCTTGGTGCACGGCGTGCGCGAGGTCAAAGAGCTGGCCTACCACGACTACCTCACACAAGAGTTGCCCCAGCACGAGTTCTTGGGCGAGATGGTGCGTGAGAAGTTTTTGTACTACCCCACGGTCACGCGCGAACCATTCAAACACCAGGGGCGTCTGACCGACGCCATCGAGAGCGGCAAGCTGTTTGCCGACTTGGGCCTGCCGGCCTTTAACCCCACGGACGACCGCGTGATGATTTGTGGCGGCCCACAAATGCTCAAGGATTTGAAGCGCATGCTCGAAGAGCGTGGCTT
>NZ_JAVLFP010000063.1:0-1830 GCF_046052825.1 Limnohabitans sp.
ACGCTTAGAAGTGGAGTGTGCGCTGTTATCCTGAGCAAAGCGCATTGCTCAACATCTGGCAATACAGCCCGAATTTTTTCTACGGCGCGCACCATGCGACCACCGAGATCTACACGAGCCTTATCGTCGGCAGCGTCAGATGTGTATAAGAGACAGGGGCCTGGCCGCCTTGCAAGCCGGGCTCACCCCGGCCTTCAGCCCGCTGTACCAGCAAATCAAAGGGCTGATCTTGCAAAGTTTGCAATCGGGCGAGTGGAAGCCCGGCGAAGCCATCCCCAGCGAGATGGACTTGGCTGCGCGCTTTCGGGTCAGCCAGGGCACGGTGCGCAAAGCCATCGACGAGCTCTCAGCCGAAAACTTGGTGGTGCGCCGCCAAGGCAAAGGCACCTTTGTGGCCACCCATGCCGAGCACCAGGTGCAGTACCGTTTTTTGAAGTTGCAACCCGACAACGGCGACACCCACAGCGAAGGCCCAGCGGCGCGCACCATCATCGACTGCAAGCGCCTGCGCGCCACTGCCGAGGTGGCCCGCGCCTTGAATTTACGCACCGGTGACTCGGTGCTGCAAGTGCGCCGCGTGCTCTCTTTCGCCGGCGTGCCGACCATCTTGGAAGACCTGTGGTTGCCCGGCACCCCGTTCAAGGGCTTGACCGCCGAGCGGCTGACCCGTCACCAAGGTGCCATGTACGCGATGTTTGAAACCGAGTTCGGCGTGCGCATGGTGCGGGCCGATGAGAGCATCCGTGCCGTCAACCCCGACGCAGAGCAGGCCGCCCTGTTGGCCGTCAACCTCCACACGCCCTTGCTCAGCGTCGAACGTGTGGCTTACACCTACAACGACACGGCCATGGAGTTGCGCCGTGGCTTGTACCGAACAGACACCCATCATTACCGTAACGTTCTGAGCTGATGCATGAAACCCTCCTGTCAGTTACTTGCGGTGCAATAGAATGAAAAGTTGTTTTCATATGCAGACAAACCCGAAGAAAGACCCCTACCCATGACCGAGCTTGCCAAAAAGCGGCCTGAGTTCCGCAACATCAACGCCTTGACGGACTTGCCCACCTACCGCCTCCCGGCGGCGGGCATTGTGTCCATCTTGCACCGCATCAGCGGCGCCATCATGTTCTTGTTGCTGCCTTTCATCATTTGGATGTTCGACACCTCGGTGTCCTCCGAAATTTCGTTTGCCAAATTCAGCGCAGCGTTCAACATCGGCCTGGGTTTTGTGCCGGGCTGGTTCATCAAACTGGTGGCCTTGGCCATCATCTGGTCTTATTTGCACCACATCATTGCCGGCATTCGCCACCTCTACATGGACATGTGCCATGCGGTGACCAAAGAATTTGGCAAGTCCTCTGCTGTCGTCACCTTGGCCTTGAGCTTGGGGCTGACCGCTGTCTTGGGTGCCAAGCTGTTTGGCCTTTATTGATTTCCTAGGAGCAACACAATGTCCGTGAATTACGGTTCCAAGCGCGTCGTCGTGGGCGCGCACTATGGCTTGCGCGATTGGCTGGCCCAACGCGTCACTGCCGCCCTGATGGTGATCTTCACCGCCGTGGTCTTGGCCCAAGTGCTGCTGACCACTGGCAGCATCGGTTACGACAAATGGGCTGGCATCTTCAGCACCCAATGGATGAAGGCCCTGACCTTCACGATCTTCATTGCCTTGGCCTACCACGTGTGGGTGGGCATGCGCGACATTTGGATGGACTACATCAAGCCGGTTGGCCTGCGTTTGGTTCTGCAAGTTTTCACTTTGGTTTGGCTGGTGTCGTGTCTCGGCTGGGCCATTCAGGTTCTCTGGAGGCTCTGATTCATGACTGTTAA
>NZ_JAVLFP010000064.1:0-105890 GCF_046052825.1 Limnohabitans sp.
GCGTGATGATTTGTGGCGGCCCACAAATGCTCAAGGATTTGAAGCGCATGCTCGAAGAGCGTGGCTTCAAAGAGGGCAACACCACCAAGCCCGGTGACTTTGTGATCGAGCGCGCGTTCGCTGAGCAGTGACCATGGCCAGCGCCCGTACCCCAGCCACAGCCGCTTCCAAGCGCACGGTGACGGGCGTGCGTGTGGCCAAGCGTGTGGCCCCGCAGCGTAAAACGGGCGTGCGCGAGTTGTCGGCTCAGGCCACGCGTGAGAGCATTTTGAAAGCGGCGACGCGGGTGTTTGCCAAATACGGTTTCGAGGGTGGCAGCGTGGAAAAAATTTCCAAAGCGGCCAAGTCGGTCGACCGCATGTTGTATTACTACTTCGGCAACAAAGAGGGCTTGTTCATCGAGGTGATCGAAGACATTTACCGCCGCATGAACGAGGCCGAGTCGCAACTCGACCTCAACACCGACGAGCCCGTGCAAGCGCTCAAAGACGTGATCGCCTTTGTGCTGAATTACTACCGCCGCAACCCCGAGTTTGTGACCTTGCTCAACACCGAGAACTTGCACTTGGGGCGTCACATCACCAAGTCAGACCGGGCGGCGCAGTACTCGTCGCCGGCGATTGATGTGATCCGACGCATCTTGGAGACCGGGGTGCGCAAAAAACTGTTTCGCCAAGACTTGGTGGCGCGCGATGTGTATTTGCTCATCGTGTCCACCGGGTACTTCTTCATGTCCAACCGATACACCTTGTCGGCTTTCATGGGCGAAGATTTGCAAACGCCCGAGGCGGTGCAACAGTGGCAAGACTTTGTGACCGACACGGTGTTGCGCACCGTGAAACGCTGACTCCCCCAACCTTTCGCTCTTACTGGAGAACCCCATGGCCACCGCTGCTGTTGAAGAAAAATCAGGCAAAGTCGTTTTGCGCAATATCGGGCTGCTGCTCTCAGGCGACATTGACCAGCCCATTTTGGATGCCGACACCATCGTCATTCACGATGGTGTGATCACCGCAGTCGGGCGAGAAAAAGACTGCGACATTTCCGAGGCCAAGACCACCATCGATGTGCGCCAGACCTGTGTGGCCCCGGGCTTGATCGACAGCCACGTGCACCCGGTGTTTGGTGACTGGACGCCACGACAAAACCAAATCGGTTGGATCGACTCCACCATGCACGGCGGCGTCACCACCATGATTTCTGCCGGTGAAGTGCACTTGCCCGGACGCCCCAAAGACATCGTGGGCCTCAAAGCCCTGGCCATCACCGCGCAACGTGCCTTTGACAACTTTCGCCCCGGCGGTGTGAAGGTGATCGCGGGTGCGCCCATCATTGAAAAAGGCATGACCGAACATGACTTTCAAGAGCTGGCAGCAGCCGGCGTGACGCTGCTGGGCGAGGTGGGTTTGGGTTCGGTGAAGGCGGGCTATGAGGCCAAAGAGATGGTGGCCTGGGCGCGCAAGTACGGCATCCAAAGCACCATCCACACCGGGGGGCCGTCCATTCCAGGCTCGGGCTTGATTGACAAAGACGTGGTGCTCGAAGCCGATGCCGATGTGATTGGCCACATCAACGGCGGCCACACCGCGTTGCCAGAGGCGCATGTGTGTGAGTTGTGCGAGAAGTCGAGCCGCGCGATTGAAATCGTCCACAACGGCAACGAGCGCGTGGCCATTGCCGCTGCCAAAGCGGCGCTGGAGCTGAAGTGTCCGCACCGCGTGATCTTGGGTACCGATGGCCCGGCTGGCTCGGGCGTGCAGCCCTTGGGCATGCTGCGCATGGTGGCCTTGCTGTCGAGTTTGGCCAACATCCCCGCCGAGTTGGTGTTTTGTTTTGCCACCGGCAACACGGCGCGCATTCGCAACCTGAACTGTGGCTTGATCGAAGTGGGCCGTGCCGCCGACTTTGTGTTCATGGACCGCGCCCAACACACCGCAGGCAAAACCTTGCTGGAGAGCGTGCAGCTGGGCGACATTCCTGGCATTGGCATGGTGATGATCGACGGCTTGGTGCGCTGCACCCGCAGCCGCAACACACCACCTGCCACTGAGGTGCCGGTGGTGGTGCACTGATCGGCTGTGATAGCCTGCCACGGTGTCACACCCGAACCGTCACCGCTTTCCGAAGATTGAAATTCGCTGGCCAGGCTTGGTCATTTGGTTGACGGCTTGGGTTTTGCTGTGGCTGTGCGATGGCGTGCTCAACCTGGGGAACCTCGCGTTGTTGCTGGTTTTGGCCAGTGCCATGGCAGGCACGTGGTTGTCGGCCACGGCCTCGGTGGTGCTCAGTGCCTTGTCGGTGCTGGGGTTCAACTGGTGGTTTGTGCCACCGCGCTTCACCTTCCATGTGCATTTGCACCAAGATTTGCTGCTGTTGGTCACCATGTTGGGCGTGAGTGTGATGGTGAGCTATTTGATGGCACGTTTGCGCTCGGCCGCCGAACAAGAGAGCCAACATGCGCAGGCAGCGCAACAGCTGCGGGCCTTGAGCGAACAGTTTCGCGAAGGCTTGGATCTATCAGCGCAAGGTCGCCTGTTGCAGTCGGTGCTGCAGACGCGTGTGCACGACACAGTGTCGGTGTTGTTGCTGCGAGAGCCCGACGCGCCGAGCACCCGCCCTGCTGCGAGCCATCTGACAGGACACCCCGACGCACAAGACACACAAGGCTTGTGGGCCTGTGTCAAACAGTTTGCGGCCATCGGGCCTGGGACCGGGCGTTACGAAAACCAGGCCACCTTGTTTTTACCGTTGCGTGGCCCATCGTGTGCCTGGGGGGCGGTAGCCCTTCACGGTGTGTCATGGCTTGCCTTGACGGCATTGACTCGGCACACGGTGCAGCAGATGTGTGATGTGTTGGGCTTAGAGCTCGAACGCGCCCACACCTTGCAACAGGCACAGCATGCCAAGGAAGAGGCCCAGAGTCAGAGCTTGCGAAACACCTTGTTGACGTCGATCTCACATGACTACAGAACCCCCTTGGCCAACCTCATGGGGGCGGCATCCGTGATCCACGATCAGGGCGCGCGCTTGAGCCCAGAGCAGATCACAAATCTGGCACACACGGTGATGCTGGAGGCCCAGCACCTCAACCGCATGACCACCAACACCTTGCAGCTGGCAAGGCTGGACGCCGCTGCGTTGCAGGTGCACAAGGACTGGGAGTCTTTGCAAGAGGTGGTGGGCGCGGTGTTGTCCAAAACGCGCATGCGTTATCCGCTGCGCCAGATCGACGTGGTCCTGCCTGCGGGGTTGCCGCTGATTTTTTGTGACGCCATGTTGTTGGTGCAGTTGTTGGACAACTTGGTCGAAAACGCCATCAAATACAGCCCGGACGATTCTTTCATCCAACTTCATGCACAAGGGCAAGGCGACACCATCGAGTTGCGGGTGATCGACCATGGTCCTGGCATTCCCGATGTTTGGAAATCCAAAGTCTTTCAAGCCTTTGAACGCATGCATCCAGAGGCGGCGCAAGCGGATGCATCGGATGAGACGCAACTGCGCCGTGGCGTGGGTGTTGGCTTGGCGGTCTGCCAAGCCATTGCCAAGGTGCATGGTGCCAAGATTTGGATTGAAGACACGCGCCCTCACGGCGCAACGGTGTGCGTGGCCTGGCCTGTGGACGTGCAACCCGACATGAACAGCCCCAGCTCGGAGGTTTGACAGACATGGCTTTGCGCGTGCTGTTGGTGGAAGATGACCGTGAGTTGCGCCGGACCTTGCGTGACGCTTTGATGATTGAGGGCTATGAGGTGCTGCTCAGTGGCAGTTCTGCGGATGCCCAGGCTGTGTTGCGGCACAGCATGCCGTCGCCCGAGCCGCTGGATTTGTTGATTTTGGATTTGGGTTTGCCCGATGGCGACGGGGCTGAAGTGCTGCACGCGGTGCGTGCCCACTACAACCTGCCCGTGCTGATCATCTCGGCCCGCCACGACGACGACAACAAAGTGCATTTGCTCGACGCGGGTGCGGATGATTACTTGGTCAAGCCCTTCAACATGGGCGAGTTATTAGCCCGCATGCGTGTGACCTTGCGCCACCGGGGCACGGCGGTGCAGGCACCCCAAACGCATTACCGCCGGGGCGACCTCACGGTGGACTTGGCCAAGCACGAGGTGCGCATGGGCATGGCGCTGGTGCATTTGACGCCGACCGAGTTCAAGCTCTTGGCGCGCTTGGTGCGTCAGGTCGGACAAGTGGTGACACACCGCCAACTGCTGTTGGATGTGTGGGGCGCTGAGTACCTGGAACACACCCACTACCTGCGCTTGTACATGGGGCAATTGCGTGCAAAGTTAGAGCACAACCCCACGGAGCCGCAAATGTTGTTGACCGAACCCGGGGTGGGCTACCGCTTGTCAGAACCTGACGAGGACGGATCGGATACTTATGCGTTCCTAACGCGAACTTAGGCAAGCTCGGGGCACTTCATACAGGAGAGCCCATGACAGTTGCCACGATAGATTCAGACAACCCTTCCGCCCACATCAAACGACAGTCCACGGCGGCCCTGACCTTGGCCGCGATTGGCGTGGTGTATGGCGACATTGGCACCAGTCCGCTGTACACCGTCAAAGAGGTGTTCTTACCCGCCACAGGTGTGGCGTTGACGGCTGAGAACTTGGTTGGCGCGGTCTCCACCATTTTTTGGGCTTTGATGCTGATCGTGACCCTGAAGTATGTGATTTTGATTTTGCGCGCTGACAACCGCGGTGAGGGCGGGGCACTGGCCTTGACCGCATTGGCCGCCAACGCCGTGAAGTCTCGGCCGCGCTTGCGCCATTTCCTTTTGCTGTTGGGGCTGTTTGGCGCCACCTTGTTTTATGGTGACAGTGTGATCACCCCCGCCATCTCGGTGCTCGGTGCCGTGGAAGGGCTTGAGGTGGTGACACCGCTGTTGCAGCCTTATGTGGTGCCTATTTCGTTGTCGGTGTTGGTTTTGTTGTTTGTGATGCAGCGCTGGGGCACCAACTTTGTGGGCAAATTTTTTGGCCCCATCATCGTGGTGTGGTTTGTCATTTTGGGCGCCACAGGACTGGTGCAAATTGCGCAAACGCCTGAGATCTTGCAAGCCTTGAACCCGCTTCATGCGGCCACATTTTTGCTAGAACGCGGACCTTTCATCTTCGCCGCTGTGGGTGCTGTGGTGCTGGCGCTGACGGGTGCTGAGGCCTTGTACGCGGACATGGGCCATTTTGGTCGCAAGCCGATTCAGCTGGCTTGGATGGGCTTGGTCATGCCAAGTTTGGCTTTGCATTACATGGGCCAAGGCGCTTTGTTGATGCGCGACCCCAGCGCGATTGACAACCCCTTCTTTCACATGTTTCCTGAAGATTGGTTGCTGCCTGCGGTGGTGTTGGCCACGGTGGCGGCGATCATTGCGTCTCAAGCTGTGATTTCAGGCGCTTACTCGATGACCAAGCAAGCCATTTTGTTGGGTTTTTTGCCGCGCATGGACATCAAGTACACCTCTGAGCAAGAGGTGGGACAAATCTACATGCCCGCTGTGAATTGGATTTTGTTGGCGGGTGTGGTGATGGCGGTATTGGCCTTCAAAAGCTCATCGGCATTGGCAGGGGCTTACGGTATCGCGGTGACGCTGACGATGGTCATCACCACGGTGATGACCTTCTTCGTGGTGCATGACGCATGGAAGATGCCTGCGCCTTTGGCGATGCTGGCAACGTTGTTCTTCCTGAGCATTGATGTATTTTTATTTTCCGGTTGCATCATCAAGTTCTTTGATGGGGGTTGGCTGCCATTGGCCATGGGCCTGACTTTGTATGGGGTGATGACCACGTGGTCGCGTGGGCGTGAGTTGGTGGTTGAAACCATTCGCCGGGATGGTTTGGATCTGAATGGTTTCATACAACACATCGATTCAGGACACACCCACTTGGTCAAACGCACGGCGGTGTATGCCGTGGCCAATCCTGAAACGGTGCCACAAGCGCTGTTGCACAACATGAAGCACAACCAGGTGTTGCATGAGAAAAACATCATCTTGACGGTGACCTTTGACAACGTGCCTTGGGTGTCTGAGCGGCAACGTGTTCGCGTGGAGCGGCTGAGTGAGCACTTCTGGCAAGTGTGGGTTCATTTTGGTTTCATGAACACGCCGGATGTTCCCAAAGCCCTGAAGCATTGCGAAGCTTTGGGCCTGGACATACCGGTGTTCGAGACCACGTATTTCTTAAGTCGCGAAACGGTGATTTCTACGCCGGGTGGCGGCATGGCGCAGTGGCGAGAAAAACTGTTCTCTGCGATGACGCGCAATTCGGGTGGTGTGGTGGAGTTTTTCCACCTGCCAGACAACTCGGTGGTTGAACTTGGAACCAGGGTGCAAATATGAGCGAACACACATTACCCATCACACTCAAGCTCACGGGTAAATGTGGCTTGGACCCCAGGGCATCTGCGTTGCTGGCGATGCAAGCCTCACATTTCAATTGCGACATCACCTTGGCTTGCCATGGGCATGTGGTGAACGCGAAGTCGGTGGCGGAGGTGATGTCCTTAGGTGCCATGCATGATGACTTGGTGGACTTGTCTGCCAATGGCGAGCAGGCGCAGCAAGCGGTGAACGCCTTGATTGCTGTGATTCAGCGCCCCTAGCCCGCCGGTGGGTGGCGCAGTTGCAGCCACGAATGCACGGGCCAGGGCTCACGCGCCTGCGGCATCTCGCCACCAAACACCACGCAGCCGCTGATCAGCGTGTGCGGGTGGTGTGCATCGAAGCGCTTGAGGCCTTTGAAGTAGTCGGGGTTGACGGTGCCACCGGCTTTGATTTCAATGGCGTGCAGTTGTCGCCCTACGGGCATGAGCAAGTCCACCTCGTTGCCTTCCGAGTCTCGGTAAAAATACAGCGCGCTGTTTTCGCCCTGGTTGAAACGGTCTTTCAAGGCTTCGGCCACCACAAAATTTTCAAACAATGCGCCCCACAGCGGGTCACGCTGCACCTGCTCCGGCGTGCGCAAACCCAAGAGCCAGCAGGCCAAGCCGGTGTCGTAAAAATAAAGTTTGGGCGTTTTGATCAAGCGCTTGCCTGTGTTCACAAACCAAGGCGGCAGCAAATGGACGATGAAACTGCTTTGGAGCAGATCTATCCAGGCGCGTGCCGTGGGTTGCGATACGCCCGCGTCATTGGCCAAGCTGTTGAGGTTGAGCAGCTGCCCGGTGCGTCCTGCGCACAAACGCACAAAGCGCTCGAACAAGCGCAGGTCTTGCACGGCAGCGAGTTGCCGCAAATCGCGCTCGACATAGGTGGCGAAGTAGTCGCCCATGGCCTGTGAGGCGTGCAAGTTTTGGTCGTGCACACGCGGGTAAAACCCGTTGAGCAAACACGAGGGCAGCGCCAGTGGCGCTTGCGAATCGATGGAGCGAAGCAACTCTAGTTCAGACAGCGTCAATGGCAACAACCGCAGCAACGCCGTGCGCCCAGCCAATGATTGGCTGACTTGCGTCATCAATTCAAACTGCTGACTGCCCGTGAGAATGAACTGTCCAGCTTCAGGGTGGTGATCCACCATCGATTGCAAGTAAGAGGGCAGCTCTGGCGCGCGCTGAATTTCGTCGAAAACTGCGCCGCCCTTGTAGGCAGACAAAAAGCTGCGCGGGTCTTCAATGGCGAAGCGGCGTACATCGGGGTCTTCCAGCGACACATAGGGCTTGTCTGGAAATACCATGCGCGCCAGCGTGGTCTTGCCGCTTTGGCGTGGCCCCACCAGCGTGACGATGGGGTACTGCCCGGCCAACTGGCGAAGAAGGGGTTCAATGTTGCGCCTGATCATGCGCAGAAGTTTAGCAAAAACCTGTTAATTCAAAATCAGACTTTGAATTAACAGGTTTTGGGCGGCGAACCTGTGCCGCCCAAAGTGCCACAGCGCGCCGGGTTATGTTCAGGCGGTGGCCAAGCGCTCTTCCAAGGCTGCTTTGGTGGCTGTCATCTCAGCGGGCAGGTGGTAGGCCAGTTGGGTGAACAGCTCTTCGTGCAACTTCAACTCTTCCACCCAAGCGGCTTTGTCGACGTGGGTGACGGTCTTGAATTGGTCGGCCGTGAAGTCCAGGCCGGTCCAGTTGAGTTCGTTGTACGCAGGGCTGATGCCAAACACGTTCTCTGCGCCTTGGGCGTTGCCTTCGATGCGGTCGATCATCCACTTGAGCACGCGCATGTTCTCGCCGTAGCCAGGCCACACAAACTTGCCGTCTTCGCCCTTGCGGAACCAATTGACGCAGTAGATCGAGGGCAACTTGGCTTTGGATTGGGCCAGCTTGTGGCCCATGTCGAGCCAGTGTTGGAAATAGTCGCTCATGTTGTAGCCGGTGAAGGGCAGCATGGCAAACGGGTCGCGGCGCACCACGCCTTGTTGACCGGCGGCAGCGGCGGTGGTCTCTGAACCCATGGTCGCGGCCATGTAGACCCCTTCGGTCCAGTTGCGTGCTTCGGTGACCAAGGGCACGGTGGTGGAGCGGCGGCCGCCAAAGATGAAGGCGTCGATCACCACGCCTGCAGGATCGTCCCAAGCGGGGTCGAGGGCGGGGTTGTTGGTGGCGCCCACCGTGAAGCGTGCATTGGGGTGGGCCGCTTTGGCGCCAGTTTCTTTGGCGATTTGGGGGGTCCAGTCTTTGCCTTGCCAGTCGATCAGGTGGTCGGGCAACTTGCCGGTGTCTTTCTCCATGCCTTCCCACCACACATCGCCGTCGTCGGTCAGAGCGACGTTGGTGTAGATCACGTTCTTGTCCAAGCTGGCCATGCAGTTGGGGTTGGTGTGGAAGTTGGTGCCAGGCGCGACGCCAAAGTAACCGGCTTCAGGGTTGATGGCGTAGAGCTTGCCGTCGTCGTGCGGCTTGATCCAGGCAATGTCGTCGCCGATGGTGGTGACTTTCCAGCCGTCAAAGCCTGCGGGGGGCACCAACATGGAAAAGTTGGTCTTGCCACAGGCGCTGGGGAAGGCCGCTGCCACGTGGTATTTCTTACCCTGAGGGTTGGTCACACCCAGAATCAGCATGTGCTCGGCCAACCAGCCTTGGTCGCGGCCCATGTTGGACGCAATGCGCAGTGCAAAGCACTTTTTGCCCAGCAGCGCGTTGCCGCCGTAACCCGAACCGTAAGACCAGATTTCACGTGTTTCTGGGTAATGCACGATGTATTTGGTCTTGTTGCAAGGCCATGTCACATCGGCTTGACCCGCGGCCAGCGGCGCCCCCACGGTGTGCACGCAAGGCACAAAAGCACCGTCGGTGCCGATCACGTCGTACACGGCTTTGCCCATGCGGGTCATGATCTTTTGGCTCACCGCCACATAGGGGCTGTCTGACAGCTCAATGCCCACGTGCGCAATGTGTGAGCCCAGCGGGCCCATGCTGAACGGAATCACGTACATGGTGCGGCCTTGCATGCAGCCATCAAACAGGGGCTGCAAGGTGGCACGCATCTCGGCGGGCGCGACCCAGTTGTTGGTGGGGCCGGCGTTCTCTTTTTTCTCAGAACAAATGTAGGTGCGGTCTTCGACGCGGGCCACATCGGTGGGGTCGGAGCAGGCCAAAAACGAGTTGGGGCGCTTGGCTGGGTTGAGCTTTTTGAAGGTGCCGGCATCCACCAGCTGTTGGCACAAGGCGTTGTATTCCTCTTCGCTGCCATCACACCAATGGATCTTGGCGGGTTTGCACAAAGCGGCCATTTCGGCCACCCAAGCAATCAGCTTGGGGTTCTTCACATAAGCAGGTGAGTTCATAAAAGCTCCTAAGTCAAAAATTGTTGAGGTCAGGACTCCGACCCAGCGTGTCGGTGTACGAAGCCCTGACCTCAGACAATTTCATCTTGATGACAAAAGGTCGCACATTCTAAGAATGGATGCCTTCATCTCAACTTGCATCTGTGACAAATAAGACAGGAATGAGCCCAAAAGAATACAAAAAAGCGCCTGAAAAGGCGCTTTTTTAGGTTCCTGTGCCACCTTGGCGACAGGTGGAGGGCATCAAGCCATGAAGACGGCGATGAAAGCCAACAAGAAAATCAGGATGGCTCCACCCAAAGGCAGCACGATGGGCATCAGCGGAACGATGGATTCCACAACGTCTTGCTCGCCGTCATGGTGGGTGTGGTGGTCGTGTGACATGGGGGATTCCTCAATCGGTGAATGGCCAAATTCTAAATCAGCCGCGGCATGGACGGAGATCACGCATGGTTCACCACACGCAAGACCTCTTGGCCATAGGCTTCGAGTTTCTTGGCGCCGATGCCGGCAATGCCTTGCAAGGCTTCCAAGCTGTCGGGCCCAGCTTGCGCGATGGCGCCTAGGGTGGCGTCGTGAAAAATCACATAAGCCGGCAGGTTGTGGGCCTTGGCCACTTCGGCGCGCCAAGCTTTGAGGGCGGCGTAGCGGAGTTGGCCCTGCGCATCGAGCTCCACCGGCGCGGGTTTGGCGGCAGTACTTGCGCCGCGTTTGGCTTTGCGGTCTGCCGGGCTGGACACCGAGGCGCGCAAGCGCACTGTCACATCGCCTTTGAGCACCGCGCGGGAGGCCTCGGTCAAATACAGCGTGCTGAAGGCTTGCGCATCCACCCCCAAGGCGCCGATGGCAATGAGTTGGCGCAACACGCCACGCAATTGAACCTCGGTGAAATGCGCGCCAATGCCAAAGGTGCTCAAGGCTTGGTGGCCGTATTGCTGAACTTTTTCGGTCGATTTGCCGCGCAAGATGTCCATCAAATGGCCTGCGCCAAACGAAATACCGCTTTGCTGCTGCACGCGGTAAATGGTGGACAGCAGCATGCGTGCGGCTTCGGTGCCGTCCCAAATTTCTGGGGGCTGAAGGCAGTTGTCGCAGTTGCCGCAAAAATACTGAAGTGCCCCCACGCTTGGTAGGGGCGTGTCGGGGTTGTAGGTTTCGCCGAAGTAGCGCAGCAGCCGCACGCGGCGGCAGTCGGTGGCTTCGGCCAGGGCGAGCAGGGCGTCGAGCTTGCCGCGCATGGCTTGTTTGAAGTCTTCTGCGGCGGGGCTCTCGTCGATCATGCGGCGCTGGTTGACCACATCGTTCAAGCCATAGGCCATCCAGGCATGGGCGGCTTGTCCATCGCGTCCGGCGCGTCCGGTTTCTTGGTAGTAGCCCTCGATGTTCTTGGGCATGTCCAGGTGCGCCACAAAGCGCACATCGGGTTTGTCGATGCCCATGCCAAACGCAATGGTGGCCACCATCACCAGGCCTTCTTCACGCAAGAAGCGGTTTTGGTGGCGCTGGCGCACCGCCCCGTCCAAGCCTGCGTGGTAGGGCAGCGCGGCAATGCCAGCGTCGCACAGGAGTTTGGCCACCTCTTCGACGCGGCGACGTGACTGGCAGTAGACGATGCCACTGTCTTGGCCGTAGGCCCCCGTGTGTTCGCGCTGGATGAAGCGCAGCAGCTGCAGAGACGCGTCTTTTTTCTCAACGATGGTGTAGCGGATGTTGGGGCGGTCAAAGCTGCTGACAAACTGTTGGGCGTCCTCTAACTGCAAACGCTCCACGATGTCGGCCCGGGTGAGGGCATCGGCAGTGGCGGTGAGCGCCAAGCGCGGCACACCTGCGTAGCGTTCGTGCAGCACGGTGAGGGCGCGGTACTCGGGGCGAAAGTCGTGGCCCCACTGGCTCACGCAATGCGCTTCGTCAATGGCGAACAGGCTGAGTTGTCCTTGGGCATAGAGCGCGTCGAGTTGCGCCAAAAAGCGCGGCGTGGTGACGCGCTCTGGCGCGGCGTACAGCAAGGTGATGTCGCCCCGGCGCAGCCGTTGCTCCACCGCATAGGCTTCCTCGCCGCTCAGGCTGGAGTTGAGAAAGGCCGCCTCTACCCCGGCTTCGTGCAGCGCACCCACTTGGTCGTGCATGAGGGCGATGAGGGGCGACACCACGATGGCGATGCCGTGCCCCATGCGCTGGCGAGCGATGGCTGGTATTTGGTAGCACAGCGATTTGCCGCCGCCCGTGGGCATGAGCACCAGCGCGTCCCCGCCTGCGCACACGTGCTGCACGATGGCTTCTTGCGGGCCGCGGAATGCGTTGTAACCAAAAACCTCGCGCAGGATGTCGTGCGTGCTTACATTTGTTCCCACGGCAGCCCATCAAAGCGCCAGCCATTGAGGCTAGAGCGCTGGAAGTTGGCGTTCAAGTCGCCTTCGAAGCCGTGCAGCACATTCACCACATCGGTGAAGCCGGCGGCCTCCAAGGCGCGACCCGCCTCGACCGAACGCTGACCACTGCGGCACAACAGCACGACCGTGCGGTCTTTGCGGCGCGCTTCGTCCAGCACGGCAGCGCAAAAAGCGGGTGCATCTGGGGTGAACTCGGGGTATTCATACCAAGAAACATGCACCGCTCCCGGCGGGCGACCCACGTACATGAACTCAATCTCCATGCGGATGTCGACCATCAGCGCATCGGGATGGGCTTGCATCAGGGCCCAGGTGTCGGAGGGAAGCAGGTTTCGCATGGGGCGTGATTGTCCCTCTTCTTACAATCTCCCCATGACCCAGTCCTACACCCGCGCCCAAACTTTGCCCGCCCTGCTGGCCCAACGCATCGCCATCTTGGACGGCGCCATGGGCACCATGATTCAGCGTTTCAAGCTGAGCGAGGCCCAATACCGGGGCGAGGGCTACACCGGCCCCGATGCACAGTACGCACGCTTCAAAGATTTCCACAAAGACGTCAAAGGCAACAACGAGTTGCTCAGCCTGACCCGACCCGATGTGATTCGCGACATCCATGAGCGCTATCTTGCGGCCGGCGCAGACCTGATTGAAACCAACACCTTTGGCGCCACCACCATTGCCCAGGCCGACTACGACATGGCCGACCTGGCCCGCGAGATGAACCTGCGGTCGGCCCAAATTGCGCGCGCCGCCTGCGACAAATACAGCACGCCCGACAAACCACGGTATGTGGTGGGCGCCTTGGGGCCGACACCCAAGACCGCCAGCATCAGCCCCGATGTGAACGACCCCGGCGCGCGCAACGTGGACTTTGAACAGCTGCGCGCAGCGTATTACGAACAGGTGCAAGCCTTGGTGGAAGGCGGCGCCGATGTGCTGATGGTCGAAACCATCTTTGACACCCTCAACGCCAAAGCCGCCTTGTTTGCGATTGACGAGTACTTTGCGGCCAGCGGCGAGCGCTTGCCTTTGATCATCAGTGGCACCGTGACCGATGCCTCGGGCCGCATCTTGAGTGGCCAAACCGTGACGGCGTTTTGGCACAGCGTGCGCCACGCCCAACCGCTGGCGGTGGGGCTCAACTGCGCACTGGGTGCTACCTTGATGCGCCCCTACATCCAAGAATTGGCGCGCGTGGCGGGCGACACCTTCATCAGCTGCTACCCCAACGCGGGCCTGCCCAACCCCATGAGCGACACCGGCTTTGACGAAACACCGGACGTGACCAGCCGCTTGCTGCACGAGTTTGCGGCCGAGGGCTTGGTCAACATTGTGGGCGGCTGCTGCGGCACCACCCCTGAGCACATCGCCGCCATTGGCCAAGCGGTGTCCGACCAACATGCCCGTGCTGTGAGTGCAGGCCCTTTCTACCGCGAAGCTGCCTGAGGCATACCCCATGTCACATCACCGATTGAGCGCCTGTGAGGCTGCCAAGCAACTGGCCCAACGCACACTGCGCGCCGAAGACTTGGTGCGCGATTGTCTGGCCCGCATCGATGCACGGGAGGCCGAGGTACAAGCCTGGAGCCATCTGGCACGAGACGCTGCCCTGGCCCGTGCGCGCGCACTCGACCTAGGGGCACACCAAGGTCTGTTGCATGGCCTGCCCATTGGCGTCAAAGACTTGATGGCCACGGCTGACATGCCCACCACCTACGGTTCGCCCATTTATGCCGGACACCAACCCGCGAATGACGCCAGTTGCGTCGCCTTGGCGCGCGCAGCAGGTGCGGTGGTCTTGGGTAAAACCGTGACCACCGAGTTCGCCACCTTCCAACCCAACCAAACCCGCAATCCGCACAACACCGCGCACACGCCCGGGGGCTCGTCGTCGGGGTCGGCCGCTGCGGTGGCCGATGGCATGGTGCCGCTGGCGCTGGGCACGCAAACCGCGGGCTCGTTGATACGCCCCGCCGCTTATTGCGGGGTTGTGGCGTTCAAGCCGAGCTTTGGCGGCATCAACCGCGCGGGCGCCAAACCACTGTCAGACACGCTCGACACCGTGGGCACTTTGGCCCGTGATGTGCCCGATGCGGCGCTTTTTGCCGCCGCCTTGAGCGGTCGCCAGGACTGGTTGGTGCGCCCTGTGGGCGAGCACCTCGCCCGCCCCTTGCGCGTGGGCCTGTGCCAAACCTACGAGTGGCCACAAGCCCTGCCAGAGACGCACTCAGCCATGCAGCAAGCGGCCGCGCGTGTTCAAGCGTCTGGCGCGATGACGCTGCACGACCTGCGTTTGCCGGTGGACTATGAACAATTGGCGCAAGCCCAAATCCACATTCAACTGGCCGAGCAAGCCCGGTGTTTGGCGCATGAACGCTTGCAGCACTTTGACCGTTTGAGCCCGCGTTTGCAGGGCATCATGAATGCCGGTCTGGCCGTGACGCTGGCCCAATACGACCAAGCGCAAGCGCTGGTGGCGCGTTGCCGCGCGCAGCTGGCCGATGTGTTCCAAGACGTCGATGTGCTGCTGGCGCCCAGCGCAGCAGGGTCGGCGCCGCTGGGCCTGGACAACACGGGCGACCCGCTGTTTTGCCGCATCTGGACCGTGCTGCACACCCCTGCGGTCAACATTCCGGCAGGCCTGGCGCCCAACGGCATGCCGGTGGGCCTGCAAGTGGTCGGGCCCGTGGGGAGCGACGCGTTCACCCTGGCTGCGGCGCATGCCTTGCATCAGTGCTTGGCTGCATGACGTCAGCACAACGGCACAGGTGCGCATGAACAAAAAGGTGTCGCTCACGGTGCTTGGGCTGGTGATGGTGGGCGTCATGGCGACCCATGTGTCCTGGGTGAAAAAAGACAACGGGACTGTGTGGGTGGTGGATGGGCGAGAGATCGACATCCAAGGACAAGCCAAGAACAGCTGGGTCCGATGGACCCGACGCTGTGACCAGGTGGCCAAACTCAGCGCGCAAGACCCGGCCTACCAACAGGCCCAAGAGTTGATCAAAGCCTACAGCCCACCCCATTCGCAGTCTGCCCAGTTGGCCAGTGTGTGGACCACAGGTGCGTGGACCGTGGCGGAAACCGAGTTCAAGCAATTGCTCCCCGCCGTGGTGGTGATCCACACCACCGACACCGGCTCGGCCATCGTGCCCCATGCCATTTGGAGTGGCTTCACCTTGCCCTGGGTGGCCGCGCCCCATATTCGGCGGTACTTGGGCGCACAAGCCCCAGGAATTCCCGCAGATTTGTTGGATTGTTTTGAGCCTCAATCCGCGTCCTTTCGGTGATGCGTGTCTGCAACTCCGTTGCACAAAACCAGCCCTGAGGTCGGTGTCAGACGGGGCACGTTAAAATTCAGCCTCCCCAAGGAGCGTTGCAGCTTCACCCATCCCTGTGCGGATCGTGCGTGAAGTCAGGCTTGGGGCCGTACTTTTGCAACGACGCTCACCTGAACGATGACCCCAGGTGAGATCCCCCATGAATTCTGTTGCTGTTCCCCCCATGAAACTGTCCGGCTTGGAGCCGGTCTCGATTGGCACGGACGCCTTGTTTGTCAACGTCGGAGAGCGCACCAATGTGACGGGCTCCAAAGCCTTTGCCCGCATGATCCTGAACGGCGAGTACGAGCAAGCCTTGGCTGTGGCGCGCCAACAGGTGGAGAACGGTGCGCAGGTGATTGACGTCAACATGGACGAAGCCATGTTGGACAGCCAGGCCGCGATGGTGCGTTTTTTGAACCTCATGGCGGGTGAGCCCGACATTGCCCGCGTGCCGGTGATGGTGGATTCGAGCAAGTGGTCGGTCATCGAGGCGGGCTTGCGTTGCATCCAAGGCAAGGGGATCGTCAACTCGATCAGCATGAAAGAAGGCGTGGACGAATTCAAACGCCAAGCCACCTTGGTCAAGCGCTATGGCGCTGCCGCCGTGGTGATGGCGTTTGATGAAAAAGGCCAGGCCGATACCTATGCGCGCAAGATCGAAATTTGCGAGCGTGCCTATCGACTGTTGGTGGACGAGGTGGGCTTCCCTCCCGAAGACATCATTTTTGACCCCAATATTTTTGCCATTGCCACCGGCATCGAAGAGCACGACAACTACGCGGTGGACTTCATCGAAGCCACACGCTGGATCAAGCACAACTTGCCCGGTGCCAAGGTGAGTGGTGGCGTGTCCAATGTGTCGTTCAGCTTTCGTGGCAACGACCCGGTGCGTGAAGCCATTCATACGGTGTTTCTGTACCACGCGATCAAAGCCGGCATGGACATGGGCATCGTCAACGCTGGCATGGTGGGCGTGTACGACGACTTGGAACCCACACTGCGCGAACGGGTGGAAGACGTGGTGTTGAACCGCACACCCAAGTACAAAGACGGCGAAGCCCGCCTGACCCCAGGCGAGCGCCTCATTGAGGTGGCCGAAACCGCCAAGGGCGCAGCCAAAGACGACAGCCAAAAGTTGGCTTGGCGCGGCACACCCGAAGCGCCCGCCAGCGTGGAACATCGCCTGAGCCACGCGCTGGTGCATGGCATCACCGAGTTCATCAACGACGACACCGAAGAGGCCTACCGCGGCATTTTGGCCAAGGGCGGACGACCCTTGCACGTGATCGAAGGCCCGTTGATGGACGGCATGAATGTGGTGGGCGACTTGTTTGGTCAAGGCAAGATGTTCTTGCCGCAAGTGGTCAAGAGCGCGCGCGTGATGAAGCAAGCCGTGGCGCACTTGGTGCCCTACATCGAAGAAGAAAAACGCTTGCAGGCCGCTGCGGGCGAAGACGTCAAAGCCAAGGGCAAGATCGTCATGGCCACCGTCAAAGGCGACGTGCACGACATTGGCAAAAACATCGTCACCGTGGTTTTGCAATGCAACAACTACGAGGTGGTGAACATGGGCGTGATGGTGCCTTGCCATGAAATTTTGGCCAAGGCCAAAGAAGAAAACGCCGACATCATTGGCCTGTCGGGCCTGATCACGCCCTCGCTGGAAGAGATGCAGTACGTTGCGGGCGAGATGCAAAAAGACGACTACTTCCGCAGCCGCATGATGCCGCTGATGATTGGTGGCGCCACCACCAGCCGTGTGCACACCGCCGTGAAAATTGCGCCCCACTACGAAGGCCCGGTGGTCTATGTGCCCGATGCCTCGCGCAGCGTGAGTGTGGCGCAAGGTTTGTTGTCGGATCAAGCGGCCAAGTACGTCGCTGAGTTGAACGCTGACTATGTCAAGGTGCGCGAACAGCACGCCAACAAAAAGCAAACGCCCTTGGTCACGCTCGCGCAAGCACGTGCCAACGCCACGCCCATCCACTGGGACGCGTACAAACCAGCCCAACCCAAATTCATCGGGCGGCGTGTGTTCAAAAACTTTGACTTGGCCGAGTTGGAAAAATTCATCGACTGGGCGCCGTTCTTTCAGACCTGGGATTTGGCAGGACCTTTTCCCGCCATCTTGGAAGACACGGTGGTCGGGGTAGAAGCGAAAAAGGTGTACGCCGACGGCCAAGCGATGTTGAAAAAAATCATCTCCAACCGTTGGCTCACCGCCAACGCGGTGGTGGGCTTGTACCCCGCGCAGCGCGTGGGTGACGACATCGTGTTGTATGCCGACGAGACCCGTCAGCAAGCGGTGATGACCTGGCACGGCTTGCGCCAGCAAACCGTCAAGCCACAAGGCCGACCTAACCGTTGCCTGGCCGATTTTGTGGCCGACCAAACCCAAGCCGCTGACTACGTGGGCTTGTTTGCGGTGACGGCAGGCCTGGGTGCCGAGAAGCAAGAAAAGCGATTCATCGACGCACACGACGACTACTCCGCCATTTTGTTCAAAGCGCTGGCTGACCGCTTGGCCGAGGCTTTTGCCGAATGCATGCACCAGCGCGTGCGGACTGACTTGTGGGGCTATGCCGCCAACGAGGCCTTGAGCAACGCCGAACTCATACAAGAAAAATACCAAGGCATCCGACCCGCACCGGGCTACCCGGCGTGCCCTGACCACAGCGCCAAAAAAGACATGTTTGATCTCTTGCAATGCGCCGACATTGGCATGGGCGTGACCGAGAGCTTGGCGATGACGCCTGCCGCCAGTGTGAGCGGGTTTTACTTGGCGCACCCCGAGGCGACTTACTTCAACGTGGGCCGCGTGGGCGATGACCAGGTGCAAGACTTGGCGCAACGCCAAGGCGTGGCGGTGAAAGACCTGACACGTTTGTTGGCACCCAATTTGTAAACAGCGGCAACGTCTGCAACACGTTTGCAAAACACAAAGGGCGCTCTAGGAGCGCCCTTTGTGTTGGACCCGATGCCATCAAGACTTCAAGCAGGCACTCATTTTTTGTTTGCGCTCGTCGCCTTTGAGGCCTGTGGCCTCCTCATTGCAGCGTTTCATTTTGTTTTGTTGTGAGCCTGTGTTCTTGGGCGCTTCTGCTGCGGGGGCTTTGGCGCTCAAGCACTCTTTCATGAAAGCTTTGCGCTCATCCCCTTTCTTGCCTTCGGCTTCTTTGTTACACGTGGCCATTTTGTTGGGCTTGGTCGGTTTGTCGTCGTTGGCATGGGCGGGACTCAGAAAATGACTGAGGGTCAGCGCAACCGCCAGACTTGTCCAGATCAGAGGTTTGTTCATTGGGTGTCTCCATGTGTTGAAAGTGAATTCCTCGTGCAACCACTGCAAGGGAAGATAAATTCAATCAGCCTCACGACCCACGGGTGCGTTTGTCACGCAGATTTAACGTAAGCCAGACTCGCGGCTCAGTGCGTTGACAACACCCTGCGGTATTGCACGGCCTCCGCCACATGGGTCATCTGCACGGCATTGCTGTCGGCCAAATCGGCGATGGTGCGGGCCACCCGCAACACCCGATGGGTGCTGCGACTGGACCAACCCAATTTGTTGGCGGCCGTGTGTAAAAACTCGGCGGCGCTGGCATGGAGTTGCACATGGGCTTCCAAGGACTGGCCCTGCAAGGCTTGGTTGGCAACTCCTTGGCGGTCGAGTGCGCGTGCATGGGCATTCACACAACGCAGCCTGACCTCAGCGGTGCTTTCGCTGGCGCTGGCGTGCATCAGCACCTCGGGCGCCAATGCGGGCACATCGACTTGCAAATCAATCCGGTCCATCAGCGGTCCACTGAGCTTGGCTTGGTAGCGGGCCACCTGATCGGGCGTGCAGCGACAGGCTTTAACCCTGGAGCCCAAGTGTCCACAGGGGCAGGGGTTCATGGCGGCAATCAACTGAAATTGCGCGGGAAACTCCGCTTGGGTGGCCGCGCGTGACAAGGTGATGCGCCCACTCTCCAGAGGTTCGCGCAAGGCCTCGAGGGCACGCCTTGGAAATTCGGGCAGCTCATCCAAAAACAACACGCCATGGTGCGCAAGCGAGATTTCACCGGGTCGCGGCGGTGAGCCGCCTCCAACCAAAGCCACCGAGGTGGCGGTGTGGTGGGGGCTGCGTGTCGGGCGTTGCAACCACTGGCTGAGCTCGAAGCGCCCGGCCAAGCTGGCCATGGCGGCACTCTCCAAGGCCTGATCCAAGTTCATCTCTGGCAGCAAGGCGGCAAACCGCTGAGCCAGCATGGACTTGCCGGTGCCCGGTGGCCCAATCAGCAGCAGTGAATGGCCACCTGCTGCCGCGATCTCTAACGCGCGTCTCGGCACGGCTTGGCCTTTGACGTCTGCCAAATCAGGTCCGTGCGCTTGCTGGGTAGTGCGGTTGGGCTGTGGCGAAAGCCGGGCCCAGCCTTGGTCGTCGTCACCGGCGATGCTGGGTGGCAAGGCGTCTGGTTTGGCAAAGTGCGCCACCACATCTTTCAAATGTTGGACGCGGTACACCTCTGCGGTGGGCACCAAGGCCGCCTCTTCTGCACTGCCTGGTGGCAACACCAAGCGGGTGCGCACCCCGGTGGCGTGCAAGGCCAAGCCCATGGCCAAGGCGCCACGCACCGGGCGCAATTCGCCAGAGAGCGACAACTCGCCCGCGAACTCATGCAAAGCCAAGGCTTGTGCATCGAGCAGCCCATGGGCGGACAAGATGCCCAACGCAATGGGCAAGTCAAAACGGCCGGAGTCTTTGGGCAGGTCGGCCGGCGCCAAATTCACGGTGATGCGCTTGTTGCTGGGGAAGTCCAAGCCTGAGTTTTGAATCGCACAGCGCACGCGCTCGCGCGCCTCTTTGACCTCGGTATCGGCCAAACCCACCAAGGTGAAACTGGGCAGGCCGTTGGCCAAATGCACCTCAACCGTCACGGAAGGTGCGCGCAGACCCAACAACGCGCGACTGTGAACCAAAGCCAGGGACATGGTGATCTTTCTGATGAATAAGCGCCATTACGGTGCAATATTTGACGCGAAGCGCACTAATTAAGTGCGTCAAAATCTGTGCGTGTTCAGGCTACTGCATCACTTTGGGTTTTGGGTGAGCGGCAGTGAACACTTTTGTATGTCCATGCACTGGCACGGACTCTGCTTATAAAAAATGTGTATTTATTTTTCAAACGGAGAAAATCAAATGAACTTCAAGTCCAAACTTTTGCTGGCCCTCTTGGCCACCTCTTCCGCCGCTTTCGCTCAAACTGCACCTGCCGAGCCTGAGTCGACCCTTGGCTACAACGTGGGCGTGGTCACGGAATACCGTTACCGCGGTCTTGCCCAAACCAAGGGTGATGCGGCTTTGCAAGGTGGCGTGGATTACGCCGATGCCAGCGGTTACTACTTGGGCGCTTGGGCCTCCACCATCAAGTGGATCAAAGATTCGGGCAGCAATGCATCGGGCCCTGTGGAACTGGACTTGTACGGCGGCTATAAATTTGAAGCGGCTGGCTTGGCTTATGACGTGGGTTACCTGCGTTACCAATATGTCAACAACAGCTATGACAAAGTTTCCACGAAGAATGCCAACACAGACGAGATCTATGGTGCGGTGACAGCAGGCGTCTTCACAGCTAAGTATTCTTATGCGTTCTCCGATCTGTTTGGCGCTTATGACGCGACAAACAAAAAAAGCTCCAAGGGCAGCGGCTATTTGGACTTGAGCGCCACTTTTGATCTGGGTGAAGGTTACTCATTGGTGCCGCATGCAGGGCGTCAAACTGTGAAAAACATCACAGGTGCAAGCTACACCGACTTGGCTTTGACCTTGAACAAAGACTTGGGTGATGGTTTGTCTGCTTCGGCTTCTGCCATCAGCACCAACGTGAGCAAGAACGCCTACTTCCTGAGTTCTGCCAGCAGCTACAACACCGCTAAGAACGCCGTCGTTCTGGGCGTGAAATACAGCTTCTAAACCCAGCGCGTCGTCTTCTCTAGGAGCAACCATGAAACTCATCACCGCCATCATCAAGCCGTTCAAGTTGGACGAGGTCCGTGAGGCCTTGTCGCAAATTGGCGTGCAAGGTATCACTGTCACAGAAGTCAAAGGCTTCGGCCGTCAAAAAGGCCACACCGAGTTGTACCGCGGTGCCGAGTACGTGGTTGACTTCTTGCCCAAGGTCAAGATCGAAGCCGCTGTGGCTTCGGAGCACGTCGACCGTGCCATCGAAGCCATCGAGGCCTCAGCCCGCACCGGCAAGATCGGCGACGGCAAGATTTTTGTCTATGACCTCGAACAAGTGGTTCGCATCCGCACCGGCGAAACCGGTCCTGAAGCCCTTTGATCGTGTCGCACAGACGCCCTTTTTGAAAGACCCCATCATGAAAAAACTGCTTGCCTCCCTCGCCCTTGGGCTGGGCCTGCTGCTTGGCGGCTCTGCCGTCATGGCACAAACCGCAGCACCTGCTGCCCCCGTTGCTGAAGCCAAGGCCACGGCGCCTGCGGCTGCCACGGCTGCTGCCCCCGCAGCGGCTGAAGCGGCTCCTGCACCTGTGCCCAACAAAGGCGACACCGCTTGGATGACCGTGGCCACCGTGCTCGTGATTTTGATGACCATTCCTGGCTTGGCTTTGTTCTATGGCGGTTTGGTCCGCAGCAAGAACATGCTGTCCGTGCTGATGCAGGTGTTTGTGGTGACCTCCTTGATTTACGTCTTGTGGGTGATCTACGGTTACAGCTTGACCTTCTCGGCGGGCAACCCCTTCATTGGCAGCTTGGACAAGTTGTTCTTCAAAGGCATCACGCCTGACTCCATTGCTGCCACGTTCAGCAAAGGCGTCGTGATTCCTGAGTTGACCTTCGCTGCCTTCCAAGCCACCTTTGCGGCCATCACCTGCACCTTGATCGTGGGTGCTTTCGCTGAGCGCGCCCGCTTCTCTGCTGTGTTGTTGTTCTGCGCTTTGTGGTTCACCTTCAGCTACATGCCAGTGGCCCACATGGTTTGGTATTGGGACGGCCCCGATGCGATCACTGACGCTGCTTCTTTGGAAACCGTGACGGCTGCTGCTGGCTGGTTGTGGGCCAAAGGCGCACTCGACTTCGCAGGCGGTACGGTGGTGCACATCAACGCCGCTGTGGCTGGCTTGGTGGGCGCTTATGTGATCGGCAAGCGCACGGGTTATGGCAAAGAGTCGATGGCACCTCACAGCCTGACCTTGACCATGGTGGGCGCATCGCTACTGTGGGTGGGTTGGTTCGGCTTCAACGCAGGTTCTAACCTGGAAGCCAACGGCGTGACCGCTCTGGCCTTCATGAACACCTTGGTGGCAACTGCTGCTGCCACCTTGAGCTGGATCACCGGTGAGTCCTTGTCCAAAGGCAAAGCCTCCATGTTGGGTGCTGCGTCTGGTGCTGTGGCCGGTTTGGTGGCCATCACCCCAGCGTGCGGTTTCGTGGGCCCCATGGGCGCCATCGTGATCGGTTTGCTGGCTGGCTTCTTGTGCCTGTGGGGTGTCAATGGCCTCAAGCGCATGCTCGGTGCGGACGACTCGCTCGACGTGTTTGGCGTCCACGGCGTGGGCGGTATCGTGGGTGCTTTGTTGACCGGTGTGTTTGCTGCGCCTTCTTTGGGCGGCACGGGCATCTTCGACTACGTGGCCAATGCGGTGAGCCCTGAGTACTCGATCTCAGGTCAGGTGTGGATTCAGTTCCAAGCCGTGATCACCACCATCGTGTGGTCGGCTGTGGTGTCTTACATCGCCTACAAATTGGTGGACTTGGTCTTGGGTCTGCGTGTCTCTGAAGAAGAAGAGCGCGAAGGCTTGGACATCAGCTCACACGGCGAAACGGCCTACCACCGTTAATCCATCCAGGTTTATTTCAAGTTTTCCTTGGACTTTGAGCCCGCCTACCCGGCGGGCTTTTTTTATGGCGTCTCAAAAGCGGGGTCTATCAGGGCATGGAATGGCCCTCCATGGTCAAGCGTCATCTGCTCTGAACTTTTCAAGACGCGCGATGTAGTGTGGCGGCAATCCGCGTAGGTGCGCTGCTTCGATCAAGCGCTCAAGGTAAGCGGGGTCAGGACGCTGGTTTCTCCGACTCGGGGGGATGAAGCACAAGGCAGGCAACCAGCGCGAATCATTCACTGTTAACAAAACCGCTTCAGGTAAGAAAACACCCACGCCGTTGGCGCCGTACAAGCGATCAAGTTGTGCGTGTGAAGCACGGATCAATATGCCATACACACAAGCGAAGGGATGCGGATAAAGATTGGCATGCGGATCGAGTGCAATGTCGTAGCCATTCAATGTCGCAACTTCGAACGTTGCAGGATGAACGTCGGACTTTGCCAAGACATCCGGGCGCATGAAGCTACCGTAAAAGAAAACAGAAACCAAACTTGACATGAACAGCCCCATGAGTGGATGTCGCGCTATCCTAAGAAGTCCCGATCTATCCCAACCGCCAATCAATGTCGATGTCACGCCAAACGACACTCACGTGGAAGGTGCTCGCCAAAACGCACTGGCGCGGTCGTGTGTTGGCTCAACACACGCACAGCAAGAACCAGCTGCTATTTGCCACCCAAGGGGTGATGCAAGTGACCACGGATGAGGGTCAATGGACGGTCCCACCTCTGCGCGCACTTTGGATTCAAGCTGGCGTGGCGCACGCTGTGACGGCGCTCTCGGACACTGAAATGCGGACAGTTTATTTTTCGCACCACGTGTGTGTGTTGGATACGGACCAAGTGCATCTGGTCCTCACAAGTGAATTGACACGCGCGCTGATCTTGGCGCTGTTCGACCCCCAGCACCTTGCCGCAACACAGGAATTGATGGCCCAACTTCTGCACCAGCTGGTGGCCAGCTGTGAAGAGCCTCGCTGCTACCTCCCTTTGCCGCGCGACCCCAAACTCATGAAGGCAGCTGCAAGGCTGATGAACCACCGTCAGTGGGACGCGCCGCTGATGACAGTTGCAGCCCAGGTTGGCATGAGCGAACGCAGCTTCACACGGCATTTCAGGACTGAGGTGGGCTGCAGTTTTCGACAATGGCGTCAAAGGGCGCGCATTGTGGGTACTTTGGATCGCTTGGTGACGGGTGACCCCGTCAAACAACTCGCGGTCCTGGCCGGCTTTGCGAATGCTTCGGCCTACATAGCCGCATTCAAAGAAGTCGTGGGATGTACCCCCACCCAATTCGTAGAACAGGGCAAACATGGGCATGGCTGATTTTTGATGACCTTGTGTAAAAAATTCAAACCCTCGCGTGCAGCCTGCCGCTAACATGCCAGCCATGCAAGCGACCCTGCACTATTTCTCCGAGCGCTTACGCAGCGCATCCAGCAACGCCGCGCCGCTGCGCCTTCGCGGGGGTGGCAGCAAAGACTTTTATGGCCAAACGCTGCAAGGTGAGGTGCTGGACACCCGCGCTTACCGTGGCATCTTGAGCTACGAGCCCAGCGAGTTGGTGATCACCGTGCGTGCCGGTACACCGATGGTTGAAGTGCAGGCCGCCTTGGCCGAACAAGGGCAGTGCCTGCCGTTTGAACCCCCGCAATTTGGCGCGTCCACCGTGGGTGGCATGGTGGCTTCGGGGTTGGCCGGTCCCGCCCGCGCCAGTGTGGGCACGGTGCGCGACTTTGTGCTGGGCCTGCGCATGCTCAATGGCCAAGGGCAAGACCTGACGTTTGGCGGCCAAGTGATGAAGAACGTGGCCGGCTATGACGTGTCGCGCTTGTTGGCGGGGAGCTTGGGGCAGTTGGGCTTGATCACCGAGGTGTCCTTGAAAGTGTTGCCTGTGGCGCCCGGCGAAGCCACGCTGCAGTGTGCCGGCGTGACACAGGCCCAAGCCTTGGGCTTGCTCAACCAATGGGGCGGACAGCCCTTGCCGCTCAATGCCAGCGCTTGGGTGCGTGATGACACGCTCGAACCGGCACAAGATTGTTTGTATGTCCGCCTGCGTGGCGCCGTGGCGGCGGTTGAGGCGGCGGTGCTCAAGATGACGGCGCAAGTGCAAGCCTTGGGTGCGACCGTCACGCGCTTGGACAAGGCCCAAGCCGCAGCCGATTGGCGGGCCAGTGGCGAGCAAACTTTGCCATTCTTCACGTTGCGTCCTGCGCCCGACCTGTGCTTGTGGCGTCTGTCGGTGCCGCAAACAGCGCCCGTACTGGACGTGACCTCGCTGGGCATTCAAGACCGCTTCTACATCGAGTGGCATGGCGCACAACGCTGGTTGTGGGCCCGTGCGTCGCAGGCGGGGGCCTTGCGGGCTTTGGCGCACCCGTTGGGCGGCCACGCGGTGTTGTTCAGAACCAGCACCTTGCACGGTGACGCAGACAAAGCCGTGGGCGTGTTTTCTCCGCTGGACGCGGTGCAACAGCGCGTCCAAAACCAACTCAAAAAACAATTTGATCCAGCGGGTATCTTGAACCCCGGGCGCATCTGAAAGCGGGCCATCCACCATGCAAACCCACCTTGCCCCCGAATACCAAGACACGCCAGAAGGTCGTGAGGCCGAAGCGATTTTGCGCAAATGCGTGCATTGCGGTTTTTGCACCGCCACCTGTCCCACCTACCAATTGCTCGGCGATGAGTTGGATGGCCCTCGGGGGCGCATCTACCTGATGAAACAAGTGTTGGAGGGCGCAACGCCCACCCGCAAAACTCAGCTGCACTTGGACCGTTGCTTGACCTGCCGCAACTGCGAAAGCACCTGTCCCAGTGGCGTGCAATACGGCCATTTGGTGGACATCGGCCGCCAGCTGGTCGACGCCAAAGTGCCCCGCCCCTTGGGTGAGCAGGCGCTGCGCTGGGTGCTCAAAGAGGGCTTGACCTCGGCCTTGTTTGCGCCCGCCATGAAACTGGGTCAAGCGGTGCGCGACGTCTTGCCTGCTGCGCTGCGCGCCAAAGTGCCGGCCCCTCAAACGGCGGGGGTCTGGCCCACGCAGCGCCATGCACGCCAAGTGCTCATGCTGGCAGGCTGTGTGCAACCTGCCATGTTGCCCAACATCAACAGTGCCACGGCACGCGTGTTGGATGCAGCGGGCATTCAAACCCTGGTGATACCCCAAGCGGGTTGCTGCGGCGCGGTGAAGTTCCACCTCAACGACCACGAAGGCGGCAAAGCCCACATGCGCGCCAACATCGATGCTTGGTGGCCCTATGTGGTGCAAGGCGTGGAAGCGATTGTGATGAACGCGTCGGGCTGCGGCGTCATGGTGAAAGACTACGGCCATGTGTTGCGCGATGACCCAGACTATGCGGACAAAGCCCTGCGCATCAGCGCGCTCACCCGCGACTTGAGTGAGCTGTTGCCTGAGCTGGTGCCTGTGCTCAAGCCCAAACTCAATGCCGCCACATTGGCCAAGGCGGGCTTGCAAGCGTTCCATCCACCTTGCACCTTGCAGCATGGCATGCAACTCAAAGGCGGGGTCGAGAAGCACTTGACCGATTTGGGCTTTGCGGTGCAGGTGGCTTCGGTTGAATCGCATCTGTGTTGCGGCTCGGCAGGGACTTACTCGGTGCTCAACCCCAAGCTCGCCTACACCTTGCGAGACCGCAAACTGGGCCACTTGGACGCCCTACAACCGCAGGCCATCTTGAGTGCCAATGTCGGATGCATCACCCATTTGCAAAGTGGCACCGAGCTGCCCGTCAAGCACTGGGTCGAGGTGTTGGACCAAGCGCTGGCTTGACCTCGGGTTGCCTTATGCGGCGGCAGCCAACGCTTGTTCAATGTCGTTGGCCAACTTGGCCGGGGCGTCGATGGACGCAAAGCGTTGCAGCACGTGGCCATCGCGACCGACCAGAAATTTGGTGAAGTTCCATTTGATCGCTTCACTCCCCAACAACCCTGGGGCTTGTGATTTGAGCCACTGAAACAATGGATGCGCTTGCTCACCGTTGACTTCCACCTTGGCCATCATGTCAAAGCTCACGCCGTAGTTCTTTTGGCAAAAAGCTCCAATCTCGGTGTTGCTGCCTGGGTCTTGCGCGCCAAACTGGTTGCAAGGAAAGCCCAGGACCGTCAGCCCCTGGTCCTTGTAGCGTTGGTGCAGGGCTTCTAGGCCGGCAAATTGTGGGGTGAACCCACAGGCGCTGGCGGTGTTGACGATCAGCAGCACCCGTCCTTGCAAGTCAGACAGTGCCAAGGGTGTGCCGTCAATGCGATCGGCAGTGAAGTGGGTCAGTGGGTGGGTCATGGAAGCATCCTTTCAAGAGGCCATTCACAGCGTGGGTTCGCTGGGCAACGGCGAGCCTCCATTGTGCGGGTTGTGGGCTTGGGACGCGAGCAAAGCCGCCAACACGATGAGGCCCCCACCCAGTGCAACTTGCCAGGTCAGCGTTGACGCCCCCAGGCTCACCGACGACACGCTGGCAAACACCACCTCGGCGAGCATGACCATCGAGGTGGTGTGCGCACTCAAGCGGGCGGCGCCATATTGCAGCACCAAGTTGCCGATCAAAAAAGCCAAGGTCAGCAGCAAGACCCAAGGCCACCAAGCTGCGACATGCCACACCACCACTGGCAAGATACCGGTCGATTGCGCTGCTGCTGCACACAGCAGTGCCATCAGCGCGCCGCCACCAAACATCGCCACCATGCGGGACGATTCAGGGGTGTGCTGCAAGCGCAGCAGCAACACATTGGTCAGGGCAAAGCACAAACCAGCCAGCAAAGCCAGCACATCGGCCAGAGACTCCACCACAGGCCAGGGCGCATCGGGTGTTTTGAGCACCAGCACCACCCCGCCTAAGGCCAAGACCATGCGTGCCAGCGCCGCCGCCGTGGGCCGTTCGCCCAACAACCACCAGGCCAACAACAGCGACCACGTGGGCATCAGATAAAACAGCAACACCACACGCACCACATCGCCCGTGGTCACGGCCCAATTGAAGCCGACATTGGTCAGCCCGGAGGCCACCAGCAGCCACCACAGTTCGGGGTGATGTTGGAAGCCTTGCCAAGCCGAGGGCCGCCACAACGTGATGCCGATCCAAGCGGTGGTGAACACACAGGCGGTGGTCCACAGGGGGTGCAATCCGTCGGCATGCAATTGACGCAAAGGCCACCATGACAAGCCCCACACCAAGGCATTCAAGCCCAGGGCCAAAACGGGCAGCAGACGGGGGTGGTTCACCTCAGCCGTGCAAGTCGTCGTTGCGCGCGATGTGCATCAGGCGCGCCAACTCTTCGCGGTGTTTGACGTGGTTGGACGCATGCCAGAGTTTGATCAGCCACATCACATAAGCCACCAGCACGCCAAACGCGGTGATCGCACCAAAGGCGCTCAAACCCATGCTGGTGAAGAAGGTGTACAGGCCACCCAAGATCAAGATGCAGAGTTGCTCATTGAGGTTTTGCACCGCAATCGAACGCCCAGCGCCCATCAGGTTGTGGCCACGGTGCTGCAACAAGGCATTCATCGGCACCACCAAAAAGCCGCCCAAACCACCCAGCACGATCAAGAACGGCACCGCAACCCACAAGTTGTCGATGAAGTTCATGGCAATCACACACACGCCCATCAAGATGCCCAGTGGCATCAGGCGGGTGGCGTGGTCCAGACGCATCTTCATCGACGCGGCCACCGCGCCCACCGCCGTGCCAATCGCCACCACGCCCACCAAGCTCGAAGCCTGGGTGGTGGTGTAGCCCAAGGCCGCGGCACTCCAGGCCAGCACAATGTAGCGCAGGTTGCCACTCACGCCCCAAAACAAGGTGGTGGTGGCCAGAGAAATTTGGCCCAGCTTGTCGTGCCACAGGCGTTGGTTGCAATGCCAAAAATCTGGGATCAACGCCCACAGATTGCGTGCCATGCTTTTCTCGGGGTCCAGGCGCATGGGCATGAGGGCCGCGCCGGTCAAGGGAATGCGGGTGTTGAACCAAGCGGCCAGCGCGTAAATCAACACCAGCAAGCAAATGGCGGCTTCGGCGGGCGTGTCGATGCCGGTGGTGATGAAGGGCACATCCAAGGACAGCAAGGTGCTCGACAGCGAATGGCCGACCAACTGCCCGCCCAACAGCACGCCCAAGATGATGGAGGCGATCGTCAAGCCCTCGATCCAGCCATTGGCCTTGACCAATTGTGAGGACGGCAACAACTCGGTCAAGATGCCGTACTTGGCGGGTGAATAAGCGGCAGCGCCCAAGCCCACCACGGCATACGCGGCCAGCGGGTGCACACCCACCAACATCATCAAGCAGCCAATCACTTTGATGCCGTTGCTCATCAGCATCACCTGGCCTTTGGGCTGTGAGTCGGCAAAAGCCCCCACGAAGGGCGCCAGCACCACATAAAACAACGCAAACATGGGCACCAAGGCCGCGCGCTGCCATTCGGCCGCGCCATCGGCCTTGAGGAGTTCAACCGCGGTGACAAACAACGCGTTGTCGGCCAACGAACTGAAAAACTGGGCCGACATGATGGTGTAGAAACCGCGCTTCATGAAACATGTGCACGCCAGTGCCCCAAGCACTTGGCATGCGAACTCCTCTTTCTTATAACTCGCAACACTTTGGTTATATCACGCGGGTGCCACAATATTGACCATGCCCCGCCCGATACACGCCTTCGTTCACACCCAAGCCCTTCGCCACAACTTGCAGCAAGTGCGTTTGTCAGCACCTGATGCGCGGGTCTGGGCGGTGGTCAAAGCCAATGCCTACGGCCATGGCATTGAGCGTGTTTTTGAGGGGCTGCGGGGTGCGGATGGCTTTGCCCTGCTGGATTTGGACGAGGCCCAACGCGTGCGCGCTTTGGGTTGGCGCGGCCCGGTCTGGCTGTTAGAAGGCGTTTTTGACGCCCGCGACTTGGAACTGTGTTCGCGCTTGGATGTGTGGCACACGGTGCATTGCGACGAACAAATCGACATGCTCAGCCGGCATAAAACGCAGGTGCCGCACCGGGTCTTTCTCAAAATGAACAGCGGCATGAACCGTTTGGGTTTCACGCCCTTGCGCTTTCGTTCGGCGTGGAATCGCTTGAACCAGCTGCCGCAAGTGGAAGAAATTTCTTTCGTCACCCACTTCAGCGATGCCGATGGCCCGCGAGGCGTGGCCGACCAAATGGCGGTCTTTGCCCGTGCCACCCAAGACCTGCCGGGCGAGCGCAGCACCGCCAACAGCGCGGCTTCGCTGCGCCACGCGCATGCGCCTGAAGTGGCCGCCGACTGGGTGCGCCCTGGCATCGTGCTCTATGGCAGCGCGCCCGACTTTCCTGAGCACGACCTGGCGCACTGGAATGTGCAGCCCACCCAAAGCTTGCGCAGCCAAGTCATTGCGATGCAAGACTTGCAAGCTGGCGACAGCGTGGGCTATGGCTCCACCTACACAGCGGACAGGGCATTGCGCATGGGCGTGGTGGCGTGCGGTTATGCCGATGGCTACCCACGCCACTGCCTCACGGGCACGCCGGTGTTGGTGGACGGGGTGCGCACCCGCACCTTGGGGCGCGTGAGCATGGACATGTTGGCGGTCGATCTCACGCCTTGCCCGCAAGCAGGCTTTGGCAGCGAAGTGACCTTGTGGGGACGCGCCTCCAGTGGCGCCGTGCTGCCCATCGACGAGGTGGCCCAGGCCGCAGGCACCGTGGGGTACGAGCTGATGTGTGCGGTGAGTGCGCGCGTTGGTTTTCAAGTCGACTGAGGCACGCGCGTGCCCTTGCGTCACCTGCTGCTGGCCTTGCTGCCAATGGCTGTTTGGGACTGATTGATGGCAGGCTTGGCGCTCAATGTGTTGTGGCCGCGCTGGCGCGCCCGTCACGCACCAGAGGCTGGGTAAAGCCCCAAGCCCTGCGCTTGCAAACGCGCCAAGCCCATCAGGGCGTCGGTGAAGGGCGTGGCCACGCCGGTGATCTGACCCAACTCGTGCACGGCGCCCACCAGTGCATCAAGCTCCACCGCGCGGTGGGCTTGCACGTCTTGCAACATCGAGGTTTTGAAGGCGCCAAGTTTGCGCGTGACCGCATGGCGGTCGTCGGGCGATTGCTCAATGGCCAGGCCTATCTGAGCGCCAATGTCTTTGGCCTCCAGCATCACGCTCGAAATGAACTGGCGCACCAGAGGGTCCGCCAGAATTTTGTCCGTGGTGGCCCCGGTCAGCGCGCTCACCGGATTCACGCTCATATTGCCCCAGAGCTTGTACCAAACGTCTTTTTGAATGTGAGGCGACAGACTCGCATCAAAGCCCGCTTGGGCCAGCAGCGCCTGCAGGGCTTGGGCACGCTCGCTCAGCGCCCCCGAGGGCTCGCCCACGATCAAACCATTGCCAAAATGGTGTTGCACCAGCCCCGGCGATGGCACCGAACAACTCCCGTGCACCACCCCTCCGATGACGTGGGGCGCAGGAATGGCGCGCGCAATGCTGCCATCGGCGTCCACGCTGGCCAGCGGTGTGTTGGCATGTCGACCCCCAAACTGCTGCAAAAACCACCAGGGAACGCCGTTCATGGCCGTCAGCACCACCGTGTGTGGCCCGATCAGCGGCGCAATCTGACGCGCCACCTCGGGCAAGGCCGGTGCTTTGACCGCCACCACCACCAAGTCTTGCACGCCCAATTCAGCAGGCTGTGCGCTCACCTGCGCAGCCACGGTGTGGGTGGCGTCGCCGCTGCGCAAGCGCAGACCGTGTTGTTGCAGCGCCCGCAGGGTGTCGCCCCGTGCCACCACCGACAACTGCACGCCGGGCAGCTGCCCCACGCGTGCGCCAATCCAACCACCAATGGCGCCTGCGCCATACATGCATACCTTGGAAAACATCATTGCCGGTACCCCGCGTCGATGCGGTCCACCTGACGCACCAAGGCCTCAAACACATCCACCCCAGCGCCCCCATGCTGGCGGTCGAATTGCAGCGAGTCGCGGGTGCACTTGGCGGCCACGGCTTCGGGCACGGCAATGGGCGCGCCCATGCTCAGCGTGGCGAGTTGGATTTCGCAGGCGCGTTGCAGCGTCCACAAAATCGCAAAAGTTTCGGGCACTGAGTGGCCCCAAGCCAGCAGGCCATGGTTGCGCAAAATCACGGCTTGCTTGTGGCCAATGCTGTGCAACACACGAGGCCCCTCGTCGGCATGGATGGTGATGCCTTCAAAGTCGTGGTACGCCACCATGTCGTGCAGCTGCGCCGAATAAAAATTGCTTTGCGACAGACCACCTTGCAAGCTGGCCACGGCCACCCCAGCGGTGGTGTGGGTGTGCATCACGCAATGCGCGCCGTCAATGCCGCCGTGCAAGGTGGCATGCACCACAAAGCCTGCGGGGTTGACGCGGTGTGTGGAGCCGTCCAGCACCTCGCCTTGCAGGTTGATCTTCACCAAGTTGCTGGCTGTGACCTCGCTGTAGTGCAGGCCAAACGGGTTGATCAAAAACTGCTTGTCGTCCCCGCTCACACTGTGCGGCAAGCGCACGGTGAGGTGGTTGTAAATCATCTCGGTCCAGCCCAGCATGGCGAACACGCGGTAGCAAGCCGCCAGCTCGACGCGGGCGGTCCATTCGTCGGGGTGAAAACGTTGGCTCATGATGGCTCGCTCAGTACACCTGGCCTTTGGTGCTGGCAGGCGCTGCAGCGCCCAAGCCCTCTTTGTATTTGGCCACCAGCGCCGAGGTTTGGCGCGCCAAGATCATGCTGTCCACGCCCACCGCCACAAACAAGGCACCGAGTGCCAGGTACTGACGCGCCAAGGTTTCGTCACCCATCAAGATGCCTGGCGCTTTGCCCGCTTGGCGAATGCGCGCGATCGCGTCCACGATGGCGGCTTGCACGTCGGGGTGGGTTTGGTTGCCGATGTGCCCCATGGAAGCCGACAAATCGGCGGGGCCGATGAACACCCCATCCACGCCCGGTGTGGCGGCAATCGCGTCGAGGTTCTTGAGCGCTTCGCGCGTTTCAGCCTGCACCAGGACACAGATTTGCGCGTTGGCTTCTTTGCCGTAGTTGGGGTAGCGCCCCCAGCGCGAGGCGCGCGTGCCTGCCATGCCTCGGATGCCACCTTGGCCATCGTCTTGTGGGTAGCGGCTGGCCTGCACAATCGCGGCCGCTTGTTCTGCGGTGTCCACCATGGGCACCAGCAACGTGGTGGCGCCCAAGTCCAGCACTTGTTTGATCAAGGCCGGGTCGTGGTGCGGAATGCGCACCACCGGGTGCGAGTTGGGGTAGGCCGCCACGGTTTGCAACTGGGCCAAGAGGGTGGTCAGGTCGTTGGGGCCGTGCTCGCCATCGATCACCAGCCAGTCAAAACCGGCACCTGCGCAGATGTCGGTGGTGACGGCGTTGCCCAGCCCCATCCACAACCCAATTTGCGCTTGTTTGTGGTGGAGTGCTTGTTTGAAAAGGTTGGTAGGAGTTTGCATGGTGACCTTGTGAGGTGAAGAAAAGAAGGATGGACGTGAGGGGGGTTCAAGTGCTGGGCGCGAACAGCGGGTGCAGGTTGCCAATGCGCCCATCGAACACGGGCAGGCCCACGTCGATTTGCAAGGTGATGCCCACATGGCGGCGCGTCAACAGATCGGCAAAGTGGGCTTTGGCGGCGGCGAGCAAAAGTTGGCCCGCATGGTGTTGGGCCGCCTCGCTGCGGCCTTTGCCCATGCGCAAGTTCAGATACACAAAGCCATGGTCGCCGCTGCCGTCGGCCACGGCGTAATGCGCCGCTGGGTAGGCGAACACACGCACCCCGCCGGTCGGAAACACGCGCTCGCCCGCTTCGTCGCGCACCGTGAGCATGGTGTCGGCCAAGCGGCGACACAGCTGGGTCATGTCGGTCTCGTGGTCGAGTTGGCCGGTGTAGAGGATGACGAGGTGTGGCATGGGCGTGCAAACAAAAGACGGTGGATCTTACAAACGGCCAAACGCTTGGTAGGCATGGGCGGCACTGGCTTGTGCGGCGGGGATGCGTGAGCCGTCTTGGGGGGTGACGGGAAACACGGCGTTGATTTGCCCCGTGCCCGAAGCGCCAAAGTAAGGGGTGATGACCTCGGCTGCGCCGTCGTAGCCCGACCAACCCAAGGCACCCAACAGCATGGCGGTGTCGTGCATGAAGCCTTCGCCATGGCCTTTGCTCGCGTACTCGGGCAGCATCTCGCAAAACGCCGCCCATTCGCCCATCTGCCACATGCGGATGACTTGTGCGTCGAGCTTTTCCAACAGAGGGCTCCAAATTTTGAAAGCGAACTCAGGCGCCAGTCCGTTTTGTGCGAAGCGGTGGCTCAGCGAACCGCTGGCCAAAAACGCCACCCGGCCGTCGTAGTGCTGCTCCACCGCCTGGCGCATGGCCCAGCCCAGGCGCGCGCTGTCATTCAAGTAATGCGCCATGCACAGGGCCGACACCGACACCACCTTGAAGTGCTGGTCGGCATTCATGTAGCGCAGCGGCACCAGCGTGCCGTATTCAGGGGCCAAGGTGGTGGCATCGTGGGCCAAAGTTTCCACCCCGTGCTCGTTGCACACGCGCGCCAGCAAGTGCCCCAACGCCGGATTGCCGGGCGACTCAAAGGCCATGTTGCTGATGAAGTGTGGCAACTCGTTGCTGGTGTACTGGCCTTTGAAATGGGGCGCGCAGTTGAGGTGGTAATTCGCATTCACCAACCAGTGGGTGTCAAACACCACCAGCGTGTCCACGCCCAGGGCGCGGCAACGGCGGCTGATGTCTTGGTGTCCCGCAATGGCGTCTTGGCGCGTGCCGTGGCGTGGGCCTGGCAACTCGCTCAGGTACATGCTGGGCACGTGGGTGATCTTGGCGGCGAGGGCGAGCTGTCCCATCACACGCCCCAATGCGGAATGTGGTGGCTGCCCATCGACACCGCCACGTTTTTGGGTTCGCAAAACACCTCGTAACTCCAGGTGCCGCCTTCGCGTCCGGTGCCGCTGGCTTTGGTGCCCCCAAAGGGCTGGCGCAAATCGCGCACGTTTTGGCTGTTCACAAAGCACATGCCCGCTTCCACCGCAGCGGCCACGCGGTGGGCGCGGCCAATGTTCTCGGTCCACACATAGCTGCTCAGGCCGTAGGCAATGTCGTTGGCCAGGGCAATGGCATGCGCTTCGTCTTTGAACGGAATCAGGCAGGCCACGGGGCCAAAAATTTCGTCTTGCGCGATCTTCATGCGGTTGTCCACATTGGCAAACACCGTGGGCCACACATAGTTGCCGCGTGCCACGTGGGCGGGCAGTTCAGGCGCATACGAAGGGCGGTCGAGCCCGCCGCACAGCAGTGTGGCGCCTTCTTTGGGGCCGAGGTCGATGTAGCTGCGCACCTTGGCCAAATGGGCTTGGCTGATCATCGGGCCCACCACCGTGGCTTCATCCAGCGGGTCGCCCACGCGGATGCGCTTGGCGCGTTCGGTGAACTGGGCCACAAAGTCGGCGTAGATGCTTTGCTGTACCAAGATGCGGCTGCCCGCCGTGCAGCGCTCACCGTTATTGGAGAAGATCATGAACACGGCCGCGTCCATGGCGCGCTCGAGGTCGGCGTCTTCAAACACCACAAAGGGCGACTTGCCGCCCAGCTCCATGCTGAATTTTTTCAGGCCGGCGGTTTGCACAATGCGGTTGCCGGTGGCGGTGGAGCCGGTGAACGAAATGGCGCGCACATCGGGGTGCGCCACCAGCGGTTCGCCCGCATCTTTGCCGTAACCGTGGACCAAGTTCAGCACGCCGGGGGGCACGCCAGCTTCCAGCGCCAACTCGCCCAAGCGTGCGGCGCTCATGGGCGAGAGCTCGCTCATCTTGAGCACCGCTGTGTTGCCAAACGCCAAACACGGCGCCACCTTCCAGGTGGCGGTCATGAAGGGCACGTTCCATGGGCTGATCAGCGCGCACACGCCCACCGGGTGAAACAGCGTGTAGTTCAGGTGGGTCGGGGTGGGGTAGGTGTGGCCATCGACCCGCGTGCACATTTCGGCAAAGTACGAAAAGTTGTCCGCCGCACGCGGCACCAGTTGCTTGCCGGTTTGGGCAATCACCTGGCCGCAGTCTTGGGTTTCGGTCTGGGCGATCTCGGGCACGTGCTGGGTGATCAGCTCGCCCAAACGGCGCATCACCTTGGCGCGTTCGGGTGCGGGCGTGTTGGCCCATTTGGGAAAGGCGGCTTTGGCGGCGGCCACTGCTGCGTTGACTTCGGCCTCGCCCCCGCTGGCCACTTCGGCCAACACCTCTTGGGTCGCGGGGTTGAGGGTTTCAAAGCGCGGGCCGTGGCTCACCGATTGGCCGTTGATGAGGTGGTCGATGGTCTTCATGGCTGTCTCCAAATATGGGGTGTTACAGGCGCGCTGGTGCCGCTGCGATGGTGTTGGTGAGCGCGCCAAGGCCTTCGATTTCGGTCACGATCACATCGCCCGGCTGGCAGTCCACCACGCCGTCGGGCGTGCCGGTCAAGATCAGGTCCCCGGGGTAGAGCGTCATGAACTCGCTGAGGTATTCGATCAAGGTGGGCACATCAAAAATCATGTCGCGGGTGTTGCCGCGTTGTGTGACCTGGCCATTCACCGTGGTTTGCAGCGCCAAATTCGACGGGTCGCCATGGTCACGGTGCAGCGAGGTGGCATCGACCCGCCACGGCCCCAGCGGTGTGCAGGTGTCGCGGTTTTTCACCCGCATGTTGGGGCGGTACCAGTTCTCTAAGTAATCGCGGATGGCGTAGTCGTTGGCCACGCTGTAGCCACCCACAAAGTCGTAGGCATCGCTGCGGCGCACCCGCTTGGCGGTTTTGCCGATCACCACCGCCAGCTCGCACTCGTAGTGCATGAACGTCACTTCATTGGGCCGCAGCGTGTGTTCGTGGTGGCCGATCAACCCAGCCTCGCCTTTGACAAACACCAAGGGCTCTTTGGGTGGTTCTTTGAAGGCCAGCTCTTTGGCGTGGTCGGCATAGTTCAAGCCCAGCGCCAGCACCGTGCGCGGGCGCGCCACCGGGGCCAAGGGCGGCAGCCAGCGCACCGCGTCAAAAGCCACGCAGCGTCCATCGTCGAGCAGCAGCTGGCCGTCGCGCTCGGTGGCGTCGTGGGTCTGGTGTTGGTAGATCACGCGTGCGTGTTTCATGCCACAGCTCCGATCAAGTGGTGGCGCAAGACGCCTAAGCCCGGCACGCCGGGTGCATCAATTTCCACCACGTCGCCCACCACGGCATGCGGTCGGTGTCCGGACTCAGGGCCGTCGTGGCAAATGTCTAGGCCCAGCATCAGCACATCCCCGGCTTGCAAGGTCATGAACTCGCCCACATCGGCCAACAGCTGGGGCAACCGGCGGCGCATCTGGCCGAGCTGCACCGTTTGGCGCAGCGTGCCGTTGATGCGCACTTGCAGCGTGATGGCGTGGGGGGCGGGCAAATCAACCGCAGGCAACAGCTGGGCGCCCACCCCTAAAAACCCATCGATGCATTTGTATTTCACGGGCGGGCGGTAAAAGCCTTGCTCGGCCACGCTGTGCGGCACCGACAGGTCGTTGAGCAACACATAGCCGCGCAGCGCGCCTTCCTCGCTGAGCACCACGCCGAGCGTGGCGCCGATCTCCACCGCACTCACGTGAGAGGGCACGGCGATGGCATGTTCGCTCAAGGTCCAGGTGTTGGCGGTCTTGATGTAAAGCACCGGCGCTTTGGGCGGCGCTTGGTAGGGCGCGTTGCTCATCAGGGGGGCGGCCACTTGCCATTCGGCCTGGCTGTTGAGCAAGACGCCGTAGACCGTGCCATGGATGGGCAGGTCGGGGGAGGGGATGTGGGCGGTCATAGGTCTGGGGTGTGAAGGGTGGGCGGCGTTGCGTTCAGTCTGTGGGCGGCAGGTCGAGCGCGATCACCTCGTCGAGCAAGGCATACAGCTGGGCCAGTTTGGTTTTGCCCAAGTGCTGCTCCATGGTTTGGTAGTGCGCTTCGATGGTGTGCGACAAGGTGTCCACGCGTTGCAGCCCCAAGGCGGTGGGTCTCACCACAGTGCGGCGTTGGTCGCTGGCATCGCGCTGGCGCTGCACCAAGCCATCGCGCTCCATGCGCGTGAGCACGCCACTCAGGCTGGGGCCGGTGATGAAGGCCTCGCGCCCAATGCGTCCGGTTTCCACGCCTTGGCCCCCGTTGCCGTGGTCTTCGCCCAGCACGCGCAGCACCCGCCACTGCTGGTCGCTCAAGCCGTGGCTGCGCAAGCCGGGGCGGGTGTGGGCCATCACCGATTCGCGCGCTTGCAGCAGCAAACGTGGCAGGTTGCGATGGACAAAGGGTTGGCGCATGGGGGGTACAGCGGTTGAAATTAGTTAATACATTAAATAAATCAAACGGGGCTGTCAACCGGGGCAACCCTGTACTAAAGTGAGCCGATGACCTTCTTCATGAACCGACTGGACCTGAAAGCGCCCATCGTGCAAGCCCCGATGGCCGGTTCGCAAGACCACCGATTGGCCGCTGCTGTTTGCAACGCTGGGGGCTTGGGTGCGGTGCCCGCCGCCATGCTGACCCCGCAGCAGTTAGAGGCTCAATTGCATGCCTTGCAAAGCGCCACGAGCCGCGCTTACAACGTCAACTTTTTTTGCCACGACACACCCAGGCCTGATGCAACGCGGCTGGCGCACTGGCACCAACTGCTGGCGCCGTATTACGCAGAGATGGGGTTGGATCCGACCCAGATTCCCGAGGGTGCGGGCCGCGTGCCCTATGGCAGTGAAGCCGCAGATGTGCTCGAAGCGTTCAAGCCAGCGGTGGTGAGTTTTCATTTTGGTTTGCCGCAGGCCCCCATGGTTGAACGCATCCAAGCTTGGGGCGGCCTGGTGTGGTCAACGGCCACCACCGTGGAAGAAGCCTTGTGGTTGCAAGCGCGTGGCGTGGACGCCATCATTGCCCAAGGTCTCGAGGCAGGCGGCCACCGGGGCATGTTTTTGAGCGACGACTTGACGCGTCAGATGGGCACGTTTGCATTACTGCCTCACCTTGTTCGCGCCGTGCGTGTGCCAGTGATCGCTGCGGGCGGCATCCCAGACGCGGCCAGTGTGAGGGCTGCCAAGGCCTTGGGTGCGAGTGCCGTGCAAGTGGGCACCGGGTATTTGTGCAGCGACGAGGCCACCACCAGCGCCTTGCACCGCGCCGCTTTGCAGTCGCCCGAGGCGCAACACACGGCGCTGACCAACCTTTTCAGTGGCCGTCCGGCCCGGGGCATCGTGAACCGCCTGATGCGCGAGATCGGCCCCCTCAGCAGCGTCGCACCTGCGTTTCCCTTGGCCACAGCGGCCATTGCGCCCTTGCGAGCGGCCGCAGAGGCGCAACAGCGCAGCGACTTCAGCCCCTTGTGGGCAGGTCAAAACGCCAGCGGTGCGCGCGCGTTGCCCGCTGCCGACATCACCCAAGCCTTGATCGCTGCTTGGCGCGAGGGCTGAGCCAGGCTTGAGGCACACTCTCGGCAACTCAGAACGCACCATGGCCAAAGAAAAAACCCACTACGTCTGCACCGAATGCGGCGGCACCAGCCCCAAATGGCTCGGCAAATGCCCCAGCTGCAACGCCTGGAACACCCTCTTGGAGAGCGCGGTCGAGTCGGCGGGCTCGGGCAGCAAAAACCGCTACGCCGGCATGGCTGCACTCGCGCCCAGTGCCGAGGTGGCCACCTTGTCTGACATCGAAGCCCACGACGTGGCGCGCACCCCCACCGGCCAAGAAGAGTTGGACCGGGTGCTCGGTGGCGGCATGGTCGATGGCGGCGTGGTGCTGATTGGCGGCGACCCCGGCATTGGCAAATCCACCTTGTTGCTGCAAGCCATGGACGGCTTGCAGCGCAGCGGCATGGCCACCTTGTATGTGACGGGCGAAGAGTCGGCGGCCCAAGTCGCGCTGCGCTCGCGCCGTTTGGGGCTGGACCACAGCCAGGTGCAGGTGTTGGCCGAAACCCTGCTGGAAAAAGTGCTGGCCACGGTCGACAAACTCAAGCCTGCGGTGGTGGTGATGGACTCGATCCAAACCGTGTATTCCGAGCAACTCACCAGCGCCCCCGGCTCGGTGGCGCAGGTGCGCGAATGCGCGGCCCACCTCACCCGCATGGCCAAGTCCACTGGCACGGCGGTGGTGTTGGTCGGCCACGTCACCAAAGAAGGCGCCTTGGCTGGGCCGCGTGTGTTGGAACACATGGTCGACACCGTGCTGTACTTTGAGGGCGACACCCACTCCACCTACCGGCTGGTGCGCGCCATCAAAAACCGCTTTGGCGCGGTCAACGAAATTGGCGTCTTCGCCATGACCGAAAAAGGCCTCAAAGGGGTGAGCAACCCCAGCGCGATTTTCTTGAGCCAACACCCCGAGCCCGTGCCCGGCAGCTGTGTGTTGGTCACGCTGGAAGGCACCCGCCCGATGCTGGTGGAAATCCAGGCCTTGGTCGACACCGGCGGGCCCTCGCCACGTCGCTTGAGCGTGGGCTTGGACCGCGACCGTTTGGCCATGTTGCTGGCGGTGCTGCACCGCCATGCTGGCGTGGCGTGCATGGACCAAGACGTGTTCGTCAACGCCGTGGGCGGCGTGCGCATCAGCGAGCCCGCCGCCGACTTGGCCGTCATGCTGGCTATTCAAAGCAGCTTGCGTGGCAAGCCCTTGCCCCAGGGCTTCATAGCCTTTGGCGAGGTGGGCTTGGCGGGCGAGGTGCGTCCGGCACCGCGCGGTCAAGAGCGCTTGAAAGAAGCCGCCAAACTGGGCTTCACCGTGGCCGTCATTCCCAAAGCCAACATGCCCAAAAAACCCATCGAGGGCATGACCCTGCACCCGGTCGAGCGTGTCGATGAGGCAATTGGCTTGGTGCGCTCGCTGGGTTGACGCGGGCCCGAACGCGCTGCAGGTGCGCGCGGTGGGGGCAAAGACGACCGGTTGATCACGGGCCTGAGACAATACGCCCATGAACTTTCAACGATATTTGATACCGATAGGCGCCGTGGGCCTGACCGCCTGGGCTTGGCAATCCATGCAGTGGATGGGTGTGGCCATGGTCTTCACGGGTGGCGTGATGTGGTTGCTCTTGTACTTCACCCGCTTGGTGCAAATCATGAAGCGCGCCAGCAAGCGCCCGATCGGCTATGTGGACAGCGCGGTCATGCTCAATGCCAAGCTCAAACCCGGTTTGAGTTTGATGCACGCCATCGCCATGACCCGCGCCCTGGGCCAGTTGGAGACCGAAAAAGACGTCCAACCCGAAGTCTTCGCCTGGCGCGATGGCTCCGAGTCGGTGGTGCGCTGCACCTTCTTGCACGGCAAGTTGCAAAGTTGGGTGCTCACGCGGCCAGAGGCTGAGCCAGGCCATGACGCGCCAGCACTGGCAGCCCCAGAGGTCACGGATGTGACCGCCAAGGCGTGAGCCGCAGGGCCACCCCGCAGCGAGGTTCAAGCCCTCGCTAAAATCAAACGCTAGGCTGGATCGGCCCAGCCCCCACACCCCAAGTCCAAAGGAAACCCCATGAGCGTCGTAATCCCCTCAATGTCTGACCGTGACGGCAAGATTTGGATGGATGGCCAGATGGTGGAGTGGCGCGATGCCAAGATCCACGTGCTGTCGCACACCCTGCACTACGGTTGCGGTGCGTTTGAAGGTGTGCGGGCTTACCAAACCGCCCAAGGCACGGCGATCTTTCGCTTGCAAGAGCACACCGACCGCTTGTTCAACAGCGCCAAAATTTTGCGCATGGCCATCCCGTTCACCAAAGAACAGGTCAACGAGGCCCAACGCGCCGTGGTGCGTGAGAACAAACTGGAAAGCGGCTACATCCGTCCGCTGACTTGGATTGGCGACAAAAAGCTCGGCGTCAGCCCCAAGGGCAACACCATCCACTTGATGGTGGCGGCCTGGACCTGGGGCGCGTACCTGGGCGAAGAAGGCATGAAGCGCGGTATCCGCGTCAAGACCAGCAGCTACACGCGTCACCACGTCAACATCACCATGACGCAAGCCAAGGCGGTGAGCAACTACACCAACTCGATCTTGGCCAACATGGAAGTCACCGACGAGGGTTACGACGAAGCCCTGTTGCTCGACACCTCGGGCTTTGTGTCTGAAGGCGCTGGCGAAAACATTTTTGTGGTCAAAGACGGCGTGATCTACACCCCCGATTTGTCGGCCGGTGCCCTCAACGGCATCACCCGCAACACGGTGTTCCACATCGCCAAAGACCTGGGGCTGGAGATTGTGCAAAAGCGCATCACCCGCGACGAGGTGTACATCGCCGACGAGGCCTTCTTCACCGGCACGGCCGCCGAAGTCACGCCGATTCGTGAGCTCGACCGCATCGAACTCGGCAAAGAAGGCTATGTGGGCAGCCGCGGCCCGATCACCGAAAAAATCCAAACCGCGTTCTTTGACATCGTCAATGGCCGCAACCCCAAATACGCCCATTGGTTGACCCAAGTCTGATGTGAGGGACTGAACACATGACACATTCAGTTGAACTCCTGGCCAAAGACCTCAATGGCCATGGCGGCGTGTTTTGCCCCAGCGCCAAAGCCGACATGACCCTTTGGAGCAGCCATCCCAAGGTGTACTTGGATGTGGCCAAAACGGGCCAAGCCAAGTGCCCCTATTGCGGTACCGAGTACCACCTCAAAGCCGGCGAGCACGTTGGCGGCCACCACTAAAAACGCCCTCGTCATCGCGCCGCAATGGATTGGCGACGCGGTGATGACAGAGCCCTTGCTGCGGCGCTTGGCCGCACGCGGCGAACGCCTCACAGTGGGCGCTTTGCCTTGGGTGGCCCCGGTCTACCGCGCCATGCCGTGCGTGGCCGAGGTGGTTGAATTTCCATTCCAGCACGGTGGCCTGCAATGGCAGGGCCGTTGGGCCATGGCCCGCGCATTGAGGTCACGTTTTGACGTGGCCTATGTGTGTCCCAATTCCCTCAAGAGTGCGCTCATTCCCTGGCTGGCGGGCATCCCCCAACGTTTGGGCTACACCGGGGAGATGCGTTTCGGTCTGCTGACCGACCGCTTGGACAACCCAGACGCCGAGGTGCGCCCCCCGATGGTGGAGTTTTACGCCGCCTTGAGTTTGCTGGGTACTTCTGGGTCCATGCAGCTGGGGGGTGATTTGCGCCCCGTGCTCAAACTTCCCAGCGCCCAACTCGGCGATGCGCTGGAGCACGTGGGGCGCATGCCCCACATGCCCACGCTGGCGCGCAACAGCTATGTGGTGTTTGCCCCCGGTGCCGAGTACGGCCCTGCCAAGCGTTGGCCCGCCCACCACTTTGCCGACTTGGCGGCACAGCTCGACATGCCCGTGTTGTTGTTGGGCTCCAGCAAAGAACATGCGCTGTGCGATGACATCGCGCGCGCAGCCAATGCGGCGCGTCCCGGTCAGTGCATCAATTTGGCGGGGCAGACCTCGTTGGTCCAAGCTTTTGCCTTGATCGCTTTGGCCTACCGCGTGGTCAGCAACGACTCGGGCCTCATGCACGTCGCGGCCGCCTTTGGTGTGCGCCAAGTGGCGGTGTATGGCTCCTCCAGCCCGGAGCACACGCCGCCTTTGAACGACAAAGCCCGTGTGTTGTGGCTGCGTGTGGACGCCCACTACCACCCCCCTCTGGCTTGCGCTCCCTGCTATGAGCGGGTGTGCCCCTTGGGCCACACCCGTTGCCTGGAAGACATCACGCCGCAGCGCGTGTTGCAAGCGCTTGAACTTTGACCCCATGCACCGCCATGAACTACAGCACCGACTTTCCTTGTCTTGAGCACAGCGTGTCGCCCGAAGAATGGCAAACCCGTGTGGAGCTGGCCGCCTGCTACCGCTTGATGGACCAGTTCGGCATGACCGACCTGATCTACAACCACATCACGGCGCGCATTCCAGGCACCGACCATTTGCTGATCAACCTTTATGGCTTGCTCTACAAAGAAATCACCGCCTCGAGCTTGGTGAAAATCGACGCCTCAGGTCAGATCATCAGCCAGCCCGACACCGATTACGGCATCAACAAGTCCGGCTATGTGATCCACGGCTGCATTCACGAAGCGCGTGCCGATGTGCGCTGTGTGATTCACACCCACACCCGTGCGGGCATGGCGGTGGCCAGCATGCAATGCGGCTTGTTGCCGATGACGCAAACCTCCATCCGCTTTGTGGGCCACATCGGTTACCACGACTTTGAAGGCCCGGCGATTGACTTGGCCGAGCGCGTGCGCTTGGTGCAAGACCTGGGAGCCCACGACGCCATGATCTTGCGCAACCACGGCTTGCTCACCTGTGGCGCCACCATCCAGCAAGCCTTCAACACCATGTACCAGTTGGAAATGTCGTGCCGTGCGCAGGTCGACGCCATGGCCGCCCGCACCGAGCTGACCCTGCCTTCGCCCGAGGTGTTGGCACACACCGCACATCTGTACCAACCCGGCACACGCCGTCCCTATGGCGTGCTGGAGTGGCCGGCCATGATTCGCCTGCTGCAAGCCGAGGGTAAAAACTCGGGCTACCCGCCCTACGACATTTGAGCAAGCTGCTGGTCTGACGCACAGTGGGGTGCGTTTGCTCATCGCTGTTGACCTCTCTGGGATTGGCTTTGCGAAAACTGATGACACGATCGGTACCTATCGCAGCTGCATGCAGCCTCATACACCCCACCACGGCAGCACCTGCACACCCTCACGTTCGTAATGCTGAGCGCCACCGTGAATCAGGCTGCGCTGGGCCACGGGGCCGGGGAACGCATGCAGGGCTTTGAACCAGTCTGAGGCCACGGTTTCGCCGGACTTGACTTCCAGCAGATGCAGGCCTTGTGGGGTGTCTTGCACAAAATCTATTTCGCGCTCGGCCACGGTGCGCCAGTAATGCACGGCAGAAGTCAGGCCACGGTTGTAGTCGCGCTTGAGTAATTCGGCGAGCACCCAAGTTTCAAAAATCGCGCCGCGTGCAGCGTGGGTGTGCAAGGCTTGTGGCGTGTGGATGCCCAGCAAATAGCACAGCAGGCCGGTGTCTAAGAAATACAGCTTGGGCGCTTTGACCAAGCGTTTGCCAAAGTTGTTGTGATACGGCGCAACCAGCTTGACCAGGTAGCTCGCCTCCAGCACCGATAACCATTGCCTAGCCGTTTGGGCGCTGATGCCGGCATCAGCGCCCAAAGCGGCGGCATTCAAGACTTGGCCCGAGCGCGCAGCGCAGAGTTTGATGAAGCGCTGAAACAGGCTCAAGTCGCGCACGTTCAGCAGTTGGCGCGCATCGCGCTCGACGTAGGTGGCCACATAGTTGCTGGCCCATTGCGTGGGGCTGATCTGGCGCTCGCCGTACAAGCTGGGGTAACTGCCGGTCCACAGCAAGGCGTCCAGCCCCTGGGCTTGCAGCGCATTCAGGCCACGGTGTTGTGCCATCTCATGTAAACTCAGCGGCAACAGCTCAATGCGTCCCACGCGACCTGCCAGCGACTGGGTGACACCCGCCAGCAAATCAAACTGCGCCGAACCGGTGAGCACAAAGTCTCCCATGCGCGCACGCGCGTCCACCATGCCTTGCAGCCAAGACAGCAATTGCGGTTCGCGCTGCACTTCGTCCAAGATAGCCCCGTGCTCTTCAAATTGTCCTAAAAATCGCCGTGGGTCGGTGCGTGCAAATTCGCGCACTTCGGGGTTTTCTAGGCTGCAATACGGCTTGTCTGGAAACACCATTTGCGCCAGCGTGGTTTTGCCCGACTGCCTCGGCCCAGTGATCAGCAGCACCGCAAAGCCTTGGCTCAGCGACAGCAGTTCGGCGGCGGCATCTCTTGGAATCATGGCGCTTATCCTCTGGATGGGTTCACTTTGAACATGTTTGGCATCATTGAATGTAAAAAAACCCAATGAAATCAATGCTCTGTGTTTATATCATGCAAATCGTAAATTCAATTTACGATTTGCATGGAACCTCGCCCCGACTGGCCGTCCCGCCGTCCAACCATGGGATTCAAGCGCTGGCGCCGTAGGCCTGCAAGGGCGCGCCTTGCAGCATGATGCGCAACAGGTAGCGGTACTCCTCGGGGTCGTAGTCGGCATTGGCTTGGTGCAGCACCGAGCGGTTGTCCCAAATCACCAAGTCACCCACTTGCCAGCGGTGGCGGTATTCGTAGCGCGGCTGGGTGGCGTGGGTGTAGAGCTGTTCAATCAAGGCGTAACCCGCCTCGTCGTCCAGGCCTTCAACGCCTTCCATGCGTCCGGTGTTGAGGTACAGCGCCGCCCGTCCGCTGTCGGGGTGGCGAATCACCAAGGGCTGCAGCGTGCGCGGAATGCGGGCCATCTCTTCCTCGCTGAGTTTGGCAAAGCTGCGTGGGCTGCGGCTGCTTTGGTGCACATGCAGCGAGCGCAGGCCGACGATGCGCTGCTTCATGGCCTCGGGCAAATCGTCAAACGCTTGGCGCGCATCGACAAACTGGGTGTCACCGCCGTGGGACGGAATTTCCACCGCCACCAAGGTGGTGGCTTTGGGCGGTGCCAAGTCGTTGGAGTGGTCGGTGTGGTAGTTCTCGCCACGTACTTGCAGCTTGCCGTTTTTGCGCGGCAAGTCGTGGGTGGAGTTGTAGCCCACCAACGGGTAGTCGGGCAGCACAAACTTTTTGATTTGCTGCGGCGTCAAGGGGCCAAAGATTTCGGCGGCTTGCATGAACTGCGGCGGCGTCAGGGGTTGCTGGCGAAACACCAGCACGGCGTAGGTGGCAAACAGCGCGTTGAGCTGTGCGCGGGTGTCGGCATCTTGCGGCTGGGTCAAATCCAGGCCTGAAATTTCAGCGCCAAATCCGGCGCGAATGGCTTGCACATGAAGCGTCATCGGAGGTCTCCTGAAGGTCTGCGTTCACTCGGCTTTGATGCCGGTTTGTTTGGCCAGTTGCGCCCATTTGACGGTGTCGTCGGCGATGAGTTTTTCCAACTCGCTGCGTTTGAGTGGTAGGGCCTCGGCCCCTTCCGAGGCAAAGCGTTGGTGCATCTCGGGCGTGGTCAACACCGCATTGACTTCGCGGTGCAGCGCGTCCACCAAGGGCATGGGCGTGCCCGCTGGGGCCAGCAGCGCCCACCAGTTGCTGGCTTCCATGTCGATGCCCGACTCGCGCAGCGTGGGCACGTTGGGGATCAGGTCCACCCGTTTCGGGCCGGCCACGGCCAGCAGTTTGATCTTGCCCGCGCGCAAAAAGGTTTGCATCTGAATCAAGCTGCCCAAGGACACCTGCACGTGGCCTGCCGCCAAGTCCACCAAGGCTGGCCCGCCGCCTTTGTAGTGCACCACGCTCAGCACGGCACCGCTGCGTTGCATGAACAACTCGATGGCGAAGTGCTGAAAACTGGCCACGCCTGCCGAGCCAAAAAACACCTTACCCGCGTTCTTTTTGGAGTACTCCACCAACTCTTTGATGGCGTTGACGGGCAGGTCTGCCGCCACCGCGATCACGCTCGGACCCATGCCCAGCATCGCCACCGGGATGAACGACTTCACCGGGTCGTAGCTGAGCTTCATGATCGAGGCGTTCATGGTGTAGGTCGACGAGATCAGCACCAGCGTGTTGCCGTCGGGCTCGGCGCGCGCCACCATCTCGGTGCCCATCGCGCCACCGGCGCCGGGGCGGTTTTCCACAATCACGCTGCGCTTGAGGCGGGCCGTGAGTTGCTGCGCGATGCTGCGCCCCACGATGTCGTTGCTGCCCCCGGGCGCAAATGGCACCACGATGCGCAGCGGTTTGTTGTCTTGCGCCAAGGCCTTGGGTGTCTCGCAGAGTGCGCCTGCACCGAGCGACGAGGCCAGCAGCCAGTGGGTAAACCGTCGCCGAGACGCCGCCGCTTCGGTGCGGTGCCAGGTGGTTTGCAACTCAGAAGGTGTGGGGGGCAAAGACATAAGCGGCACGGTGTGGCGGGTGGTGGGCGACTCAGAAGTTGTACAAGCGCGCAGGGTTGGTGGCAAGTATTTGGCGCAGCGTGGCGGCGTCGTCCACCCACGCGGCCAAGCGGTTGAGCGCATGGCCGTCGTTGATGGCATTGAACGCTTCGACTTGGTCACGGTGACGCGGCTGACCGGGGCGACCCCCGGGATGCGGCCAGTCGCTGCCCCACACCAAGCGGTCGGGCTGGTGGGCAATCAATGCGCGCGCCATCTCGGTCATGGCCGCGCCGTCGGGGTCTTGCGACACCCGGTGCGGGGCTGAGAGTTTGAGCCACACACGTCCACTCGCCAGCAGCGCCAGCAAGGTGTCAACGTGCGGCTGTGACGTGCCCAACTCGGCCCGGGCCAAACAGAAGTGGTCAAACACCACGGGCGTGTCCAAGGTCTCGATCACCCCGCGCAAAGACGCCATCACGCTGAGGTTGGTGAACATTTGCAAATGCCAGCCCAGCGGTGCCACGCGGGCGGCGGCCCAGCGCAGTTGTTGGGCGGCGTAGTCGGGGTCGTGGATGCCGCTGGTTTCTAGGTTGAGGCGAATACCGCGCACACCCACGGCGTGCATGGCCTGCAGCTGTGTGTCGGTGGTGTGGGCGTCGATCACCGCCACGCCGCGTCCACGCGGACCCAACACCCGCAACGCGTCCAGCGTGCAGGCGTTGTCGCTGCCATAGGGGCTGGGGTGAACAATCACCACGCGGGCAATCTGCAAGCCATCGTGCAAGGCCAGCAGGTCGCTCACCAGCGCGTCGCCCGGCATGTAGTTGCGCTCGGGCGACAGGGGGTAATTGGCGCTGGGGCCAAACACATGGGTGTGGCAGTCGCAGGCCTCGGCGGGCATGGCAAAGTCCAGCGCGTCGTGGGCCACGCCAAGCACGGTCAGGGGGGAGGTGTTCATGGGGTGTTTCAAAAATGTCAGACGACGCGGTGGGCCACCGGACCACCGTTCAACACGTCAATCACTTGTTGGGCCACTTGGGTGGCACTGCGGCGTTGGGTGTCGTGGGTGCCACCGGCGGCGTGCGGCGTGGCAATCAGGTTGTCAAAGGCCAGCAGCGGGTGGTCGGGCGGCGGTGGCTCCACCTCGAACACATCCAGACCGGCACCAAATAAGTGGCCCCGCTGCAGGGCGGCGGCCAAGGCCACCTCGTCCACAATGCCGCCGCGCGAGACGTTGATGAGCACCGCATCGGGTTTCATCAAGGCCAACTCGGCATGGCTGATCATGTGGCGGCTCTCGTCGGTCAAAGGCAGGTGCAAAGTCAGCAGGTCCACATGGGGCAGCATGTCGTGCAGGTGTTGCACGCGGGTGTGCGGCAGATCGGACCAGCGGTCGCTGGGCACATAGGGGTCGCAGGCCCAGATCTGCGCGTCAAAGGCGCCGCGCCACTTTTTGGCCACGATGGAGCCGATGTTGCCCATGCCCACAATGCCCACCGACTTGCCCTGCATCTCGATGCCCAAATGCTGGGGCCGCACGATGGGCACGCCCGCGCGCAACAAGCGGTCAAAGCGTGACACGCGCCGCGTCACCGACAGCGACAAGGCAAAGGCCAACTCCGCCACCGCTTCGCTGTTGACACCCGGTGTGCGCGACACCGCAATGCCATGCTGCTTGGCGGCTTGCAAATCGATGGTGTCGGTGCCCACGCCTTGCTTGCAAATCACCTCCACATGCTGGGCGCGGGCCATCTCCTCGGCGGTGATGGGGCGCATGCGCACCATCACGCCATCGGCGTGTTCGGGCCAGTCGGCAATCGCCGGGTCTGGCCAGCACACCACCTCGGCGTGGGCCTTGGCCAGGGCGATGCCCGCTTCGTGGAAGGCGTCGAGGATGTAGATTTTTTTCATTGCTTGTCGATCTTGGCTTTGCCAATGACGTCACGCCACCACTGGATGTCGCGCACCAACAGGGCCTGCATTTGTTCGGGGGTGTTGCCTTTGGCGGTCACGCCCAAGTCGAGGAATTTTTGTTTGATGTCGGGTTGCGCCACCGCCGTGTTGACTTCGGCGTTGAGTTTTTGAACCACCTCACGCGGTGTTTTGGCGGGCACGGCCAGGCCGTTCCAACCGGCCACGGCGTAGCCGGGCACACCGCTCTCGGCAATCGTGGGCACCTGGGGCAGGCCCGGAAAGCGCTGCTCTTCGGTCACGCCCAAGACCTTGACGGTGCCCGCCTTGGCCTGCGGAATCACCGGGGCCAGGGTTTCAAAAATCGCCTGCACATCGCCACCGCGCAGCGCACGCATCACGTCGCCCGAGGTTTTGTAGGTGACGATGGTCACATCGATCTTGGCCATCGATTTGAAAACTTCGGCCGCCAAAAACTGCGCACTGCCCACCGAGATGGTGCCAATGAACAGCTTGCCCGGGTTGGCGCGGGCTTGCTCGATGAAGTCGCGCGTGTCTCTGAATTTGGCGTTGCCGTCCACCGCCAAGGCAAAGCCGAAAGTGCCAATGAGTGACACCATCTCAAAGTCTTTCACCGGGTCAAACGGCAGCGACTTGAACAGCGAGGGCGTCATGGCAAAGTTGCCCGCCGCGATGAAGTTCAGGGTATAGCCATCGGGCGCGGCCTGCTGCACGGTCTGTGAGGCCACGATGCCGCCTGCACTGGGGCGGTTTTCAATCACCAAGGGCTGGCCCAGTTTGTCGCCCATTTTTTGCGCCACCAAACGCACCGTCAAATCGCCCGTGCCGCCGGGGCCGTAGCCCACCATCACCTTGATGGGCTTGGTGGGGAAGGTGTCGGCGTTGTTTTGCGCCTGCGCGGTGTGCGCAGCCAGCAGGCTCAAACACAGACCCAAAGACAGCCGCCAACACAGGCGTACGCTGCGTGCAGTCTGGTGCGCCCTGTGCCATGCGCTTGGGGCAAAGCCAAAACCAGAAGCAGAGGCTGAGGCTGAGGCTGAGGCAAAGCCAGGCCCATGGCTTGAGCCAGAGCCAGCGCGTGGTGCGGCGGTGTGTGCGGTCATGGGTGAAGTCTCCTGTGGGCCTTCAGTCGGCGCGGATGCGCGCACGCGCCACCACGTCTTTCCAAAGGCGTTGTTGTTGGGCAATCAAGGCGGCAAATTCGGCGGGTGGGCCGCCGCCCACCAGCGCGTCTTCGCTGGCAAAGCGCTCGGCAATGGTGGCGGTGTGCAAGGCTTTGTTGCACTCTTCTTGCAAGCGTTTGACGATGTCGCTGGGCGTGCTGGCGGGTGCCATCAGGCCGTACCACTGCACCGACTCAAAACCTTTGTAGCCCGACTCGGCCACCGTGGGCAAGTCGGGCAACGAAGCCAACCGCTGCGGCGTGCCGGTGGCAATGGCGCGCAGCCGACCACTGCGGATGTGCGGCAACAAGGCCGGGGTACCCGCAGAAAACGCTTGCGTGCGCCCGGCCAACAAATCGGTCAAGGCTGGGCCCGTGCCCCGGTAGGGAATGTGGGTCATGAACATGCCGGTGGTGAGCTTGAGGTACTCCATGGCCAAGTGGCCCGCACTGGCGTTGCCAGCCGAGGCATAGTTGAGTTGTCCGGGGCGGCGTTTGGCGTAGTCCACCAACTCGCGCAGGTTTTTGGCCGGGACGTCGGGGTGCACCACAAACAAGCTGGGCACTTTGGCCAGCAAGGTCACGGGGGCGAAGTCGTGGTTCACGTCGTAGCCGGTGTTGGCAAAGATGTAGGGGTTGACCGCCAGCGATCCCACATGGCCCAGGATGACGGTGTGGCCATCGCCTGCCGCGCGCGCCACCTCTTGCATGGCGGGCACGCCGCCGCCGCCTGCCTTGTTGTCGAGCACGACCGGAAAAGGCAGCTGGCGCGACAGCTCTTGGGCCACCGTGCGCGCCACGATGTCGGAGGTGCCGCCCGGCACAAAGGGCACCACAAAGCGAATCGGTTTGTTGGGCCAATGGACTGTTTGTGCTTGCCCGTAGGCAGGCTGTGTGAGCGCACCCACGCCCGCTGCAAGGCTGGCCTGCAGCCAGTGGCGACGGTGGGTGTTGACGGTGTGTGGCATCAGGGCTTGAAAAGGGGGTTGGCCGGGTGCAGTGGGTCCCACGGCAGGCAGCTTTGCAGCCGCAGCGCCAAGCCCAACAGCCGGTCGTCGCTGTGCTGGGCGGTGGCCAGTTGCAAGGCCATGGGCAAGCCACTGCTGTGCAGTCCCATGGGCAAGGTCAGCGCTGGGTGGCCGGTGAGGCTGTAGAGCCGATTGCAACTGCTGCGCTGGCCGGTGGGGTTGTGCATCAAGGCATCCAGTGTTTCGGGCGGCGTTTCGCGCCCGGGCGAGAGCAGCACATCCACCTGTTGGGTCAGCATCTGTTCGAGCGTCTGTTCCAGCTGCCAGCGCGCAACGCAGGCTTGCCAATGGTCTGGCGGGGTCACCTCAGCGGCGCTCACCAAGCGGCGGCGCAAGCCTTGGCCCAGCAACTGCGGTTGGTCACGCACCCAGTGCTGCAACTGCTGGTAGCCCTGAAAGCCAATCAAGGTGTTGGCCAAGCGCACGGCTTGGTCGCTGCCTTCGAGCTCGACGTCGATGACGTGTGCGCCTTTGGCGCGGCAGCGTGCCAGCACGTCTTCAAAGCATTGCCAAATTTCGGGGTCGTGGGCTTGCGCCAGCAACTGGCGCCGCATCACGCCAATGCGCAGACCGGGCAAGGCGGTGCGCGGTGGCGTTGATGTGCCTGAGGTTGCGCGGGCATGTGGCGCGGGCATACCAGACGCGCCAGCCGTTTGGGGGGTGTGGGGCGTGTGCACGGTGGGCGCATGTGTCGCGTCACCGCGCATGGCGGCAAACATCAACACCGCATCGCCCACGCTGCGCGTGAGCAAGCCCACGTGGTCCATGCTCGGCGCCAGCGGAATCACGCCGTCCAGGGGCAGCAGGCCCCGGGTGGGCTTGAAGCCCACCAGGCCGCAGGCGGCTGCGGGGTGACGCACCGAGCCGCCGGTGTCGGTGCCGGTGGCGCCCAGGCAAAACCCGGCGGACACGGCGGTGCCCGAGCCGCTGCTGGAGCTGCCCGGCATGTGCAGCGGGTTCCACGGGTTGCGTGCGGGGGGGAACACATCGTCAGAGGCCGGTGAGCCAAAAGCAAACTCATGGCAGGCGGTTTTGCCCAGGCTGATGGCACCTGCTTGGGCCAAGCGCTGCACCACCACGGCGTCGGTGTCGGGCACCCAGTGTTCTAGCGCGCGCGAGTGCGCGGTGGTGCGCACACCACGGGTGAGCAACACATCTTTGTGGGCGATGGGAATGCCGTGCAAAGGCCCGCGCCAGTGGCCTGCGGCGATCTCGCGCGTGGCCAGCTCGGCCTGCGCCAGGGCCGCGTCGGCGGTGCGGGTGATGAAGGCATGAAGCTGAGGCTCTTGCGCATCCGTGCGCGCCAAGCACGCCTGTACCAGTTGCAGCGGCGTCAGCGCTTGGGTGCGCAGCAGCTCACCCGCTTGCGCGATCGACAAGGCATGCAGCGGCGCATCCATCGCGGGCATCAAACGCGTGGCGTGCCTGGGAGGGCTTGCTGCTCAAACCAATCGCAGATTTGTTGGCCGTTCCAAAACACCACGTCGTCGCGTCCGCTCAGGTACTCCAGCATTTCTTCAAAGTAGCGGATGCGGTGTGAAGCGCCCGAGATGTAGGGGTGCACCCCAAAGGCCAGAATGCGCGCGCCGTTGGCCGAGTCCATGTAGAGGCGGTCAAAGGCATCGCGGGTGCGGTTGAGCATGGCATCAGACGCTTGGTGGGCGGTGAGCATGATGCCGATGTCGTTGAGCTCGATGGTGTAGGGCACCGACACCAAGCGGCCATGGCGGGTGTTGACGAATTGGGGCTGGTCGTCGAGCACCCAGTCGCCAAACCACTGCATGCCGAGTTCTTTGATCAGGTCGGGCGTGACAAAGGTTTGGCTGCGGCCAGGGCCCAACCAACCGTTGGGGCGCTGGCCGGTGAAGCGGGTCAAGACGTCGAGCGTCTGTTCCATCATGGCGCGCTGGTCGGTGATTTTTTGAATCGGAATTTGTTCGTAGCAGTGGGCCATGAATTCCCAGCCTGCATCGAGTGCTGCTTGTGGCACGCGTGGGCGCGTCTCGCAGACCTTGGCGTTGATCGACATCGTGGGTTGGATGTTGTAGCGCTTGAAGGCGTCGAGCAAGCGCCAAAAGCCCACCCGCATGCCGTACTCGTGCCAAGTCCAGTTGGGCACATCGGGCACTGGCGCCACCCCACCGGGCGGGGGCGAGGCCATGCGAGGCATGGGACGCGAAATGTCCCACTCTTCGATGTTGACCACCGGCCACACCACCACACGTGCGCCGCCGGGCAGTTGCAGGGGCGGACGGTCCACGATGGCTGAAAAATCAAGCCGCTCGTGCGGGCGCCAAGCGTTGGCTTCTTCGTCTGACATGGTTCAGGCTTTCAAATGTGAAGGAAGGATTATTTACTGAATGCCACCCGGAATCGCCGCCGCAATTTGGCGCAGCTTGTCGGTCTCGGTGCGAATTTCACGCACCAGTTGCTCCGGGCTGCTGCCCACCAAGGTCATGCCCATGGCGGCGAGTTTGCGTTGGGTCTCGGGCTCGGCCAACACGGTGCGCACGGCGGCGTTCAGGCGGGCTTGGATGTCGGGCGCCATGCCCTTGGGGCCAAACAAGCCAACCCAGTAGGTCAAGTCATAGCCCGGCAAGCCGGCTTCGGCCAGCGTGGGCATGTCTGGAAAACGCGGGTCGCGGATGGCGCTGGTGGTGCCCAAAAACCGCACCTTGCCCGCGTCGATTTGGGTTTTCGCAGCACCGTCAAAAATGACTTGGCACACGCCCGCGAGCACGTCTTGCATGCCCGGGCCGGAGCCTTTGTAGGGCACATGGACCATGTTGGTTTTGGCCATGCCGTTGAACAACTCACCGGCAAAGTGCAAGCCACTGCCCATGCCCGAGGAGGCGTAGTTGACCTTGCCTGGGTTGGCGCGTGCGTAGGCCATGAATTCTTGCAAGTTGCGCGCAGGCACCGAGGGGTGGGTGACCATCAGCAAGCCATAGCTGCCCACCAAAGAGACGGGCGTGAAATCGGCCACCGGGTCATACGACAGGTTTTTTTCGGTCACTGCCATGTAGGTGTGGGTGCCGTTGGTGGTCATCAGCAGCTGGTAGCCGTCGGGGGTGGCGCGGCTGACCACTTCGCTGCCAATGCGCCCGCCGCCGCCTGCGCGGTTGTCAATCACGATGGCTTGCCCGAGCGCGCGCGACATGCCTTCGGCCAGGATGCGCGAGGCTTGGTCAGAGAAGCCACCTGCCGCATACGGCACCACCATCTTGATGGGACGGTTGGGATAGGCCTGGGCGTGTGCACCTGCGCCCCATGCGAAGGCGCAAGCTGCCAGAAGGGCGTGAAAGGCATAGACGGGCCATGGGCGCATGTTCATGGGGGCTCCTGCGAGAGGGGGGTGGCAAAGGTGGCGCAGTATGCGCTGTGGCGTTTTTACGTGCAATGGGCGTCAAACCCTTAGACGTCGAGTCGCAAAGGCTACACATCTGCCCCCTGGTTGCGTGTCGCGTTGGCTGTGGCACCGTCAAAATCGCCGCACACTGAAGACTGGCAAATTTCCCGCCGAGCCCCAACCCAGAGACACCATGAAACATCTGCGTATTCCATTCGTGCAATGGCTTTTTTGCGTCGCCTGTGCCCTGTTGGTGCTGACGGGGTTCAACGCACAGGCCCAGAACTACCCCAACAAACCGATTCGTTTGGTGGTGCCTTTTGGCCCGGGTGGTTCGGGCGACATCACAGCGCGTGCGTTTGCGCAGTACCTCGAAGCGCAGACCAAGCAGTCGGTGGTGATTGACAACCGCGCCGGTGCCAACGGCATCTTGGGTACCGAAACGGTGAAGAATGCGCCTGCCGATGGGTACACCCTGTTGCTGACCACCAACACCACGCTGGCCGCCAACTTGAGCTTGTACAAAAAGGTGCCCTACGACCCACTCAAAGACTTGGACCATGTGGGCATGTTTGGCACCGCAGCGTCGGTGGCTTTGGTGCTCAAAGGTTCAGGCATCAACTCGGTGGCCGATCTGGTGAGTTACGCCAAAGCCAACCCGGACAAGATGTTTTTTGGCCACTACAACTCGGCTTCGCAAATGACGGCCGAGATGTTTCGCGTCAAGACTGGCGCGCCCATGACCGGCGTGCCCTACAAGGCCATTGGTTCAGCGCTGCAAGACTTTTATGGCAAACAGCTGCAAGTGATGTTCATCGAGTACTTGCCTGCGATGGCACAAATCGACAACGGCAAAGTGCTGGCGTTGGGCGTGACCGCGCCGACGCGCTTCAAAGCTTGGCCGAATGTGCCCGCCATTGCCGAGACCTACCCAGGCTATGAGCTGGGTTTCTTCTTGGGCCTCGCCGCACCCGCAGGCACCCCACCTGAGCTGATGAAAAAAATGGAAGGTTGGTTGAGTGCCGCTTTGAAAGACGACGCCTTTTTGGCGCGCTTGAACCAGTTGGGCTTGGAGCCTTCCAAGTTGTCACGGGCTGACTACACCAAGTTTGTCGGCAGCGAAATCACGCGCTGGGCGCAAGTCATCAAGGACGCGGGCGTGCAGCCCGAATGACCGACCCCTCGTTTCAATGTCACTGACTACACAGAGAGAACCACCATGCGTTTAGGCTACTTCACCATGCCCCTGCACCCCTTGCACCGGGACACCACAGAAACGCTGCACGAAGATCGGCAAACCATCATCTATGCCGACCGCTTGGGCTTTTACGACGCATTTGTGGGCGAGCATTTGACCGACAAAGCCGAGAACGTCACCAACAGCCTGATGTTTTTGGCCACGCTGATTTTTGAAACCCAGAACATCAAACTCGGTTCGGGCACCAGCAATTTGTCGCATGCCCACCCCACCTTGATCGCGTCGCAAGCGGCCATGTTTGACCACCTGGCCAAAGGCCGTTTCATCTTTGGCATCAGCCCCGGTGCCCTGGCATCAGACGCCGAGTCGTTGGGCATGTTGGACCAAGACCGCAACAAGTTGTTTGCCGAAGCCATCGACGTGATCTTGGCCATTTGGCAACGCGACCCACCGTATGACATTGACTTTGAGAACAACCGCTTCAAGGTCACCACCCGTCAAACGGCGGTGCCTGCGATTGGCCGTGGTGAGTTGATGAAGCCGTTCCAAAAGCCCTACCCCGAAGTGGTGGGCACGGTCGTGGCACCGTTCTCCAAGGGCGTGATCGCCATGGGCCAGCGCGACTTTCACCCCATGTCGGCCAACTTTTTGCTCTCGCACTGGTTGCCCAGTCATTGGGCCAACTACGCCGAAGGCAAGGCCTCGGTGGGCCAGCAAGCCAAAGCCGCCGACTGGCGCGTGGCGCGCACGATTTTTGTCAGCGACGACGCCAGCACCGCCAAGCGCTATGGCCACGAAGACGCCAACAGCCCTTACCGCTACTACTACCAGCAGATGTTGACGAAGATGAAAATCTCCAACCGTCACGTCATCTTCAAACGCTCACCCGACGAAGACGACAGCTTGTTGACCTTGGACCGCTTGATGGGCGACTTGGTGATCACCGGCACCGTCAACGAGGTGGTCGATCAAATCTTGGCGCTGCGCGAGACGGCCGGTGACTTTGGCGAAATTGTGTACGCTGGCATGGACTTGGTGGACCCGGCCTTGGGCCGCCGCTCGATGGAGCTGATGGCGCAAGAGGTGATGCCGCGTGTCAACCAAGCCCTGGGCTTGGGTTCCGCCATCAACGTCTGATCCGAGGGGCTCTGGGGCGCGTGCTGCGCGCCTTGGCCGCCTCAAGCCCTGGGCAGTTGCACCACAAAGCAGGCGCCGCCACCTGGACGGTCTTCGCAATGCACTTGGCCGCCGTGGCGTTGCACGATGGAGCGCACCAAGGACAACCCCAGTCCCACGCCACCTTCGCGTTCGCTGGCGCCTGGCAAGCGATAAAAAGGCTCGAAGATGCGCTCGCGCAATGCGGCAGGCACACCGGGGCCACGGTCACACACGCGCAACACCACACCCTTCGCGCCGCTGGGTTCGAGTTGCACCTCGATGTTGGCCGCGCCATAGCGGCGCGCGTTTTCCAACAGATTGCGCAGCATGCGTCGCAGCAACTTGGGCACACCCGGCACCACCAGGCTTTGGGTTTGATCGCCCAACTCCAGGGACGCGTTGACGCGCGCACATTCTTCGCTGGCCAAGCCCGTCAAGTCCACGCTCTCAACAGAACCAATGTCGGCCTCTTTGGTGTCGAGGCGGCTGGCCAACAAAATTTCGTCAATCAATTGGTCGAGTTCGCCCACGCTGCGCGAGATTTCTTCTTTCATTGCCGGTGAGGGTGTGTCGCCCATCAGCTCCAGTCCCATGCGGATGCGTGTCAGGGGAGATCGCAGCTCGTGCGAGGCATTGGCCAGCAGCGACTTGTGTGAACTGACCAGCTGCTCCACTTGCGCTGCCGCATGGTTGAATCGCTCAGCCAGGTACGCCACTTCGTCACCCCCGTGCACCGCCACGCGGGCCGACAAATTGCCTGTGCCCCATTGCTCCACGCCTTTTTGCAACTGCTCCAGTCGGCGCGTCAAACGTCGCACGATGGGGTAAGTGGCCAAAGCCACGGCCAAACCGACCAGCCCCAAGGTCCAAAAAAAACCAAACGGGGGACGGGTCCAAAACGAACGCGGTGGACGCGGCAAGTGGATGTGCATCAGCTCGCCGTCTTGCATGCGCACCATGAACTCAGGCCCAGTGCCAAAGTGACCAGGCGGCGTGGGCATGTGAGGATGTGCCGTCGCACCGTCTGCCGTGGACGGCGAAGCCAGGCCCTCCGCGCCCGAGCCCTCGTGTGGGTGTGCCGGGCGTTGCCCTTGCCCCACCACCTCGCCTGCTGCATTGCGCACCACCACCTCGCGCAAAGGCGGGTCGGCACTGATGCGGGCCACCCAGCCCGCCAGCAGTGTGAGCAAGGCCACGGCCAACACCACGGCCAACCAAATGCGCGCATACAAGGGCAGGTGCAATGAGCGGCTGGGCGGTGCGTGTTGGGCCATGGGGGCGTCAGTCTTGTTGTTTGGCAAACACGTAGCCCACGCCGCGCACGGTCAGGATGCGTTTGGGGGTTTTGGCATCGTCTTCGATGGCTGCGCGGATGCGGCCCATGTGCACATCAATCGAGCGGTCAAAGGCTTCGAGTTCACGCCCGCGCACCGCCTCCATGATTTGGTCACGCGAGAGCACACGCCCGGCCCGTTCTGCCAAGACCCATAGCAGGTCGAATTGGTAAGCGGTGAGTTCGCAGGTTTGCCCACGCACGCTCACGCTGCGCGCGTCACGGTCGAGGACCAACGAGCCAAACTTCAGCAGCTCTTGGGTCGGCGTGGTGGCGTTGCCAGGGTGGTGACGGCGCAGCACCGCGCGGATGCGTGCCAGCAACTCGCGCGGTTCAAAGGGTTTGGGCAGGTAGTCATCTGCCCCGAGTTCGAGGCCCACGATGCGGTCCATCGGGTCACCTTTGGCGGTCAGCATCAACACGGGCGTTTGTGCCAGCGCCGAGGGCAAAGCGCGGATGCGGCGGCAGACTTCCAGTCCGTCGATGTCGGGCAACATCAAGTCCAGCAGCACCAACTCTGGCGGGTGGGGGGTGTGTTGCAGCAGGTCCAAACCCGCCAAGCCTGTAGCTGCATGCTGGACTTCAAAACCCGATTGCGACAGGTAGGCCGCCACCATCTGTGCCAAGCGGTGGTCGTCTTCGATCATGAGCAGTGTGTTCATCGTGAACCGATCATGGACGGGGCGCGACAAGCTGGGCTTGCTGCTCTGTAAAGAGTGGGTAAATCATTCGGCCTGTTCGCCACCCCCCGACGGGGCCGTCATGGCCACAGGCAGCACCCGCGAGGCCAACCAGACCAACACCAACACGGGCGCGCCCAACAAGGCGGTGCTGGTGAAAAACGCTTCATAGCCGTGAGCGTCCACATACACCCCCGAGAAGCCCGCCAGCCATTTGGGTGCCAGCAGCATCATCGAGCTGAACAAGGCGTATTGCGTGGCCGAGTAATTGACGTGGGTCAGCCCCGAGAGGTAGGCAATGAAGGCGGCCGAGGCGATGCCACTGGCCAAGTTGTCGGCCGAGATCACCCACACCAAAGCGGTCAGGTCATGGCCACGGGTGGCCAACCAGGCAAACAGCAAGTTGGTCAGCGCGCTGAGCACAGCGCCCCACATCAAGATGCGCATGACCCCCCATCGCATCGACATCACGCCGCCAATGAAAGCCCCCAGCAGTGTCATGACCACGCCAAATACTTTGGTGACGGCGGCCACCTCGTCTTTGGTGTACCCCATGTCCACATAAAACGGGTTGGCCATGATGCCCATCACCACATCGCTGATGCGGTAGACCGCAATCAGGCCCAGGATCAGCGCGGCTTGCCAGCGGTAGCGGCGGATGAATTCGGCAAAGGGTTCGATCAAGGCGCCCCGCAGCCATTCAGCGGCGTTGCGTGCGGCTGGCAATTCGCGGTGTGCAGGCTCGGGAGACAGCAGCACGGTCACCAGCCCCAAGCCCATGGAGGCCGCCATCACCAAGTAGGCCGTTTGCCATGCGGTGTGCAGATAGGTGTTGTCGTTCGTGCCGGCTGCGCGCGCGGCCACCCACAGCACGCCGGCGCCGGCCCAGATCATGGCCAACCGGTAGCCGGTTTGGTAGCAGGCCGCCAAGGCGGCTTGGTGTTGCGGGTCGGCCGACTCGATGCGGTAGGCATCCAGCGCAATGTCTTGCGTGGCCGAGCCAAAGGCGACCACCAGCGCGCACCAGACGACGGGCTCCAAGGCTTGTTGCGGGTCCAGCAAGGCCATGCCGACCAGCCCAGCCATCACCACGCACTGTGCCAGCAGCAACCAGCTGCGGCGCCGCCCCAGCCATCGACACAGCCCAGGCAGCGGCAGCCGATCAACCAAAGGCGACCAGACCCACTTGAAGCCGTAGGCTAAGCCCACCCAGCTCAAAAAACCAATCGTGCTGCGGTCAATGCCCGCTTCGCGCAGGCGAAAGCTCAAAGTGCCCAGCACCAGCAACAAAGGCAAACCCGCCGAAAACCCCAGACACAGCATGCGCCATGACGCAGGTTGAAGGTAAACCTGAAAGGCATCCTTCCAACTGTGTGCGGGTTTGACAGGGGGGGTGTCCGAGGGACTTGTTGTATCGTTCATCACCCTTATTTTCAGGCTTTCCTACAAAGCACTCCCATGCACATCCGCCGTTTTGTTTTTCATGCTTGTCTTGTATTGGCTTGTGGCTTGCCCAGTGTGGCTGGGTGGGCGCGAGAAGGGGTAGAGGTGGGCAAAGAGTCGGCCTTTGCCAAGCTGGTACCCGCCAGTGAGGTCGAGCAGTCGGCGTTTCAGCAGTACAGCCAAATGCTCAAGCAAGCGGCGGACAAAAATGCCTTGGGGCCCTCAGACCACCCGCAAGTGCTGCGCTTGCGCCAGATTGCCAAAGAGCTGATTCCGCACAGCTATGAGTGGAACCCGCGCGCGCGTGACTGGAAATGGGAGGTCAACCTGATTGGCTCCAACCAGGTCAATGCTTTTTGCATGCCTGGCGGCAAGATTGCTTTTTACACCGGCATCTTGAAGCAACTCGAATTGACCGACGACGAAGTCGCCATGGTGATGGGCCATGAGATCGCCCACGCTTTGCGCGAGCATGCGCGTGAGCGCATGGGCAAGTCGGCCGCCACCAATGGCTTGGCCACGATTGGGGGCACCGTGGCGTCGGTGTTTTTTGGCATCAACCCCAATGTGACCGACTTTGTGGCCAAGCAAGGCGCCAACCTGATCAACCTCAAGTTCAGCCGTGACGACGAAACCGAGGCCGACTTGGTGGGCATGGAGTTGGCTGCGCGTGCAGGCTACGACCCGCGCGCTGGCGTGACGCTGTGGCAAAAGATGAGTGCCGCCAACAAGGGTGCGCCGCCGCAGTGGCTCAGCACCCACCCCTCTGGCAACTCACGGATTGAAGAAATCCAGGCCAACTTGCCCAAGGTCTTGCCGCTCTACCAGCGCGCCAAAGACAGCCGCTGATCAGGTTCCACCCACATAAGGGTTGCTCACCCGTTCGCGCCCAAAGGTGCTTTCGGGGCCGTGGCCGGGGATGAACACCGTGTCGTCGCCCATGGGCCACAGCCGTTGGGTGATGCTGTCAATCAAGTCTTGGTGATTGCCCCTTGGAAAGTCGGTGCGCCCAATGCTGCCGGCAAACAGCACATCGCCCACAAAGGCGCGCTTGATCTCGGGTGAATAAAACACCACGTGCCCTGGGGTGTGGCCCGGGCAATGGCGCACTTGCAAGGTGTGCGCGCCCAAGGTGACGGTGTCGCCATCGTGCAACCAGCGGGTGGGTGTGAACGCCCGCGACGGAGGAAACCCATAGTTCGCTGCAGCTTGCGCCAAACCATCGATCCAAAACTGGTCGTCTTCTTGCGGTCCCACGATGGGCAGCCCCAGCCGCTCAGCCAATTCGGCGGTGCCGCCCGCATGGTCGATGTGGGCGTGGGTGATCCAGATTTGTTCTAGCTTGACCCCCAGGGCTTGGACGGCGCCCAGCAACACCTCCAAATCACCACCGGGGTCGATCACCGCAGCTTGCTTGGTTTGATCGCACCAGACGATGGAGCAGTTTTGCTGAAACGGGGTGACGGGAACGGTTTCGTAATGGAGCATGTGCAAGAGCCAAAGTTGTTGCCATTGAATATACAAGCAGCGGGGCCAGCACAGGCGTTAGAAATCCGGTGTTGCCGCAATGAGCAGAGTTCACGGCAATGGATCGCTTGGTGAATGACAAAAACGACATCTGAAGCCACGATGTCAAATTTGTCATCCATGATTTTCGTTCAGTTGGACGTTGTGAATGACATTTGAGTCATGAATCGCACAAGCGCTTGAAATTCATGCGCCGTGGTGTAACAGTCAAATATCTGCACTTGCTCCACCCCATCATGACCGCGATACGCCCTGCGATGTCCATGCCCCAACCGATGCCTGATGCGTTGCGCTTAGGCGTCTCGTACACGGTCGAGCAGCGCAGCGTGGGCGCGACGGTCAAGGTCAAAGATTTTCATACCAATGAGGTGGTGGGCCAACTCATGTACACCCGCTTTGAGCCACATCGTGTGCCAGTGCCTGATCCAAAAAGACCGCGGGTGGACGTGACGGTTTAACAGCTGCTCCCCCAACTTGGCTGCTGGGGTCAAACAACAACCTCAACCTTGGCGCGCTTGGCCACCTTGGTCCAGGTGCTGATTTGTGACTGAATGACCTTCACAAACTCATCCCCCACCACAGGTGACTTGCGTGGCAACGTTTGCAGCTCTTCCAAGCGCGCCATGATGTCGGGCTTGGCCAAAATTTCTGGCATCAGCGATGTGAGTTTTTGGGCAATAGGCGCCGGCAGGTTTTTGGGTGCAGACAGGCCAAGCCATTGAGACCCCGTCATCGATGGGAAGCCTGCTTCGGCAAAGGTGGGGATGTTGGGCAGTGCCGGCAAGCGTTGCGGCGTGGACACCACCAAGGCTCGCAAGGCGCCGGCTTTGAGCTGTGCCACGTTGGTTGTGATGGGGTCAAACAGGCTGTCGATCTGACCACTGAGCAAGTCTTGCATCGCGGGCGCGCTGCCTTGATACGGCACATGGTCATGCTCTGGCGCTGGGCCTTCTATTTTCAACAGTTCACCGTACAGATGGTTGGCCGAGCCAATGCCAGAAGTGCCATATCGCACCGGATTTGATTTGGCAGCTTCCAGGTACTGTGCGAGGGTTTTGTAGGGCGATTGCGCGCGCACCAAAATCACCATGGGCGCTTCAACCAGCATGGCCAAATGAGAAAAGTCTCCTACGGGATCAAAGGGCATGGTGTTGCGCGTGGCGGTGGCGTAGATGTGCACCGAGGCATGGCTGACCAGCAAACAATAGCCATCGGCGGCTTGCTTGGAGACGTAATCTGTGCCAATCAAGCCCCCGGCACCTGCTTTGTTTTCAACGATCACGGTTTGCCCCAAGGCTTGCGACAAGTGCGGCGCCATCAGCCGAGAGACGGTATCGACCAATCCGCCAGGGGGAAATTGGGCAATCAATCGGATGGGCGCTTTGCTGGGCCACGTGGCGCTTTGAGCTCGGACAATGGCCGGCGAAGAAAGTACAGCGGCTCCAGCTGCGGCAAGAATTTGGCGACGCTTCATGAAAACTCCTTTGAGGCCCAAGAATGAAAAGGTTGAAAAAAAGAAAGCAAGAACAAGCTTTGTCGTTTGCAGTTTTCATGCCAAATTCAAGGGCATCACCTGGAACACTATTTGCAATAGCTAAGGCACTCACTTTGTGCCTCTGATGTGCCGAGTCCGTCTTCATGAGCGCGCCTAAGTGGTGCGCCGAAAAACCATTTGGATGCATCCAACCCTCACAGGCTCCACAGCGGGCACCACAACCGTGAATTCGGCGTGACCCACCCCCACATCGAGACCCCAAGCTCTAAGGACAAGCGAATGTCGTTATCAACCCCCATGTTTCTCGGCCCACTCACGGACCACGGCCGGTTCCCCTACAGCGCCATCCACCGCAGGCCGACCTACCGTTGGCCCAACCAAACCGGGTTGGCGGTTTACTTGGCCTTGAACTTGGAGCACTTTGCGTTCGGTGAGGGCGCAGGGGCCATGATTGGCCCGGCGTCGCCTCAGCCCGATGTGCTGAATTTCAGTTGGCGTGAGTACGGCAACCGCGTGGGCGCGTGGCGTTGCCTGGAACTGTTTGATCAGCTTCAATTGCCGTCTGCCGCCTTGATCAACACCGCGCTGTATGACCACTGCCCTGAACTGATTCAAGCCTGCGTGGATCGAGGCGACGAGTTGGTCGGTCACGGGCACAGCAATGCGGAAAGGCAAGGTTCGTGGAGCGAGGCAGATGAAACCGGCTTGCTTGCGATGTGTAAAAACCGCATTCAGCAAGAAAGCGGACAAGCCGCGTCAGGTTGGTTGTCACCCTGGATCAGTGAAAGCAAATTAACGCCAGATCTGCTGGCCGAAACGGGCTATGACTACACCTTGAATTGGTGCCACGATGACCAACCCGTTCCCATGCAAACGCGAAGCGGCAAAACCTTGTGGTCTGTGCCCTACCCGCAAGAGATCAACGACATTCCCATGATCGTGGCCAGGCAAATGGACGGCAAAGATTTTGCGCAAATGATCATTGACCAGTTTGACGAGATGCTGGAGCAATCACAGCGTCAACCGCTGGTCATGGGGATAGCGCTGCATCCTTACATCGTGGGACAACCTTACCGCTTGAGGCATTTGCGACGCGCCTTGCAACACATCGCCGAGGCCCGCGACAAAAATTTAATTTGGATGACAACACCTCACCACATTGCTGAGCACGCGGCGCTGATGTCAATGGGATTTGAGCAAGAACAAAAATCAAGCAGATAAATCGATGCGCGAATGGGTGATTGGGCTGCTGTCTAACGAATAGTAAGCAATCGATTCGATGTTTTTAAGTTTGGCAGTGACACTGCCGTTGGTGTAGACAGTTTCATCTGCGCTGTTTGTTTGTTGCCAGTCTGACGCCTTGCCGTAAAGGTAGACCTTGTCATTGCCGCCATTGCCATCAATTTCAATATCTTTGTTGCTCACGTAAATCACATCAGAGGATGCGCCACCGGTGAGGTGACTGATGGATGCGTCATAGGCCAGCCCCACGTTGTTGAGGTTGTAGAAACTTTGTTTCTTAGCGCCGCCAATCCCATCGTTGTAATTGACATCTTTGATGTTGATGGAACTGAACGCTCCGGCACGCAAGTCAACGATGTTGGATGCACTGAGGCTAGAGAGGTCAAGTGACAGGCCTTGTGAGGTGGAACTGAGCGTTTCCATGCCAAGCCAGTCAGAAGTGAACTGGGTGGTTTGATAGTTGGCCAATGTTTTGCTGGAGTCGCTCAGACTGACACCTGTTTGGTTTTTGCCGTATAGAAATTGCAGCGCCAAAATATCCAACGGCATGAAGGTGCTGGGGTTGACGCCTGCGCTGGTGTAGCCACCACTTCCGTTGTTGACCCAGTTGATCGCGGCGTCAACCGGATTGTTGTAGGACATGACGGTGTTGCGACGGTTATCGTCGGCCAATGTTAGATAAGGGCCAGGCGCAACACCACCGCCTGCGTTGTAGGCGCCTGGGTGTTTCAACCCAAGCGTATGGCCTATTTCATGGATGATGGTTTCCCAACCGTAGTCACCGGGTTGTGGGCTGGTGTTGACGCTGGACTTGTTGTTGAGGAGCAAGTTGACTGCGCCAAGTGCAGAGTTGGCCCCAGTGGCGTATCCGCCGCTGGTGGAGCCTTGGTCATTGGTTGCAAAGTTAATGTCGGAACTTCCGCTGGTCACGAGTTGGAAGTTGATATTGACGAGAGAGGAGATGTAGTTGAGAGCTTGCGTGACACGGGCTTGTTGGGTTGCATTCATGGCCGCAAAACCATATTTGTCTGCGGTGCTCAGGGTGTTGCTCGTTTTGTCGTTGTTGGTGAGAAATTTGTACCTGATGGTGGGATTGCTGCTGCCACTACCCAGTGAGAAGACGCTCGGTTGCAGCGCGTAATTCGAAGTGTTGGCAGTCGCTTGCCCCGGATTTTGTTGCCATTTGTAGCTGCCAACGTTGAGAACAGCATTGAGTTTTGCGTTGCCTGAGTCCAAATAGGTAGAGGTATCGCCGAGTTTGACAAAGCTGACGCCGGGGTTGAGGGTGATGGATTTGTTGTAGACGCCTTTGGTGAAGTCCCACACTTGAACGCCAAACGAACCATTGCTGTTGGCGGTGGTTTTGAGCGCAGTTCGAATTTGACTGGGTGTGAGAGCAACGCCTGCAGTGGGCGAACCAAGGTCTACTTGGAGTGCGTAGTTTTTAGGCGCAGCGTAAACGGTAGCTGCGTATTTGACATACATTGCTTGTGCAACGGTGAGAAGCTCATGTGTGTCTGTGTCAAGGTTGATGCCAGAAATGATGCCTTTGTTTTTTTTCATCAGGTCATCAATGATGGCGAGGTTGCTGCTGTTGCCGAGGTTGGCCGCGTTATCTTTGATGGCGATTGATTTGACACGTTTGTCAGCACTGAGTTGTCCAAGATTGGCAATGTTCACGTTGTTGACGGTGATGCCAGTGATTTTGGAGCTTTGAAGCGCAGCAGCTGTTGCGGCGTCTGTCGACGTGAGTGTGCCGTCAGAGACGCTGAGGCTGACAGCGTTGACATGAGAGTTGCCGAGGATGCTGGCAATGTTCGATTTGTCAGCACCTGAGACCGCCAAGCTGTAGTTGGGCGGGCTGAATTTGCCGAGGAAGGCCATGAGCGAGTCGCTCGCGAGTTGGCTCTGGCTGACGGAGAGATTGCCAACAGCTGTTTGAGTGATTTTGGTGATCTTGTCGGAGAGCGCCATGAGCTTAGCCAGATTGGCGGAGAGTCCTGTGGCGCTGTCAGCAACCGTCAGATTGAGGTTGGCGTTAGAGATTTTCTTGATCAGGTCCGCGCCTCCCGTTGTTTGTGCAACTGAGAGCGTGATGGCGGGCTTGGTATCCGTGAGGTTGAGTTGGGTGATGTTCTTTTCAGCGGATGACAGCGTGGACCAAGACTTGGTGACTGCGGCGGAGGTGTCTTCAATGTTGACTTTGAAGGAGCCATTGTTGATTTTGTTGAGGGTGGCTATGTTTGTCGTCAAGCTTGCGATGTTGAGCGGTATGACTTCGGAGGTGTCGGTTTGACTGATGCTCGACACCTTGGCGCCGAGTTTGGTGATCGCGGCAAGGTTGGTTTTGATGCTGCTCGCACTGTCAGTGAGATTGAGCGTATAGATTCCTTTGTCAATTTTGCTGAGGACGCTGGCAAATTGAAGTGTGTTGGCATAGGAGAGCGTGAGGGCAGATTTGGTGGTCTGGTTGATGGCACTGACCTTGCTACCAAGAGCCGCAATCTCAGGCAGCTTTGAAGTGATGTTGCTGCTGCTGTCACCTATGGTGATGGCAGCAATTTTGCTGCCGTAACTGACGATTGCACTTAGGTTCGCGGTATGCACGCCAGAAATTGCGACTTTGAATTCGCCACTGTTGATCTTGTTGAGCAATCCATCGTTCACAGCGGAGGGGAGTCCGGCAGAGAACTGAGCTTCTGAGACGGCGACAGCTGTCGCATCTGTTTGTTGTATCAACTGGATTTTTCCGCTGATGGCAACGAGTTTGTCAAAACTCTTGGAGATGTTGGCTGCAGTGTCTGCAATCACAATCGAACTGGCACCCGCAGAGGCAGCCAAGGTCAGGGCTTTGGCAACGGTGTAGGTCGGCGTCACCGCAGTTGCAATGCGTTCTTGGTAAAAAGCCAAAGCCTTTGTAGATATTTGTAATTCATTTGAGGCTGTGCTCTTGGTGGGTGCGCCGCTGCTGCCCAACGATTTTGTTGTTGTGCTGAGTGTGGTGGACAAGGAGCTGCTAGGACTGCTTGTTACTTTGAGCGCCTGAGAGATCGTCATGGGGCCAGCCACCTTGATTTGTAAGAATTATCTTATCGGCAGTTGTGGTCGAAACTTGACGGTGACGCGCAATTCAAACCCTAGCTGCGGGTGGGCGAAAAAAAACCCTCCGAAGAGGGCGTTGCTATCCAGAAAAACGATGCAGTGTGAAGTTAATTCAACACTCATCCGTCCCGTGCCCCGGCGCCGCCTGCGTGGGCACATGGTGGCGCAAGCCCACCTGCTGGTTCTTCTCATCCACAAACACCAGTTGGGGTTCATGGCCAGCCACTTGGTCTTCGTGCACTTGCGCGAATGACGCAATGATCAGCAAGTCGCCCACGCTGGCGCGGCGTGCGGCAGAGCCATTGACCGAAATCATGCCTGAGCCACGCTCGCCTTTGATGGCGTATGTGATGAAGCGTTCACCGTTGTTGATGTTCCAGATGTGGACTTGCTCGTTCTCACAAATGTTGGCGGCGTCCAGCAGGTTTTCATCAATCGCACACGAGCCTTCGTAATGGAGCTCGCACTGGGTGGTGGCAACGCGGTGAATTTTGGATTTGAGCAGGGTGCGGAACATGGCGACAGCGTGTGCGGGTGACGGAGATCACGAATCATAGTGGGCTTGGCTGCGGCAGCTTCTGCACATGGGCCAACACCCCATGCGCGGCCACACGTCCACTGGCCAAGCAGGCCGTGAGCAAGTAGCCGCCGGTGGGGGCTTCCCAGTCGAGCATTTCTCCGGCCAAGAACACACCTGGCTGGGCGCGTGCCATCAGTTCCGGCGTGAGTGCCTCTAGGCGCACGCCACCAGCGCTGCTGATGGCTTCGTCCAAGGGTCGCGCTGCGTGGACCGAGATCGGCAGGTGTTGGATGGTGTGGGCCAGCGTGGCGGGGTTGTGCATGGCTTCTTTGCTCAGCACCTCATGCAGCAAGCCGAGCTGCAAATTGTTGAGGTTTAAGCGGCTCTTGAGATGGCTGGACAGAGATTTAGAGCCTCGCGGGTGCGACACCTCGGCCAGCACGCGCTCGTGCGTCCATTCCGGGCGCAAGTTGAGGTGAAAGGTGGCGTGGCCCGCGCGTTCGATTTCATCGCGCAATAGGGCAGATGCTGCGTAGACCAAGCTGCCTTCGATGCCGGTGGCGGTGGCCACAAACTCACCCGTGCGCTTGAACACACGACCCAACGCATCCGTGAACGACAGCTGCACCGACTTGAAGGCTTCTCCCGCAAAGCGGCTGGCAAAGTGTTCGCTCCAGCCCTGCCGCTGGTCGATCAGCACGTCAAACCCGCAGTTGGAAGGTCGCAGCGGCGCGACATCGATGTGCTGTTGGGCGAGCCAACTTTGCCATGCACCGTCAGACCCCAAGCGTGCCCAACTGCCACCGCCCAAGGCCAACAGCACCACATCGGCGTGTGCCGTGTGCGGGCCGTGCGGAGCGTCGAAGGTCAAGCTGAATGGCTCTGCTTGTGGCGTGGTCGTGGTCGTGGGTGCGGGTGTGGGTGTGGGTTCGGGCGTGCCGCGTTGCAACTGCCCATTCCAGCGGTGCCGCATGTGAAAGGTCACCGGGGTGCCCACCGTGGGGTGGCGCAAGCGGTGCAGCCACGCACGCAGCAAGGGTGCGGCTTTCATGTCGGTGGGAAACACCCGCTGCGAAGTGCCCACAAAGGTGTCAATGCCTAAACCTTGGGCCCAATCGCGCACGGCTTGGGGGCCAAAGGTTTGCAGCCAGGGCGTGCAGTCGGCGGTGCGCTCACCCAAGCGGGTGACAAACTGTTCAAAGGGTTCTGCGTGGGTGAGGTTCAAGCCGCCCAGGCCTGCCAGCAAAAACTTGCGGCCCACCGAGGGCATGGCGTCGTACACGTGCACATTCAAGCCGGCGGCACTCAGCACCTCAGCGGCCATCAGCCCGGCGGGCCCGGCGCCCACGATGGCCACCGTGATGGCCGCGATGGGTGGGCCGCTCACAGCATGCCTTCGTAGTGCAGCGTGATGGGCGCGTGGTCAGAGAACTTTTCTTCTTTGTAAATTTCTGCGCGTCGGGCTTTGGCGGCCAGGGCCGGTGTGGCCAAGTGGTAGTCCAAACGCCATCCCACGTTGTTGGCATAGGCCTGACCGCGGTTGCTCCACCAGGTGTAGCAAGCGTCGGTGGTGTCGGGGTGGAGTTGGCGGTACACGTCCACCACGCCTGCCTCGGTGGTGAGTTGCGTCATCCAAGCGCGCTCTTCGGGCAAGAAGCCGCTGTTTTTTTGGTTGCCACGCCAGTTCTTCAGGTCGGCTTGTTGGTGCGCAATGTTCACGTCACCGCACAGCACAAATTCACGTTCGGCTTTGAGCGCGGTGAGGTGCGGGTAGAGCGCCGCCAAAAAGCGGTACTTGGCCTCTTGGCGCTCAGGGCCCGATGAGCCGCTGGGAAAGTAGCTGCTGATGATGGACAGCTTTTGGGTGGGTGTGTCAAAGCGCAGCTCGACATAGCGGCCCTCAGAATCGAACTCGCCACCGTCAAAGCCCACTACCACGTCGCTGGGTTCATGCCGGGTGTAGACGCCCACGCCCGAGTAGCCTTTTTTCTCGGCGTATTGAAAGTGGCCTTTCAAACCGGCCAAGGTATCGAACTGGCCCTCGACGTCGGACGCTTGGGCTTTGATTTCTTGCACGCAAATACAATCCGGCTTGGCTTTATCGAGCCAAGCTTCAACGCCTTTGCGGGCGGCGGAACGGATGCCATTGAGGTTGAGGCTGGTCAGTTTGAACAAGGAATTTCCCATGACAGATGGAACGGCCGCCAACAACGCGTTGGCGCAAGAGTTTGTGCAATTCTCGCTGGATTGCGGCGTGCTGAAATTTGGGGAGTTCAAAACCAAGGCCGGGCGCATGTCGCCTTACTTTTTCAACGCGGGCTTGTTTGACGACGGCGCCAAGTTGGGCCACTTGGCCAGTTTTTACGCCAAGCGCTTGGTGCAAAGTGGCATTGAATTCGACATGATTTTTGGCCCCGCCTACAAGGGCATTCCGTTGGGTGCTGCGGTGGCGATAGAGTTGGCCCGTTTAGGCAAGAACGTGCCGTTTGCCTACAACCGCAAAGAAGCCAAAGACCACGGCGAAGGCGGCAGCTTGGTAGGCGCGCCACTCAAAGGCCGCGTGTTGATTGTGGATGACGTGATGAGCGCGGGCACTGCGGCGCGTGAGTCCATTGCCTTGATCAAGGCTGCGGGTGCCACGCCGCATGCGGTGGTGATTGCCCTGGACCGCCAGGAAATGGCCACCGAGAAAAAAGCCGATGGCACCATTCAAGACGTGCCCTACAGCGCGGTGCAGTATGTGCGTGAACAAGTGGGCTTGCAGGTCTGCGCGATTGCGGAGCTGAGCGACTTGCTGACTTACTTGAATGCCCAACCCGGCAACGCCATGGGCGAGCACTTGGCGCGCACACAGGCGTATCGGGACCGATATGGGGTGAGCTGACAACCTTCAGACCCCGTAGTAACGGTCGCTGCGGTGGTTCACGCCAATCACCAGGTTCAGCGCCACAGCACCGAGCAACGACAGCAACGCTTTGCTGGCATCGGTGCAGGCAAAGGCCATCAGCAAAATGGCAAAGTCCACCGCCATTTGCACGTTGCCAGCCCGCCAGCCGCGCGACTTTTGCAAGTAGACCGCCATGATGGTCACGCCGCCTAGGCTGGCGCCGTGACGAATCAAAATCAAAATACCGGTGCCCGCCAACAGCCCTGCCATGACAGCCGCAAATACGGGGTTGAGGTGCGTAAACCCAATCCAGCGCGGCAGCAACTCCACATAGGCAGACAGCAAGCCCACTGCGGCAAACGTTTTGAGGGTGAAGAGGTGCCCCAGCTTGCGCCACCCAAACACATAAAACGGCAGGTTGATGACAAACAACACGCCACCCAGCGAATAGCCCAACAGGTAGTGCGCTAAAAACGCCACGCCTGTGGTTCCGCCGGTGAACAGACCCGCTTCGCGAAACAAACATACCCCCAAGGCCACAAACAAGCAGCCCGTCAAGAGACCTTGCGCGTCTTCCCACGCGCTGTGGGGAGCGGGCGCGGGGGCAGGGGTGAGGTTGTCGTTCATGAAAGAAGGCTCTGTTTAAGGCAACAGCGCCGCCAATGGCACCACTTCAACTTGGGGTGTCAACGCGTACCGCCTGTTGCCGGGGTAGACCACATACAGCCTATCGAGTTTGAGATCTTGCAGCGCAATGCGCATGCTCAGCGTGAGGCCGGGCGCATCGCTGCGTTTGAACTCGACACCGATTCGCCGTTGGTCTTTGAACATCAGCAAGTCAAGTTCTGCGCCTTGGTGGGTGGCCCAAAAATAGGCCTGATCAGGCTGGGCGATGCGCAACACTTGCTCCAGCGCAAACCCTTCCCAACTGGCACCCGACAACGGATGGGCCAGCAGTTGCGGCAATTGGCGTATGCCCAGCATGGCGTGCAGCAGACCCGTGTCCCGAAAATAGAGCTTGGGCGCTTTGACCTGGCGTTTGGCCAGGTTCTCGTGCCAAGGCTGTAGCTGCCTGACCATGAAGGTTTGGGTTAGGTGGTCCAAGTACCGTCGCACGGTGGCCTCTGAAATACCCAAGGCGCGTGCTGGTTCGGCTGCATTCCACGTTTGACCATGGTAGTGAGCGAGCATTTGCCAAAAGCGCATCATCATTGGCGCGGGCACATTGATCCCTAGCAACGCCAAGTCACCACTGACATGGCGTTGCATGGCGGATTGGCGCCATTGCAAGCTGACTTGATCTTCAGTTGCCAGAAACGAAGCTGGAAAGCCACCCCTGAGCCACAGTTGGTGCATGCGTGTGTTGCTTACACCGGTCTCGCTGATATCAAAGCCACCGATCTCTAGCGTCACCGCCCGCCCCAGCAGCGATTCACTCTTGTGCATGACACGCGGTGCGGCGCTGCCTAGCAATAAAAACTGGCCAGGCTGGTGGATGCGGTCTGGGCGATCCATCAGCACGCGAAGTATTTCTGGCAGGTGCGGCAGGTGCTGAACTTCATCAATGACCACCAGGCCTTGCAGCTCAGCCAAAGCGGTCATCGGGTTGGATAAGCGTTGCCGAGAAATTGGGTCTTCAAGGTCAAAGTAGTTGGCGCTGCTCGTGTCGACGAACTGTCTGGCGATGGTGGTTTTACCTACTTGTCGCGGGCCGACCAGCTCAACAGCCCGAAAGGACTGAAGCAGTTCGCGGAGCTGTTGACAGAGTCGTATGCGGCCAATAAGCATCTATGGATGGTATCACGCACCATGAAAATCGGTCATGGCATAACCGATTTTCATGGCAACAGAACAGCTCAGGCTAGTTTTTTCAGCAACAAGGCATTCACCTGCGCCGGGTTGGCCTTGCCCTTGCTGGCCTTCATGATCGGGCCCACCAGGCCGTTCAGGGCCTTGACGTTGCCCGCCTTGAACTCTTCCACGTTTTTGGGGTTGGCGGCCAGCACGTCGTCGATGATTTTTTCTAACTCGCCGGTGTCGTTCATCTGCCTCAAGCCTTTGGCTTCGATGATGGCGTCTACACGTGAAGCCCCAGCCGTCGCGTCATGTGCGTCTTGGCTGCCTTCTGACCACAGCGCATCAAACACCTGTTTGGCCGCGTTGTTGCTGATGGTGTTGTCGGTGATGCGGGTGATGAGCGCGGCCAGCTGCGCGCTGCTCACAGGCAAGTTGTCAAAGGTCACGTCACCTGTGTTCAGGCGGCGTGACACTTCGCCCATGATCCAGTTGCTGGCCAGTTTGGCTTGCCCGCAAGCTTTGGCCGTGGCTTCAAAGTAAGCGGCAGTTGCCTTGCTTTGTGTCAGTTGCGTCGCATCGTATTCAGGCAAGCCGTACTGGGTGACAAACCGCTCGGCCATCACACGCGGCAACTCGGCCATCTCAGCTTTGACGCGCTCCACCCAGTCGCGACCAATCACCAGTGGGGGCAGGTCGGGGTCGGGGAAGTAGCGGTAGTCGGCGGCGTCTTCTTTGGTGCGCATGGAACGGGTCTCGCCCGTGTCGGGGTCGAACAGCACGGTGGCTTGTTCGATCGCGTGGCCGTCTTCGAGTTGGTCAATCTGCCAGCGCACTTCGTAGTCGATGGCTTGCTGCATGAACTTGAAACTGTTCAAGTTTTTGATCTCGCGGCGTGTGCCCAGTTCGGCACCGGGTTTGCGTACCGACACGTTGGCGTCGCAACGGAAGCTGCCTTCTTGCATGTTGCCGTCGCAAATGCCAATCCAGGTGACGATTTTGTGCAGCTCTTTGGCGTAGGCCACGGCTTCGTCGCTGCTGCGCATGTCGGGCTCGGTGACGATTTCCAAGAGCGGTGTGCCTGCACGGTTCAAGTCGATGCCGGAATGGCCCCGTCCATTTCCAATGGACGCACCCAAGCTCGAGTCTTCGTGCAGCGATTTACCGGCGTCTTCTTCCAGGTGCGCACGCACCAAGCGCACGGTTTTGTGCACGGTTTCTTTGCCTTCTTCCATGAAGAACGACACCTCGCCGCCTTGCACCACCGGAATTTCAAATTGGCTGATTTGGTAGCCCTTGGGTAGGTCGGGGTAGAAGTAGTTTTTGCGCGCAAAGATGCTGCGCTCGGCGATGTGCGAGTTGACGGCCAAGCCAAACTCAATGGCCCGCTCTACTGCGCCCACGTTCATCACCGGCAAGGTGCCCGGCAGCGCCATGTCCACGGCGCAAGCCTGTGTGTTGGGTTCGGCGCCAAAGGCGGTGGGGGCGCGACTGAAAATTTTGCTCTGGGTGGAGAGCTGGGTATGGGTTTCAAAGCCAATGACGACTTCGTAGCCTTGGACGAGTTTGCTCATGGGTCTTAAACCCCCGCAGGTTGTTGGAGGTGGAAATCGGTCGACAACTGGTACTGGTGCGCCACATGGAGCAGCTGGCCTTCTTGCAGGTAGTTGCCAATCAGTTGCATGCCCACGGGCATGCCGGCTGGGTCAAAACCCACGGGCAAGCTCATGCCTGGTAAGCCCGCCAGCGACGCGGGCAAGGTGAAGATGTCGGCCAGGTAGTCGGCCAGCGGATCGTTGGCGTTGTTGCCCAGTGTCCAGGCCACGGTAGGGGCCACGGGCCCGGCGATGACGTCGCATTCACCAAAGGCGCGTTGAAAGTCGTCGGCAATCATGCGGCGAATTTTTTGGGCTTGCAGGTAGTAGGCATCGTAGTAGCCATGCGAGAGCACATAGGCGCCCGTCATGATGCGGCGTTTGACCTCCTCGCCAAAACCTTCGGCGCGGGTCTTTTTGTACATGCTCACCAAGTCGGTGTAATCCTGGCTGCGGTGGCCAAACTTCACGCCGTCAAAGCGGCTCAGGTTGGAGCTGGCTTCGGCGGGGGCAATGATGTAGTACACCGGAATGGACAACTCGGTGCGCGGCAAGCTGATGGGCACCAGCTTGGCACCCAGGGTTTGCAGTTGGGTGAGCGCTGCATCGATGGCGCTGCGCACATCGCTGGCCAAACCATCGCCGAAAAACTCTTGGGGAATTCCCACACGCACACCGGTCAAACTGTTGCCCAGCTTGGCTGAGAAGTTCTCGGCAGGCACATCGAGTGAGGTGGCGTCACGGTCCAGGTCGGGGCCGCACATGGCGCTCAGCAGCAGCGCGCAGTCTTCGGCGCTACGGGCCATGGGGCCTGCTTGGTCCAGGCTAGACGCGTAGGCGATCATGCCGTAACGCGAGGCACGGCCATAGGTGGGCTTGATGCCGGTGACGCCGCAAAACGCAGCGGGCTGGCGGATGGAGCCTCCGGTGTCGGTGCCGGTGGCGGCGGGGGTCAGGCCTGCCGCCACTGCCGCAGCGCTGCCGCCCGATGAGCCACCGGGTACGCGTGTGACGTCCCACGGGTTGGTGACTGCGCCGTAGGCCGAGTTTTCGTTGCTCGATCCCATGGCGAACTCGTCGCAATTGAGTTTGCCCAAGCTCACCATGCCGGCTGAGCGCAAGCGCTGCACCACAGTGGCGTCAAAGGGTGAGCGGTAGCCGCTCAGGATTTTGGAGCCCGCTGTGGTGGCGAAGTCGCGGGTCACAAACACGTCTTTGTGGGCGACGGGCACGCCTTCGAGCGGCCCAGCGGTGCCGTTCGCCAGTTTGGCGTCCGAGGCGCGGGCTTGGGCCAGGGTGACTTCGCTGTCAATGTCCAAAAAGGCGTTGTGCGGATTGCCGCCGGTGCGCGCCAAGAAACGGGTCGCCACCTCTACGGCACTGACTTCTTTGCTGTGCAAGCGCTCAGCGAGCGCTTTGACGCTCAGGGTGTGCAAATCGCTCATGGCTTACTCGATCACTTTGGGGACCAAAAACAAGCCGCGTTCCACGGCCGGGGCGCTGCGTTGGTTGGCGTCGCGCTGGTTGGGCTCGCTGGCGACGTCAGGGCGCAGCCGCAACGTGATCTCGGCCGAGTGGGCCATGGCGTCGACTGGATGGGCCATGGGCACCACGCCCGTGGTGTCGACGGCGCTGATTTGCGCCACGATGCCAAAAAAATCGTTGATTTTGCTCAGCATGCGCTGTTGTTCGTCGGGCTGGAGTTCAAGCCGGGCCAAATTGGCGATGCGGCTGATGTCTTGGTCGGTCAGGGACATACGTGTGAAATTCAGGTTTGTGGCTTGGGCAGACGGCCCGCTTGCGACAGGCGTCCACCCGAGAAAAACCCGTGTTTTATGGGGGATGCGGTATTATCTCGCCTTTGTGTCCGCGCCCGCGGGCACCACGAACAATGTGGTGATGCGCCAGCGGCGCGTCTCCTGAGAGGACAGTGATGTTTGGATCTTTCCGTCGGTATTTTTCTACCGACTTGGCGATTGACTTGGGTACCGCCAACACCCTGATTTATGTGCGCGACAAAGGCATTGTGTTGGACGAGCCCTCGGTGGTGTCGATTCGCCACGAAGGCGGCCCACAAGGCAAAAAAACCATCCAAGCCGTGGGCCACGAAGCCAAGGCCATGTTGGGCAAAGTGCCTGGCAACATCGAAGCCATTCGCCCCATGAAAGACGGCGTGATCGCCGACTTCACGGTGACCGAGCAAATGCTCAAGCAGTTCATCAAGATGGTGCATCCCCGCTCGGTCTTGAAGCCCAGCCCCCGCATCATCATTTGCGTGCCTTGTGGCTCAACCCAGGTGGAGCGTCGCGCCATTCGCGAATCCGCTCTGGGTGCAGGGGCTTCAGAGGTGTATTTGATCGAAGAGCCCATGGCCGCAGCCATTGGCGCGGGTTTGCCCGTGTCGGACGCTTCGGGTTCGATGGTGGTGGACATTGGCGGCGGCACCACCGAGGTGGGCGTGATTTCACTCGGTGGCATGGTCTACAAAGGCAGCGTGCGCGTGGGTGGCGACAAATTTGACGAGGCCATCATCAACTACATCCGCCGCAACTACGGCATGTTGATTGGCGAGCCTACGGCTGAAGCGATCAAAAAGAAAATCGGTTCGGCCTTCCCTGGCTCTGAGGTCAAGGAAATGGAAGTCAAAGGACGCAACCTGTCGGAAGGCGTGCCACGCTCATTCACGATTTCGTCCAACGAAATTTTGGAAGCATTGACCGACCCGCTCAACAACATCGTGTCCGCCGTCAAGAACGCACTCGAGCAAACGCCCCCTGAATTGGGCGCCGACATTGCTGAGCGCGGCATGATGTTGACCGGTGGCGGTGCTTTGTTGCGTGACTTGGACCGCTTGTTGGCCGAAGAAACCGGCTTGCCGGTGTTGGTGGCCGAAGACCCGCTGACCTGCGTGGTGCGTGGTTGTGGCTTGGCCCTGGAGCGCATGGAGCGTTTGGGCTCTATCTTCACCAGCGAATAAGCTGGTCGTTCAACACCCAACTTAACTCGGCACCTCATGCCACTAGGCACGCTGGACAGATCGCCACCGGCCTTTTTCAAACAAGGCCCTTCGGCCATCTCCAAACTGTTGTTGTTCAGCGCGCTGTCGGTGCTGCTGATGGTGGCCGATGTGCGCTTTGGCGTGACGCAACCCATCCGTGCGGCGTTGTCGGTGGCCTTGTACCCGGTTCAGTGGTTGGCCTTGCGCCCTCAGCAGGTGGTGGAGTTCAGCAGCGACTACATGCAGGCCCGCGATGATGCGCAAACTGCAGAACGTCAGGCCCGCCAGCAGCTGTTGGTGCAGGCGCAACGCACGGGCCAAGTGGAACAGCTGGCGCTGGAAAACAGGCAGTTGCGTGAACTGCTGGGCTTGCGCGAACGCTTGAGCACCACGGGTGTCATGGCCGAGGTGCTGTACGACGCAGCCGATCCCTACACCCGAAAGTTGATTGTGGACAAGGGGATGACACACGGCATCAAGCCCAGCTCGCCGGTGATGGATGAGCATGGCATCTTGGGCCAAGTGACCCGTGTGCTGCCTCTGGTGAGTGAGGTGACTTTGGTCACCGATCGCGAACACTCTATTCCTGTGCTCAACACCCGAACTGGCGCGCGCGGCGTGGCGTTTGGCGAAGCAGGTGGGGCCCCGCTGTTGGAGCTGCGATTCATGGCCACCAACGCAGACATTGACGTGGGCGATTTGCTCTCCACCAGTGGCGTCGATGGCGTGTACCCACCGGGGATCCCAGTGGCCAAAGTGACCAAGGTGGAGCGCCGTGCTGAAACGGCATTTGCCCGCATCTTGTGTGAGCCGGTCGGGCATGTGCAGGGCGCCCGCCATGTGATGATCCTGGAGTCTTTGGCCGACAAGCTGCCTGCTCGGCCTCAAATAGATAAGCCGCAGCCCCTGGGCAACCTCAAAGGAGGTCGTCGATGATCATGCCGCGCGGCCACCAATTGTTGTTGCCTGCCAGCCCTTGGTTCATTGGCGGCAGTTTGTTGATGGCCTTGCTGGTGAATATGCTGGTCAACATGAGCTTGATCGGCAACGCCGCATGGATGCCTGATTTTCTGGCCTTGGTGCTGGTTTTTTGGTGCGTCCACCAGCCGCGCTTGGTGGGTATTGGCGTGGCATTTTTATTTGGTGTCATCACCGATGTGCACCAATCGGCTTTGCTGGGGCAGCACGCCTTGACTTACACCACCTTAGGCTTTTTGGCGGTCATGGTGCATCGCCGTTTGCTGTGGTTTACCGTGCCTTCTCAGGCCATGCAGGTGCTGCCTTTGTTTGTGGCGGCGCGCGCCTTGGAGTTGCTGGTGCGCATGGTGTCGGGCTCGGTGTTTCCCAGTTGGTGGACGGTGCTCGCCCCGTTGCTGGAGGCCTTGTTGTGGCCCTTGGTCAGCGTGTTTTTGCTGGCGCCGCAAAGGCGTGCGCCAGACCCTGATGTGACGCGACCCCTATGAGGGTGATTCGCAACATTGAAGGTGACCTGCGTCGCTTTCGTTCGCGCATGGTGGTGGTCACGGCCGCCATTTTGGTGGCGTTTCTGGTGTTGGTGCTGCGCCTGTTTTACTTGCAGGTCATCCGCTACGACGACCTGAATGAGCAGGCAGAAAACAACCGAACCGCCATCGTCCCCATCGTGCCCAACCGTGGCGTCATCATGGACCGCAACGGCGTGGTGCTGGCCACCAATTACTCGGCTTACACCTTGGAGATCACGCCATCTAAGCTGGTGGCTCCGCTGGAGGAAGTGATCGACCAACTCGCCACGGTGGTGGAGATCCAAAGCCGCGACAAACGCCGCTTCAAAAAGCAGCTGGACGAGTCCAAGAGCTTTGAGTCGGTGCCCATTCGCAACCGATTGAGCGACGAGGAAGTGGCGCGCTTTGCGGCACAGCGCTACCGCTTTCCTGGCGTCGAGATCAAGGCGCGTTTGTTTCGCAATTACCCCTACAACGAGTTGGCCAGCCATGTGATTGGCTACATCGGACGCATCAACCAAGCGGAGAAAGCCAAGATCGAAGAGTCGGAGGATTCGGGCAATTACCGTGGCACGGATTACATCGGCAAGCTCGGCGTTGAACAAAGTTACGAAGCGCAATTGCATGGGACCACCGGCGTGCAGCAGATGGAAACGTCGGCCGGAGGACGCGCGGTGCGCCGCCTCAACAGCAGCCAAGCGGTGCCAGGCAACAGTGTGGTGTTGTCGATTGACATCAAGTTGCAGAAGCTGGTCGAAGACTTGTATGGCAAACGTCGAGGCGCTTTGGTGGCGCTGGACCCCAAGACGGGCGAAATCTTGGCGTTTGTGAGCAAGCCCACCTTTGACCCCAATTTGTTTGTCGACGGCATTGATTTTGAAAACTGGCAGGCCCTCAACGAGTCGCCCGACAAGCCCTTGCTCAACCGTGCGCTGCGCGGCACTTACCCACCGGGTTCGACCTACAAGCCTTTCATGGCGCTGGCTGCATTGCAAACCGGCAAGCGGTCTGAGAAAACTTTGATTCCGGATCCGGGTTATTTCATGTTCGGCAACCACCGTTTCCGTGACGACAAAGAGGGCGGGCACGGCATGGTGGACATGTACAAGTCGATCGTCGAGTCGTGTGACACCTACTACTACACCTTGGCGCGGGACATGGGCGTGGACTTGATGTACGAGCAAATGAAGCCGCTGGGGTTTGGTCAACTCACCGGCATTGACATCTTGGGTGAGTCACGTGGGGTGTTGCCGTCGACCGAGTGGAAGCGCAACACCTATAAAAAACCCGAGCAGCAGCGCTGGTACTCGGGGGAGACCATTTCTCTGGGCATCGGGCAGGGCTACAACAGTTTCACCATGTTGCAAATTGCCCATGCCACCGGCACCCTGGCCAACAACGGCTTGAAGATGACGCCCCACTTGGTGCGAGAAGTGGTCGACGTGGAAACCAAAGTGGCCTCTTTGGTGGCCAAAGAACCTATTGGGCAGCTTCCTTTGAGCCCCGAAAATTTGGAAGTCATCAAACGCGGTATGGTGGGGGTGAACATCGAGGGCACGTCGGCCAGCAGCTTCGTGGGCGCCCCCTATGTGAGTGCAGGCAAGACCGGGACAGCCCAGGTCTTCACGATCAAGCAAAACGAAAAGTACAACGCCGCAAGCATTGACGAGCGCATGCGTGACCACGCTTTGTTCATTGCATATGCCCCGGCAGATGACCCCAAGGTGGCATTGGCCATGGTGGTGGAAAACGCGGGCTTTGGTGCCCAAAATGCTGCGCCCATTGCGCGCCGGGTGTTTGATTTTGTGATCATGGGGCAATACCCGGCACTTGAAGACATCGAGGCGGTGCAAAAAGGCCAAGCCACCCGTCCGATTGGCAAACCCCGGCCGGTGGCCAGCGTGACCTGGCCACCCAAGGCGGCTGATGTGCCCGAAGTCACACCAGACAAAGTGACCGTTGATCTCAAGCCCAAGGCGGTTGTGCCCGCGCTGTGATGTGTGGCGGTATTCGTCCGGAGGATCAGCCCACAAAGGCGTTGTAGCCGGTTTTACAAATCAGCGCACTCACCACCACCAAGAACACCCCGCGCACAAAGCCTGTGCCGTGCTTGAGGGCCATCCGGGTGCCCAGCAAGCTGCCCACCACGTTGGCGATGGCCATGGGCAGCGCCAAGTGCCACCAAACATGGCCCGTCCACGTGAACAGCACCAAAGCCGCTGCGTTGCTGGAGAGGTTGAGCAGTTTGGCGGCCACCGAGGCATTCAAAAAGTCGTAGCCGAGCCAACGCACCAGCAAAAACACAAAAAAACTGCCTGTCCCAGGACCAAAAAACCCGTCGTAAAACCCCACCGACACACCGACCGCGCAGGTGGCCCAAATTTCGGCACGCCCTTCAAAGCGGGGTTGGTGATGCCGCCCCATGTCTTTGCGCGCCAAGGTATAGAGCAGCACAGCACACAGCACCACAGGCAAGAGGCGTCGCAAAAATTCGGGTGAAACGAGGGTGACCCACCACGCCCCTGCAAACGACCCTGCCATGGCCAGTGCCGCCGCAGGCAACACGCTGCGCCAGCGCATGGACACCCGCCGGCTGTATTGCCAGGCTGCAAAGCTGGTGCCCCAGACGGAGGCGCTTTTGTTGGTGCCCAACAAGGCAGCAGGCGGGGCGGTCGGGTACACGGCAAACAAGGCGGGCAGCAAAACCAATCCGCCACCGCCGACGATCGAATCCACAAAACCAGCCAACGCAGAGGCGAGGGTGGCGATCAAAAGTTCCATGGGGGGGATTGTGGTCTGAGATCAAGGGCGCACGGCGAGCACACAAAGCAAAAGGCACCGGTTGTGCCGGTGCCTTCTCCATCAACGCCCTGTGAGCAGGGCTGTTTGTTTGTCTCCTCAGACCCTCTGTCAACGGCGCATGGCCTGTTGTGAGTGAACACAATGTACGGTCTCTGCCACGGCCCAATCCTCGGGAGTTTCCCTTGCGGGCTTACCCGGTGCGCGTCAACCCTGAGCCGCTTCGTGGGCCAGCCATTGCGCTGCTTTTTCAGCCAGCATCAAGGTAGGGCTGTTGGTGTTGCCGCTGGTGATGGTCGGCATCACGCTGGCGTCCACCACACGCAGACCTCGCACCACACCCCCTCGCCCATCGCGCACGCGCAACTCGGTGTCGACCACAGCCAAGGGGTCGTCGGTGCGGCCCATGCGCGCGGTGCCTACCGGGTGGAAGATGGTGGTGGCAATGTCGCCAGCCAAGCGGGCCAAGTCGTCGTCACTTTGGTATTGCACGCCTGGCTTCCACTCTTCGGGTTGGTACTTGGCGAGCGCGGGTTGGGCGGCAATGCGCCGTGTCACACGCAGCGAATCGGCAGCGACTTGGCGGTCTTCGGGTGTACTGAGGTAGTTGGGTGCGATGTGGGGGGCATCTGCAAAGTTGGGGCTTTGAATGCTCACCGTACCCCGGCTGGTGGGGTTGAGGTTGCACACGCTGGCCGTGAAAGCAGGAAAGTTGTGCAGTGGCTCGCCAAACGCATCCAGGCTGAGGGGTTGCACGTGGTATTCGATGTTGGGGTAAGGCTGGCTGGGGCTGCTGCGTGTGAAGGCGCCCAGTTGCGAGGGGGCCATGCTCATGGGACCGCTCTGGTTGAACAGGTATTCCAAGCCAATCTTGGCCTTGCCCCACCAACTGTTGGCCAAGGTGTTGAGGGTGGTCACGCCTTGCACTTTGAAGACCGATCGAATTTGCAAATGGTCTTGCAGGTTGGCGCCGACACCAGGCAAGTCAATGACGGGCTCAATCCCGTGCTGCGTGAGCAAGTCTGCGGGGCCCAGGCCTGAGAGTTGCAAGATCTGCGGTGTGCCAATGCTGCCAGCACTCAAGACCACGGCTTGTTTGGCGGTCACGGTGACAAGGCCGCGGCCTGTCCACACCTCTGCGCCAGTGCAGTGCGCTTGGCCGTCGGCGTCGGTGGTCATCAGCAGTTTGACGACTTGGGCGGACGTCCAGAGTTCAAAGTTGGGCCGTGCGTAACAGGTGGGGCGCACAAAGGCTTTGGGCGTGTTCCAGCGCCAGCCGCTTTTTTGGTTGACTTCGAAATAGCCCACGCCTTCGTTGTCGCCCCGGTTGAAGTCGTCGGTGGCGGGAATGCCGGCTTGCACGGCGGCTTGGGCAAAAGCGTCGAGCACGTCCCAGCGCAAGCGTTGGCGCTCCACCCGCCACTCGCCACCTGCGATGTGGTGGCGCAGGGTTTCGCCATACACCGTGCGGTCGTTGAGCAACACCTCGCTGCGCACGCCTTTGGCGCCGTGCAGGGCATCTGGCCCACCGTGGTGGTCCTCGTGCAGTTTGAAATACGGCAAACAGTTGTCCCAGCGCCAACGTGCGTCGCCCGTCAGCTCGGCCCAGTGGTTGTAGTCACGCGCTTGGCCGCGCATGTAAATCATGCCGTTGATGCTGGAGCAGCCGCCCAGCACCTTGCCGCGTGGGTAACGCAAACTGCGGCCATTCAGCCCAGCTTCTGCTGCGGTGTTGTAGAGCCAGTCGGTGCGTGGGTTGCCAATGCAGTAGAGGTAACCGACGGGAATGTGGATCCAGTGGTAATCGTCACGGCGGCCTGCCTCGACCAACAGCACCCGCTTGCTGGCGTTGGCGCTCAGGCGGTTGGCCAGCAAGCAGCCCGCGGTGCCCGCACCGACGATGATGTAGTCGAAGGTGGTGTCGTTCACTTGGAGGTGGGCATGACAAACTCAGCGCCCTTGCCAATGCTCTCGGGCCAACGCTGCATGATGGACTTTTGCTTGGTGTAAAAACGCACGCCCTCTTCGCCGTAGGCGTGCATGTCGCCAAACAGGCTGCGCTTCCAGCCGCCAAAGCCGTGCCAGGCCATGGGCACGGGAATCGGAACGTTGATGCCGACCATGCCGACCTGAACGCGGCGGCCAAATTCGCGTGCCACGTTGCCGTCCCGGGTGAAACACGAGACACCGTTGCCAAACTCGTGGTCATTGATGAGTTGCACGGCGGTGGCGAAATCCTTCACGCGCACGCAGGACAACACCGGGCCGAAAATCTCTTCCTTGTAGATGCACATCCCGGGCGTCACGTGATCAAACAGCGTGCCGCCGAGCCAGAAGCCGTGATCGCAGCCCGTACCGGCAGCCGCCCCCTGGAAGCCGCGGCCATCGACCAGCAATTGGGCGCCTTCCTTGACGCCTTGCTCGATGTAGCCGGTGATGCGGCCGTGTGCTGCGGCGGTGACGATGGGGCCCATCTCGGCGTCCAGCTCCAGGCCGTTCTTCACCTTCAGCGTCTGGGCGCGCTCACGCAGCAGTGGCACGATCTTGTCGCCAACATCGCCCACGAAAACGGCGACCGAAATCGCCATGCAACGCTCGCCGGCCGAGCCGTACGCCGAGCCGATCAGCGCATCCACGGTCTGTTCGATGTCGGCATCGGGCATCACCACCATGTGGTTCTTGGCGCCGCCCAGGGCCTGCACCCGTTTGCCATGGTGGGCTCCGGTTTCGTAAATGTAGTTGGCGATCGGCGTCGAGCCGACGAAGCTGATGGCCTTGACATCCGGATGCACCAGCAGCGCGTCCACGGCCTCCTTGTCACCCTGCACCACGTTGTAGACGCCATCGGGCAGGCCGGCCTGGCGCAGCAACTCTCCAATGAACAGCGAGGGGCTGGGGTCGATCGGACTTGGCTTGAGCACGAAGGAGTTGCCTGCGGCAATGGCCACCGGGAACATCCACATCGGCACCATGACCGGAAAGTTGAACGGCGTGATGCCCGCCACCACGCCCAAAGGCTGGCGCAGGGTCCAGTTGTCAATGCCGGTGGAGACCTGGTCGGTGAAGTCGCCCTTGAGCAGTTGAGGAATGCCACAGGCGAATTCGACGATGTCAATGCCCCGCGTGACCTCACCTTGCGCATCGGTGAACACCTTGCCGTGCTCGGCGGTGATCAGTCGCGCCAGATCGTCCTTGCGCGCATTGAGCAATTCCAGGAACTTGAACATGACCCGGGCCCGGCGCAGCGGCGGTTGATCGGCCCACGCCGGGAACGCCGCCTTGGCCGCAGCGACCGCCTTGTCCACCTCGCTGGCGTTGGCCAGCGCCACGCGTCCGGTGACCGCGCCCGTGGCCGGGTTGGTCACGTCCTGAGTACGGCCCGAAGTGCCGGCGGCAACGCGCCCGGCGATGAAATGGTCGATGTTGACAATGCTCATGATGTACTTTCCTTCTGCGCTGAGTGGCGTGATTATTCTCCAAGCCCGCCCACATGAGCCTCATCTGGCGCCCGGGTTGCGAGGCCCGAGTGTCCGAGCTGTCACGCCGGCGACCGCTCAGAAGGGGTGATTGCGGATTCGCTGCCGTTATGGGGGACAGGATTTCGCATAGCATGGACCCTCGTCGGTGATTCTGTCGCGGTGCATGGGGCACTGCCGTCCGGCGGCCAGAAGGCGGTGTGCTGTGAGCACTTCAATGAAGATCGACTTTGTTTCCGACGTTTCGTGCCCCTGGTGCGCGATTGGCCTCAAAGCGCTTGAAACCGCGTTGGAGCGTGTCGGTGATGCGGTGCAGGTGCGGTTCCACCTGCAGCCGTTTGAGCTCAATCCACAGATGCCCCCGGGCGGCCAGGACATCACCGAGCACCTGACGCAGAAATACGGCTCCACGCCCGCGCAGGCCGAGGCCGCGCGTGAGAACATCCGCCAGCGCGGCGAGGCGGTGGGGTTCCAGTTCCGCATGGACAAGCGCAGCCGCATCTACAACACCTTTGACGCTCACCGCCTGTTGCACTGGGCCCAGGAGCAGGGCCAGCAGGTGGCGCTCAAGCACGCGCTGTTCGAAGCCTACTTTGGCCGCGGCGAGAATCCCGGTGACCGCCAGGTGCTGTTGAACGCTGCCGGGCAGGCCGGGCTGGACGTGCAGCTGGCGGCCGAAGTGATCGACAGCGGTCGCTATGCCGAGGAGGTGCGCGAGCGCGAGCAGTTCTACCAATCGCACGGCATCCACGCCGTGCCAGCGGTCATCATCAACGACCGGCACCTGATCCAGGGTGGTCAGCCGGTCGAGGTGTTCGAGCAGGCCTTGCGCCAATTGGCCGACGCCGTCTGAATCCGTATCGCCCACCGACCCCTCATTTCGCACCTTTTTGAGCAACTCATGAACCCACGCATTCCCGGCAGACGTTTTCTGCATTCCCCTGGACCGACCCATGTGCCCGAAGAAGTCATGGACGCCATGCGGCGCCAGCCCATGGACCTGGCCGATGTGCGCGTGGACCAGACCATTGCGGCCTGCGAGCAGGGTTTGCGCCGCGTGTTGAAGACCGAGAAAAGCCGGGTGCTCATGTTTTCCGCCAATGGCCACGGAGCCTGGGAGGCGACGATTGCCAACGTCATCCCGCCCGGCAAGAAGGTGCTGATTCCGGGCACGGGTCACTTCTCGGACTCGTGGGCGCTGCAGACGGAGTCGCTGGGGTTCCCGGTGGTGCGCACCCCCTGGGTGGAAGGCTTGCCGATCGACGTACAGGCCGTGGAGCAGGTGCTGCGCGAAGACCGCGAGCACCAGATCGCGGCACTGTTTGTGATCCACACCGACACCGCCAGCGGCGTGACCAGCGATGTGCCGGCATTGCGCCGCACGCTCGACGCCTGTGCGCACCCTGCCCTGTTCGTGGTTGACGTGGTGGCCTCGCTGGGCGCAGCGCCGTTCGAGATGGACCAGTGGGGCGTCAACGTGGCCGTCGGGGCTTCGCAAAAGGGGCTCATGGTGCCGCCGGGTCTGGGCATCGTGGCGGTGGACGACCGTGCCATGGCCGTGGCGACGGCCAATCCGGCACCGCGCTTTTACTGGGACTGGCGTTTGCGCGACAACTCGCTGTCGTACCGCAAGTTCTGTGGCACGGCACCGCAGACGCTGCTCGCGGGCCTGCAGGCGGCGCTGGGCCTGATCGAGCTTGAAGGGCTGGATCAGGTGCATGCACGGCACCGGTTGCTGTCGTCAGCAGTGCACGCGGCCGTCGATGCCTGGAGCACGGCGGGCGCTCTGGATCATTTCTGCACCGTGCCCGAGGCGCGTTCGGTTTCCGTCACCACCATCAAGATCGGTCCGGGCATCGACCCGGAGGCCTTGCGCAAGGTGGCGCGCGAGCGCTTTCAGGTCTCGATGGCCGGCGGTCTGGGCCCCCTGGCGGGGCGGGCGTTTCGCATCGGGCACCTGGGGGACCTCAACCCGGCGATGATCCTAGGCTGCCTGGCCGGGGTCGAAGCGGCGATGACGGTGCTCGGCATTCCCTTTGGTCGCGACGGCGTGGCCCGTGCGGTGGCCCGGCTCGCCGCCGACTGAGGCTTCAGGCCAGCCAGGCGCGTGGCGCCTGAACCGGCATGGACAGCAGAATTTGGGCCATTCCCTTGCCCAACGGGTCGTTGCGCAGCGAAGCCATGCCACCGCCGTCGAGCGCCTGTTCGCAGACAAAGTTCATCGCATGGATGCCGGGCAGGTCGTAGCGCGTGACCCGCCCTTGGACCAGGTGCGCCAACCATCCGGCGACGCGCTGCTCGGTGAGTTGCTGGCGCAGCCAGGGTAGCCATTCCGGCTGGCGCGCAATGACGCCGATGTTGGATGTGTTGCCTTTGTCGCCACTGCGAGCCCAGGCCAGGCGAATCAGCTCCACCTCGACCAGATCGCTCATCTGGGAAGCTGGATTGGCCGTGGGCAGAGCTGGCGTGGCACCGGCGGGCTCGGTGGCGTGCACAAGCTCCAGCGGCTGAACCCCACCGTCGATTTGCAGCTGGGGTTGCAGGCGCGTCTTGCCCAGAAGAAAGGCAAACTGCTTGATGCAGGGCGACGGGCTGGGGCGGCCACCGCCTGCGCCCGTGGTACCGGGCGACCAGGAGGTGCCGGCCGGCGCGATCTCGCGAGCAAACAGCTCCAGCGCAGCTTTGAGCGGGTGCATCACGCTCACGCGCATCACCACCTCGCGCACTGCCGCCGTGCGGGCCTGCGGGCCGTAGTTGCCGAGCTCGCTGCCCATGATTTCAATGTGCGTGCGGCTGTAGTCGGGCCAGCCATGGGCCTGGAACAGCTCGCGGGTGCGCTCCAGGATGGCTTCTGCGGTGCGGCGCGCCTTGCGCGCTGCGTCCATGCCGACGATGGTGAGCTGCCCGTCACAGCGAAAGCCGTCCATGTAGGTGGCGCAGACCTTGTAGTTTTCATTCGGGGCGCGCCCGAGTGCGCCGCTGACTCTGACTCGGTTGACGCCCACGGAGCGCATCTGCACCTGGCGGAAATCGCACACCACATCGGGCAACAGGTAGCTGCCTGGGTCGCCGATCTCATAGAGCATCTGCTCGCCGACCACGGCCGGACTCACCAGCCCGCCGGTGCCCTCGGGCTTGCCAACGACGAAGTGGCCATCGGCATGGCACTCGATCACCGGGTAGCCAATGTGCGCCCAGTCGGGCACGCTTTCCCAGTCGGTGTGCAGGCCACCGGTGGCCTGGGCGCCGCATTCGATGATGTGCCCGGCCAGGCTGCCTTGCGCCAGCAGGTCGAACTGCTCGGGCGTCCAGCCAAATTCGTGCATCAGGGCGCCCAGGGTCACCGCGCTGTCGACACAACGGCCAGTGATGACAATCTGCGCGCCAGCGTCGAGCGCAGCTTTGATCGGCTGAGCGCCCAAGTAGGCGTTGGCCGTCAGTATCTTCTCCGGCAGCGCAGCGCCACTTTGCAACTCGCGCACGTCTTCGCCACGCAATTGGGGCAGCAGTGGGCTCACGTCGTCGCCGAGTACCACGCCAATGCGCACCTCTACACCTTGCTCGGCCGCCAGCGCGGCAATGGCACGCGCGCAGGCCTGCGGGTTCACGCCGCCGGCATTGCTAATGACACGGATGCCCCGGGAGACGATCTCCTTGAGCAGGCTCTTCATGGTCACTGAAACAAAATCGGTGGCATAGCCCAGCTCGGGGTTCTTGGCCCGCGCGGCGGCCAGGATGGACATGGTAAGTTCTGCCAGGTAGTCGAACACCAGGTAATCGATCTGCCCCGAGCGCACCAGCTGCGGTGCGCCCACGCTGCTGTCACCCCAGAAGCCGCTGGCGCCGCCGATGCGAACCACCGTGTTGGCTGCATTGGTCATGGCTTATCTCCCGAGCCAGTTGGGTTTGCGCTTTTCCTGGAATGCCTTCTGCCCTTCCCGCGCGTCTTCGGACATGGCAAACAGTGTGATCTGGCTTTCGGTGAAGGACATGGCCTCTTCGAAGGCCATGGTCTCGATTTTCTTCATGGTGTAGAGCCCGCGACGGATGGCGGCCGGGGATTTGTCGAGCATGCGGTCGAGCAGCCAATGCAATTTGCCGTCCAGATCGTCATCGGCGTAGTTGATCAGGCCGATCTCCTGTGCAACGGCTGCGCTGATGGGCTCGCCCGTGATGCACATTTCAGTGAGCTTGCGGCGTCCGATCAGACCCTGCAGCACGGCCAGCACCTGGGCCGGGAAAACGCCCACCTTGACCTCGGGCAGACCGAACACCGCGTGGCTCGACGCCACGGCCATGTCGCACATGGACAGCAGGCCCATGCCGCCGGCCATGCAGGCGCCATTGACGCGCGCGATCAGCGGCACGTTGCTGGCTTTGGCATGGCGCAGCACCTGGGCCAGGTGCCCATAGGGTTCCGAGACGTCGGAGCCGAAGGTGTTGGCGGTCTGCAGATCGGCGCCCGCGCAAAAGGCCTTGGTCCCGGCGCCGGTGATGACGATGGCGCGCACCTCCCGATTGCCTTGCGCGTTCTCGATGGCCTGAGCAATGCCGGCCAGCACGGCCGGGCTCATGGCATTGCGCCGCTCTTCGCGCTGGATCGTCAGCCAGAGAACGCGGCCAATCTGTTCGACGCGCAGGTCGGGGTTGTCGTTGGGGGCTTGGCTCATGGGGCAGTCTCCGGTCGCTGTTCGATGTGGGCGGGTTATACATTAGGATTGAACAGTTTCCTGTCACACATTCACGCATGAATTCCTTGCCGCCAGATCGCCCGCGCGTGGCCAGCCGCAACCCGGGCACGGGTGACTGTGCTTGCGCGCAGGGCCTGTGGACGGCGGCACAGTTCACATCTTCGCAAGTGTGGGAACAGTTGCAACAGGACTTGCGCGAAGTTCCCGCCGGGCAGGCATGGGACCTGAAGGCGGTGCAGCGGCTCGACCATATCGGAGCGCAGGTGCTGTGGAATCACTGGGGGCGCGCCTGGCCGCAAGCGCTCCACCTCAGCGCCGACCAGCGTGCCGTACTGGAGCGCGTGGCGCGTTTCACTGCCCTGCCGCCGAAGCAGCAGCGTCCCACTGCGTGGCAGTTGTTTCTGCGTCTGGGCGAGTTGGTCATGCACGTGCTGGAGCACTTCACCAGTGTCACCCGGCTGATCGGCCAGCTCGCGATCGACCTGTTCCGGCTGGCCCGGGCGCCGCGGGAAGGACCCTGGCGCGATGTGTCAGGGCATCTGTATCACATCGGTGCCACGGCACTGCCCATCACGGCGCTGGTGGGTTTTCTCATCGGCGTCGTGCTGGCCTATCTGACTGCGCAGCAGCTGCGCCAATTCGGGGCAGACTCCTTCATCGTCGACATCCTGGGCCTGTCCTTGATCCGCGAGCTCGGGCCGGTACTGGCCGCGATTTTGCTGGCCGGGCGCAGTGGCTCGGCGATCACGGCGCAGATCGGCGTCATGCGCGTGACGGAAGAACTCGATGCAATGCGCGTGATGGGCATCCCGCACGGCTATCGGCTGGTGATGCCGCGTGCCATGGCGCTGGCTTTGGCCATGCCGCTGGTCAGCATCTGGACCACGCTGGCCGCATTGGGAGGCGGCATGCTGGCGGCCGATCTGGCGCTCGGCATTTCCCCCACCTTCTTTCTGCACGCCTTGCCCAAGGCCGTGGATGTGGCCAACCTGAGCATTGCCGTGGGCAAGTCGGTGGTGTTCGGCACGCTCATTGCGCTGGTGGGTTGCCACTATGGGCTGCGCATCAAGCCCAATACCGAGAGCCTGGGGCAGGGCACCACTTCGTCGGTGGTGACGTCGATCACCGTGGTGATCCTGGTCGATGCGCTGTTTGCCGTGGTCTTCAAGGACATAGGCATATGAGTGCCAACGGCCTCGACAGTCCGACTCCAGCACCGGTGGTCCGGATCTCCAAACTCTGGACAGTGTTCAACGTGGCGGGGGTCGAGTCCATTGTTCACCGGGATCTCGATCTGGACATCCAGGCTGGCGAGGTGGTTTCGCTGGTGGGGGGCTCTGGCACTGGCAAGACCACCTTGCTGCGCCAGATCCTGGGGCTGGAGACGGCTTCGCGCGGAGTTATTGACGTGCTGGGGCAGCCGGTGGCGCGCCTGGGGGAAAAGGGGGCCGCGAGCCGGGTGGGCATGCTGTTTCAGCATGGTGCCCTGTTCTCGGCCTTCAATGTGCTGGAGAACATCTCATTCCCGTTGCGCGAACTCAAGACCCTGCCAGAGGAGCTGATCCATGACGCTGCGATGGTGAAGTTGCAGATGGTCGGCATGAAGGCCAGCGATGCCTACAAGATGCCGTCCGATCTGTCCGGCGGCATGGTCAAGCGCGTGGCTTTGGCGCGCGCGCTCATCATGGACCCGCCGCTCTTGCTGCTGGATGAACCCACGGCCGGACTGGACCCTGACAGCTCGGACGGTTTCTGCGCCTTGCTGCGCTCGCTGCACCATGAACTCGGTTTGACGGTGGTCATGGTGACCCACGACCTCGATACCCTGTTCGAGCTCAGCACCCGGGTGGCGGTGCTGGCCGATCAACGCGTCATTGTCAGCGGCGAGGCCAAGGACGTGATTGCCTACCCGCACCCCTTCATTCACGATTTTTTCCTCGGAGAACGAGGTCAGCGCGCCATGGAGTTGTTGCGCGAGTACCCGTTTGCCGTGTAGAAAGGCCTCCCAATGGAAAACAAAGCCCATGCCCTCGCCGCTGGTCTGTTCGTGCTGACCGTCACCGCCTTGCTGGTGGCCCTGGCCGCCTGGCTCACCCGTGACGTTGGTGTTCGACGCGTCTACGAAATGACCACCCGCGATTCGGTGGCCGGGCTGCAGCCCCAGGCGTCGGTGCGTTACCGGGGCATTGCCGTGGGCAAGGTGATCGACATCGGATTTGACTCCGTCAACACCGGTCAGGTGCTGGTGCGCATGTCCATCGATGACGCAGCACCAATCACCACCACCACCTTTGCGACCCTGAATTTTCAGGGGGTGACGGGGCTGGCTTTCGTGCAGCTCGACGACAACGGCAAGGCCAGCCCGCCGCTGGTAGCCAATGGGGAGCAGGTGCCGCGCATTCCGCTGCGCCCGAGCCTGCTGAGCAAACTGAGCGACCAGGGAGCAGGCATTCTGGTGCAGGTGGAAGAGGTGACGCGCCGCGTCAACCAGCTGCTGGCGCCTGACAACCAGAAAACCATGATGCAGGCCTTGCAGAACCTGGGGCAGGCTGCCGATGGCGTGAATGCGTTGACCACGCGCATGGACAACACCGTACAGCAAAAGCTCGACCCTGCGCTGGCCAGCGTCCCGGCGGTGGCGCAGGACGCCAGCAAGGCGTTGCAGGCCCTGGCGACCACGTCGAGTGAGTTTGCCAAGGCCGCCAACGACTTGTCCAAGGTCGCCCGACGCCTGACCGATCAGGGCGGAACGCTCGACAAGGTGGCCGAGGGAGCGGACGCGCTCAGTGGCACCGTCGCCGCTCTGCAGGGTGCGACCTTGCCGCGCGTCAACCGAATCAGTGAAGAGGCTTCCCGCACCGCACGTCAGGTCAACCGGACCGTGGGCGCAATCGCCGACAACCCACAAGCCTTGATTTTTGGAGCCGGGCACCCGTTGCCCGGGCCCGGCGAGCCGGGCTTTGCCGCACCAGGGGGAAGCAAATGAGATTCAATCGACCGGTGGGAATGGGAGGGCTGCATCGCCTTGGCGCGTTCGCGGCAGCTCTGACCTTGACCGCCTGTTCCACCTTGCCCGAGCCGCCGGTTCGACCGGCCGTGTATGACTTCGGGCCCGGCATGCTGGTCTTGCCAGCGACCAACCGCATGGCGTTGCTGCCGCCCATCACGCTGGGCGAGGTGGACGCGCCCCTGTCTCTGGACAGCACGGCCGTGTTGTACCGCCTGACCTACGCCGACGCCCAGCAGCTGCGGCCTTATGCCCTGGCGCGCTGGAGCATGCCGCCGGCGCAACTGGTGCGTCAGCGCCTGCGAGAGAGCCTGGGGCAGCGGCGCAGCGTGCTCAATTCAGGTGAAGGGGGCGCAGTGGTGCCTGCGCAATTGCTTCGCGTCGAGCTGGAGGAGTTCAGCCAATTGTTTGAATCGGCGGGCAAGAGCGTGGGGCTGGTCCGATGGCGCGCCTCGCTTTGGGACCAGAAAGGCGGCTCAGAACAGCTGCGCGCGCAGCGCAGCTTCGTGGTGCAGCGTCCTGCGAGCAGTGCCGATGCGGCCGGGGGCGTGCGCGCCTTGACGGCGGCGACCGATGCTGCCGTCGACGAGCTGGCGCAGTGGTTGGCGCAGGTGCAGTGATCGAATCGGTTTTATCATGACCCCTCTGGAGCAGCAACTCGTCGCCAGCGGGCTGGAAGTCCTGGGCAGTTGCGCCAGCATGTCGGCGCGCGGGCCTGAACTGATGCACAACGCAGCGCTGCTGGAGGACTTCAGCGATGCCGAGGCCGATGTGCTGGGCGAGGCCATGTTGCTGGTGCGCGCGCAACCTGGTCAGGTGCTGATTTCAGAAGGGCAAACCGGCGACTGGATGTTGCTGCTGCTCAGCGGCACGGTCGACGTGACCAAACGACCGGTCGGGCGTGACGAACGCGGGCAATTGCATGAGTCGCGCTCACGCCTGGCGGTCATCCGCACGGGTGCTGCCGTAGGCGAGATGTCCATGCTCGACGGTGAGCCACGCTATGCCACCTGCGTGGCCATTGAAACGGTGGAGGCCGGCGTGCTCACACGCCACGCCATTGGGCAGCTGATTCGCGATCATCCCGGGGTGGGTGCCAAGCTGCTGGTCAAGATCACGCAACTGCTGGCCCAGCGCCTGCGCAACACCAGCAACCAGCTGGTCAAGGCCTTGCACGAGCAAGGCGGGTGAAGCGAACTGCGTTCACTTTCCAGCCAGAACTGGGAACAGGGTGTGAAGCCCGTCGGCCATCACCTCGACTGACAAAGCCGCCAGGATCAGCCCCATGAGGCGTGTCATGACGTTGATGCCGGTTTTGCCGAGGATGCGCGCGATGGGTTGCGCCAGAGAAAAGCACAGCGCCGTGGCCAGGCCGATCACCACGCCGTAGCCGACCAGGGTCGCCAGCTGAAGTACGGTCTTGGCCTTGTCGGCGTAAATCACCACCGTGGAGATGGTGGCGGGCCCGGTCAGCAGCGGAATGGTCAGCGGCACCACGGCGATCGAGGCGCGCGCTGCGGCGTCCTGGACTTCGGCGGCGTTGGAGCGGGCCTCGGCTGGCTGGGCATTGAGCATGCTCAGCGCCGAGGTCATCAGCAGCAAGCCGCCACCGACCTGGAAGCTGGCCAGTGAGATGCTGAAGAACTCCAGGATCTTGAGCCCGAGCAGGGCGCTGATCGCAATCACGGCAAAGGCGCTGAAGGAAGAAATGCCGATCGTGCGTCGGCGCAGGCTGGTTGGAAAATCCTGCGTGTAGTGAATGAAAAACGGCACGATGGCCAGAGGGTTGACGATGGCCAGCAGCGTGACCAGGGGCTTGAGTTCCATGGGGCGGTCAATCCGACGTCAACGTTGCAGGGTGGCGCCGGCGGAACATGCCATAGCCCTCCATGTGCAGCACCTTGTCGCCATGCTGGTTGAACATGTCCCAGGCGGTGCGCACCAGGCCCACATCGGGGCGGCTGGCCAGAGGGCGGCTTTCCATGATGCTGTGATGAAGTTTCAGAGTGTCACCCGGGAACACCGGCTTGAGCCACTTGACGGTTTCCAGCCCCGGCGAACCCTGGCTGGCGGCCTGGCTCAGAAAGTTGTCCACCATCAGGCGCATGGCCATGGAACAGGTGTGCCAGCCGCTGGCGCACAAGCCCCCAAAAATCGAGTGACGTGCCGCGTCTTCGTCCAGGTGAAAGGGCTGAGGGTCGAACTTGCCCGCGAAGTCCTTGATGTCCTCGGCCGTCGGCGTGATCTGGCCGAGCTCGCGGATCACGCCCGGTTGCAGGTCTTCCCAGTAGTACTTGATCTGTGGCGATGACATGGAGAGTTCCTGGTCAGGGGCGAGTCAACGGCCGCCCGATACGTCGACGAGTGACATCGTGGTGTAGCTGGCCGCGTCGGACAGCAGCCAGATCACCGCTTGCGCCACTTCCTCGGCCGAGCCGCCACGTTTCATGGGCACCAGGTGTGCGAGGTCGCGCACCCGGTCGGGCAGTCCGCCCGAGGCGTGGATCTCGGTCTCGATCAGCCCCGGCCGTACCGCGTTGACGCGGATGCCTTCCGCCGCAACCTCCTTGGCCAATCCCATGGTGAAGGCATCAATGGCGCCCTTGGCTGATGCGTAGTCAACATACTGGCCGGGCGAGCCCAGGCGCGCTGCCGCGCTGCTGATGTTGACAATGGCGCCTCCCGGACCGCCGTGGCGGGTGCTCATGCGCAGAATGGCTTCGCGGGCGCAGATGAACGTTCCCAGCACATTGATGTCGAACATGCGGCGCAGCCGCTGCACACTCATTTCGTCGACCCGGGCCACGACATCCACCACGCCGGCATTGTTGACCAGCGCATCAAGGCGGCCAAAACGCTGGTCGATGCCCGCGAACATGGCCAGCACCTGATCTTCCTGGGCAACATCGGCCTGGAATGCGACAGCCGTGCCGCCTTGCTGCTCAATGCTGCGAACCACCGCGTCTGCCGCGCTGCGATTGGCAGCGTAGTTGACCACCACCGCGTAGCCCGACCGGGCGCCCAGCACCGCCACCGCCGCTCCAATGCCCCGACTCGCGCCGGTGACCAACAAGACCTTCTGCATCGTCAACTCCTGGCAAACGCGGCCGATTGACCGCCAAGCGATTACATCACCAAGAAGTCGCAGACGCTGTCGCGCCGGTCGAGCGCGCTGCAACGCCAGGACTTCCGGCGTAACATGGCCGGCGCATTGAACCGTGCCGCCATGGAAAGCGGCGCATCACCAATTTCGAGGAGCTGTTTCATGGGTGCATTCATCGACATCAAGTCGGCCGACGGTTTTGTCTTCCCGGCCTGGGAGGCCCGGCCTGCAGGGCCCGTCAAGGGCGCCGTGGTGGTTTTGCAGGAGATCTTTGGCGTCAACGCCCACATCAAGGCGGTGGCTGATGGGTATGCCGAGCAGGGGTACCACGTGCTGGCGCCGGCCACCTTTCATCGCGTGCAGTCCGGTGTCGACCTGCGCTACACCCAGGACGACATGGGCGCCGGCTTTGCGCTCAAGACGGCGGTCGAAGCGCTGCCCGAGCCCGGCGTGCTGCAAGACATTCAGGCCTGCATCGAGCGTCTGGCCGATAGCGGCAAGGTGGGCGTGGTGGGCTATTGCTGGGGCGGGCTGTTGACCTGGCGCAGTGCCTGTCTGCTCAAGGGCGTCAGCGCTGCGGCGCCCTACTATGGCGGCGGCATGACGTCGCCCGCCGAAGCGGCGAGAAGCCCGCATTGCCCGGTCCTGGCGCATTTTGGCGACCAGGACCACTGGATTCCCATGGACACGGTGGACTCCTTCCGCCAGGCCCAGGCCGGTGTCGAGGTGCAGGTCTACAACGCCAACCACGGTTTCAATTGCGATCAGCGTGCCTCCTACAACGAAGCAGCTGCCCAGCTGGCTCGCGAACGCACGCTGGCGTTCTTTGCCAAGCATCTCGGCTGAACTGGCTGGGACCAGGCCCATGTTGGGACTTCGCGCTTTCAGAGCCGGGTGGACAGGGCTCGCCGTGATGGTTTGCCTCTGGGGATCGGTTGCGGCGGCCGATTACTCCGGTCCGCTGTTTGACGCCCATCTGCACTACAACGTCGAGGCCCAGAATGCGCATCCGCTGAGCGATGTCCTGGCGCGCATGCAGCGCAACACAGTGCGTGCGATCGTGGCCAACAGCCGGCCTAACGACGGAACCAAGACGCTTGCCAGCGAACGAGACAAGGTACGGGCGGCCGGTGTCACCGTGGTGCCGTTTGTGCGGCTGTATCGCAACCGCGATGACTACGGCAGCTGGTTTCGTGACGACAGCATCTACGACATGGTGCTGGCTGAATTGGCCCAGGGCACTCCGTCCGGGCCGTACCGCGGCATCGGTGAATTCCATCTCTACGACAGCGCCAATGCCAACGGACCGGTGGCGCGCAAGCTGATGCAATTGGCAACGCAGCGATCGCTGGTGGTGCTGGCCCATGTGGACGATGTGGCCATCGATCTGTTGATGGCGCACACGCCGGAGGCAGGAAAAAAGACCCGGCTCATCTGGGCCCACACCGGCATTGGCGGGGCATCGGTGGCGCGGGTGGATGCGCTGATGGCCCGCTACCCGCTGCTCATGGGCGAGTTGTCCTACCGGCCCGGGCTGACCTGCGAGGAGGGCAAGCTGTGTCCGGCCTGGCGGGAACTGCTGCTCAAGTACCCGGGACGCTTTGTCATTGGCTCGGACACCTGGATCAACCAGCGCTGGCAGTATTACGACGAGACCATGCACGAATATCGGCGTTGGCTGGGGGAATTGCCTCCCGATGTGGCCACGCGCATTGCCTGGGGCAACGCGGCGGCGTTGTTTGGTGTTCAGCCTTAGCGGCTGGGGTCCGGCGCTGCACCGAAGCTGGTTTCAGCGCGAATTGCGGCGCAAATAGCGCTTGCGCCAGAAAATCAAGGCCAGTAGAGCCGCGATGAAGACCATGGCACCCATGGCCCACCAGAAACCGCTTTGCTGATGCACCAGCGGAATGAACTCAAAGTTCATGCCGAAGATGCCGGCGATGAGGTTCAGCGGCAGGAAGATGGCCGTGAGCACGGTGAGCGTTCGCATGATGTCGTTGGTGCGATTCCCCTGGACGTTGAAATGCATCTGGACCGCGGTTTCCACACCCTGCTCCAAGCGACGCACATGGTGCACCACGCGCTCGATGTGCTCCAGCACATCGCGGCTGCGCACTTGCAACAGCTCACGCTCGCGCTGTGCAGCGGGCTCAACGGCTTGCGGCCAAGTCTTGACGGCTTCAATCCAGTCCTGAATGGCGGAATGCTGGTCTTCGCAGATGTCTTCCAGCTGATGCAGCGAGACACGCGCCTCCAGCAATGAAGTCCAGTTGTTGAAGCGCGTCGCAGGGTCGAGCAGTTCGGCTTGCCAATGGTCAAGCTGACGAGTCAGTTCGCGGCGCAATTCGAGGTAGCTGTCCACGATCTGGTTGACCACGCGCAGCATCAGATCGGCAGGACTGGTGGGCGCACGCACGCCTCCTGCAGGGGATTCGGCATGACCGGCAGAGACCAGTTTGGCGGCATAGCTGTCACGTACGGCGCAATCGCTGGGGTGCACGCTCAGTAACACCTGGTCGAAGACGGCAAATCCCACGGGACTGGTGTCAATTCGGCGCAGGATGGGTGGGCCGCTGCGCTTGGCGGCCGGGCCCGGCAACAAGGGCTCGCTGTGGCTGGCGGCAAGACGTCGGAACACCACGATGTCATAGAGCGAGGTGTAGTCATAATGCGAAGGCAATTGCCGGTTCAGCAGGTCGGATACGTGCAGATCCAGCAGGCTGGCGTGGCACAGGTTCTGCAGCGTGGTCTGAATCGGCCCCAGCTGAGCCTCGAACTCTGCCCGGGTGCAGGAAATCCAGATGTAGCCTTTGGCTGGTATCTGCAACGGCAGGGTGTCAGATTCCTCGACACCGCCGTTGATCGCAAACACCCGCATCGGGTCAGCCCTTGAGCTTCTTGGCGGCTTCGATGGCGAAATAGGTCAGAACACCATCGGCCCCGGCACGCTTGAAGGCCAGCAGGCTTTCCATCATGACCAGATCGTGATCCAGCCAACCATTCAGTGAGGCAGCCTTGAGCATGGCGTATTCGCCACTGACCTGATAGGCGAAGGTGGGAACATGAAACTCGTCCTTGACGCGGCGAACCACGTCCAGGTACGGCATCCCAGGCTTGACCATGACCATATCTGCGCCCTCGGCAATGTCCATTGCGACTTCGCGCAAGGCCTCGTCGGTGTTGCCCGGATCCATCTGGTAGACCTTCTTGTTGCTCTTGCCCAAGTTGGACGCAGATCCCACCGCATCGCGGAATGGTCCGTAAAAGGCGCTGGCGTACTTGGCGCTGTAGGCCATGATGCGGGTGTGAATGTGACCCTGGTCTTCCAGTGCCTTCCGGATGGCACCAATGCGCCCGTCCATCATGTCACTCGGTGCCACGATATCCACGCCAGCCGCTGCCTGGGTCAGTGCCTGCTGCACCAAAACTTCGACTGTGCTGTCGTTGATGATGTAACCACTGTCATCGAGCAAACCATCCTGTCCATGCGAGGTGAACGGGTCCAGTGCCACGTCGGTCATGACACCCAAATCAGGAAAATGACTTTTCAAGGCAGCGACGACGCGCGGAACCAAACCTTCGGGGTTGCAAGCTTCGCGGCCGTCGGGCGTTTTCAGGCTTGGATCGATGACCGGAAAAAGGGCCATCACCGGAATCCCCAGTGACACGCATTGCTCGGCCACCGGCAATAGCAAATCGAGACTCAGGCGCTCGACGCCCGGCATGGACGCAATGCCTTCGCGCCGTTTCTGCCCATCGAGCACAAAGACCGGATAAATGAGATCGTGGGCCGTGACCTGATTTTCACGGACCAGGTTTCGAGTGAATTCGTCTCGGCGCAGTCGGCGGGGCCGACCCAGGGGGTAGGGTGCGTGCAAAGTCATGTTGAAATTGTGCCCGATGAAAAGGGGTGGTGGACGCTGGATTTTTGAGGTTATCCACAGATCAAGGCAAATCGGAAGGAAACTGACAAAAATATGAAGCTCGTCACTTCAAAAAGTCGTTTCAACGCTTGAAACCCTTCTTGCAGTTTGCTAGATTCTGCTTGGGCGCTATCGCGCTCCCCGCTTTTCCTCCCTGAGCGGGTGCCTTAATGTGTGACAGCAAAAAGGCTTCCAGGCCCGGTCAAGTAACCGGGCCTTTTTTTTGGTGCTGCGGCTACACTCTGTCGATGCTCTGGGTCAAAGCCTTTCACATTGTTTTCGTGGCCAGTTGGTTTGCCGGCCTGTTCTATTTGCCACGAATTTTCGTCAATCTCGCCATGGTCGCGCCTGATTCGGTCTCGGAGCGGGCCCGCCTGATGCTCATGGCAGGCAAACTGTTGCGCTTCATGCACATCCTGGTGCTGCCGGCCCTGGGTCTGGGCCTGTGGCTCTGGCTGGGTTACGGCATTGGTCTGGGCGAAGGCAACGGCTGGATGCATGCCAAGCTGCTGGCGGTGCTGCTGGCCGTGGTGTTTCACGTGGCTTGCGTGTTTCAGCTGAAGTCCTTTGCCAATCACAGCAATCACCGAAGCCATGTCTGGTTCCGCTGGTTCAACGAGATTCCGACACTGATCATGGTGGCTGCAGTCTTGCTGGTTGTGTTGAAGCCCTTCTAGAGACCTTCCGCAGGTGCACAAGAGTTCTGCTTGGCCGCTTGCGTTGATTTATACCGGACTGGTGCTCTACGCCAGTCTTTACCCCTTTTCTGACTGGCGCGACCAGGGCATTGCCCCCTGGTCCTTCATGGCCGCGCCGCTGCCGCGCTACTGGACCTGGTTTGACGTCTGGTCCAATTTGGCGGGGTACGCCCCGCTGGGCTTTTTGATTGCCCTGGGCGCATTGCGCAATGGGCGGGGCGCACGGTCGGGCAGTGCTGCTGCCATGGCTGTTGGGCTATCCGCATTTTTATCTTTCAGCATGGAATGCTTGCAGACCTACTTGCCGGTACGAGTTCCATCCAACGTCGATTTTGCGTTGAACAGCTTTGGCGCGCTGACCGGAGCGGGGGTGGCCGTTGCTCTGGAGCGCTGGGGCATGCTGGTTCGCTGGAGCCGGTTTCGGGCACGCTGGTTCATCCGCGAGGCGCGCGGCGCGTTGGTGCTGATCGCCCTGTGGCCTTTTGCTTTGTTGTTTCCGGCTGCGGTGCCCCTGGGGCTGGGCCAAGTATTCGAGCGGGTGGAAGCTGCTGTTTCGGAGGCTCTGTCGAACACACCGTTCCTCGAATGGCTTCCCATGCGGGAAATGGACTTTCAACCGCTCGTGCCGGCTGCAGAGCTGGCATGTGTTTCATTGGGGCTGCTGGTGCCATGCCTGCTCGGCTTCTGCATCATCCGTGAACACTGGCAGCGCGGGGTCTATGCCTTGCTGACCGTGGTCACTGGAGTTCTGGCCAGCGCATTGTCTGCGGCTCTGAGCTACGGTCCGGCTCATGCCTGGGCTTGGATGACTCAGCCGGTCCAGTTCGGCTTGCTGGGAGCATTGATGGTCTTGCCGCTGCTCATGTTCCTTCCGCGGCGCGTTTGTGCGGCGTTGTTGTTGCTGGCTTTGGCGATTCACCTCAGCATTCTGAACCAGGCCCCTGCCAGTGCCTATTTCAGCCAAACCTTGCAAAACTGGGAACAGGGTCAATTCATCCGGTTTCATGGTCTGGCCCAATGGCTGGGTTGGGTCTGGCCGTTTGCGGCCGTTTTGTACGTCGTCGTTCTGCTGTCTGGGCATTCGAGGGAAAACTAGAATCTCTACATGACTTCAGACAACACGTTGATCGCCCCGGGCCCTTCGTACTACGAGCGCCACATCTTCTTTTGTACCAACCAGCGTGCGTCTGGAGAGGACAGTTGCGCCCAGCATCATGCACAGGCTGGGTTTGATCACTGCAAGGCCTTGGTCAAGGCTGCTGGCTTGAACGGGCCCGGCAAGGTTCGGGTCAACAAGGCCGGTTGCCTGGACCGATGTGCGGCTGGCCCAGTGGCGGTGGTCTATCCAGAGGCGGTTTGGTACACGTACGTCGACCTGCACGACATTGATGAAATCGTTGAATCCCATCTCAAGAATGGAAAACCTGTTCTTCGGCTCATGACGCCGCCGAACGTCGGGCGCTGAACACCGTGAACTCAGCAACCCAGCGCTTGCTTTTGTCGGGACCGGCGGGGCAGATCGAGGTGGTCTGCGACCATCCCCCTTTGGCCACAGAAGAGGCGCCGAAGGGCACGGTCTTCATTTCGCACCCTCACCCGCTGTTTGGCGGGACCATGGACAACAAGGTGGTACAGACCCTGGCACGCGCCTACCTGACCTGCGGTTGGAAAGCGGTGCGATTCAATTTCCGGGGGGTGGGTCAGAGTCAGGGTGTGCATGACAACGGGACCGGCGAGTGTCAGGATCTTCTGGCACTGGTCCGCGAGCTGGCGCCCCAGGGACCGCTCGCGCTCGCAGGCTTTTCCTTTGGTGCATTCGTGACGACGCATGCCGTCGCGACGCTGCAAACGGAGCGGGAGTTGGCCAATGTGGTGCTCGTGGGGACAGCTGCGTCTCGTTTTGATGTGGCGGCCGTTCCTGATGCCCTGCATGACAAGACCCTGGTGATTCATGGCGAGCACGATGACACCGTCGCCTTGGCTGCCGTGCTGGACTGGGCCCGGCCCCAACTGCTGCCGGTGGTGGTCGTGCCTGGGGGCGGTCATTTCTTTCACGGACAATTGCCCTTGCTCAAGCGCCTCGTCGTCAGACACCTGCATGCAGGTTGAGCGCTTCCCTTTCCCCTTTTTGAGTTCTTTTGATGAAACGTTTGATCGTTGTGCTTCTTTGCTTCCCGTTCTTGCTCTGGGCCCAGCCTGTGCAACCGCCGGAAATCGCCGCCCGTGCCTATCTGCTTTTGGACGTCACGGCGCACCAAGTGCTGGCTGAAAAAGACGTGGATTCGGCGGTGGAGCCCGCCTCCCTCACGAAGCTGATGACGGCCTACCTGGTCTTTGACGCGCTGCGCAGCAAGAAGATCAACCTCAAGCAAACTTTCCCCGTCAGCGAGCGGGCCTGGAAGATGCCGGGATCACGCATGTTCATCGACCCCAAGATGCAGGTGCCCGTGGAGGATTTGATCAAAGGGATGATCGTCCAGTCGGGCAACGATGCCACGGTGGCCCTGGCCGAGGGTGTCGGTGGAACCGTGGAGCGGTTTGTGCAACTCATGAACGAGCAGGCCAAACTGCTGGGCATGAAATCCACCGGCTACAAGAATCCCGAAGGACTGACCGAGTCGGGACATACCACCACGGCCCGCGATTTGAGCATCCTGGCGACTCGGCTGATGCAGGATTTCCCCGACTACATTGGCTACTACGCCATCAAGAAATACCGTTACGAAGGCACACCGGCAGCCAATGACAGCAACCGAAACCTGTTGCTGTTTCGCGACCCCTCCGTCGATGGGCTCAAGACCGGGCATACCGACGCCGCCGGCTACTGCCTGATCGCCACAGCCAAGCGCGATGTTCCCAATGTGGGAAATCGCCGGCTGTTGTCCATCGTGCTGGGCGCTGCCAGCGAAAACGCACGTGCCAATGAGTCTCAAAAGCTGCTCAACTGGGGCTACACGGCGTTTGACGCCGTCAAGTTGTTCGACGCCAACCAACCGGTGGTCAGTCCCAGTGTCTGGAAAGGCAAGAGCGCGATACTGAAAATTGGCCGACCAGACGCCATTGTCGTGGCCGTCCCATCGGGCGGCGCGGCCAAGATCAAGACCCAGATCGTCCGGGCAGATCCCTTGGTGGCTCCGTTTGCCAAAGGGCAGGACGTGGCCGTTCTCAAAGTGACGCTGGCCGATCAGCCGCTGGCCAACCTGAATCTGGTGGCGCTGGAGGCGGTAGAGCAGGCGGGTGTATTGGGCCGTGCCTGGGACGCCGTTCGGCTTTGGATTCGGTGAAGCAGTGCATTGACGAGTGGCAAATCGCCCGGTCACGATGAGGCTTTGTCAGGCCGAAGTGACTGATTCGATCAAAGTCTTTAAAAGTTAGCAGGCACTGACAAATTCATGGCGGGGATTGCGCGTCCCGTTGCCGCGGGATATACTGGAGGGCTTTTCGACTCTCCGGTCGAGGAGTTTTTGTTCTTCAAACGTTTAGGGACGTTTTTTAAATGCCAACCATCAATCAACTAGTGCGTCAGGGGCGCGAGGTCGAAAAGACCAAATCCAAAAGCCCCGCGATGCAAAACTCTCCGCAGCGTCGCGGCGTGTGCACCCGGGTGTACACCACGACGCCGAAAAAGCCGAACTCGGCCCTGCGTAAAGTCGCCAAGGTGCGCCTGACCAATGGTTTCGAGGTCATTTCCTACATCGGTGGTGAAGGCCACAACCTGCAGGAACACTCCGTGGTGCTGGTGCGCGGCGGTCGTGTGAAGGATCTGCCGGGTGTGCGTTACCACATTGTGCGTGGCTCGCTTGACTTGCAAGGCGTGAAAGACCGCAAGCAGTCGCGTTCCAAGTACGGCGCCAAGCGTCCCAAGAAGGCCTGATGCGGCCTGCGGGCTGGGGCATCGGGCTCCAAGCTTGCGAAAGATCGGTGTTCTGTCAGCCCTGGCAGGTTGTCTTGAACGTAGTGGCCCCACCCACAAATGGTTGTGGCGGGTCGAGTAAGTGAGAGCCAAGAATGGTTCTCGCGGTGCCTGTGAAGGTGCCAACTGAAGCAAATTGAGGTGAAAAATGCCACGTCGTCGCGAAGTCCCTAA
>NZ_JAVLFP010000065.1:0-12259 GCF_046052825.1 Limnohabitans sp.
CCTTATCGTCGGCAGCGTCAGATGTGTATAAGAGACAGACCCTGAGCCCGTTGCTTTGTTGCGGATCAAGGGTAAGTCCGCATCTCAGGCCCTCAGATTGCCAGGCCGGGCTTGTTACACTATTAGTACGCATACTGAATATTTTCAAAAGGGTTCAACATGAGCATCACAACGCAAAGCTTGCCTGTGCTGGTGGCGGGTGGCGGCATTGGGGGGTTGGCTGCTGCTTTGGCGCTGACGCGCCAGGGCTTTCACGTCAAGGTGCTGGAGCAAGCGCCTGAGATTGGTGAGATTGGTGCCGGCATCCAACTGGGCCCCAACGCCTTTCACGCGTTTGACGCTTTGGGTGTGGGGGAGAAAGCGCGCAGCCGCGCGGTGTACACCGATTACATGGTGATGCACGATGCGATCGACGAATACCAGGTGGGCAAGATCCCCACAGGCGAAGCCTTCATCAAGCGGTTTGGCAACCCTTACGCCGTGATCCACCGCATGGACGTGCACACCTCGCTGTACGAAGGTGCGCAAGAAACCGGCAAGGTCGAGGTGGTGACGTCCACCCGTGTGGAGCGCATCGAGCAAGACGAACACAGCGTGACGGTGTACGACCAACATGGCAACGCCCACCAAGGTACGGCACTGATCGGCTCCGATGGCGTGAAGTCGGTGGTGCGGGCCCAGTTTGTGAACGACCCTGCGCGCATCACAGGCCATGTGGTCTACCGCGCCGTGGTCGACAAAAAAGACTTTCCCGTAGATTTGCAGTGGAACGCGGCCAGCATTTGGGTGGGCCCGAACTGCCACCTGGTGCATTACCCCTTGCGCGGTGGCGAGCAATACAACGTGGTGGTGACCTTCCACAGCCGCAAGCAAGAAGAGTGGGGCGTGACCGATGGCAGCAAAGAAGAGGTGCAAAGCTACTTTCAGGGCATTTGCCCCAAGGCGCGTCAGCTGATTGATTTGCCCAAGAGCTGGCGTCGTTGGGCCACGGCGGATCGCGAGCCGATTGGCCAGTGGTCGTTTGGTCGTGTCACCTTGTTGGGTGACGCTGCCCACCCCACCACGCAGTACATGGCGCAAGGCGCGTGCATGGCGATTGAAGATGCGGTGACCTTGGGCGAAGCCCTGCGGGTCAACAACAACGACTTTGTCAAAGCCTTCGACTTGTACCAACGTGCCCGCGTGGCGCGCACCGCACGCATCGTGCTGTCGGGCCGCGAGATGGGCCGCCTCTACCATGCCAAAGGTGTGGAGCGTTTGGTGCGCAACGACTTGTGGCGGGGTCGCACACCCGAGCGCTTCTATGATGCGGTGGAATGGCTCTATGGCTGGAACGTGAGCAACTGCCTGTCTGCCGCCTCGAACTGATCAACGTCACTCAGATTGGAAGATTCATGAACGATCTCGGAAAACTCGAAGACCTGCCCGCCGATTACCGTGCTGAGCTGACCAGCCACAACTTGGTGCCCTTGTGGCCCAGTCTGCGCGGCGTGTTGCCACCGGGCAAGCCGCGTCCCAACACCCGCGCCACGTTTTGGGCCTACCAAACCATCAAGCCCTTGCTGCTCAAAGCCGGTGAGTTGACGCCGATCGAAAAAGCCGAACGCCGCGTGCTGGTGCTGGCCAACCCCGGCCATGGCCTGGAAAAAATGCAAGCCAGTGCCGCCATGTACTTAGGGATGCAACTGCTGTTGCCCGGTGAGTGGGCGCCGTCACACCGCCACACGCCCAACGCCGTGCGCATGATTGTCGAAGGCGAGGGCGCTTACACCACGGTGGACGGCGAGAAGTGCCCGATGAGCCGTGGCGACCTGATCTTGACACCCACCGGTTTGTGGCACGAACACGGCCACGATGGCGACCAACCCGTGGTGTGGCTGGATGTGCTGGATTTGCCGCTGGTCTATTACATGGAGACCTCTTACCACGTCAATGGTGAACCTCAAACCATTCATGCGGGCCGGGGTGATCGCCAGTACGCCCGTGGCGGCATGTTGCCCACGCCCGTGTTTGAGCGCTCATCCAAGAGTTACCCCATGCTGCGCTACCCTTGGGCCGAAGCACGCGCAGCGTTGTTGACCATGGCAGACGACCTGCCGCAGCAAGAAGCGGTGCAACTCACTTATGTGAACCCCGAAACAGGTGAAGACGCTGAAAACATTCTGGGCTTTTACGCCCTCATGCTGCGCCCCGGCCAAAGCTTGCGTTTGCCTGCCCGTTCACCCGCTTGTGTGTTCCACGTCATCGAAGGTGGGGCCGAGATCGCCATCGAAGACCAAACGTTCACGCTCACCGAAGCAGACACCTGTTGCGCACCGGGCTACACCGCCGTGACCTTGACCAACCGCCACGCAGACAAGCCCACCTTTGTGTTCATGGCCGACGAGTCGCCCTTGCACCGCAAACTGGGTGTGTACGAAAACCGCGGCTAATCCGCTGGACCTTTTCCTTTTCTGCGGGGCCACGAGGGTGCGCCCCGCATTCATTTTTTAGAAAGCTCTCATGACACAAACCACTTACCTCTGGAATCCTCCCGCTGTTGAATCTTTGCCCGTGCGTGGCAAGACCGAGCGTTTGCCCATCAACCGCTTGTTCTTTGTGGGCCGCAACTACCACGCCCATGCGGTGGAAATGGGCAAGCCCGTGGACAAGTCGGTGGAGCGTCCGTTCTACTTCACCAAAGCACCCCAAACCTTGGTGCACTCGGGGGCGACCATTGCCTACCCACCCGAGACCCAGAACTACCACTTCGAAATGGAGTTGGTGCTGGTGGTGGGCAAGGCGGGCTTTCGTGTCAAAGCCGAAGACGCCCACACCGTGATTTACGGTTACGCCACCGGCTTGGACATGACGCGCCGTGACCTGCAATTGGTCGCCCGCGAAAAAGGTCGTCCTTGGGATTTGGGCAAAGACGTGGAGCAGTCCTCGGTGTGCAGCGAGGTGGTGCCCATGCCCGAGGTGGTGATTGAAAGCGGCGAAATCGCGTTGACCGTCAACGGTCAGACCAAACAACACTCGGACGTGAACAAGCTGATTTGGGGCATTCGCGAAATCATTGCCGACTTGTCCTTGTTCTACCACCTGCAACCCGGTGACCTGATTTACACCGGCACCCCCGAAGGCGTGGGCCCCGTGGTGGCAGGCGACCGCATCGAAGGCCATGTGGCCGGTGTGGGCGAGGTGGCGTTGAACATTGCAGCCGCAGAGTGAGGCCCGGATGAAGCTCTACAACTTTTTCCGCAGCGGCACCTCGCACCGTCTGCGCATTGCCTTGAACCTCAAGGGCGTGAGCGCTGAGTACATCGCGGTGGACTTGCGCACCGAAGAGCATTTGAAAGAGGCCTTCAAGTCGCTCAACCCACAGGGCCTGGTGCCTGCGTTGGTGCACGACGACCAGGTGCTGATTCAATCGCCCGCCATCATCGAATGGCTGGAAGAGCGCTACCCCACGCCAGCACTGTTGCCCCAAGACGCCGACCAACGTGCCCGTGTGCGTGCGCTGGCAGCGGTGGTGGGTTGTGACATCCACCCGCTCAACAACCGCCGTGTCTTGGAGTACGTGCGCCATCAGTTCAAAGCCGACGAAGCGGCCATCAACGCTTGGTGCGCCACCTGGATTTGCGCGGGCTTTGACGCCCTGGAGGCTTTGCTCAAAGCCGACACCCAACGCGGTCGCTTCTGCTTTGGTGACAGCCCCACGTTGGCCGATGTGTACCTGGTGCCGCAGGTCGAGAGTGCGCGTCGCTTCAAGGTGGATTTGACGCAATGGCCTTTGATTGCCGCAGTGGAAGCCGCTTGCATGCAGTTGGAGGCTTTCCAAAAAGCAGCGCCCATGCAACAGCCGGACGCCGCGTGATGCGCAGCCTCTGCTGAGCCCCGCAGAAGCGGGTAAGCTCCACCCGTTTCTTTGAATTTGTTCATTTCATCAAGGATTTCACCCATGTCTTTGTTTTCCACTGCGCGTGTCGCGCACCTCGTGTGTTTGACGGCCGCTTTGCTCTGTGCAAGCTTTGGCGCTTCCGCCCAAACGGCTGCCACATTTCCCAACAAGCCCGTGACCATCGCCACCCCTTTCCCCGCGGGCAGTGGCCCCGATGCGGTGTTGCGTCAGGTGAGCGACAAGCTCTCGAAGCTGTGGGGCCAGCCTGTGCTCATCATCAACCGCCCCGGCGCCAGCGGCTTCATCGCCATTGACTCGGTCGTGCGTTTGCCCGCTGACGGCTACAACTTGCTGCAACTCGACAGCGAGCACATTGGCGCTGTGCCCCACCTGTACAAGTCCAAAGGTTTCGTGCCCTTCAACGCGTTTGACCCCGTTGCGGCTTTGTTCAGAACGCCTTTCTTTTTGGCCGTGGCCACCGACTCCAAGTGGCAAAACATGAAAGACCTGGTGGCCGCAGCCAAAGCCGAGCCCACCAAAGTGAACTACGGTTCATGGGGCATTGGCAGCCCTGGTCACTTGGGCGGCGAAGAGCTGGAATTGCTTACTGGCACTGAGATGACGCATGTGGCGTTCCGTGAGTTTTCACAACTTTTCACGTCGGTTGGTTCCAACGATGTGCAGTGGTCGTTTGGCAGCATTCCTTCCAGCCAAGGCTTGTTCAAAGCGGGCAAGATCCGGTACCTTGCAGTGGCCGCCCCCAAGCGCTTGCCGCAAATGCCTGAGGTGCCCACCATGGCCGAGTCAGGCGGTCCAGCAGGGTTTGAGGTCAACTCGTTTGTGACCTTGGTCTCGCCCAAAGGTTTACCCAATGACCTCAAGGCCAAGATCAATGCCGACGTGATCAAGGTCTTGGCTGACCCTGAAGTCAAAGCGCGTTTCAACACCTTTGGTTTTGAGCCCTTGAGCTGGTCACCCGACGAGATTCGCAAAAATGCGGAAGCCAAGGGCAAGACCTACGAGCAACTGATCAAGCGCAAAAACATCAGCTTGGACTGATCCACCCCCTGCGCTCCATCCATGGCGACCCCGAGGCGACTCGGGGTCGTTTTTTTTAGACCGACACCTTGAAGGGTGTGAAGTTGGTGTCGGTGTCGTAGAAGTCTTCGTTTTCTTTGCGCTTTAAAAATGCCACGATGCGGTAGGTCATGGGCGTGGCCAGCACTTCCCAGCTGGTCTTCAAGATGTACTGCGTGATGGCCACTTGAATCACCTGTTCCGTGGGCCAAATGGCATAGAAAGCCAGGAAGTAAAACAGCGATGAATCGACCAACTCGCCCGCCATGGTCGAGCCGATGGTGCGCACCCACAAGTGACGACCTTGCGTCATGATTTTGAGTTTGGCCAATACAAAGCTGTTGACCAAGCTGCCGGCCCAAAACGCCACGATGGAGCCCAGCACAATGCGCCAGGTGTTGCCAAACACCACTTGCAGGCCCGATTGCAATTGGCTGTTGTAGTCACCCGGGGCGGCAGGCAGCGCAGTGACCACAAAGGCCATCAGCGCAGCAAACGCCAAGGCGCCAAAGCCGCACCACACCGCGCGACGGTCGTGGGCGTAGCCATAGACCTCGGTCAAGATGTCGCCAAAGAAATACGAGATCGGAAAGAACAACACGCCCGCGCCAAACACCAAGGTGCCCACCAGCGGCAAGTCCACCTGGGCCACTTTGCCCGCACCAATCAGGTTGGCGCACAGCAACACCGTGACAAACGCGGCCACGATCAAGTCGTAATAACGGTAGGTACGGTGTGTGTTCATGTTCAGACCTTCACGCTGTCTTGGACTTCTTTGACAAAGATGTCTTCGAGTTTGAGGTGGCGGGTGGTGATCCCTTGTTCCCAAGCATACTGGCTGAAGGCTTCCAGCGTCGAGCGGTTGCCCTCGATGCCGTAGGGCCAGAAGTCGTCGCCCATGATGGCTTGCGACTGCGCTGCGTAGTCGGCCACCCAGGGCAGCGGGTAGGACGAGGCGGTGATGTCGGCGGCGCGTTGCAGGCTGCGGGTTTTGGCTTCTTCAAAACCTTTGAGCAAGTTGGTGGCGATCCAGCGGTTCTTCTCGTACACCTCGCGTTGGATGGCCATGACATGCATGATGGGGAAGATCTGGGTCTTTTGCCAATACGCCATCTCGACCTCGCGGTAGTTGGGAATCAGGCGCTCCACCAACTCAGGGTGGTTGACAAACGCGCTCGGTGGCCGCGCGCTGAGGGCCGCGTCGAGCGTGCCGTTGAGCAGCATCTCCGACAGCGAGGTGTGGGGCATGGGCGTGTAGCGCAGACCTGGGGGCAGTTGCAGGGCGACTTTCTCGCGACGACCGGCGTCGTTCACACCGGCTTGGTGCCAGTCAATGCTGTTGAGGTCCACACCGTATTCGTGGGCCAACATGCCGCGCGAGTAAATGGCTGCGGTTTGTGCCCATTCAGGCACGCCCACTTTTTTGCCTGCCAAATCCGCTGGGGTTTGGATGTGGCGGTCTTTGCGCACATAGATGGAGGAGTGGCGAAAGGCCCGCGATGGAAACACAGGCACCAGCACCAACCAAGGGTCGGCTTGCGACACCAGCGAGATGGCTTTGGCAAATGACATCTCTGAGACGTCCCATTCCTGAAACTTGGTGAAGCGAAAGAACATTTCTTCCACCGGCACATGGATAGGGGTGATGTCAATGCCTTCGGCGCGCACGCGTCCAGACATGAGGTCGCGCACATGGTCGTAGTCGCCGACGGCAATGGAAAGATTGAGATTGGACAAGAGAGGCTCCGTGAAAAAAGTGAACTGACAAATGGGTATGAGGGTTGGGGTGGGCGCAGAGTTCAGTCGGGCTTGATGCCCAGATCGCGGATGATCTTGCTGTATTTGGCTTGGTCGCGTTTGATTCTCGCTTGCAGTTCTTCGGGGGTGGTGATCATCGGTTCAATGCCCCCCGCTTTGTCGAACGCTTCCACCAGGTCACTCGCGTGCAAGGCCTTGGCCACTTCGGCGCGCAAGCGTTGCACCACGGCGTCGGGCGTGCCAGCTGGGGCGAACAAGCCAATCCAAATGCTGTTGTCAAAGCCGGGGTAGGTCTCGGCGATGGTGGGCACGTCGGGCATTTCTTTGAGGCGCTGCGCACTGCTGACTGCAATGGCTTTGAGCTTGCCCGCCTTGATGAGCGCTGAATTGGAGGTGCCCGAGAACATGGCCACGGTTTCGCCACCAATGGTGGCCGTGGTGGCCGGCGCGCCGCCTTTGTAGGGCACGTGCAGCAGGTCCATGCCGGCGCGGGCTTTGAGCATCTCCATCGTCAGGTGGTGCTGGCTGCCGTTGCCCCCAGAAGCGTAGGCGGGTGGGGGCGAGGTCTTTTTCACATAGGCCACAAACTCAGGAAGTGTCTTGACAGGCAAGGCCGCGTTGACCGACAGCACAAACTGGTTGCTGCCCAGCGAGGCGATGGGGATGAGTTCTTTGTTCACATCCACCGCGCCCTTGGCGTACAGGTAGGGGTTGATGACGAACAAGCTGTCCATGCCCACCAGCAGGGTATAGCCATCGGCGGGGGCACGCGCCACGAACTCGGCGGCGATGTTGCCGTTGGAGCCCACCTTGGTGTCAATCACCACGGCTTGGTTGAGGCCGGTGGAGAGCTTGTAGCCAATGGCGCGTGCGATCAAATCGGGCGCACCACCGGGTGGGATGGGCGACACCAACTTGATGGCGCGGTTGGGGTAGGGCGCTTGTGCCCAGACGACAGATGCGGTGCAGAGGAGCCATGCAGCCGTGCAGATGAACGTGCGAAAGACTGTGCGTGAAGACATGCTGTTCAATCCTGCGATGGGTAGACCGTGTGGAAAGCTTGCGCGATGGTGCCACAGGCTTTTGCAACATCCTGTCCCACATATCCCATGACATAGCGGTCAGGGCGCAACACCACGGCTTGCGCCTGCGCACTGTCGAGCACGGCAGCCAATTCGTGTTGCACGTCACGAACGCACAGCGCGTGTGCGGCGGTGGTGGCGGGCAAGAAGTCGTCGGCGTGGCGAATCACGCGCACCACGCGCGCTTGCATGCCCGCAGGCAAGGGCAACTCTGGCGCATCGGCCCATTGCAGCACGGCATAGCCCGTGCCCAACAAGTCGTCCAGCAGCAGGGTCTGGCCATTGGGCAACTCCACCAGGGGCTGGGTCATGAGTTGGGCGCTCGGAATTTTGGCTTGGGGGATATTCCAGGGCACAAAAAAGCCCTCGAAGAAACGGGGCTTGGGCTTGAACTTGAGGTGCAAGATGTAGTCGTGCGCCGCAGGCACCAGGCACACCACTTTCAACAAGGTTTGCGCCAACGCAGCGCCAAGGCGCGACTTGGGCTGCATGAAAGCGCCAATGCGCAAGGCCATTTGAATCAAGGCCCAGGCGTGCGGTTTGCGTTCTTGCTGGTAGCTCTCCAGCAGTTGGGGCGAGGCACCGTGTTGCAGGTTGGCCACCAGTTTCCAGGCCAGGTTGACGGCGTCTCGCACACCGCTGTTCATGCCTTGGCCGGCGAAGGGCGGGGTCAGGTGCGCCGCATCGCCCGCCAGCAGCACACGCCCCTCGCGCCAGCGGGTGGCTACCCGCGCATGGAAGGTGTAGACCACTTTGCGCAACAGGCGCAGCCCTGCGTCTTGCGGGTCGCGGCCTCGAATCCAACTGCGCAGCTGCGTGTCTTCCAGCACGGCCTCGGGGTCTTCGCCGGGGTGCAGCATGAACTCGTAGCGCACCGTGCTTTGCGGGCCGGGCAGGCGAATGGCCGGGCGTTGCGGATCGCAATAGGTGCGGGTGTGGCGAAACGGTGAGGCGCGGCCAATCAAATCGGCGATCAACCATTTTTCTTTGTAAGTGCTGCCCTCAAGCGTGATGCCCAACAGTTCACGCACCGTGCTGCGCCCGCCGTCGCAGGCCACCAGCCAACGCGCCGTGTAGGTGTGTTCTTGGCCCTCATGCAAGACGGTGGCGTTCACGTGGTCGTCATGTTGTTCCAGGCGGGTCAACTCATGGCCGTAGTGCAGGCTGACCGAGGCTTGGCGTGTCATGCCTTGGCTCAGGGCTTGTACCAGCAGCTGTTGGCGAAAAGCGTTGCGCTTGGGGTAGCCGTATTCGCGCGAGCTGGGCTCGATCTTGGCGAACAGCTGGTTCGTCCAGGAGTAGTAATGCACGCCATAGCCTTGCACCACATTCGGCAACACCTCGGGCAGCATGCCGGTGGCTTGCAGGGTGCGCAGGCTCTCGTCGTCGATGGTGACGGCACGGGCTTCGTCCACGGGGCCGTCGTTTTTGTCGATCACCAAGGTGCGCACACCGTGGTTGCCCAGCAAATGCGCCAGCACCAAGCCGGTGGGGCCGGTACCCACCACGATCACATCAAAATTCAAGGTTGGGTTCATGCTGGGCTCGTCGCTGTGAAGATAGGTTTTTTGTGATCTGAAGCCAAACGGGCTTCAATGCGTCGCGCTGCGCTGCGCAACTCGCGCAGGTCGCGCGCATGTTTTGCCGGGCTGACCGCTTGGGCTGGCAACACCACGCTCAGGCTGCCCAGCACGCGCTTGCCCTGCATCAGGGCGACCGCACAGCCGATGGTCTGGGGGTCGAGCTCTGCCTCGGTGGTGACGCTGCCTTCGTTGCGCCACTGTTTCAGCAAGCGGTGAAGCTCTTCTGAGGTTTGTGCCAAGCCGGCAGAGCGAATGGCGGCCTGTTCTTTGACAAACAGCTCGTCGACTTTTTTGGTGGGCAGGTGTGCCAAGATGATTTTGGAGGTGGCGCCTTTGTACAAGGGCATGGCTTTGCCGCGCTCATAACTCACCGCCGAAGGCGCGTGCTGGCCGGAGGTGTCTTGGATGCACAGCACTTTGTCATCATGCAAGCGGCATATCAGCACCCGCCCCCCCGTGGTACGGGCGAGTTGCTCTGGAATTTCTGCGGCCGAGCGCAGCAGCGGGTCAGACTGGCGAATTTGCCGATCCAGCTCCACAATTTTGGGACCGAGCGAGTAGCCGCGCTCGCTCACCCGTTCGATCAAGCCCACGCGGCTGAGCTGCTGCAGGTCGCGGTAAATGCTGGCGCGCGAAGCGCCCAGCTCAGTCATCAACCACTCGGGAGAGATTTCTGGGCGCTCTGGCGTGAACGCATTGAGCACACGCAAGATGCGGTGGGTGTTGGGCATGCCGGTGCTTCAGCTGCGCATGATCGCTTTGCCCCACACGTTGAGGGTGCGCTCTTCGTGGGGCCACACGCCCATGGGGCGGTCGGGTGCGCAGATTTCAATTTCGGAGGAGATCTCTGCCAAATTGCCGTCGGGGTCGCGCACCATGAAAAACACATCGTTGCCAGGTCCGTGGCGCCCGACTCCCCAGACGATTTCGGTGCGCAGGCGGCCCATGTGGTCGGCCCAGTCTTTGAGGTCGTTCCAGCTCGGGGTTTCAAACGACTGGTGGTCAAAGCAATTCACGGGCGCGCCAAACAGGGCCAGGCAGTGGTGCAGGTGCTCGGTGCGCAAGAAGCAGGCCGTGAGCCGGCCGCTGTCGTCTTGGACCCGGTCTGACACGATGAAACCCAACTGCTCGGTGTAGAAGGCCACCAAGGTCTCGATGTGTTGGGTGCGCACCGCAAAGTGCTGGTTGGTCGCTGCAGGCAAGCCGTTGTTGGAGGGCGCAGGCACGGGGTGGTCTTGGGGTGGCACAAACACCAGACACAGGCCTTGCGGGTCGCGCACACCCACGGCGTCAGCGGGCAGGTCTGCAAAACCGCTCAGGTCTTGCCGGGGCAGCGCCGCTGTGTTGGCGCACAAGCGCTCCCACGCCTCTAGGGTGTTGCAGGCCCACAGCGCGTAATGCAGTTGGTTGGCCTGACCGGGCGACATGTGCACGGCGCGTTGTGGTGCTTCGCACACGTGCGTGTTGCCGACTGTGCGCTGCTGCATGTCGTAGCAGCGCGTGTAGAACGCCGCCAAGGCAGCGGGATCGGGGGATTGCAGGTGCAAGCGCACCAAGTGGGCATCAAGACTCAAGGCGGGCTTTCAAGGGTGACAGGTCTGAAACGCACGGACTATCGTGTGCACGCCACGTCTCGTCAATCCGTCATCTCATTCTGTGAGACTTCGATGATATCGATGCGCGGCCCAGGCTGACGCTTGGCTGACGCGCAGGCGTCAGTTTCAGGTCGTTTTGGGGGCTTTCACGCTGGCGGGAACGGAGGGACTTGGCTACCCTACGCGCTTCTTTCAACCTAGGTGGCAGACAACATGAAACTCAACATCAACGGACGTGTGCACGAGGCCGACGTCGAGCCCGACATGCCTCTCTTGTGGGCCCTGCGCGATGAACTCGACATCAAAGGCCCCAAATTCGGTTGTGGTGTGGCCCAGTGTGGTGCCTGCACGGTGCTCTTGAACGGCGAACCGGTGCGTTCGTGCTCTTACCCTGTGTCGGCTGCGGCGTCACAAAAAGTGATCACCATCGAAGGCTTGGCCAACAAAAACGGCACCTTGCATGCGGTGCAACAAGCCTGGATTGACCATGAAGTGCCCCAGTGCGGCTATTGCCAAGGCGGCCAAATCTTGACGGCCGTGGCCTTGCTCAAGAAAAAGCCCAAGCCCACGGACGAAGACATTGATGCGGCCATGAGCAACATCTGCCGCTGTGGCACCTATGCGCGCATGCGCCAAGCCATCCACGCGGTGGCCAACAAAGGAGCACGCGCATGAGTACTTCACACCTCACCGCTGGCGTCGATCGCCGTGGCTTTTTGAAGGTTTCCAGCACCGCCGCTGCGGCTTTGTCGCTGGGCTTTTTCTTGCCAGAAAAAGGCATGGCCGCCACGGCAGAACGCGTCAATGCCTGGATTGAAATTCAAGCCGACGAGACCATCATCATTCGCTATGCCCGAACCGAAATGGGCCAGGGCAGCCGCACCTCCGCTCCCATGTTGGTGGCCGACGAGCTGGAAGCCGACTGGAAGCGCGTGCGGGTGGAGTACGCCACCGCGCATGAGAACCTGCGCCAAAAGCGTGTCTATGGCGACATGGCCGCCGTGGGCAGCCGCACCATCCGCAACTCGCAAGAGTATTTACGCAAAGCCGGTGCCACCGCGCGTGAAATGCTGATCGCCGCCGCGGCCCAGCAGTGGGGTGTGCCCGCCAGCGAATGCGTGGCCGCTTTGGGCGTGGTGACCCACACCCCGAGCAAACGCAAACTCAGCTACGGCAAGTTGGCCGCCGAGGCCGCCAAGTTGGAGCCACCGAAAGAGGTCAAGCTCAAAGACCCGAAAGACTGGAAGCTGTCTCTTATACACATCTGACGCTGCCGACGAAGCT
>NZ_JAVLFP010000066.1:0-29885 GCF_046052825.1 Limnohabitans sp.
TGCAGCGATGGGTTGCGGCGTGCCACGTCCATTTCTTCAGGGGTGGGGGCGGGTGGGCGCGCGGGCACGGTGACCTTACGGCCAAGCTCCTCGAGGGCAAGTTGCTCATAAAAGCCGCGCACACCCGCAATGCTCTCGAGCATGGCGGTGGCCTCTTGCTGCAATTGAGGCGACACTTTTTTGCGGGCCATCAGTGCGCGGGCGTGCCAGTAAACCCACGTGGGGTCTTTGCGCGCCTCGGCGCTCATGGCCGAGATGGCGCTTTCCACCACCGACCACTTGGGCGTGGAGCCTGCACGCAAGGCCGCACGAACTTTCCAGCCCAACATGTCGTCGTTCAAGTCTTTGTCGTGCGCAACGTAGGCAAAGTGGCTGAGCGCGTCGTCATCTAAGCGCATGGCCGATTGGCGTCCAATCACGCCCCACACCCAATGACGCTCTTCGGTGGTGAGATAAGGTTGCCATTTGTTACGCATCAGCTTGTCGGCTTTGTCGGCGTCAATGGTGGCCACTTTGATGAGTGCCATGACCACCAACTCTTGACGCACTTTTTGTGGCGCAGGGATGTGTTTGGCCAAAAACTTTTGCGCATTATTGAAGGCCTCGGGCACCAGTTGGGCCGAATCAGGTGCGACGATTTGCACCGCATTGCGGGCCGTACGTGGACGGTTGTGCTCCACCATCAAGCGGGCTTTGCGCCAAATGTCGAGGGCCGTGAATTGTTTGTTGAAATACAAGCGGTCAGCCGCCAAGGTACAGCCGTCATCGGCTTCTTTCATGCCCATCCAGTTTTTGCGCACTTCATCGGCAATGCTTGGGGTGGCTTGTGGGCCTTTTTCTAAAAGCTCCACCGTTAAAAAATAGCAACGCAGTTCGCGGTCGTCGCGCATGCGGTAATGCGTGTGTTCTTCGCCCAAGGTGCTCCAGTCGCGCCGTTGCCCCAAGAGCAGCAGCCAGTCGTTGCGCAAGCGGTCTTCTTGATAAGTGCCAGGGTAACGGTTGAAAAAAGCGCGCACCTCTTGATGAGAGGCTTCGTCCAAACGGGCCTTGAGTTCCCAATAGGCAGCCCAAGGCTCAAGCGTGTGCCCTTTGGCCTGGGGCAACAAGGCCGTGAGGCGCTTGCGTTCGCCGCGTTTGAAGGCCTGGGCCATGTCGGTGATGACGGCGTCGGCCTGGGTGTTGGCAGACGCTGGCGCGGCGATGCTGGGTGGAACGGAGGCCAAAGTCACAAAGACGCAGGCAAACAATGACACAATGACTCGAAATTTCATGCATTGATTATCTGTGGACAAAAAGACCTTGCGCCGACAGCTCATTGAAGAGCGTTTGAACATGCCCGATCGGCTCGAACGGGCTGATCTGTTGCAACGCGTGATGCGGATTTGGTTGTTCGATCGCCCCGACACGGTGATTGGTGCTTATTGGCCCATTAAAGGCGAGTTTGACCCTTTGCCTGTGCTGCATCGCTGGAAGGAAGACGGTGAGCTGCTAGACCAGCCGCAACGTCGCCGCATTGGTTTGCCCGTGGTGGATAAAGCGCACAAAACACTCACCTTTCACGCTTGGTATCCAGGCTGCCCGATGGAAGAGGATGCGTATGGCATCCCTAAACCCAAAGACACCGAGGTGGTGGTGCCCACTTTGTTGTTTGTGCCCTGCGTGGGCTATGGGCCGGGTGGCTATCGTTTGGGCTATGGCGGTGGTTTTTATGACCGCACCTTAGCCACTTTGCAGCCCAAGCCCTTGACCGCAGGTTTGGGCTTTACCCATGGGTTTTTGCCAGACTTGATGCCAGAGCCGCACGACATGCCGCTGGATGCGCTGCTCAATGACAACGGCGTGGTGTGGCCGATGGGCTAGCGCCCTACCTCGGGGCCATCAAGGCTTTGAGATCACGCTCATAGCCACGCAGCGCCTCTACCAAGCGTTGACGCTGGGCCGGCGTGGTGCTGTTGTGAAACTTGGCAAAGCCCTCGCAGTTTTCGTTCCACAGGGCGCGGTTGTAGAGGCGGTAACGCTCGTTCGGTGAGTTCAAGGTGCGTTCGGTCAAGCCGCGCAGCAAAGCTGGCGCTGGGGCACTGCCTTCTTGCGTCATGCGCTGGAAAGTCTGCAGGCTGTCGGCTTGGCGGCGTTCGCGTTCGGCATAACTCAGCGCAGGGTCAAAACTGGACTCGCTCAACCACATGTGCAGCGCATCGCGTTGGGGCTTGTCGAGGCGACCATAAAAATCTTCCAAACGATTGGTGGCTTGTTTGGTGCGATAGCGCAGACGTTCCTCGACACTGGGCTCAAGCCAGTCTTCTCGCCAAGTTTTGTTGGTCTTGTCAAAGCGTTGTCGGATGCTGCGCAGTTGCTCGGGCTTGAGCTGCGAGGCCAGTTTGGCGTTGGCGGGTTCGACATAACGCAGCAGGGTGACAAAGCTGGTTTTCATCTCCTCGGTCACCGCGCACACTTGTGCAGGTGTGATTTCTTGGGGCATCAGGGTCTGCAGGCGTTTGAGCAGGGCGACGTATTCGGGCAGTTGCTGTTGGCGGTGCCAGCGCTGCAAATCGACCAAGGCCTCGCGGGTGAATTGCTTTTGGTGGTCTTGAAGGTCGGCATAGCTGTCGAGCCACCAATACATCACGTCGTCGCTGTTGTTGTACGCCACTTTGATGGTGCTGCACGCGCTCAAACCCACCAGCGCCGCCAGCGCAAGGCAAACAGAGGCATGGCGGATAATTCTGCGCAAGATAAGGATAAATGACATGAAGGCTTTGGATGTGGTGATCATGGCTGCTGGCAAAGGCACCCGAATGAAGAGCAGTATCCCAAAAGTGCTGCACCAGCTCGCGGGTAAGGCCTTGGTGCAACATGTGATTGACACGGCACGCACCTTGAAGGCGCGGCACACCATCGTCATCACAGGGCACGGTGCCGAGCTGGTTGAGCCGGCGCTGGCTTCGGCCAATGCCGCCGACCACTTGCAATTCGCCCGTCAAATGCCCCAGCTCGGCACAGGGCACGCGGTGCAGCAAGCCGTGCCGTTGTTGGCCGACGACGGCGTGGTGGTGGTGCTCTCAGGCGATGTGCCTTTGACGCAAGCCGACACGCTGCAAGCCTTGCTGGCGCTGTGCGATGGCCAACAACTCGCGGTGTTGACGATTGAGTTTGACGACCCCACCGGCTATGGCCGCATAGTCCGCAGCCCCAGCGGCCAAGTGCACGCCATCGTCGAACACAAAGACGCCAACGACGAGCAATTGGCCATACCCGAGGTTTACAGCGGCATCATGGCGGTGCCCGCCAAGTTGCTCAAACCTTGGCTGGCGCGCCTGGACAACCACAATGCCCAAAACGAGTTTTATTTGACCGACGTGGTGAAGTTTGCCCAGGCCGACGGTGTGCCCGTGGTGGCCCACAAAATCAACGATGCCGCGCAAGTCGCGGGCGTCAACAGCCCCACCCAACTGGCCGAGCTTGAGCGTGCGTTTCAGCTGCGCCAAGCCCAGACCTTCATGGCCGACGGCGTGCGCATCATCGACCCCGCACGTTTTGATGTGCGCGGGCATTTGACTTGTGCGCAAGACGTTGAAATTGATGTGAACTGCATCTTCCAAGGCAACGTGTCACTCGGCCAAGGCGTGAAGATTGGCGCCAACTGCGTGATTGCTAACTGCACCATTGAAGCTGGCGCGGTGATTCACCCGTTTACCCACATCGACGGCGAACTATTGGGCGTCACCGTGGGCCAAGACGCGCGCATTGGCCCCTTCGCCCGTTTGCGCCCTGGCGCACAACTGGCGGCCGAGGTGCACATTGGTAACTTTGTGGAAGTCAAAAACGCCACTTTGGCCAAAGGCGCCAAAGCCAATCACTTGGCCTACTTGGGGGACGCCACCGTGGGCGAGCGCGTCAACTTTGGCGCAGGCAGCATCACCGCCAACTACGACGGCGCCAACAAACACCGCACCGTCATCGAAGCCGATGTGCATGTGGGCAGCAACTGCGTGTTGGTGGCCCCTGTCACCCTGGGCGCAGGCGGCACGGTGGGCGGCGGCTCCACCATCACCAAGAGCACCGATCCCGGTGCTTTGAGCGTGGCGCGGGGCAAGCAGGTGAGCATGGCCAATTACAAGCGGCCAGATAAAACTCCGAAATAGTCTATTGGTTCGACCGAGTCGTTCGATTCGTGCTAAATTTGGCCCATGCAAACCTTTTCTGCCAACGAAGCAAAAACTCAATTCGGTCAATTCATTGACTTGGCCCAGCGCGAGCCCGTGCGTGTCATGCGCCGTGATCGGGTGGTGGGGGTGATGGTCTCGGCCCAAGACTACGAAGCGATGCGCGAGTTTTACGCCAATCGCTTGCAGCACACCCTGCAAGACACTGCCGTGCAAGCCGAAAAAGCGGGCATGACCCCCGAGCTGCTAGAAGATTTGCTACGTGACGAGTCTTAAGCTGGTCATCGACACCAACGTGTTGATCAGTGCGGCCTTGTCCACACAAGGCGCACCTGCAAAGCTTGTCCAATGCGCTTTGGCGCAGCACCGCTTGGTTTTTTCGCAAGCCACGTTCGATGAGTTGCGCACACGTCTTTACCGCCCCAAATTCGACCGTTTCATTGCCTTGGAGTCACGCGAGCGCTTGTTGCATGACTTCAATGCATGTGCGCACTGGGTCGAGATCGGTGTACCCGGCTTGTATTGCCGCGACCGAGATGACGATCAAATGGTTGAAGCCGCCCTCCAAGCCAGCGCAGCTGCTTTGATCAGTGGTGACAAAGACCTGCTGGATATGGCACCGATTCCTGGCTTGCAAGTTCTCTCGCCCCAGCAAGCCTTGGTATTTTTAGGCGCTTAAGTTCTTTGAGTTCGCAGCGGCCACGTGCTGCTGAACTTGGCCCGCTTGACGCTGAAAAACGCTTTCACGTTGCGCACATTGGCGTCTTGCGTGAACAGCCGTTGCGTCAGCGCCAGGTAGCTCGGCATGTCGGCGGTTTGCAGCACCAGCATGAAGTCGGGGCCCGGTGACACGCGCCAACACTGTTGCACCGCGTCTTCGGCCACGGCGCGTTGCTCAAACGCATCCATGTGTTCGCTCCCCTGCCGGTCCAGCGTCACTTCCACCAGCGCACTCAAGGCCGGTCCCTGTGCTGCACTCAAGCGGTCGGCGTTGAGCACGGCCACTTGGCGCTCTATCCAGCCCGCTTGCTGCAAACGCTTGACGCGGCGCAAACACGTGGGTGGCGACACCTTGACCCGTTCGGCCAGCGCCACATTGCTCAGGCTGGCGTCGTGTTGGAGCAAGTCCAAAAGTTGCAAATCAATATTGTCAATTTCTTCCATAGGTTGAATATTAAAGAAATTTAATTTCAATATCAACGAGTCGTGAAATTTAAATCCGTATAAATGAAAAAATAGTAGAGAAATTTCTTTCTGTACGGCCTACGATGCGCAGAAACGTCATTCAGGAGTGCAAAACATGTGCGGCATCGTCGGAGCAGTTTCATCGCGCAACATCGTCCCCATCCTCGTTCAAGGCTTGCAACGCTTGGAATACCGGGGCTACGACTCGTGTGGTGTGGCCGTGCACGCCGCCAGTTTGGGCGGCAAGCAGGGGGGCTTGCAGCGTGCGCGAAGCACCGCCCGCGTGTCTGAACTCATGACCCAAGTGGCGGTTGACCACATCGAGGGCGGCACCGGCATTGCCCACACCCGCTGGGCCACCCATGGCGTGCCAGCGGTGCACAACGCCCACCCCCACTTCAGCCACGGGCCGGGCGCCGATGCCGACCAACGCCCCGGCCGTGTGGCCTTGGTGCACAACGGCATCATCGAAAACCACGACGAACTGCGTGCCGAGCTGCAAGCCAAGGGCTATGTGTTTCACAGCCAGACCGACACCGAAGTCATTGCCCACTTGGTGGACAGCCTCTACAACGGCGACATTTTTGAAGCCGTCAAAGCCGCTTTGGCGCATTTGACGGGGGCTTATGCGATTGCCGTCTTCCACAAAGACGAGCCACACCGCGTGATTGGGGCGCGTGCTGGGTCGCCTTTGATCTTGGGCGTGGGCCAAGACGGTGCCGAAACCTTTTTGGCCAGCGACGCCATGGCCTTGGCGGGCGTGACCGACCAAATTGTGTACCTCGAAGAGGGCGATTTGGTTGACCTGCAACTGGGCAAGTACTGGGTGTTTGACAAGGCGCGCCAGCCCGTGACCCGTGGGGTCAAAACCGTGCACGCCCACAGCGGCGCGGCCGAGTTGGGGCCATACCGCCACTACATGCAAAAAGAAATTTTTGAGCAACCCCGCGCCATTGCCGACACGCTGGAAGGCGTGGAAGGCATCGTGCCTGAGCTGTTTGGCGACGGCGCGTACTCGGTGTTCAAAGCCATCGACAACGTGTTGATCTTGGCCTGCGGCACCAGCTACTACAGCGGTTGTGTGGCCAAGTACTGGATCGAAGCCATCGCCAAAGTGCCGTGTCAGGTGGAAATTGCCAGCGAATACCGTTACCGTGAATCGGTGCCCAACCCCAAGACCTTGGTGGTCACCATCACCCAGTCGGGTGAAACTGCCGACACGCTGGCCGCGCTGCGCCACGCGCAAAGCTTGGGGCTGGCACACACCCTCACCATTTGCAACGTGGCCACGTCGGCCATGGTGCGTGAATGCAAGTTGGCCTACGTCACCCGCGCAGGGGCTGAAATTGGTGTGGCCTCTACCAAGGCCTTCACCACCCAACTGGCAGGTTTGTTTTTGCTCACTTTGGCCTTGGCGCAAACCAAGGGCCATTTGACGGACGCGCAAGAAGCCGAACACCTCAAGGCCATGCGCCACTTGCCTGCCGCCTTGCAGGCCGTGCTGAACCTAGAACCGCAGCTCATCGCGTGGGCACAAGACTTTGCGTCCAAAGAAAACGCCTTGTTCTTGGGCCGTGGCACGCATTACCCCATCGCCCTGGAAGGCGCGCTCAAGCTCAAAGAAATCACCTACATCCATGCCGAGGCCTACGCCGCCGGTGAACTCAAACACGGCCCCTTGGCCTTGGTGACCAGTGCCATGCCCGTGGTCACCGTGGCCCCCAACGATGCCCTGCTGGAAAAACTCAAAAGCAATATGCAAGAGGTGCGCGCGCGCGGTGGCGTGTTGTATGTGCTGGCCGACGGCGACACCCAAATTCAAAGCAGCGAAGGCGTGCACGTCATCCGCATGCCCGAGCACTACGGTGTGCTCTCGCCCATCTTGCACGTGGTGCCGCTGCAACTGCTGGCCTACCACACGGCGTGTGCGCGGGGCACGGATGTCGACAAGCCGCGTAACTTGGCCAAGAGCGTGACGGTGGAGTAACCCCCGTTCGGAGTCAGCCCAAGATACTGTCAAATTTGTAATAAGATATAAACTTCTAGAGATTAGAAGTTTATCTGTCAGGCATCCGGATCGCTGCACTTTGCGTTCTTCCGATGCTGAAAGCTTTCGCAAAGCGCGAGCTGGCCTAGATATTCAACCCAAAGAATTCAGGCATGAAATCAGGCGACCTCACCAGCTTACCCTTCACCCACAAGTTGGGTCTCGTGGCCATCAGTGGGGCACTCTATTGGGGCTCGTTTGAGCTCAACAGGCTCTTGTTTGACGATTTGCTGTTTCTACACCGGGTGCATTGGATTTACATCCCAGCTGGCATACGGTTTATTTTGGTCTTGTTGTTTTTTGAAGTGGGCGCCGTGGGCATCTTTATGGGGGCGATGTGGATTAATTACTTCTACTACTTCAACGGCGACCACCTGTTTGCCATCGGCACCAGTGTGTTGGCTGCCGCAAGCCCCTTGTTGGCGCGCTACTTGTCGGTGCGGTGGCTCAAGATGGACCTGAACATGAAGGGTCTGACCAATGGCATGCTGCTGAAAATGTCTTTGCTGTTTGCCATCCTCAGTTCGTGCCTGATCCAGTGGTGGTTTTATTGGAATGGCAAAACAGACACTTTCTTATTGGCGGCATCGGTGATGGCAATCGGCAAATGGCTGGGAACCGTGTTGGTCTTGGCTTTGCTACGAATCTTGTTAAAGTTAGCACCAAATTTGATATCGAGGGACAAACCAATATGAAAAACGTCTACCTGACTTTCTTGAACCTTTGCGAGTTGCTGCAAGATGAAACAGGTGTGATGGCTGGGGTTGATTTGGAATCTAAAAAATTGCTAGAAATCATTGCCCTCAAAAATAGTGCAGGCTCGCCGATGAAAGTCATGGACGCCATGCGACTGGATACCTTGGCCTCGCCAGCGACGATTCATCGCAAACTCACCCAGTTGGTCAAAGCGGGTTTGGTTGAGATGATCCACCAGGGCACCAACCGCCGCAAAAAATTCCTCATCCCAACCCCATTGGCTGAAAAATACTTCCATCAAATTGGTGAAATCATGTTCAAAGCCGTGGGCGCGCATTGAACCATTGGGCGCCAGAGCCTGCAGTGACACATGACAAAAACTTTGCATCACACAACTTCCCCAACGTTGCTCTTGGTTCCCGGACTGATGTGCGATGCCGCCGTCTGGGAGCCTGTGTTGCCGGCCCTGTCTGACCATGCCGATTGCCACATCGTTGACCACGGCGGGGCCGATGATTTGGGACTCATGGCCGATCAACTGTTGGCTAAAGCCCCCCCCACTTTTGCGTTGGCTGGACATTCGATGGGCGGGCGTGTGGCGCTTGAGGTGATGCGTCGTGCCCCGCACCGCGTGACCCACTTGGCCTTGCTTGACACGGGCTACAAAGCCAAAGTTGCCGGCGCAATGGGTGAGGAGGAGGCGCGCAAACGCCAAGCGCTGCTTGACATTGCCCGCACGCAAGGCGTGCGCGCCATGGCGCAGGTGTGGGTCCAAGGCATGGTGGCGCCAGAGCGACTGGCCGATGGCGCGTTGATCGAAACCATCGTGGCCATGCTGGCGCGCAAGTCCGCCGATGTGTTTGCCAAGCAAATCCAAGCCCTGCTCAACCGCCCCGATACCCAAGATGTTCTGGCCAATCTGCGCATTCCCACCTTGGTGGCTTGCGGGGCGCAAGACAGCTGGTCACCCCCTTCGCAACACGAAGAAATTGCCAGCCTCATACCGGCCCGTCCGCAGGTCAAAACCATCCCACACGCAGGGCACATGGCCACCATGGAGCAGCCCCAGGCCTGTGCACAGTTGCTCTTGGACTGGTTGTCGCAGTCTCGTCCCGCAGCAAGCGCCCAATAACCTTCAAATTTGTTTGGTCTTCCTTGACGCCTGCAAAGTCGAGGTCAATAATATTTCTTCAATGAATCAATGTTTCATTAAGGAAACAAATTCGACGCATGCAGGAGATCGGGATGAGCACAGCACAGGCCGCCACGGCTGCCATTGAATTCATCGGTGTCGACAAGCGATTCGGCGTTCCAGGGACGGCCTCTGAAGTCTTGGCAGCCCGCGACGTGTCTTTTGCTGTCGCCCCCGGCGAAGTGGTCTCCATCATTGGCCCTTCGGGCTGCGGCAAGAGCACCTTGCTCAACATGGGCTCAGGTCTAGCCAAACCCAGTGCGGGCATTGTCAAAGTGGCGGGTGACGTGGTCAACGGTCCCAACAAGCATGTGGCCTTCATGTTGCAAAAAGACTTGCTCATGCCGTGGCGCACGATTGCGCAAAACATTGAATTTGGTTTGGAGTTGCGTGGCGTGGATGCGGCGCAGCGCCATGAAGTGTCGGCCCAGTTGCTGGCACAGTGCCATCTGACTGGGTTTGGCAGTCACTATCCACATCAGCTCTCAGGCGGCATGCGCCAACGCGCTGCCATGGCCCGCACCTTGGCGGTCGACCCGCTGGTGCTGTTGATGGACGAGCCGTTTTCGGCACTCGACGCGCAAACCAAAATGATCTTGCAGCAAGACTTGGCGCGCACCGTGTCGCAGCAAGGCAAAACGGTCTTGTTCATCACCCATGACTTGGCCGAGGCGGTGGCGTTGTCCGATCGCATCTTGGTCATGAGCGAGCGCCCGGGCACCATCGTCGAACAAATCACGGTGGACATTCCAGGGCGCGACAACCCCATGCAGCGCCGCAAAGACGACCGGGTGGGTCGCCATGTGGCCATGCTCATGGACATGCTCAAACTTGACGCCAACACCCAAGTTCACTGACCCCTTTTTCAACGCATCTTTCCTCAACCTATAGGAGTTCTTGCATGAGCCATACCTCTCCCTCTTTCTCGGGCCGCCGCCTGGCATTGGCGCTGGCAGCATCGACCGCCATGGCATTGCCGCTGATGGCCAAGGCCCAAGCCCTGCAAGAAATCACTTACCTCTTGCCAGCCCCCAGCACCTTGCCCGCATTTGGCCCCTGGATGATTGCGCAGGCCAAGGGTTACTACGCCGCCGAAGGCCTGGATGTGAAGTTCGTCACGGGTCGGGGTGGTGTGGACGTGGCCAAGCAAGTGGGTGCTGGCAACGCCGTGATTGGTGGCGCCATCGGCGACACGCCCATCATTGCGCGTGCACAAGGCATTCCGGTCAAGGCCGTGGCCGTGTTGGGCGCGGGCTCACTCACGCAGCTGGTCACGCACAAAGACGAAAAAATTGAAAGCCCACGCGAGCTCAAGGGCAAGACCGTGACTGTGTTGGCCTACACCGACACCACCTACTACGCGCTGCTGGGCATGCTCAGCAAGGTGGGGCTGACCAAGAACGATGTCAACATTCAAGCGGCTGGCCCTGCCGGTGTGTGGCAACAGTTCGCCGCCAAAAAAGCCGTGGGCATGGCCGGTGTGCCTGACTGGACTGTGAGCTCTCTTGAAGCAGGTGCCCAGGTCGACATCTTGCCTGCCGATGTGTATTTCAAGAGCATGGCCCAAGCCATCTTGGCGTCTGACGAGACGATCCAAAAGAACCCGCAACTCATTCAAAAACTGGTGCGCGCCACGATCAAGGGCATGAAAGACATCATGGCCGACCCCAAGGCCGCCACGGCGGTGTACGTGGCCCATGTGCCTGCACACAAGGGCAAAGAAGCTTCAATCCTCAAAGCGTTTGAGATGTACAACCAATACGTGTACGCCAAACAAAAAGTGCCCGGTCAAATGGACGAGGAGCGTTTGAACGAGTTGCAAAAGTTTTATGTCGACAACGGTGTGGTGCCCAAAGCCACGCCTTTGAAAGACCTCTACACCAACCAGTTCGTGGCTGGAAAGTAAGCCTTCATGAGCGCCCAACGCGACCGCCTTGTCACCACCAGTCTGAGCTTGGTGGTTTTGGTTTTGTTTCTTGCCGCTTGGGAGTGGGGGCCAGGTGGCTTGGGTGTGCCCGAATTCGTGCTGCCGCGGTTCAGTGCCGTGTGCACGGAGGCCGCGCGCATATGGGGCGCAGAGCAATTGCTTTGGCACGCGGGGATCACCGCGGCTGAAGTGGTGATTGGCTTCGTGCTGGGCTCGCTCATGGGGGCCTTGATCGGCTATGCCCTTGGGCTCTCGCCGCGTGTCGAGGCTGTGCTGTCACCCTACTTGTTGGCCTTGCAAATCGCGCCCAAAGTCGCCTTTGCCCCGCTGTTTGTGATGTGGTTGGGCTACACCATGTACCCCAAAATTTTGGTGGCTGTGCTGATTGTGTTTTTTCCCGTTCTCATCAACGTCTTGTCGGCCATGCGCACCATGGACTACGACATGATCAACTTGGCGCGTTCCTTCTCGGCCACCCGCTTGCAAGTGTTTCGCATGGTCGAGTACCCCACCACCATGCCCGCTTTGTTCTCTGGCTTGCGCATCGCCAGTACCTTGGCCGTCATTGGCGTGGTGGTGGGCGAATTGGTGGGCGGCAACATGGGCCTGGGTTATTTGTTGGTCTTCTTTGAAGGCCAAGGCAACACGGCGGGCGTGTTCGTCATCATCGGTGCATTGACCGTCATTGGCATCGTGGCGTACTACGCCGTGGTGTTGACCGAGCGCCGCGTGTTGCACTACTTGCCCAGCGCAGAAAGACGCACCGCATGAGCGCGCAGCCCCCAGAAATTTTGCTCACTGGCCGCCGCGTTCTGGTGACGGGCAGTGCCCGTGGTTTGGGCGAGGCCTTTGTGCGCGCCTTGGTGCACGCCGGTGCCCGTGTGGTCATCAGCGATGTGCTGCATGAGCGTGGTCGCGCCTTGGCCGCCGAGTTGGGCGACGCCACCCACTACGTGCCCATGGACATGTCCGACCCCGCCGCGGTGACAGCCGGCGTCCACGCCGCCGCAGCCCATTGGGGGGGCTTGGACGGCTTGGTCAACAACGCGGCCATCACCAACTCGGGTGGCAAAAACATGGACGAACTCAGCGTCGACACCTGGGACCAGGTGATGGCCGTCAACGTGCGGGGTCCGTGGCTGGCCACCGTGGCGGCCACGCCGCATCTGGCCGCCAGTGGCAGTGGCCGTGTGGTCAACCTCGCGTCGGACACCGCTTTGTGGGGTGCCCCGCGCCTGATGGCCTATGTGTCCAGCAAAGGCGCGGTGATGGCCATGACGCGCTCCATGGCGCGCGAACTTGGGGCTCAAGGCATCACCGTGAATGCGGTGGCTCCCGGCCTGACCTTGGTGGAAGCCACCGAGTACGTGCCCGAAGCACGCCACCAGTACTACGCCCAAGGTCGCGCCATCACGCGCGCCCAAGTGCCCGACGACGTGACCGCCAGCGTGCTGTTTTTGCTATCGCACAGCAGCGGCTATGTGACAGGGCAAGTCTTGCCCGTCAATGGCGGCTTTGTGATGAATTAACCCTGATCTCTCAAGAGGACGCTCCCATGACCACCACCCCAGCCGCCAACCAACCCGTGTTCAACGAACGCGGTTTGATGGATGCCAATATTCCGCCCGAAGCTGACATACAGCGCAGCTTGATGCCAGCCCCTGGCCAAGACTTTGGCGTATGGCTGGAGTCGCGCGTGGCGCGCTTTGCCACGCGTTGCTATGACTGGGACGCTTTGGCATTCCAGGCCAAGGTAGACCCGCGTTACCGCCGCGCCCAAATGCGCTACATGGGCACCGGTGCCACCGGCGTGGCCAGTGACAACAACACCGTGCCCTCGGCCCACTTCACCTTCTCGACCATGGTCATCCCCGCCGGTGGCATTGGCCCCTCACACATCCACTACGACGTGGAAGAGGTGTTCTTTGTGCTGCGCGGCAAGATGAAAATCGTGTGCGAAAAAGACGGCCAGCGCTGGGAGTCCGTGTTGCACGAGCGTGACCTGATTTCTGTGCCTCCAGGTGTGTACCGCGAAGAGGTCAACATCGGCGACGAAGACGCGCTCATGTGCGTCATGCTGGGCACCCCCAAGCCCATCACGCCCACCTACCCGCCCGAGCACCCACTCTCCAAAGTCAAGCGCTGAAACGCGTCCTCATGACGGCCTCCTCTGATCTTCAGCATCGCTTGCAAGCCCACGCCTTGCAGCAAATCGACACCGCCTTGGGCACGGTGCAGTACCGCCATGCCGGTGCGCCTGTGCCGCAGACCACGCATGTGTTGCTGCACGGCATTGGCTCGGGTTCGGGCAGTTGGTTGATGCAGTTTGAAACAGCGACAAAGTCCCCGCTTCATCTTGCGGCAGACGCCAAGTCGGAGGGTTTGGCCGCTGTGCCGTCGCCAGCCTTCGGTGTGCTGGCCTGGGAAGCCCCAGGCTACGGCGCTTCCACACCCGTTGCTCCGGCTGAGCCCTTGCCCCGTGACTACGCCGAGCGCCTATGGGCTTGGTTGGATGCCTTGGGCGTCACCCACCCCATCACCTTGGTGGGCCATTCCTTGGGCGCTTTGATGGCCGCCAGCGCCGCCGCCGCGCAGCCCGCGCGCGTGTCGCGCTTGGTGTTGCTGGCCCCTGCACAAGGCTATGGCCTGGCTGACGCTGCGCTGCGCACGCAAAAACGCGACGACCGTTTGCGCGCACTGCACACCCTGGGCCCGCAAGGCATGGCCAGTAAACGGGGCGTTGCCATGTTGTCTCCTCATGCCAGTGCTGAGCAACTGGCCTTGGTGCAACACATCATGGCCCAGGTGCATCCAGCGGGCTACACCCAGGCCACCCACATGCTGTCGCAGGGTGATGTCGCCACCGACTTGCGGCACAGCACCGTGGCCTTGACCATCGCCAGCGGCCGTGCCGATGGCATCACCCCCATGGCGGGCTGCCAAGACTTGGCGGCGCGCTTGGGTGTGCCTTGGCATGACCTGGGCGATGTGGGGCATGCCTGCGCGCTCGAAGGCGCTGACGCGGTCAACGCTGTACTGGGTCTTGCCCCCACCACGCCATGACCTCCAAGCCATGAATGCCGCACCATGACCGCCACCACTGACGACAAATACCTGGTGCCCGCCTTGCAACGCGGTTTGGAGCTGTTGGGGCAGTTCAACCGCACCACGCCCACGCTCACCGGGGCCGATTTGGCCCGCAGCATGGGCCTGCCGCGTGCGTCGGTGTTTCGCATCTTGCACACCTTGGAGCGCTCGGGCTTTGTCGAGCGTGTGGGCGACTCCACCAGCTACAAACTCAGCATTGGGGTGTTGCGTCTGGGCTTTGAGTTTCTGGCGTCGATGGAGCTCACCGAATACGGTCGTCCCGTCATCGAACAGCTGCGCGACAGCTCGGGCTACTCGGCCCATTTGGTGGTGCGCGATGGCCGTGATGTGGTGTTCGTGGTGAAGGCCGCAGGGCGCAGCGCTTTGTTTCACTCCATCCAAGTGGGCGCGCGTTTGCCGGCCCATGCCACGGTGTTGGGCCGCTTGCTGTTGTCGGACCTTGATATGGCCGCCCTGAAAACGCTCTACCCCGAAACCCCGCTGCCCACTTACACCGACAAAACGCCCACCACCTTGGCACAGCTCAAAACCTTGATCGACGCCGACCGTGCCAACGGCTTTGGTCTGAGTCAGGGTGGTTTTGAGAATGGCATCTCCACCATTGCCGCCCCAGTGTTCAACCAGCAGCACCAAGTGGTCGCAGCCATCAGCATCACCGTACCGGCTCAACAGGTGGCGCCAGAGCTGGCCAAGGTCTTGGTCTCACACGTGCAATCGGCGGCAGCGCAATTGACCGAGCGCCTCAGCCACTTTCAAAAACCAAGTTCGACATGACCACCTCCACCCCATCACCACACATCACCGTTGGCGAACTGGCCGCCCGATTTTTAGAACAGTGCGGTGTCAAGGCTGCGTTTGGCGTGATCTCGATCCACAACATGCCGATCTTGGACGCCTTCCACCGGCGACAAAACATTCGCTTTGTGTCGGCGCGCGGCGAAGCCGGTGCCTGCAACATGGCCGATGCCTATGCGCGTGTCACCGGCACCCTGGGCGTGTGTGTCACCAGCACAGGCACCGGGGCGGGCAATGCAGCAGGCGCCTTGATCGAAGCACTCACCGCTGGCACGCCGCTGTTGCATCTGACGGGACAAATCGAGTCGCCTTACTTGGACCGTGACCTGGGCTACATCCACGAAGCCCCAGCCCAAGTGGCCATGCTGCAAGCGGTGGGCAAAGCGGCGTTTCGCATCCGCAACCCCGAGACCGCTTTGGCCACTTTGCGCGAAGCCGTGCGTCTGGCCTTCACCCCACCCTGTGGCCCCGTCAGCATTGAAATTCCCATCGATGTGCAAGCCCTGTTGATGGACTTACCGCCCGAAATGTCGCCCTTGCCCGTGCCACCGGTGGTGGCCCCCGCGTCGGAGGTGCAGGCCTTGGCCGAGCGTTTGCGCAGCGCCAAGCGTCCGCTTTTGTGGCTGGGCGGTGGGGCTCGTGCAGCAGGCCCGGCGGTGGAGCGCTTGGTCAACATGGGCTGGGGTGTCGTCACCTCGGTGCAGGGGCGCGGCATCTTGGCCGAAGACCACCCGGCCTCTTTGGGCTCGTACAACTTGCAAAAGCCTGCCGAAACGCTGTACCAAAGCTGTGACGCCATGCTGGTGGTGGGCTCGCGGCTGCGCAGCAACGAAACCTTGCGCTACCAGCTCAAGCTGCCGTCCAAGCTCTACCGCATCGACGCCAACGCCTTGGCCCACAACCGGGGCTACACCAGCGACTACTTTGTGCAAGGCGACGCCGCGCACACCTTGCATGCCTTGGCCGATCTGCTCGAAGGCCAGATGCAGATCGACCCCGCCTTGCGCAAAGACGTGCAGCACGCGCGCCAAGAAGCCGCCGGTTTGGTAGACGCCACCTTGGGCGCTTACGTCACCTTGAAAAACGCCGTGGCCACCCACGCGGGCAAAGCCCTGTGGTGGGTGCGTGACATCACCTTGTCCAACACCATGTGGGGCAACCGGGCCCCCGTGCTCGACCACCCGCGTGCCGGTGTGCACGCGCTGGGCGGGGGCATTGGTCAAGGCCTGGCCATGGCCATTGGCACCGCCGTTGCCGATGCCGAACACCAGTTGGGCCGCAAAACCGTGGCCTTGGTGGGGGACGGTGGCTTCATGCTCAATGTGGGCGAGCTGGCCTGTGCGGTGCAAGAAAAAGCCAACCTGGTGGTGCTGCTCATGAACGACAGCCGCTACGGGGTGATCCGCAACATCCAAGACGACCTCTACGGCAGCCGCCATTGCTATGTCGACTTGCACACGCCCGACTTTGCCCAGTTCTGTGCCAGCCTGAAGGTCACGCACCTGGCCTTGTCGGAGCCCGCGCAAACCCAAGCTGTGCTGCAGCAAGCGTTCGCCACCTCAGGCACGGTGGTGGTCGAGGTCGACATGAACCGCTGGGGCGCTTTCGCGGTCAAGTTCGCGGGCCCTATTTTGAAAAAGGACTGAGCCATGTCACGTGCTGTGCTGGAGGTGACCCTGGTGGGCTTTGGTGCCATTGGCCGTTCGATTTTTCAACGCTTGGGCGGTTCGGCCCACACCCGCATCGCACACATTGTGGTGTCGCCAGCGCGTGTGGCGGCGTTGCAAGCCGAGTTGGGGAGCGCGGTGCAAGTCAGCGACCAAGTGCCCGCCAGCAGCCGCTTGGTGCTGGAGTGCGCAGGCCACTCGGCCCTGACCCAGCACGTGGTGCCCGCACTCGCACAAGGCGTTGAATGCGCGGTGCTGTCGGTGGGCGCGTTGTCAGCGGCGGGCTTGCCCGAGCAACTGGCCCAAGCGGCCGAGCAAGGCCAAACCCAGGTGCATTTGCTGTCGGGTGCCATTGGCGGCATCGACGCCATTGCTGCGGCGCGCCTGGGCGGCTTGACCGACGTCACCTACACCGGGCGCAAACCGCCCAGCGGTTGGCGTGGCACACCGGCTGAGCAAGTGGTCAACCTCGACACCTTGACGCAGCCCGCTGTCATCTTGCAAGCCAGCGCGCGCGAAGCCGCGCGGCTGTACCCCAAAAACGCCAACGTGGCGGCCACTGTGTCTTTGGCGGGCTTGGGGCTGGACGCGACCCAGGTGCGCTTGATTGCCGACCCGGGCGTGACCGAGAACATCCACGAAATCATGGCCCGTGGCGCCTTTGGCGAGATGCACCTGACCCTGCGCGGCCAGCCTTTGGCAGACAACCCCAAAACCTCGGCGCTGACCGTGTTGTCGGCGCTGCGCTTTTTGCACAACCGCAGCGCTGCGGTCACGTTGTGAGCACGCCATGACACAGCACCTTCAAACCTTCATCGCCGGCCGCTGGCGCGATGCCTCGGGCCCCGAGTACACCACCGAATACCCCGCCGACGGCAGCACCGTGGCGCGCTTGCATGCCGCCACCGTGGCCGATGTGGACGAGGCCGTGCACGCCGCCGAGCGCGCACGCCTGCAACCGTCTTGGGCCAACTTGAAACGCCATGAGCGTGCAGGCATCTTGCACCGCATCGCCGCTGGCATTCGTGCCCGTGGCGAAGAGCTGGCGCAGCTGCAACGCCTGGACAACGGCAAGCCCATCAACGAAACCCGTGCCTTGGTGGCCAGCGCCGCAGGCACCTTCCAGTTCTTTGCCGCCGCCTGCGAAACCTGGGAAGACACCCTCACCCCCGCACGTGGCGACTACCTGACCATGAGCGTGCACGAACCTCTGGGTGTGGTGGGTGCCATCACACCGTGGAACTCGCCCATCGCCAGCGAAGCCCAAAAAATGGCGCCTGCACTGGCGGCGGGTTGCGCCATGGTCTTCAAGCCTGCCGAAATCACACCACGCATGGCCATCGAGTTGGCCAAGATCGCGCAGCAAGCCGGGGTGCCCGACGGCATCATCAGCGTCTTGCCAGGCAAGGGTTCGGTGGTGGGCGAAGCACTGGTCAAACACCCGCTCATCCAGCGCATTGCGTTCACTGGGGGCACCAGCGTCGGTTTGGGCATTCAGCGTTTGGCGGCTGAAAAGCTCATGCCCACCTCATTGGAGTTGGGCGGCAAGTCGCCCACCATCGTGTGCGCCGACGCCGACCTCGACCACGCCGTGGCTGGGGTGCTGTTTGGCATCTTCAGCTCTTCGGGCGAGTCGTGCATTGCGGGCTCGCGGGCCTTTGTGCATGCCAGCGTGTACGACGAATTCAAACGCCGTTTGCTCGCGGGCGTGCAAGCCTTGCGCGTGGGCGACCCGGCCGATGAGCGCACCCAAATGGGCCCCTTGGTCAACCTGGGCCACCGCGCGTCGGTGGAGCGCTATGTGGCGCTGGGCGTGCAAGAGGGCGGTCGCGTGTTGTTTGGCGGCAAGCGCCCTGAAGGCGGCTTGTTTGACCGAGGCAGTTTTTACCTGCCTACCGTGATTGAAGGGCTGCCCAACACCGCCCAGATGTGCCAGGAAGAAATTTTTGGTCCCGTGCTGGCCTTGCTGCCGTGGCATGACGAGGCCGACTTGCTGGCCCAGTGCAACGACAACGTCTATGGCCTGGCCTCTGGCATTTGGACGCGCGATTACAAGGCCGCTTGGCGCATTGGCAGCGCATTGAAAACCGGCACGGTGTGGATCAACACCTACAAACTGTTCTCTGTCAGCACGCCCTTTGGTGGCGTCAAGCTCAGTGGCACGGGCCGCGAGAAAGGCCGCTTGGGGATTTTGGAATACACCAGCCAGAAAAGTTTTTACTGGGGTCTCAACGACAACCCCTTGCCTTGGGCGGGTGCGTGATCGGTCCGGCCATGTGCAAGCTATTTTTCGGTCATCTATGGCCCCAGCGCACAGCCTGCCTGTGGGCGCTCGTTGTGCTGGCGGTGTGTTTGCCTGGCCAAGCGCAGCCTGTGTCAGCTGTTGAAAAATCTTTGGCCCAAGAGCGCTTCACGGTGGTGGCCCCGTTCCCGCCCGGTGGACCTGTGGACACCTTGGCGCGGATGCTGGCCGATGGTTTGCAAAAGCGCTACAACCAGCCGGCGGTGGTGGAGAACTTAGCGGGTGCGGCAGGTAATTTAGGCATCGACAAGGTCAAGCGCGCCAAGCCCGATGGCCACACCTTGCTGGTGGTGCCGGCGGGCAACCTCACCATCAACCCCACGTTGATGCGCAATTTCCCGTTCCAGATCGAGAAGGACTTTGCCCCCATCACCATGTTGGCCAAAGCACCCAATGTGCTGGTGGCCGGCCCTGGCCTGGCGGCGAAAAATCTCAAAGAGGTGTTGGCCCTCACGCAAGCCAAACCCAACAGCTTGTCGTATGCGTCGCCTGGCGTGGGCAGTGGTCTGCACCTGGCCGGCGAGCTGTTCAAACAACAAACCGGCGCCGACTGGTTGCATGTGCCCTACAAGGGAACCGGCCCGGCCCTCAACGACGTGTTGGGTGGCAGCGTGCCCTTGATGTTCAGCAACTTGCCCGCCACCTTGCCCTACATCCGCAGCGGCAAGCTGGTGGCGCTGGGTGTGACCGATGCCGTGCGCACCCCGGTGGCGGCTGACATTCCAACCCTGGCCGAGCAAGGCGTGGCGGGTGTGGTGGTCACCTCTTGGTACGGCTTGCTGGCGCCCAGTGGCACACCGCCCGAGCTGTTGGTGCAACTCGCCAAAGACGCTGCCGACATCTTGAGTCGCCCTGCGGTGCGCGAACAACTGCAGGCGCAAGGCTTGACGCAAGCGACCCAAACCCCGGACGAATTTGCGGCGCACATCCGTCAGGAAACCCTCACCTGGCGGCGCGTGATTCAGAGCCGCCACATCGAAGCCGATTGACACAAAGCTAGAAAGCAACCCCCATGGATTTAGGAATTGCCGGAAAAAAAGCCTTGGTGTGCGGGGCCAGTGCGGGCCTGGGCTTTGCGTGTGCGCAAGCCTTGGTGCGTGAAGGCGTCCACGTGGTCATCGTGGCCCGCACCGAAGCCCCGCTGCGCGAAGCCGCCCTGGCCTTGACGGCGCTGGATGCAGGGGCCGTGGACTGGGTGGTCGCTGATGTGACCACCGCCGATGGACGGGCCCGCATTTTGGCGGCGCACCCGCAGGTCGACATCTTGGTCACCAACGCAGGCGGTCCCCCGCCCGGCGACTTTCGACACTGGGACCGCGACGCGTGGATCGCTGCCTTGGACGCCAACATGCTGGCGCCCATCGAACTCATCAAAGCCACCGTGGACGGCATGATGGCGCGTGGCTTTGGCCGCATCCTCAACATCACCTCCAGCGCGGTCAAAGCGCCGGTCGATGGCTTGGGACTGTCCAATGGCGCACGCAGTGGCTTGACCGGCTTTGTGTCGGGTCTGGCGCGTTCCACGGTGGCTAGAGGCGTCACCATCAACAACCTGTTGCCGGGTACGTTTGACACGGCACGGCTGGCGGGCAACTTTGCGGCCCAAGCGCAACGCGAAGGCCGCACGGTGGAAGAAGTGCGCAGCGCTCGCTTGGCCAAGCACCCCGCGCATCGCTTGGGCCAGCCCAGCGAGTTGGGGGCCACTTGCGCATTTTTGTGCAGCGTGCACGCAGGCTACATCAACGGCCAAAACGTGTTGCTCGACGGCGGGTCGTTCGCTGGCGTTTGACGCCAGCGTTGCCAGTTCTTGCTCAGGCTTTTGGAACGGCGGCTTTGTCCAGTTGTCGCTGGGCCAGGGCTTTCAGGGTACGGCGCAGGCGCACGATGCCCATGTCGTGCTGGTACAGGTGCTCGCGCTGGTTGGCGTCAGGCTCCATGTGCTCCATGGCCACACGGTCTTGTTCCAGCACTTGCCAGTGGCGTGCCTCCAGACGGTTTTTGTACAAGAAGCGCCACACATGGCGCTGCCAGCCCGAGACCTTGCGGCAACGCCAAAAGAAGATGCCTGCCGCCTCGCGTGTGATGGGCACATAGCTGCCAATGATGGTGAAGCTGCCGCCCGGGCCACCGGTCTTGGGATAAGGAATTTCCAGGCGCATCCAGTGCGCATCGTTGGCCATCCACTCGGTCCAATCGAAGTTCACATTGCGCTGGCCTTTCTTCTCGAAGAAGAAACCTTCGTCGGTGGGACGAATTTGAAAATCAGCGGTCAACTCGCCATCGGCCATGGTGTGCGACTGCTTGTGCAAGTAAGCACCATGCATGGGGTCGATCACGTTTTCCATCACGTAGCGGTAGTCGCAACCCCACTCGGTGTAGCAAATGAAGGAGGACCATTCAGGCGAGCTCAGCTGCTCGGGCAAACGCAGGGGGGGCGGTGTATCGAGTTTGGGGTCGGTGGCATTGAACAAAAAGATGGCGCCGTTGGATTCGGCGGTGTGGAAGGTCCGCGTTTGGCGTGAACCTTCGAGCTTGCAGCCGGGGCTGCCGGGCACCCGGGTCACGGTGCCGTCGCAGCGCACCTCCACGCCGTGGTACGGGCAGGCAATGCGGTCACCCAAGATCACGCCCAGCGACAGCGGCGCGCCACGGTGCGGGCAGTGGTCTTCCAGCGCGTGGACCTTGCCTGCTTGGTCGCGCCACAGCACGATCTTGTAGCCCAGGCGGCGCAGTGAGACGGGGCTTTCTTTCACAAAAGTGCTGGGGCACACGGGGTACCACAGGTCTTTCAGACCTTCGGCCAACACGGCTTCGGTGGGGTCGGCTTGGAAATGCATGACAGAGGTGTTCATCAAGTGCTCCTGATTCAAGCGCCCAAGCGGGCCATTTCTTGTTCAAACGACGCTGCCGTCCAAGGCTGCGCATCGGGGCCCGACGGGCCTGCGGTGTTCAAGTAAGCGACCAGCGCGTCGAGTTCATGAATGCCCTGGGCAAACGCACGCTCCAGCGAATCACCCAGCAAGTTTTCATACGCCGTGGGCGGCGCCGAACGGTGTTGGTGGGTCTCGTTGGACAAGGGGGGTAGTGCGCGCATCACATCTCTCCAAAGAAAAAAGGAATTTGAAACAAGGTCAACGGGGTTTGTCGGTCATGAAGCGACCGCTGGGTGCTTCGGCATCTTTTTGGCGTCGTGTGTGGCCGTCGATGCCCCCCTTGATGGCCCACTCGGCGAACACCGTGGGCCCAGGCGTGAACTCGCGGGGCTGCCAAGCTTCGGTCAACTCGTCCTCGTCGGTGTAGTACTCCACCAGCGCACCAGCGGGGCTGACAAAGTACCAGAAGATGGCCGACGAAATCGGGTGACGGCCGGGGCCGAGTTCGGTGTCCCAGCCGCAGCGTGACATGTGCAAGCCACCGCCAAACACCTCGTGCACATCGCGCACGGTGAAGGCCACATGGTTCAAGCCAGCGCGGGGTTGAGGCAATTGCAGCAAGAATAAATTGTGGTGGCCGCCCTCCGGTGCACAACGCAAAAAGCAGCCGCGACTGGGGTAGCGGTCTGACACCACAAAGCCCAGATGCTCTTGGTAAAAGGCAGAGGTGGCTGCCAAATCGGTGACAAAAAACACCACATGGCCCACCTCAATCGGGGTCGCACGGTCGTACGCGGGACTGGCCTGGTCCACGCGGTGGCGCTCGCCCCAGGTGTTGGTCTTGGCACACGCCAAGGTCACGGCATGCTTTTGCGTCACTTGCACGCGCACGGCCAAGCCCGTGGGGTCGGTGCAACCGACGCGGCCACCCTGGTCCACATAGCCAGGTTGGTGTTGCAGGGCTTGTCGAACGCGTTCCAGGTCGGCGGTGTTGGCCACACCCCAGACCACCTCGCGCAAGGTCGGGTCCGGCTCGACGCCTGTGGCTAAGCCGGGTTTGTCGGAATGCGCCACCACCACCCGGCAGCCATTGAGCGAGGTGAACACCAGTTCTTGCGCCGACTCGGAATGCAGCGACAGCCCCCAGTCTAAAAAGAACTGGCGACATGTCTGCAGGTCGCTGGCGCCAAAAATGACTTCGTCAATGCCGAGTAAATGCATGCTTCTCAAGCCTGTTCGTTGTTTCTTTAGTAAAACAATGTTTCTGATTTGAATCGATCAGATTATTGTCACGCTGTTTTCGCTTGTCAAGCTTTGGCCGGCGCGGTGACCCGTGGACCCACGGCTACTCTGAGACGCACGTTAAATTCAAACCCACTTTGCCGAACTGCTGTTGTGACGCGAGCCGATCGAGGGCGGCATGCACTTGGTCCATGGGGTATTCGTGGTCGATCACGGGCTGGATGCGGTGCTGCGCCACAAACGCCAGCATGTCGTGGAATTCTGCGAAGTTGCCGTGGGTCGAGCCCAAAATTTGCAGCTGCCGAATGAAGATGCGCCGCAGGTCGGCGGGCGGTTGGTCGCCACTGGTGGCGCCGCAGGTCACCAAGCGGCCGCCGCGTACCAGCGACTTCATGGCCGCAGACCACACGGCTTGCCCCACGTTCTCGATCACCACGTCCACACCCCGCCCATCGGTGAGGGCCATCACGGCTTTCGACACATCGTGCGTTTGGCTGTTGATCGTGTGGTCGGCACCGAGCGCCAGGGCGCGCTCCAGTTTGTGGTCGTCACGTGAGGTCACGATCACCCGCACGCCCATGGCCTTGGCCAACTGCATGGCCGCCAGCGACACGCCGCCGCCAACGCCAAAAATCAGCGCCGTCTCCCAGGGCTTGATTTGCGCCTTGGTCACCAGCATGCGCCAGGCCGTGATGTGGTTCACGCCCAGCGCAGCAGCTTGGACAAAGCTCAGGCCAGCAGGCATGGCAAACACATTGCGTGCTGGCACGCTGACCCATTGGGCAAAGGTGCCGTGGCGGTGTTCACCCAGCAGCTGAATCTGGGTGCACAACACGTTGTCGCCGCGTTGGCAAAACTCACAGCGCCCACAGGTCACGGCCGGGTGAATCAGCACCCTCTGACCCACCGCCAGCACGCGCTCATCGGCGTCCACTTCTTCTACCGTGCCGGCACCATCCAAGCCCATGATTTGCGGCAGTTGGTGGGTGATGCCCGCGCCGCTGTTGCGCATGTACAAGTCCACCTGGTTCAAGGTGGCGGCTGTCATGCGCACCAGCACCTCGCCGGGTTGTCTAACTGGCCGCTCGCAGCTGCGAACCTCCACCACCTCATTGCCACCGTGTCCGGTGATGACCACTGCTTTCATGGCGTGCCTCCTGGCGTGACCTCCTGACCCTCTCTTTGGCCTTCTCCTGCGCTGTCGGGTCCGCCTGCGTCAATCTTCTCCATATTGCCCAAGAGCTTGAGCAAATAGTGCAGCGTGTGCGTCAAGTCGCCGGTGGAAAAGTCGGTCAACGCGGCTTCGTAGTACGCCCGAATTTTGGGTTGTGCATCGTGTTGCCACACCCGGCGCCCGTGGGGGCTCATGGTCACCAGCTTCGCGCGGCGGTCGCGGGCGTCGGCCAGCAACTTGAGGTGACCGTCACGTTCCATGCGGCTGAGCAAGCCAGAGAGGTTTTGCCGACTCACCATCAGGTAACGCGCCAAATCGCCCACGCTCATACCGCCTTGTGCTTCGGGCCGCGACAGCGCGCCGAGCACCGCCCATTGCTGGGTGGTCAGACCCTCGTTTTCCACGGCACGTGTGCCAGTTTTATGCAACATATTGGTACATTGATACAACTTGAAAAACAAGCGATTGGCCAACTCCATTCGGGCTGATTCAGTTATTTCAGGGTAAACCATAGTGTTTTAGGTCTTTAAAAGGCTTGCGTCTTGAATCCGAGTGGGCTTAATATAAGTCAATACATTGGCATATTGCAAAAAATATTTTGCGATGTGTCCCCACAAGCATAACCACTGATTCAACCGGAGCGCCCCATGCAAAGAATGAAAAACAAAACCGTCGTCATCACCGGAGGCGGTGGCGGCATTGGCGGCGCCACCTGCCACCGCATGGCCCAAGAGGGCGCAAAAGTGGCGGTGTTTGACATGAACCTAGAAGCTGCCCAAAAAGTGGCAGATGCCATCACGGCTGCGGGCGGCCACGCGGCCGCTTTCAAATGCGACATCACCGACCGTGCCGCCGTAGACGCAGCGGTGGCGGCCACCGAGGCGCAACTCGGCCCCATCGACGTGCTGGTCAACAACGCCGGCTGGGATGTGTTCAAACCGTTCACCAAAACCACGCCCGATCAGTGGGAGCGTTTGATTGCCATCAACCTCACAGGTGCCCTGCACATGCACCACGCGGTGTTGCCCGGCATGGCCGCACGCAAGAGCGGGCGCATTGTCAATATCTCGTCTGACGCGGCACGCGTGGGCTCATCGGGCGAGGCCGTTTACGCCGCATGCAAGGGCGGCTTGGTGGCGTTCTCGAAAACCATCGCGCGTGAGCACGCACGCCACGGCATCACCGTCAACGTGGTGTGCCCTGGCCCCACCGACACCGCCTTGTTTGCCGACTACAAAGAAGGCGCGGGCAACCCCGAGAAGCTGATGGAGGCCTTCACCCGCGCCATTCCGCTGGGTCGCATCGGCCAGCCGCAAGACCTGCCCGGCGCGATTGCGTTTTTTGCCAGTGACGACGCGGCCTTCATCACCGGCCAAGTGCTCAGCGTTTCGGGCGGCTTGACCATGAACGGCTGAGCCCCAAGCGCCACCCAACTTCCCCTCATTCAGAAAGATTCCCATGAACTTTGAAGACATCCTGTACGAGAACCGCAACGGCGTGGCCTGGATCACCATCAACCGCCCCGACAAGATGAACGCCTTTCGCGGCACCACCTGCGACGAACTCATCAAGGCTTTGAACAAAGCCGGTTATGACCGCGACATCGGCGCCATTGTGTTGGCAGGCGCGGGCGACCGCGCTTTTTGCACCGGCGGCGACCAGAGCGCGCACGACGGCAACTACGACGGCCGCGGCACCATTGGCCTGCCCATGGAAGAGTTGCACGACGCCATCCGCAACGTGCCCAAGCCCGTGATCGCCCGTGTGCAGGGTTTCGCCATTGGCGGCGGCAACGTGCTGTGCACGATTTGCGATCTGACCATTTGCTCAGACAAAGCCATCTTTGGCCAAGTCGGTCCCAAGATGGGCTCGGTCGACCCCGGCTACGGCACCGCCTTTCTGGCGCGCGTGGTGGGTGAGAAAAAAGCCCGTGAAATTTGGTACCTCAACAAGCGCTACTCGGGTCAAGAAGCGGTGGCCATGGGCCTGGCCAACGTCTGCGTGCCCCACGACCAGCTCGACGCCACCGTGCAAGAGTGGGGCGAGACCATTTGCGAGCGCAGCCCCACCGCCATTGCCATTGCCAAGCGCAGCTTCAACATGGACACCGCGCACCAGTCGGGCATTGCCGGCATGGGCATGTACGCGCTCAAGTTGTACTACGACACCGAAGAGTCGCGCGAAGGCGTGAAGGCCTTGAGTGAAAAGCGCAAGCCTGATTTCCGCAAATACGCCAAATAAGCCAAGCCACTGGCCGGAGACACCTGATGAATCCCAATCCCTACATTGACGACGACCTGCAAGCCCTGGCCGACACCGCGCGTCGATTTGCCGACGAGCGCATCAAGCCGGGCTTTCAAGAGCGCGACCAAACCCGCGTGCTGGACCGCGCCTTGCTGCGTGAGATGGGCGAGTTGGGTTTCATCTGCCCTGAGCTGCCCGAAGAATTTGGCGGTTTGGGGATGGGCTGCTTGGCCGCCGGCGTGATCCACGAAGAAATTGCCCGCGCCGACCTGAGCTTCTCTTACCTCAACCTCTTGGCCTCGCTGAACGGCCACATTTTGTCGAAGTACGGCAACCCCGAGGTGGTGGGCCCGTGGCTGAAAAAACTCACCCAAGGCGAGGCCATTTGCGCCATTGCCTTGACCGAACCTCGCGGTGGCTCAGATGCCGCCAACCTGCGTTTGCGCATCGAGCGCGAGGGCGACTTTTACATCATCAACGGTGAAAAAACCTCCATTTCAGCCGCCGACCAAGCCGACATCACCGTGGTGTTTGGCCGCACTGGCAGCGCCGAAGACGGCGCGCACGGCGTGACCGCTTTGTTGGTGCCCATGGACACCCCGGGTTTGACCACCAACCGCTTCGACTGCCATGGCCAACGCGCCATTGGCCGTGGCTCCATCTTTTTTGAAAACGTGCGCGTGCCCGTGAGCCACCGCTTGGGCGACGAGAACAAAGGCTTTGTGCAAGTCATGCACGGCTTTGACTATTCGCGCTCGCTCATCGGCTTGCAGTGCTTGGCCGTGGCCCGTGTGGCGCTGGAAGAAACCTGGGAATACATCACCCAGCGCCAAGCCTTTGGCCAACCCTTGTCGGCCTTTCAAGGCGTGACCCACCCGCTGGCGCAGTTCGACACCGAGGTCGAAGGCGCGCGCTTGCTGTGCCTGCAAGGCCTGTGGCTCAAAGACAAAGGCCTGCCCCACACCGCCGAGGCGGGCATGGCCAAGTGGTGGGGCCCCAAGCTGGCCTATGACGTGATTCACCAATGCCTGTTGTGCTACGGCCACGGCGGCTACGACCGTGGCCTGATGGAGCAACGCCTGCGCGATGTGCTGGGTTTCCAAATTGGCGACGGCACGGCACAGATCATGAAGACCATCATTGCGCGCACCCGTGCAGGCCGCCAATTCGTGCCCGCCTGAGCACCGACAACACACCATCCACCCCACGAGGAGACAAGCATGCAATTCGACGCCGTACTCATCCCACCCCGTCGTGCCCACAGCGTGGCCCAGGGCCTGTGGCACGACCGCACCATCAACGACGACCTCGACCGCTGCTTGGCGCAATGCCCCGACAAAGTGGCGGTCACCGCTGTGCAAGCCGAGAGTGGGGTGGTGACGCGCTTCACCTACCGCGAACTCGCCGCCATGGCCGACCGCGTGGCCGTGGGTTTGAGCAAGCTCGGCGTGGGCCACCACGACATCGTGGCTTGCCAGTTGCCCAACTGGTGGCAGTTCACCGTCACCTACTTGGCGTGTTCGCGCCTTGGTGCGGTGATGAACCCGTTGATGCACATCTTCCGCGAGCGTGAGCTGTCGTTCATGCTCAAGCATGGCGAAGCCAAAGTGGTCATCGTGCCCAAGGTGTTCCGAGGCTTTGACTACGAGCAAATGGTCGAGGGCCTCCAACCCAGCTTGCCCGACTTGCAGCATGTGGTGGTGGTCAACGGCACCGGGGCCAACAGCTTTGAGGCCTTGCTCAGCGGCCCGGCGTGGGAGCAAGACCCGCAAGCGCACGCCATCCTCACCCAGCACCGCCCCGGTCCAGATGACGTGACCCAACTCATCTACACCTCGGGCACCACGGGCGAGCCCAAGGGCGTCATGCACACGGCCAACACCGTGATGGCCAACATCATTCCCTATGCCCAGCGTTTGAAGCTGAGTGCCGACGACATCGTGCTCATGGCCTCGCCCATGGCCCACCAGACTGGCTTCATGTACGGCTTGATGATGCCCATCATGTTGCAAGAGTCGGCCGTGCTGCTCGACATGTGGGAGCCGCTCAAAGCCATCGACTTGATCCGTGCCGAGGGCTGCACCTTCACCATGGCGTCTACCCCCTTCCTCACCGACTTGGCCAAAAACGTGGCCGAGTCGGGCCAGGCGGTGCCCAGGCTGCGCACCTTTTTGTGCGCGGGCGCACCCATCCCCGGCCCGCTGGTGGAGCAGGCGCGTGCGGTGCTGGGCACCAAGATCGTGTCGGCCTGGGGCATGACCGAAAACGGCGCGGTGACCTTGATCGAACTCGACGACCCCGACGAGCGCGCCTTCACCACCGATGGCTTGCCCTTGGCCGGGGTGGAGCTCAAAGTGGTGGACGACGATGGCCACGCCTTGCCCGCCGGCCAGCCCGGCAAATTGCTGGTGCGTGCCTGCTCCAACTTTGGCGGCTACCTCAAGCGCCCACAGTGGAACGGCACCGATGCCGAAGGTTGGTTTGACACCGGTGACTTGGCCCGCTTGGATGCCCAGGGCTATGTGCGCATCACCGGGCGCAGCAAAGACGTGATCATCCGTGGGGGCGAGAACATTCCCGTGGTCGAGATCGAGGCCTTGCTCTACCGCCACCCTGCCATTGCCTTGGCCGCCATCGTGGCCTACCCCGACGAACGCTTGGGCGAACGCGCCTGTGCGGTGGTGGTGCCCAAGCCGGGGCAGAGCATTGATTTGCCCCAGCTCGTGGCCTACCTCAAAGAACAAAAGATCGCCCAGCAGTACATCCCCGAACGCTTGGAAGTGCGCGAGAGCATGCCGTCCACCCCCTCGGGAAAGATTCAAAAATTCAAGCTGCGCGAGGACTTGCGTGCCTCGCTGGATTGAGCCACCCATGTCCAACACGCCGCTGCGCGCACGCTGCTGAGGCCCTCTTGCCTTCGGCTTATCTTTTTTCCATTGGAGACAACAGCATGACCCAGACCCCCAACACCCTGCGCCGCGCGCTCACTATGGCCGCTTTGGCTGTGCTGGGCCTAGGCACCACCTTGGCCAGCCATGCCCAGGCCTGGCCCACCAAACCCATCCGCATCGTGGTGGGCTTTGCCCCCGGCGGCACCACCGATGTGCTGGCGCGTTTGATGGCGCAAAACCTCACTGACACCTTGGGCCAAACCGTGGTCATCGACAACAAGCCGGGTGCCAGCGGCAACATTGCTGCCGCCGAAGTGGCCCGCGCCGCGCCCGATGGCTACACGTTTCTGATTGCCCCCACCTCGGTCGAAACCGCCAA
>NZ_JAVLFP010000067.1:0-36111 GCF_046052825.1 Limnohabitans sp.
ACCATGGAAGCCCGCTTGTACGAGGAAGCCGACATTCCTTGGGATGAGCTGGCCTTTAAAACCGTGGCCGAAACACTGCAACGCTTCTTTGAAGACCGCCGCAGCGGGCGGTTTGGGTTTCACGACCTCGCCATCCCCTAAAGCGCTTAAATCTCTAAAGCGTCTGGAAGCCAAGGTTTCCAGCCCATCTCCGCCGCTGGCTGGCTGCTTACATGAGATACTTATGCGCAAATTAATAGCCTCAAAAAACCAGCTTTAACGCACATGAACTCCCCCAAAATTGACATCTACAACCACGTCATGCCCCCTAGCTACGTGGAATTGGTCAAAAAACACGGCAAAGAACCCGGAATGATCAAGCGCATGAGCAATTTGCGCATGCTCTGGGACATGGAAGCCCGCGCCAAAATGCTGGACGATTTTCCGGACGTCCAACAAGTCATTTCGCTGGCCGTGCCCTCGCCCGACATGCTGGGCGGCCCCGAGCAATCGCCTGAATTTGCCCGTGTGGCCAATGAAGGTATGGCCGCCATTTGCAAGCAATACCCCACCAAGTTTCCCTACTTTGTGGCGTCCTTGCCCATGAACAACCCAGCAGCGGCTCTGGAAGAAATGGACTTTGCCATCACCCAATTGGGCGCCAAAGGCATTCAAATCTTGACAAGCGTCAACGGCCGTCCGCTGGATGAGCCGGATATTTTTCCGATTTTTGAGCGCATCACCAACCACCACCGTATGCCGGTGTGGATGCACCCCACCCGCCCTGGCAGCCGCCCGGATTACCCCAACGAAGACAAATCCAAATACGAAATTTGGCAGGTGCTGGGTTGGCCGGTGGAAACCAGTGTGGCCATGTCGCGCATGGTGTTCTCTGGCTTGCTGGAGCGCTTGCCTAACCTGCGTTTGATCACCCACCACTGCGGCGGCATGCTGCCTTACTTCTCGGGCCGCGCCGAAACCCTGTGGGCCCAACTGGGCAGCCGCAGCGTCGACGGTTCAGAAGCCGATGTGCTCAAGCGCCTGTCCAAACCACCGATCGAGTATTTCAAAATGTTTTACGGCGACACGGTGCTCGGCGGCTCCAGCTCGGCGCTGCGCTGTGGCCTCGATTTCTTTGGTGCCGACAAAGTGGTGTTTGCCAGCGACTGTCCGTTCGACCCCGAAGAAGGCCCCATGTTCATCCGCGAAGGCATTCGGTCCATCGAAGACTTGAAACTCGACAAAGAAGACGCCCGCAAACTCTACTTTGGCAACGCCTACAAATTGCTGGGCTTGTCGCACCACGGTTGAGGAACCCCACACATGCAACCCAACTTGAACAAGCTCTTCAAAAAACTGTGGCTGGGCACCTCGATGGCCCTGGCCGCACTCTCAGTCCAAGCCTTTCCAGATCGCACCGTCACCCTGGTGGTGCCGTTCACACCGGGCAGCGGCAGCGACATCATTGCGCGCATCATCGCGCCCAAGCTCAGTGAGCGTTGGAAGCAAGCGGTGATCGTGGACAACAAGCCGGGCGCCAGCGGCAACATTGGGGCCGAAGCCGCAGCCAAAGCCGCGCCCGATGGCCACACCTTGTTAATGGCCATCAACACCTTCACCATGGCACCCAATTTGTACAAGAAGGTGCCCTTTGACCCGACCACCGACTTCACCCCCATCATGAAAATGGCGGTGGCCAACTTTGCCATCGTGGTCCATCCCAGCATGGCCGCAGCCGATTTACCCGGCGTGATTGCGCTGGCCAAAGCCAAACCCGGACAAATCAACTTTGGCTCTCCCGGCAACGGCACGCCCCACCATTTGGCGATGGAGTTGATGAAGCAGCAACTTGGCTTTGACATGCTGCATGTGCCCTACCGCGGCATCAGCAACGCCACCACCGACTTGATCGGCGGCCAAGTCCAGCTCATGTTCGCCAGCGTGCACTCCATGCTGCCGCATGTGCGCTCAGGGCGCTTGCGCATGCTGGCCTCCACCGGCGCCACCCGCTCGGCCGTGACCCCCAATGTGCCGGTGTTTCGTGAATACGGCATCGAGTTCATGGACGCGGTCGACGCTTGGTATGCCGTGCTGGCCCCCGCCAAAACATCGCCCGAGTTGGTCAAAGCCCTGCACCGCGACGTCAGCGCTGTGCTGGCCTTGCCCGAGGTCAAAGAGCAAATGGCGGTGCAAGGCTTGACCATCCAAACCAGCACGCCCGAGCAATTGGGCAGCTTGGTTCAGGCCGATTACCTGCGTTGGAAAAAAACCATCGCTGACGCCAAAATACAAGTGGACTGAGCCCACATTTCAACCACGATCACAACAGGAGACCCCACCATGCAACGCCGACACATCCTCACCGCACTCGCCGCCAGCGCCGGTGCTGCCAGCCTGCCCACCTGGGCGCAATCTTTGGGCTATCCCAACCGCCCCATCAAGATGATCGTGCCCTTTGCCGCAGGCATTTCGCCCGATGTGGTGGCGCGCTTGATTGGCGACAAACTGGGCACAGCGCTGGGTCAACCGGTGGTGATCGACAACCGGCCCGGTGCCGGCGGCATGATCGGCGCTGAAGCCGCCGTCAACAGCCCGGCTGACGGTTACAACCTGTTGTTCAGCGTCAAGGCCGTGCATGCCATCGCACCGAACGTCTACAAAAGCGCCAAGTACAACCCACCGCGCGACTTCAAAGCCGTGAGCCAAATTTTGTTGGTGCCCCATGTGCTGACGGCCGCCCCCAACGCCCCCTTCAACACCATGGCCGAGTTGGTGGCCTACGCCAAAGCCAACCCCGGCAAAGTCGATTACGCCTCCCTCGGCATTGGCTCGCAACCCCACGTGGCGATGGAGGCCTGGGCCCAACGCTTGGGCATCAAGCTCAACCACATCCCTTACAAAACCAACCCTTCGCCCGATGTGATGAGCGGTGTGGTGAGCCTCTCCATCGAAGCCTCGACCACCGCCATTCCGCTGATCACCTCAGGCAAGGTCAAAGGCTTGGCCATCTCAGGGGCCGAGCGCATCGCCAGCATCCCGAATGTGCCCACCATGACCGAGTTCGGCGCCAACCTCGACGTCAATGGTGTGATTGGCAGTTCATGGCACGGCATCTTTGTGCCCACGGGCACGCCCGATGACATCGTGGCCAAGCTCAACACCGAGATCGTCAAAATTGTGAAGCTGCCCGAAATTCAAGCCCGCATGCGCGCCCTGGGTCTGACACCCACCGGCACCACGGCCGCCGCCATGGCGTCGGTTGCCGCAGCGGACTACGCGTTTTGGGGCCAGATGGTGCGCGAGTTCGACATCAAGGTGGAATGACACAAACGTCACACACCACCACACGACACAACGCACCACGTCGCATCCAACGTCATAGGTGGCAGGCATAATTTCAAGCATGTCTGCCGCCATCCTTGACCGTCTCAGTTTCGGCGCCCAGCGCGCCGACCTCCACGCACTTGAAAAAAACGGCATCCAAGCTTGGATTGAGTCCCAACTCCACCCCACACGCGATGACCCTGTGCTTGTGCAAGCACTCGATGCAGCGGTGCTCAAAATCAGCTACGGCGCGGGTGCCGACTATGCCGCGCTCAATGAAAACCGGCCGCTGAACCTGCTCAAGCAGCCCTTGCCTGAGTTGTGGAAACTCACCGACAACCAAACCAAAATGGCCTATGAAGAGCGCGTGCGTCCGCTGCGCGAACTCATGGCTTCGCGCCTCTTGCACGCGACCCACAGCCAGTGGCAGGTCAAAGAACTGATGGTGGACTTTTGGCTCGACCACTTCAACGTGCATGCAGGCGACGCCTCTGTGGCCGTGGCCATGCCCACCTTCGAGCGCGATGCCATCCGCCGTCATGCCTTGGGCAACTTCGCAGACCTGTTGGAGTCGGTTTCCACCAGCACGCCCATGTTGATTTACCTCAACAACCGCAACTCACGCACGGGTGCACCGAATGAGAACTTCGCCCGCGAGCTCTTTGAGCTGCACACCTTGGGCAAACAGCATTACCTCAATGGCCTGTATGCCAAGTGGCGCGAGGTGCCGGGTGCGCTGCAAGGCGCGCCCGAGGGCTACATCGACCAAGACGTGTACGAAGCCGCGCGGGCTTTCACGGGTTGGGTGATCGAGGATGGACGGGGTCTGGGTGGGGGACAGTCCTTGCCCAGAACCGGCCAATTTGTGTATCTGGATGCCTGGCACGACCCCTACCAAAAACGCATCCTGGCGCAAGACTTTGACCCCTTCGCCGCCCCCATGTCAGACGGCAAACGCGTGCTGGAGATGTTGGTCAAGCACCCAGGCACGGCCCTTCACCTGTGCGAAAAACTCTGCCGCCGCTTTGTCAGTGACACACCACCTGCCAGCTTGGTCAACGCCAGCGCCAAAGTCTGGGCCGACAACAGCCGGCATCCCCAGCAGATCGCTCGCGTGTTGGCACACATCTTTGCATCGGCTGAATTCAAGCAAGCGGTCCTTCAACCCACGCACAGAAAACTCAAACGTCCGCTGGAATTGGTCGTCAGCTTGGTGCGCAAACTCGAACTGCCCTTGGCACCCTCGATGGGTTTAGTCAACGAAATTTCCTCTGCCGGACAACGTTTGTACATGTGGCCCACGCCCGATGGCCACCCCGACGTCAGCAGCTACTGGCTCACCCCGCACACCATGCGCCGGCGCTGGATGCTGGCCATGGGGGTGCTGGAGAACTGGTGGGGCACAGGGCTAGTCACACCCCAACAGCTCAGCCAAGGCATGCAGCAGCCGGTCAACGAAAACACCTTGCTGGCCCACCATGCGCAACGACTGCTTGGCAAGCAGGCTGCATCAGCCGTGACCCACCAGATCTTGTCGGCCCAGGGTTCAGCGCCCAAAGGTTTGATCAGCGCAGCGTCCGACGAATGGGCCAGCGTGCGTCGCAACCTGGCCTACATGGCCATGAGCCCAGCCTTTCAATGGAAATAGAACAAGGCACCCAACATGCAACGCCGTGAACTTCTCAAAGCCCTGGGCTGCACAGGTCTGGCCAGTGCCAGCGCACTTCGCAGCGTGAGCTTTGCGGCTCAGCCCCGCAGCACTCTGGTGGTGGTGTTTCTTCGGGGCGGCGCAGACAGCTTGCACATGGCCGCGCCTGTGAACGACCGCAACTATGTGGCCAACCGGCCCATCAACTTGCGCATCACCGATGGCGGAGAAAACCCGGGTCTGCGTTTACCCAAAGAATTTGCAGCGCAACAAGACTGCCGCATCCACCCAGCCGCCGCGCCCTTGCTGGACTTGTTCCAAAGCGGACACGCCCAGCTGTTGCACGCCTGCGGCTTGGCCAACGCCACACGCAGCCACTTTGTGGCACAAGAAATTTTGGAGTCCGGTGCTCAAAGTCAAGACCGCCTTCAGGCTGCTACTCCTGGCTGGATAGCTCCCTTTGTTCGTCCCTCCGCGACTGGCAAAAGCGTTGACTTTGTGGCTACCTCAGCAGGACAAATGCGCAGCCTCAAGGGTTTGACTTCGGGTATGAGTTTGGTGGGCGAATTGCGCAATGGGCTCAACCTTCCCGGCGATGCAGCTGGCAAATCCGTGCTCGAGGCCCTCTATGCCAACAGCACCTCCAATGCTGGCGTAGACCTTGTCCGTCAAGTGGGCCAGCAAACCTTGCAACAGCTCAGCTTGGTCGACAGCAAAGCCACCCGCATCGATGGCCGCATCGCCCCCTACTCAGCGCCCAAGGGCGTGAACTACAACACAGAAAACCACGATTGGCATCACGCCGTACAAACCGTGGCGCAACTGATTCGCATGGATGTGGGCCTTCAAGTCGCCTGCCTGGACTTGGGGAGTTGGGACACCCACGAAAACCAAAGCGGCAAGATCAACAACCTGGTGCGACAGTGGTCCACCAACCTGCGCGCCTTGTTCGACGACGTGCAAGCGGCGGGCAAGCACACCACCATCGTGGTGGTCAGCGAGTTCGGTCGGCGTCTGCGAGCCAACGCCAGCGGCGGCACCGACCACGGCCACGCGGGCATTGTCTGGGTCTTGGACACACAAGCACGTGGCCTCTTGCCCCCCACCCTGTGGCCCGGTCTTGCCACCGAGCAACTGGACCAAGGCATGGACCTCCAACACACACGGGATGTCAAGCAAGTGCTGGCCGATTTGGCCAAGCGCGTCCTGGCCTCATAAGCCTCAGTCGTGGGCTCCCTTATCAAGGCCTGAGACAACCCAAGAACACTGTATGCTTGGACGCCATGCTTTGTGCTTGTAAAACTAAACGGATTCTTCTTGCCAAAAGATATTGGCTTCTTAACATCGGAGTTTGATATGGATCGGATTACTTTAGAACCAGGCAAACGCGGTGGCAGACCTTGCATCAGAGGACTGCGGATATCTGTCTATGACGTTTTGTCAATGCTTTCTGGAGGGATGTCTCAGCAGGAGGTTCTGGATGACTTTCCTGAACTAACACAAGAGGATATCTTGGCTGTTTTAGCTTACGCCGCTGATCGTGAACATCAAGTTTCTTCCTTTATGGTGCAATGAAGCTGTTACTTGACGAAAACCTTTCTCGTCGACTCGTGCCCTTTTTGCAGCACGACTTCCCAGGCACATCCCAAGTCACGTTGCTGGGATTGGAATCCGCGTCGAACCGATTTCACAAAGCCTGAGGGCTAACCCAAACGCGAATGACTCGCCCACTGCGCGCCGTGACGCTCACAAAACAAGGTGCCCACACGCGCTTGCACTTGCACTCCAACGGCACGTGCCTCTTGCGCCGTGAGGCCGCTGCTGTAGGGAAAGGTGTCGAGCATCACGCGGTGTTGCCCCAACACGTGCAGCGCCTCGCGGTGGTTGGCTGGCGTGACAAACTCGACCAGCGACTCATCCAAATACTTCAACACCTGCACGCGTGCTTGCGGGTACTTGAACTGTTGGTGCACAAAACACTTGCGACCCGGCAGGGTTTGCAGGTGCTGCAAAAAAGCACGCGACAACTTGGCTGGGTTTGAAAAAATCACCGGCACATCACGCTTGTGCGAGGGCGCAGGCGGCAAGTAATCCGGCGGGGTGTAGGTGGCGTAGCCTCCCGGAATTTGCACCAACGGCTCCGTGAAGAAATGCTGCAAGTGCGCAGGCGACTGCCAGTCGTCCCCGATCCAGCCATCGAAACTTTGCAAGCCCGTGGTCACACTTTGCCCACCCACCCACTTGAACATCTGCGGTACCGGTTTGACCGACAATGCCTTGAGCGCCACCGGGTCCATCCAGCCGCCGAGGTCGTACAACACATCCAAGTCGGCTCGGTACAGCCGCTCAGCCAAGGCCAGTGCGTCCATCTCTTGCACGTCATGCCACTCGTGGGCCAAGCCCCTGAAGGTGGCGTTGGCCCAATCGTTTTGGTGCCCCCGGTTGAACACCACCAACTCACAGCCGCGCGCCAGTTGTTTCCAAGCCGCAATCGTCAAAAAGAACACCGGCGAGGCGCACAGCAAGGGCGAGATCATGGCCACTCGGGGCCTCAAGCGCCCAGAGCTCGGCCGCCATGCAGCGTCGCTGGGCAGTGGCAAGTGGCTGCGCCCCATGGGGTGGTGTGCGGGCAAGAACTGCAAGGCCTCATCCCCCAGTTGCAATGACCGGGCTGAGAAATCCATCACCGCCTGGTTGTGCACCTCGGCCGAGGTGTCGCGGTCATACAAACCTGCCATGAGTGTCGTTAACTCGGCATCTTCCCCGTGTTCACTCGATCCCAGCAGAGGCTTGACCAAGGCCACGGCGGTGAGCGGCTGGCCAAAGGTGTTCATGTACAAATCAGCCAGTGCCACACGGGCTGGCGCGTTGTGAGGGTCGCCTCGCAACACGGCCTTGAAACTCTCGTCAGCTTGGGTCAAGTTGCCGATCAACTTGTGCGCCTTGCCCATCACCAAGTGACTTTGCCAAAGCGAAGGTGACAGGGCCAGTGCCCGGCGGCACGCATCCAGCACCACCTCACCTTGGCCCAACGCCAAGGCACACACGCCGAGGTTGTGCCAAGCCCCTGCGTTATCGGTTTGAAGTTGAACAGCCCGTCCAAAGAACGCTAAGCCGCGCTCCCATTGAGCTTGCGCCATCGCTTGCTGACCTGCACGCAGCAAGGCTTCTGCTTCTGCCCCTGGGTTGTTTTCAGACATGGGTCAAGCTCAGTGGATGACCTTGGGGTCCGCACTGACCGTAGGGGCTGACACCCCAGCGTCATCATTCCGTGGCAACGACCTTTGGGTGCCCAAGTCCCAAGCCGCCTTGTGCTCGATGGTCTCCAACAACACACGCAATTGACCCACCATCTGCTCGGTCAGTTGCATGGTCAACACCTGCCCCCGTTGCAGCTCAAACTCTAGCGCGCTGTGGGTCTTGTCCAAAGTAAAGCGCACCCGCTTGACCAACACGGGCTCGGCACCTAAAGGAAACTGCGTCGCAGGCGTGAAGGTGGTGAATTTTGCACTTTGAGCCTGCGTTTGCTGCTTGAACTCGGCAATCGCTTTGGCCTGCTCGGGAGGATGTTCACGCGCCACCACGGCCACCGCCGCCTGCGCGCCTAAGGTCAACAGGTCACGCACGATGGCGCGGGTGAGCCACAAACGAAACTCCTGCGACTTGGTGGTGTTGAACCGAAACAACACCCGATCTTCGTCCCCCACATACGACGCGTTGAACTGCGTGATGCTCATGCAAACATTCCCAACAAATCGGGGTCGCGCACACGCCCGCCAAAACCGTCCTGTGCGCGTTGACGGAACAAGCTGCGATCTTGGCCATCCACAGCGGCGGCATCCTTGCCCCAGTCCACCTCCAACAACACACTGTTGGGCTCATACACATAACCCTTGGCCGCAAGCGCCAACACGGTCAACTCAGTGTCGGCGTAGTGGCGTGCGTAACCCGAATGAAAAAAACCACCTGGCCCGATTGGATAGTTGCTCGCAGCCCACGCGCGACTGGCCAGTCCAAACGACGCCAGTGCGCCTTGCCACTTGCCATCGTTGAAGCCCAACAACACACCACGCTGTCGGTGCAGGGCCTGCAAGCCCAGCCCCAACCACTCACGGCCGGCAAAAGCATCTTGCGCCATGTACCCAAACCAGGCACTGCGGCTTGCGGCAAAAGCTTGATTGGCAATGGCAACAAAGCCCTCTTCACGCACATCATGCACAGCAAGCACCAAGCCCTTGGCCATGGCACGTGCAGCGGCAAGTTCACCGGCGCGTGTGGCCTGCTCGACATCGGTACACGGCAGCACCATCAACGGGCCATCCACCGCCCAGATGCGCTGGGTGAGTTGCGACGACTCCACCAGCTCGAAGTCCATCACACAAATCGAACTTCAGTTGGGGTAATGGCCCGCAGATACTGGTCGCACCAAGCCTTGGTGTTGGTTTGGCTCAAATACAAATTGCGGTAATTGACCCAGCAGGCTGCCAGCCAGGCGGACTGGGTGCGGTGCGCGACATCTTTCATTTCGCGCAGCAACTTCAGGTGCACATTGAGCTCGCGCTCACGTTCAGGCAGGGCAATCTTGTAACCCTTCAAGTCCTTGCCCTCGGTGCGCATGAAAAGCCCAAACAAGCGCTCCACGATGAAGGGCACATAAGTGGCACCGCCATGCAAGCCCTTGTCATCGGCCACCTTGGAGTGCAGCACATCACGCACAGCGGGCGGGAGTTTCTTGTCCGCCGTCACCAGCACCTTGCGCACAAAGGGAATGAACCGCGCCCAGAAGTTAGGCGTCGCCACAAAGTAATTGGCCGAAGAGTAAATACTTGACGGATGAACGGCGGTGATCTCTTTTTCGTCCAACCCCGCTGCTTGGAAAAACGCTTTTGTGATTTCTAAAAAGTTGGGGTGTGAGGTCTCACCTTGGAGCCACATGTTGTGAAAAATGGCTTCGTTGTGGGTGTGGGGGTTGCAAAAATAAACGTCGTACCCTGGGTGGTCCACGATCTGTTTCACCCAATCGCTGCCCAGCATGCCCGTCTTTTCACCAAAGCGCCAAGACAAGGCGCCCCACAACGTGGCCCCCTGCGTGGCGGCATTTTTTTGCAACTGATCAAACACGGCAAACTCCATCAACTCTGAAGAGCCGCGGCTGTTGTCCAGTGGATAAAAAGCGGGGTCTAACAACTCGCGCTGCCAACCCTCGAAATAGATTTGAAAAATACGAATGGGTGAATTCAAAGCCCTGGGGGGTTGCTTGGCCAAGTTGCTCTCAAGCTTGGACTCGACCGCCGGGGTGCTGGCCTTCTGTTGCGCAACAGCGTTACCGGCTTTCTTAGCAGCGACAGGCGCTGGTGCGACGGCAACAGGCGTTGGCGCAGCCACAGGGGCCGCTCTTTTGAGAGGTCGAACCTTGCTGCCTGCAGGAGGCTGAACCACTTTTTTTTCTGTCTGCATCGGTGCAGCGGTTGGTGCTGGCGAGGGTTTCAAAGCCTTGGTGTCTTTGATTGGCTTTGTCGTCACCAACTTGGCGGGTGCTTTGCCAGCACTTTTCGAGACCACTTGCGAAGTTGCTTTTGGAGCAGCCGTTTTTTTGGCAGCAGCCGATTTAGATTTAGACGTAGCCAAGGGGTTCACTCCAGAATAGTTCAAGCGTAGTTTAATGCGCCTATGAAGAAAATTTTCGTTGTCTGTTTCACGTTCATTGGCCTCGTTTGCAGCCATCATGGGGGCAACGCACAAACTCCAGTGCCGCCCAGCACACCGATGCAAGTCTCTGTTGGCACAGGGTTTGTGGTGGCCGAGGGTTACCTCTTAACAGCCCAGCATGTGCTGCGCGGTCAAGACAGCATCTGGGTGGGCCCCCTGGAAGGTCGCAAGTGGGTTCGTGCCCAAGTGGTGAAATTTGACAACCAGCTCGACTTGGCCTTGATCAGCGCCAAGGTCAGCGCCGCCCCGCTGAGCTTTGCGGCTTGGTCGGAGGTGCCAACCGGCCTCGAAGTCACCGCCATTGGCTACCCGCAGCCGCGCTTACAAGGCCTGAGCAAAAAAATCACACAAGGCCTCATCAACGGCAACCGCAGCGACCGCAACGAGAGCTTTGACGCAGGCTTTTTTCAGTTCAGCGCCGAAGTACAAATTGGCAACTCTGGCGGCCCCGTGCTCTCGCCCGACGGATTGGTCGTGGGCATGGTTCAGAAAAAACTCAATGCGCTCGATGTGGCTGAGCGCACCAAAGACCTGCCCGTGAACGTGAGTTATGGCCTGAAGTCTTCTGAGATCTTGGGGTTTTTAAAAGACACCCCCGTTGAGCCCAGCGTCAAGAGCCTGTCACTCACCACCAACCTGCGGCCCTACCAAATCTTCTCCTTCAAGCAGGGCTCGGTGTTTGCAGTGGTGGGTCGTAAAACCAACACAACACCAGAGCCAGCCCAACCCTAAAGCTGTTGCTTGTTCTTCAGCGTGGCATTGCGTTCACACGGATCGTCTGGCGATCTGAAACTCACAAGCCCGCGCGCTTGAAGCGCGAACTCTGCTGAGGCACGTCTCAGTCCTGGCCAAACAAGTCCCGTGTGTAAACCTTGCTCGCCACATCCGCCAAGTCAGGGGTTTGGCGGTTGGCCACAATCACATCGGCTTGTTGTTTGAACTCTTCAAGATCGGTCACCACACGTGAGCCAAAAAAGTGGCTCTCGGTCAACACCGGCTCGTAGACCACCACCTCAATGCCCTTGGCCTTCAAGCGCTTCATGATGCCTTGCACGCTGCTGGCCCTGAAGTTGTCTGAGCCCGCCTTCATGATCAAGCGGTAAATGCCCACCACCTTGGGCTGGCGCTTCAAGATGTCCAGCGCCACAAAGTCTTTGCGGGTGCTGTTGGCGTCCACGATGGCGCGGATCAAGTTCTGCGGCACCTCTTGGTAATTGGCCAGCAGCTGCTTGGTGTCCTTGGGCAAACAATAGCCTCCGTAACCAAACGAGGGGTTGTTGTAGTGGCTGCCAATGCGTGGGTCCAAACACACGCCGTCGATGATCTGTCGCGTGTCCAAGCCAATGGACGAGGCGTAGCTGTCGAGCTCATTGAAATACGCCACCCGCATCGCCAGGTAGGTGTTGGCAAACAACTTGATCGCCTCGGCCTCGGTGCTCTCGGTCAACAACACTTGCACGTTTTGTTTGATGGCGCCTTGCTGCAACAAAGAGGCAAACACCTGTGCACGCTCTGAGCGCTCGCCCACCACAATGCGGCTGGGGTGCAAGTTGTCGTACAGCGCACGACCCTCGCGTAAAAACTCGGGTGAGAACAAGATGTTGGTCACGCCAAACTTCTCGTGCATGCTGGCCGTGAAGCCCACGGGCACAGTGGACTTGATCACCATCACCGCCTGGGGGTTGATGGCCAAGACATCGGCAATCACCGACTCCACCGATTTGGTGTTGAAGTAATTGGTCTGCGGGTCGTAGTCGGTCGGGGTGGCAATCACCACAAAGTCGGCCCCTGTGTAGGCCTCATGCTTGTCCAAGGTCGCTTTGAAATTGAGCGTCTTGTGTGTGAGGTAGTCCTGCATCTCGACGTCTTCAATGGGGAGGTGCTTTTGGTTGATCAAGTCCACCTTGGCCGCCACCACATCGAGTGCCACCACCTCGTGGTGCTGGGCTAACAAAATGCCATTGGACAAGCCGACATAGCCCGTACCTGCGATTGCGATTTTCATAAAAAAACTTTCTGATCAATGTGGAGGGACTTCAATGGGTGTCACCAGAAATGGAAATAAAAAACGAGGAGAGTGTCACAAGAACGGTTGAGCGATCCGTCACCTTGAACTCAAGCAAGGCATTGTGCAGTTTGGCAATTTCAAGGCACAGGCTCAAACCCAGCCCCGCACCTGGAATGCCTTTGCCGTCCAAGCTGTCGGCTCGATAGAAACGCTCAAACGCCGATACCTGGAGGTCAGCTGTGATGAACGGCGAAGGGTTTTCAATCGAAAAGCGAATCACATCGTTGGATTTGGTCAGTCGCACATCGATCCATCCCCCTGCGTCATTGTATTTCGACGCATTTTCGAAAAGATTGCTGAACAGCAAACGCAGCAAGGCCGGGTCACACTTCCAATAGACACCTGGCTCGATGGTGACGGTTGTTTTCAGGGGTTGGCCATTCGCCCCCGCCTCTCCAATCCAGTACTGCAAGGAGTCGCTCAGGCAGATCTCCTTGAACGTGGGGGCCACCATCTGAGCGTCGGCCCTGGACAACAGCAAGAGCTTTTCCGACATCTGAACCATCTGCTCAATCTCGTGACTGATTTTCACAGCCAGCGCCTGTTCTGGTGAGCCAGGCGACATCATGCTTGCCAGTGCCTGTGCGTCCTCTCTTGAGGTCGACAAGGGCAACTTGATCTCTCGTGCCACATCGCCAGAAAATCTTTTGGCCTTGACAAAGCTCTCAGCCAAGCGCAAGCGCATGCCATCCAGATACAAAGCAATCTTTGAAAACTCGCGAAAAGGCGTGGCAATAGGGAGCGCGCTGTCCAAGGTCTTTTCGTCGATCGCGTTGAGCAAGTGTTCAATGTCACGGACAGGGCGCATCAACAGCCTGAACATGTAGTAAGACATCAACAAAATTGCGACAACAATCAACGGCAAAGAATAAAGCGTTGTCTTGTCACGGATACGCCAAACCTGGCGCATCACCTCAAGGGAGCCAGACGCGGGATAGACCACCATGCGCCCCTCTTTGTCGTTGACAGCCCTCACCGCAAACCAGTCATCGTCAGCAAAAGTGAGCGTTGCCAACTGCAATGAGCCGTCCAGCTGATCCGACTCGCCCCATCTGACACCAGACGCTCTGAATGGTGCGCATGGCTCGCCAGACGAGCCCTGCTTGTTGGGGTCGCAGTAAGCGTAAAAGTCAGCGGCAACCTTGAGCAAATTGCCATGGTTCACTTGCGCCACACAGGCTTGAAAGTCTTTGGCCTCGACGCCTGGCCCTGCGCACTTGGTCAGCGCCTCGCCCATTTGGGCGTGCACCGAGTCTGTGATCTTGTCAACAACAATCCACTGAGCAGTCCATCGGTTCGCCACAACGATCAGCATGGTGATGGCAAACACCTGCGATATGAACTTCCACCTCAAGGATCTGTACAAAACTCACTCCAAAAAATTGGGTGCATTGTAGTTTGACGAGGAACGTGCTTGCCCAGCGAGAGTGGCCAGTCATCTTGCTTATCATGGCTGCATGTCAGCATCTTCCAAGGGTTTCAACCTCATCGGCTACGCCACCTCGCCCATGGGCTTGGGTGAAGACCTGCGGTCGTTTGCGGCCATGCTCAACTACCTTGAGATTCCGTTCTCCGTGACCGACATTCCCACCGATGTGCAAGGCCAAGTTCGCGTCAGTTGGCAGCAACTCACCACACAAGACTACGACACCAGCGTCTTCTTCATGTCCCCCATGGAGTGCCAAAAATTGGCAGACGTTCACCCGCAGCTCTTCAGTCAGCCCAAGCGCAAAGTAGGTTACTTTCTCTGGGAATTGCCCAACTTCCCCACCCAGCACATACCGGCCCTCAAGTTGGTCGACCACATCTGGTGCCCCACACGCTTTGTGCAGCAAACCTTCTTTTCGCAATCCCGTCAACTCACCCTCTCGCTGCCCCTGCCAGTGGTCCAGCACCCACCCACGGGACGCAACTTTCGCAAAGAACTCCAAGTCACAGCCAGGGCCTTTGTCTGCTTGTTCATGTTTGACCTGCACTCCACCGTTGCCCGCAAAAATCCGCAAGCGGTACTGCGCGTGTTCTTGAAGTTTGCCAGCACGCACCCCAGTGCCCATTTGTTTTTAAAAGTCAGCCGTTGGCAAAACATGGGCCCCAACGCCCTGGCGTGGATACCGCAACATCCGCGCATCAAAGTCATCAAAGACACCCTCAGCCCTGGGGAGCTCACCGACCTTTACCAAAGCGCCAACTGCTATCTGTCGCTGCACCGCAGCGAGGGCTTTGGTCGCACCTTGGTCGAAGCGCTGCAAAACGGTCTGCATGTGGTCAGCACCAACTTTTCGGGCCCACAAGATTTTTTAAACCCTGACAACGCGAACCTTGTGGACTGGGATCGCATGGAAGTTGCGGCCAATGAATACCCCTTCCTCAGCGAACCCAGTTGGTGGGCCGCCCCCAACGAAGACAGTGCGTTGCAACAACTCAAGCTTGCCAGAGAACGTTCAAAAAAAGGAAGCAATGTGCGTGGCCAGATGGATGGCGCTGCGTATGAGCACCAGGCTTTGGCCACCAAATACAGGCCTATTTTGAAAACGTATTTGAACTGACGATGGCCGAGCCCACCATGCCACCGCCACAGCTAAGTTGTGGCCACAAAAAAAGCGCGACACCGTGATGTCGCGCTTTTCAAAAATCTGTACCGCTTAAGCCGCTGGTGGCGCTGGACTCTTTGCGTCCACCTCGGTATTGGGCGCAGCGTTTTCTGCGGAAGTCGCTTGTCTGTGCGCCTCCACAATCTTTTTAGCCACCGTCAGCACCAGTTGCGCCTTGGGTGTTTGGTCTAAAAACTCTTTAGAAGCCAAGAAATCGACCAACAGTGCAGACGGAACAACGCCAACTCGAGCATCCACCACTTCCATAGACTCTGGCAAACGGCCCAAGAAAATCTTATAGGCGGCAATCACATCTTCACGCGTGGCCTTGATGGTGTCCATTTGGCCCAGTGCCTGTTGAACAGCCGCAGGGGTTGGATCAATCGCCGGTTGAGCTACTGGGTCTGTGGGTACCTCGACCAATGGCGCCAGCGGCTCAACATGCCTTTGGGCGGATGCTGGTGCTGGTGCTGGATCTTGTTCCGGCAACTCAGCAGCGGCGATCTCAACACGCGGTCCCGCCTTCACCACGGCAATGGGGTCTTTGACCTCGATATCTTCAACGATGGACTTTTTCTTAAAACCAAAAAAACTAAAAGCCATAAAACCTCTTTGAACCGTTAACTCAATGCGACAGCAGAGATAGAAAAATCTCGAATCATTTGATCGTTCACCACAAAATGGGTAATCAACATCGTGTTGTCTGCTGCACCCACTCGCTTGCCATCGGCATTGATGAAATACACATTGAACTTGAAGGTGTTTCGACCAGAAGGCGACACCAACGGATTGATCAGCCCCACGTTCACCACATTCCCCTGCTCTAACCTGAAAGTCTTTGCCTGGTGGTTATTCACCGAGAGCGTCATCTCAATGCTTTGAGCATCAAAGTCTGTGAGCAACCTGCCGCACACATAAAAATTGCAAGCAGTTTTTAAAAAATCGATACCAACCACAACCTCGCTCAACGCCAAAAAACTTCCCGCCTTAGGAACGGGCACAAGGCCGGATGCCTTGACGTTTTCAGGCCAGATGTCCTTCACAGTCGGTGTGCCAAGTTCTTTGGCCCAGCGCGCCTCTTCTCTCAGCAGTGCGGCCTCTGACATTGTCATCGCTGCAATGTGCGGCTTTGACTTGAAAGAAGATGTCAAGTCTCCATCGACATAACCCGCGTATTCAGTTTCGGGTTGACCTAACAGATCGATCCAGCATCTTGTCAACTGCAGCTTGATATCTTTGCGCCACTTGTGATAAAGATACTGGCTGTTTCTCTCGTTTTGCAAACTCACGCGGCTGCGGCTTAGGCTGACGTGGTGAAGAATTTTGCTGTCAGGCGCAACATAGATTTGCTTGCCGTTTGCCCGTACTTTCAAGCAAAGGTCAATGTCTTCGCAGCCGTTCACAAACACTTCATCAAACCCACCTGCTGCATCAAAGTCAGCACGACGCATCAGCATGCAGGCTCCCGTCACTGCATATACAGGTGTAGCCTTAGCATGCACGTCTAGAGGCTCCTGCAGATGCTCAAACTTTCCGCTAGGCATCAAAGCCACGCCCGCATGGTCCAGCACCTTTTCCACCGCGCGGTACTGCAAGTTGCCCACAATTCCTGCATTCAATTTTGGGTCTTCAAGCGCCGTCCACATGGGCTCAAACCAACCAGGCTGAAACACCAAATCGTTGTTCAACAAACCCAAGTAGCGCCCCTTCGCGCATCGAACCCCAAGGTTGTTGGTTTTGGCATAGCCAAAATTGCGTTCATTCAAAATAAATTGAATTCGCGCATCCGTCAGGCCACTCAACCAGTTGCGCGTCTCATCCGTGGAACCATCGTCTGCAAATATCACCTCGTAGTGCAAATCAAGCGGCAACGAAGCCACAAGAGAAGCCAACATTTCACGGGTTTGCTCCACATGGTTGAACAGTGGAACCACAAAACTAACCAGCGGGTCCGACATCAAAGTTCAACCATCAAGCTGCTGGCACACAGGTCATCAGTCAAAAACCTCAGCCTCAGCCAAAGCCGTACCTTGCAAATCTTTGGCTGAAAGTTGTGGCGCTTGGGCATAGTGCCAATCAACGCCAATATTGGGTTCATCCCAAGCAATACAACGCTCAGCCTGAGGCGCGTAAAAGTCTGTCGTTTTATACAAAAACTCAGCCGTGTCAGTGAGTGTGACAAACCCATGCGCAAAGCCGGGTGGAATCCAAAGCTGCTGCTTGTTGTCGGCGCTCAACATAGCGCCCACCCACTTGCCAAAATGAGGCGAGCTTTTGCGAATATCCACGGCCACATCAAAGACCGCGCCCTGCACCACACGCACCAACTTGCCTTGGGCATGTGGTGGCAACTGATAGTGCAAACCACGCAACACCCCTTTGACAGACTTGCTGTGGTTGTCTTGCACAAAGCGACAATCAAGGCCGGTGGCTTCTACAAACTCACGCTCATTGAAACTCTCAAAAAAGAAACCACGGTCATCCCCAAACACTTTGGGTGTGAACAACACCACCTCAGGCAGGGCCAGTTTTTCGTAAGCCATCAACGCACCTCGGTCTTCAACAACTGAAGCAAATATTGACCATAGCCATTTTTCGCCAATGGTGCGGCCAACTTTTCTAGCGTTGCAGCATCAATCCATTTTTCATGGAAAGCAATTTCCTCAGGGCACGCCACCATCAAACCCTGGCGCTTTTGCAGCGTGCCAATAAAGCTGGCTGCCTCTAGCAAACTGTCGTGTGTGCCCGTGTCTAGCCATGCATAGCCTCGGCCCATGATTTCTACACTCAACTGGCCAAGCTCTAAATATCGCTTGTTCACATCGGTAATTTCTAGCTCACCTCGATGCGAAGGCTTCACTGCGGCTGCAATGTCACACACTTGCTCGTCGTAAAAATACAGGCCTGTCACTGCATAGTTGCTTTTAGGCTTTGTGGGTTTTTCTTCAATGCTCAAAGCGCGTAACTGCCCATCGAACTCCACCACACCATAGCGCTCAGGGTCGTGCACATGGTAGGCAAACACGCTGGCCCCCGTGGTGCGGGCATCTGCGCTGTGCAACTGCTTGACCAAGTCGTGGCCGTAAAAAATGTTGTCCCCCAGCACAAGGGCACTGGGTTGATTGGCTACAAAGTTTTTGCCAATGATGAAGGCCTGCGCCAAACCATCGGGGCTGGGTTGAACCGCGTATTCAATGTGCATGCCCCACTGGCTGCCGTCGCCCAACAATTCGGCAAACCTAGGCGTGTCTTGCGGCGTAGAGATGATCAACACCTCACGAATACCACTCAGCATCAGCGTGGTGAGCGGGTAATAAATCATGGGCTTGTCATACACCGGCATCAGTTGTTTGCTGACCGCTTGTGTGACGGGGTAGAGGCGTGTGCCCGAACCACCCGCGAGGATGATGCCTTTTCGTTGCTTGGTCATTGTTGTTTTACTTGTTGTTTGAATACTGCTGGCTAACCCACTGGCGGTAAGCACCACTGGTTACGCCCATTACCCATGCTTGGTTAGCCAAATACCACTGGACAGTTTTACGAATGCCTGTCTCAAAGGTTTCTTGCGGCTTCCAGCCCAACTCGCGCTCGATCTTGCGTGCGTCAATCGCATAGCGGCGGTCATGGCCTGGGCGGTCTTTGACGTAGGTAATTTGCTCGGCATAGGGCTTGCCGTCTGCGCGGGGCTGCAACTCGTCCAGTACGGCACACAGGGTGTTGACCACTTCTAGGTTTGGCTTCTCGTTCCAGCCGCCTATGTTGTAGGTCTCGCCCACTTTGCCAGCTTCTAGCACGCGGGCAATGGCGCGGCAGTGGTCTTCGACATACAGCCAATCTCGCACTTGCTGACCATCGCCATAGATAGGCAATGGTTTGCCTGCCAAGGCGTTGAGCAGCACCAGCGGTATGAGCTTTTCTGGAAAGTGAAACGGCCCATAGTTGTTGCTGCAATTGGTGGTTAGCACAGGCAAGCCATAGGTGTGGTGCCAGGCGCGCACCAGGTGGTCGCTGGCAGCCTTGCTGGCTGAATACGGGCTGTTGGGCTCGTAGTTCTTGGTTTCTGCAAACGGCGGGTCGGTGGGCGACAGCGTGCCGTACACCTCGTCAGTCGAGACGTGCAAAAAACGGAAGGCCTCTTTGTCCGCCGCAGGCAGGTCTTGCCAATAAGCGCGCACGCTTTCTAGCAAATTGAAAGTGCCCACCACGTTAGTTTCAATAAAGTCACCGGGGCCGTGGATGGAACGGTCAACATGGCTTTCGGCAGCAAAGTTCAATACGGCTCGGGGCTTGTGTTCTGCCAATAGCTTGCCCACCAAAGCACGGTCGCAAATATCGCCCCGTACGAAGACATGAAACTTGTCGCCCTTGAGGGCGTCGAAATTGGCCAAATTACCTGCGTAGGTGAGTTTGTCTAAATTCACCACGGTTTCGTCAGACGACGACAACCAGGTGTGTACGAAATTGCTCCCAATGAAGCCGGCAGAGCCTGTTACAAAAATTGTCATTTAAAAATTAAGCTCGACCATAAAGGTCTTCAAACCTAACAATATCGTCCTCACCCAAGTAGGAGCCCGACTGCACCTCTATCAAATGCAGCGGCACTTTGCCCGGGTTTTCTAATGAATGCGTCACACCCACGGGGATGTAGACCGATTCGTTTTCTGTAACAAGCTTCACCTGGTCACCTAAGCGCACCGATGCCGTGCCCGACACCACAACCCAATGTTCGGCCCTGTGATGGTGCATTTGCAGCGAGAGCTTTGCACCGGGCTTGACCGTAATGCGCTTTACCTGAAAACGCTCACCGTGGTCCACCGAATCGTAAGAACCCCATGGCCTAAACACCTCGCGGTGCAGGTCAACCTCAGGGCGCTTTTGGACCTTTAGGCGCTCTACCACCTTCTTCACATCTTGGGCTTTGTCTTTGTGTGCCACCAGCACAGCGTCTGAGGTTTCAACCACTACCAAATCGTCCACACCAATCAGCGCCACCAGGCGGCTGTCGGCATGCACATAGCTGTTGGTTGCACTTTCTAGTAACACGTCACCACGAGTAGCATTGCCTTGGGCGTCTTGCGGCAGCACTTGCCACACGGCAGACCATGCACCTACATCGTTCCAGCCAGCGTCTAGCGACAGAACCACAGCTTTACTGGTTTTTTCCATGACGGCGTAATCCACGCTTAGAGTCGGACTGCTGGAGTAAGCTTCTTTGTCCAAGCGCACAAATTCAAGGTCCTTCTTTGCCTTACCCCACGCGGACTGGCAAGCCTTAAGGATGGCAGGATTGGCCTTTTCCATCTCATCCAACAATACCGAAGCTTTGAACATGAAGATGCCACTATTCCAACTATATCTGTCGTCTTTAAGGTAGTTCTGTGCAGTAGCGAAGTCAGGCTTTTCAATAAACTGAAGAACTGGTACAGCTGCATCTGTATTGGCCGCTTGGCTAGCTTTTATGTAGCCATAACCAGTTTCAGCATGGGTAGGCACAATGCCAAATATCACCATCGCTCCATCCTCTGCAGCTTTAGATCCCATCCGAACGGCGCGGTGAAAGGCAGGTAAATTGTCAATAACATGGTCTGACGGCAATACCAGGATCACAGGATCGGCACCGTCAGCCTGGGAAGCAAGAGCCGCTACAGCAATTGCCGGCGCTGTACTTCGCGCAACAGGTTCCAGAACAATGCTGCGGGGCTCTACGCCCGCCTCACGGCACTGCTCGCCCACCAAAAAACGGTGGTCATCGTTTGCAAAAACAATAATCTGATTAGAGGCATTAGTAATATCATGTAAACGCCGAAGCGTAAGTTGAAAAAGAGAAGCATCCTCTGTTAATCCTAAAAATTGTTTAGGTAGCATTGAACGAGAAAGTGGCCATAAGCCTGTGCCACTACCTCCCGACAAAACTACACATGTAAATTCAAGAGGCTCTTCAAAAAATTTTTTGTTCATAAACCCAGAAAATTTCTTATAACTGCAATTTCCAACAATCTTTCACTTTCATCATCGACGAACATTTCCATATAAATTTTTCCGTTAGCCGAAATCTCTTTTAATCTCCCACCCCAAGCACTCAAATCGGATATTGTTTTTACAAGATCGTCTTTATCTAAATCTACTGAAATATAATGAAAACCATCGATTAATAAGCCCTCCAACAACCAGGATTCAAAAATTGGACTTGGCATAACAGGTATCGAATTAGAAGCCAATATCCATTTCAACGAAGTCGACACATCATTACCCTCGAGAGAGAGAATAAATGCATACTCAAGCATTTCATTTATTGATAATTTTCCTTTTATCCATTTGACCAACTCTATCTTCTCACTTGCACCAAGACGAATGCGCGTACTAGGCTCGTAAGCGGACAAGCCAAAGTCTATGAGATCTGAATTAATTTTGCCGTATTTTTCAAATAATTTAAATCTTGATGTAGTTCTTCCTTTAGAAAACCAGTCCCCAGTAGGCACCCCCCTCCAAACACATCTTAAAGATTTCAAGGATAACGGCCTATTATCGAAACGTCCTGATTTATAGTCACCGCCCCAGTGCCTAGGTTTATTTAGTTTTAGGATCGTAATATTTTTAGAACCAATAACTCGAGCTTTACCGAGTACAGGCAAAAGAAAATCATCTGCATCTGTATCACCAATTAATACCGGCACAACTTGATCGGCATCTATAGTCTTCAAGAGGTCCGCTATAGGGCTTATATAAATATTAAAAAAATGCTGGTTTTTATAACATTGCGCGATACTACTACCCAAACGATCATTTAAATTTATAAAATCATTAAATGAAATACAATTTTTGTCGACAAGTCCAATATTTGACAGCTCTCGATATTCAATAAAATCAATTCCGCGATATTTATTTTCAGCAGCATACCTATTTAATCTAATGTCAAAATCTAGCTTCATATAATAGTCCTTAATTTGCAATGACTTCACTTACTAATTTTAAAACCCTTCTCTCAGTCTCAGACTCTCTGTTTTTCGCAAAAGCTTTTACTTCCTCACAAATTAGAGATGAGTTTTCAAACTGCAGCGAGGCTTTAAAAATAGAATCAGACAATGATTCAACAGAATCAAATTTATCTGAATGATGCAAGTTTATGATTTGGTCTGCAGGACCACCTATTTCATACACAATCGGCATGCACCCATGTCGCATAGCCTCATGTGGAGTTATACCAAAATGCTCGTGTTTTTCAGGCTCTTCTTTATCTACACCTAAACCAGCAGCATGAATATATATAAATGAATTCGCATATGCATCATTCAAATCGTTACGACTTAAATTTATATTAATAGAAATATTATAACCCTCAGAAATCTGAGTCAACATCTTATAATAATCGTAGGCAATTTTATTATTTAAGTCACAACTGCCAAAGATCAACAGCCTCCAATCTCCACTCAAACAACCTGAATTAACCGCAAGCTTATATGCTTTTATTATTAGATGATGGTTTTTACAATGCCCTTCAGAGGTAAGTCGCCCAACTGAAATCATTTGTTTATTTTTCTTTGAGCCATTAAGGTAATCAGGATGAGTCGAGTACCCAATTAACGGATATATGATTGAAGAATTGTGTATACCCCAGAATTTTTTAGCCCAGCCAGATGTAAATTCGGAATTATGCAGAAAAGTATATGAATTTTTAACATCTTCAGTGACATGCTTGTGCGGGAATGAAACCACATAATATGATTTCTTGGCAACAGATATCAAATTGGAATGGAAGGTAGAGTTGACAAAAACGTCGAATTTTCCAGTAAATGCAACATCTATCCTGGTAGATATTATTTTTTTACATTTCGATATATCGATTCCAAAGTATTTGGCCAAATTATCAATATCAAAATCAACCTCTGATGCGAGATAAACTTCATGGCTATCTTGGAAAAGTGATGCAATATCTAAAGCATGCTTTTCCCCCCCGCCCATACTATAAAAATAGGAATCATAAATACATAACTGCATTCTTTTGTTGTTTTTTATTAATCCTTTTTTTATATTATCATCATACTTTCTTAATCTTGATAGTATCAAAGGACTTATGAGGTTTTCCTGATATTCAAACTCTAAAAAAGGAGTATTTTCAATAGATTCTGTGAAGTAATTATAAATTAAAAAGCTTCTATTTACAAGCGTGTTCCATAGTGGACTATTTTCTTCTGTAGATTCAGAATGACGATGGTAAACGACAGCAGTTGGACAATACAATATCTTATATCCATTTTTTTGAATCCACCAGGATAATTCTGAATCTTCGTAATAAGCAAAAAACTCTTCTCTAAAAATTTTTCTATTTATTAGAGCGGCTCGTCTTATAAGTGCGGCACAACCACAAAATGCACTCAAATAAACCTTTGATAGATATTTTCCATCTTCGTATTCACCAAACCCTCTATCGAAAAGCTTACCATTTGGATCGACACCACTACCTGCATTATTAACTATGTAACGAGCCGAACCATAAGTATTTGCATCAAAATTAAATTTTAAATTTTCGTCATTCTTGAGAATCTGAATATTCCACTGGTAACCTATTGTAACCTTTACTTTTGTAAAATCATTAAAAGACAAAAAACCTATATCGATCACACTATAGTTGCTGGGGTGAGGGACGTCCAACTTTATCAAACCTTTGTCTGATTTAATGGTGTTACCAGTCGCAAACCCAGCCCTAACAAAAAACTTTTTATATTTCAGGCACTCGATAAAATTAGAAATATCAACCGAGAAATCCTCATCAATATCACACTCAATCGTAACACTAATATATTTTTCATAGAAATATATTTTTGGGGCAACAACTGCTGCACTTTCATCTAAACGAATACAATCAATCATCTCCTGTAAAAAACCTTCCTCAAGCCTGGTATCTGGATTAACTAAAGCAATAAATTCACCACTTGAATTTTCATAACAATAATTATTACCTTCGGCAAACCCTATATTATCAGCAGATAAGTATTTGTATCTTTGAAAAAACTGCCTGCATAGATCTTCATTATTTTCTTCTCCATTTTCTAATAAAATAATCTCAACATTCTGATAGGTTTGAGAGGAAATTGTAGGGAATAGCTGAACTAAATCTGCTCGCGAGTTGTAACTTACGATGATTATCGAAATAAGAGGGTTGTTTTTAATAATACCGAAGCCTTTAAACGTATCATCGATTATTCGACTAGATGATTCTGGCCCAATATTTTCAAGTTTCGACTTACACTTTCTTATATTTAAATTAATTAATTTATCATAAAACGCATCAAGTTTTAGTCCCTCATAAATCTCTAAGGCCTTTGCATATTCGCCATTCTTCAAAAAAAGATTGGCATCTTTCAATTTGTATTCATTCATGATTCAAAAGAAATGTAAATAATTTATAAGCGCTGCGCAAGTTTTTGAGACTGAGAAAATATCATCAACATTAGTCTTTTCAAAGTTTTTGTTTATTTTCATATTTTTCATAATAATAGACGCTTCATCAACATATGCATCTGCCCAATAAATATCGTCTTTTTCATCAACTGATTCGTACTCATTAGAATTGATTTTTAATAGTACATAATTTACGGGGCTAGCATTACCTCTTATGAAATCAACATTACCAGAATAATTTGTGGCAATAACTTTTTTTCCTAATTTGATAGCCTCAGCAATAGTTCTTCCGAATCCTTCGGCTCGATGCAAAGAAACATAAGCATCACAACAATCAATCAATCCCAATACATCAGGCCTATCCATCGTTTCAGTCAGTATAAGAATGCGTTTATCGGCTTTGCATTCTTTTAAAAAGGCTTGCCACTCTGGGTGATCCGGGTTGGTGTTCATGGTTTTCAAAACCAAACCCACTGTTGTGTCCGTTTGTGGAAATGCTTGCTTAAATGCATTCACAGCAGCCATCGGGTTTTTGCGGGCTACGGAGGAATTGAAATCAAACACATACAAAAACAGATATTTCTTATCTGGCAGCCCATAGTATTTGCGCGGGTGCCTTTTGATTCTGTCCACACTCACAGCCAGCGGTACCAAGTGCACAGGCTTGTCGGTAGACCGCTTGTACATGTCCTCCAAAAATGTGCTGCTGGCCCACACCTCGTCTACCAATTTAAAGGCATGGGGCTGCCAAGCTTTTGGAAAAACACTCAGTTCCCAAGGCCACCAGCCGATGTTGTGGTAGCCCTCAAAAGCGCTAGCGCCCTTTTGCATAAAGACACGGCTGGCCGTGTCAAACGCAGGCAAGCAAAATATATTGTTTCTATACGGCGGCAATTCTTTGCTGTGCAGGTCGTGAGTTTTGCCTTTGAGCAAATTGTCGGCTTGCCTGATATTGCCGGCATCTACATTCACCACATGGTAGGGAATATTGGCTGCCTCGCAGCAGGCCACGGCCATGCGCAGGTCTTCGCCAATGCCCAGTTCGCCATAGGCAAAGCCATACAGGTTCACACCAAAGGGTTTGTCTGCTTTAGGGGTGCGGCTGGGCGTGGGCAAGGCTGGGGCAGCGCTGGCCCATGCCAACTGTTCGTCTTTGTAGCCAGGCTGCGATTTAACCCACGACTTCCACCTGCCAGCCACCAAGGGGGCAATATGGAGTTGCTCCACCACACCAAAGAACCAAGCCAAATAAGCTTTGCGGCCTTCGGGTGTAAAGATGTTGCGGGCTTGTTGCGTGGGCTCGTCCATCAAGCGCCACAGTAGGTACATCAACAATGTGGCTGCGGGGGCTGTTTGAGGAGTCGCCTCTTGATCAGCACCGTTCAGTGCAGGCACCGGCTGGTCAAGCATGGCCAACACAGGCCTGGGTATGTGGGCAGCCAGTTGGTGGTCTGCAAGCCCCACAACCAAAGCCCATGCAAAAAACTTTTCGTTGTCAAGCTTGCCATTGAAGGTGCAATCCCTCACGGCATCGCCCCTGAAACGTGCCAACAGCTGCACCACTTTGGGCACCTCCACAGGCACGCCTGCCACAGTGGCTTTGCCGGCAGACTCAAACAGTGGCTGCAACTCTTGCGCAGGCGTGGCTTGCGCCCATGCCGGGTATTCTTGGCGGCCTTTGATGAGCCACCAATCCCCAAAAGCGGGGTTGTCTTTGGTTTGATAGCTTTCTCGAAGGTCGGGACGCAGCAACCAAGCAAACTGCTTGGCCAAGTTGGCGTCAAGCTGACTGCTGGTTTCTAGCGGTTGATTGACGCGGGCAAGCATGTTCAAGGTGTAAGCAGTTTTTGGACCAAGAAGGTGTTAGAAAGCGTTTGGTCTTCGTTTGCGACCATGCCATCTTCACGCACCTCCAGGCACTGGCAGTTGGCTTGGGCAACCACCTTGAAAACATCAGGCTGTGGCAAGTAGTGCATTTCTAATGTGTCTGGCGGTGTGCTGGCTAAATAACGGTCCACCTCAAACAAGTAGCCATTTCTGTAGGTGGGTATCTGCAGATAGGCCACGCCGCCGGGACGCAAGTGCGAGAGCAATGTTGAAATCATCCACACCATGATTGGAGGTGGGTTGTGTTGCAGCGTGATGACAGACATGATGACATCCACCTGCGGCAACTGGCGCATGGGGTCAACGTTGTGCCAATGCTGCAAATCAACGTTGTACACGCCTTGTTCTGCCAAATGGGCTTTGGCCAACGCTAGGTGCTTGGCAGATATATCAACGGCAATCACCTTGTCAAATGCATCCGCCAAATAGCGGGTCACACGCCCTACGCCACAACCTAACTCAAGGCAGGTGCTTAGCTGTGCAGGATTGATACCACTGCGACGCAAAGTAGCCAAAAAGTTTTGGCAGGTGCTGTTGCCAGACGCAAAAAACAGATCACGGTTTTTCTCAAACTCAGCCATGTAGTTTTGCGGCTGGGTCACGATAGACCAATAGGGCTCGGTAGCACCTAGGTTTTCCCACTCTTTGTGGATACGTTCAAACATCTGGCCCAGTATGTGTGGCGGAACTTGGGTTTCGACCGGAATTTTGGGCAGGTTAAAAGGGTGGCGGTGCGTGTTGGCCTGTGGTTTCTCCAGAGCGCTGCCCATGCGGCGCATGAACTCGGGCGAGCTCATGAAAATGCGGCTCAGCTGATCTAAGGTTTGGGCATTTTCGCAATAGCCGGCAACCACTTCTGAGTTTTCGGGTTCGCGGCCTAAAAACAATTTGTAGGCGTGGCTGACTTCTTCTGGGGTGACCATTTATTTTTTTCTAACAGGCTTTTTTTTGACAGCAGGCAGAACAGCCGTTCGCTTGGCAGCTGCTGGCGTTTTCGTGGCTGGCTTCTTCACCATAGGCTGTTTAGCCATTGGCTTTGAGGCAGCAATTTTTTTGGCCGGTGCGGCCTTTGGGGTTGCTTTAGTTTTCTTTGCTGTCGCTGGCTTACCCACTGTTTTTTGGGCAGCAGGCTTGGTCTTGGCTGTGAGCTTTGGGGCGACAGTCTTTTGGGTGGGGTGTTTGATGACCGGCACCTTCTTAGAGGCCGCCTTCTTTGCTGCCACCTTCTTTGCTGCCACCTTTTTAGCTGTGACTTTGGTTGGAAGTTTCTTGTTTGGCGTGCTCTTCTGAACTGTTGGAGCGGGCAGTTGGGCTGGGGGTGCCAAAACGGGTGAAGTACTCGCTGTTTGTGGCGTAGGAGCAGGCAACTGCTTGGGCTGCGCTGCGGCTCGGCTGGCATCTATCACCTTCAGGGCTTCTTTGGCAAAGCCCACCCAGGTGGTCCATGGGCGGTGAATAGACGTGTTCTCGGCTTCTAAGCGCAGCAACACATCGGGCATCACATAAATCAAACGCAGCAGCAAGGCTTTGTCGGCATCTTCCAGCTTGCCCCAAACGCTGGTGTCAAACATTTTCTTTTCCAACGCAAAGCGCAGTTCAAGCTTGGCACCGTTGTCGTCTTGGCTCTCGGCATACCAACTGTCAAAGGGCTTGGTTTTGCCATCAATCAGCGGGAATTCAAATTTTGGAAATTCCGAAAACCCATCACGCTGCACCATGGCCGCACCCAAGCGCATTTCAAACTTGGGCCATGTGCGCGCACCCAGACCCAAGCCGTTGAATTCAAGCCACAGGTGTTCGTAGTCGGGGTTGATCAACTCGCGCTTGAGCTTCACGGTGTCATACCGCAACAACATAGGCAAGGCTTGTAGCTGCGCTGGCAATAGCTTGAGCGATGGACGCCAAAACCCAAGGTCGAAGTTCTTGGGTAGATCAACAGCACGCCAGCCCGAGACCTCCAATTGCGTGAAGATCGTTGCGGCCGCCCTGATCTGTCGAAACTCCGTTTGGCCCATGCGAACAAAACGCTCAAGCTGCTTGCTTTGGGGCTTGAGTTGTTTGGGCACCAGTGCGCTGTCGGGACTTGCCAGTGCTTTTGCATCAGACACCAGGGCAATGCCAGGCTGGCCGTCTTGCAACACGGTTTGAAATAAAAACTCATCAAACGCCACACCACCTTGCACACAGTCTTTGACGCGCCAAGTGACAGAGGGCACATCAGACAAATTGTCAAACGTCACCATCTCCAAGCTGCCAAAGTCCGCGTAGTTGGGGAAGCGCTTTTCTAAACGGGACCAACGGGTTTGAATGTCTTGGTAGAGTTTTTCGAACTTGGTTTTGTCTAGGTAGTAAGACTCCAACTCTTCTTGCACCTGCATGAGCTGGGTGAGCAACAGTTCATTTTCTTGTGAAGTGTCTTTGAGCTTGGCCGCTTGTTGATCTGTGAGTTGCTGGTATCTGTCGGTCAACGCTTTGATTTCTGCGGGCGACTTGGCCTTGATGTCTGCCAGTGCAGCCTCAGCGGCTTGTTTGGCACCTTGCTCTTGGGCTAGGCTGTGGCGGGCTTGGGCCAGGTCTTGATCGAGCTTGGTGAACTGGGCTTTTGTGGCTTCATGCTCAGATTTTTGTTTGACCAGTTCTGCCTCTAAAGCCAATGTGGCTTGAGCTTGCTGCTGATACTTATCTGTCACCGCTTTGAGTTGGGCAGGAGATTTTGCTTTGATCTCTGACAAGGCAGATTCAGCGACTTGCTTGGCGCTTTGCTCTTGGGCAATGTTTTGAGTGGCTTGTGCAAGCCCTTGCTTGAGCTGATCCATTTCAGCCTTGGCTGTTGCAAGTTCAGCTGCAAGTTCCGCTTTTTGCTTGGCCGCCGCAAGCTCTGTGGCTTGTTGGGCTTGCTGAACTTGCTCAAGCCTTTTTTTGTGCTGGGCTACCTCAGCATCCAATTTCTTGGTGCTTTGTTGGTGTTGTTCAACAGCAACTGCGGCTTCGTTTTGGGCCTTGGCGATTGCCTCTGCCGTAGAGATTTCAAGTTGCTTTTTATCTAAAAATATGTTCTCAAGCTCCTCTTGCACAGTCATGAGCTGCGCAAGCAAGAGTTCGTTTTCATCCTCAGCATCTTTGAACTTGGCGGCTTGCTGCTGTGCTTGTTGGGCAGCTTCTTTTTTAAGCTGTTCCAACTCAGACAGTGTGCGAACTTGCAGTGCGTCTATCTCAAGCTTGGCTTGTTGGGCGTGTGAAGTGTCGGCTTTTGCAGCATCCAAGGCTTGCAGGTGTTGCTTGATCTCTTGCTTAAGCTCAATCACTTGTTTGGTTTGAGCAGCACCATCGTCTTTGGCCTTGGCAACAGATGCCTCAAGTTGCTTTTTGTCTGAAGCTGCTTTCTTGAATTCTTCTTGCGCTTGCTTGAGCTCCAAAACCAAGCGTTCATTTTCTTGGGCAGCATCCGCCAAAGCTTTGGCGGCAGAGGCCTCTTGCTTTTGATGCGCAAGTTTCGCCTTTGCCAGCTGGCTCTCTAGCCCATCCAACTTCTTCTGGAGGCCTTCAATTTGAATTTCTAAATTCTGTTTACCGAATAACTTCAAAATAACATCTCTTTCAGATGGATAAGCAGAAGTGGCTTGGGCCGCAGCCCATCGCACGTGTCCCCGCCCACGCTACCGCAGCCGACGTGCCAAAGCCCGCCAGCTGCTGTCTCCAAAGCCAACGGATGAAAGCTAAGGACGGATTGACCGCAGAAACGTCAAGACAGGCTGCAAGCAGTCCATCAGCGGGCAAACAAATATTTGTAGGCAACTTCCAACGACTCTTGAGGGTTGGTGGAAGTCAAGTTCATCAAGGACAACAAGTTTTCAGTTTGGGTGGTCACACTCGTCACGTACTCACTCTTGACCTGAAACACCGTTTGCGTGGCGTTGAGCACATCAACCGCGCTGCGCACGCCGCCCTCGTAGCTTTTGGTGTTGGCTTCAACGCTCAGCTCTGCGGCCTTGATGGCATCGAGTTGGATGGCCAAAGACTCAAAGCCCGTGTCGATTTGCGAGCGCAGTTTTTCAACATCTACCCGTGTTTTTTCTTCGCTGTCACGGCGTGTTTCTTTGGCTTTGAGGTAGTTGGCCTCAGAGCCTTGGCGTGCAAAGTAGGCACTGGCGCCCAGGGGCAGGTTCACCACCACGCCGGTGTAGCGGTTGTTTGTTGTGCCCGATTTGCTGTCTGTGTAGGTGGCAGAAAAAGTAGGCAAAAAAGCGCCCGTGGCTTTTTGCACATCCAACTCCGACACGCGCTCGCTGAACTTGGTCACCAAGATGGCTGGGTTGTTTTGCAAGGCCAAGTCAATGTAGTCTTGCACTTGCTTGAGGGCCACTTTGCCATGCTGTTCGGTCAACACAAATTCGGCCACATTGGGGCGCTCCCCCGTGATGGCCGCGTACTGTTTGGCTGCGATGTCGAGTTGGTTTTTAAAACCAATCTGGGCCGATTTGGCTTGAGCCGCCTTTACCTCGATGTCTCGCAAGTCGGTGATGGTGCCTTGGCCCAACTCTAGTTTTTTCTTGGCAGCGAAGTACTGCTGGTTCAACGCCGTGATTTTGGCGTTGTTGAGCTTGATGTTTTCATTGGCCAAGATGATGGCGTTGGCCGCCTTGAGCAAACGGGTGGCCAAGTCTTGTTGCTTCACCACAAACGTGGCCTCGGCAAAACCTTGGCGCGGCTCGGCTTGTTTGAAGGTCGACAACGCCTCGTAGTTCAGCAAGGGTTGCGTGACAGAAATCGTGGTTCGATTGGCCGCATCGGTTTGAATGCGCGTGTTGTTGAAACTGGCACTGGGTGCATACGCCGTGTATGCCTGATTGGCCGTGGCTTGGTTGGCCTGACGCTCTGCCACAGCAGTTTGAAACGTCGGGTCGTAGGCCGTGGCTTTTTGGTAGTCGGCCAGCAAGTCCAGCGCGGAGGCCTGGCCGAAAGAGGCAGCCAAAGCCAGAGAGGCAACAATTCGCAGATTTTTCATTTTCAACAATTTAACATTATTTTTCATAAATTTAGTGAGTCAATATTCCTTGAAAGCCAAGGCGAACTTGTCACCAAGCGGCTTGAGCAAGTAACTCATGAAGGTGCGCTCACCCGCCTTGATGACCACGTCCACCGGCATGCCCGGTTGCACCTTCAGGCCTGCGAGCTTTTGCAGGCCTTCTTTGGTGGTCTCAACTTGGCCCAAGTAGTACTCTTCTTTGTCATTCGCACCGGGCTCTTTGTCAGCGCCCACAAGTTTCACCACCCCCGCAATCACTGGCGTGGTGGTTTGGTTGAACGCTGTAAAGCGCATGTCGGTTTCCATGCCCACACGCACCTTGTCGATGATGGACGCGGGTATCTTCGCCTGCACGATCAGGGTTTCGTCTTTGGGCACCACCTCCAGCAACACCTGGCCGCTGGTGATCACACCGCCCACGGTGAACACTTTGAGGCCCACCACGCTGCCGCTCACGGGGGCCTTGACCTCGGCCAAGTCACGGTCAAACTTGGCCGCGTCGAGTCTGGTCAGAAACGCATCGCGGTTTTTTTGAATGTCTTGCAACTGGTTGTCCACCTCTTTGAGGAAGGCGCTGCGCAGCTGGATGATTTGCAACTTGGCACGCGCAATGTCGGCCTGGGTGCTCGCGATGTTCGACTCAATGTCGCTGTTTTGCCGCTCCGCCTGGTTAGCCTGCGACTGAGGCACAAAACCATCTTTGGCCAACTTGTTGGTGTTGGTCATTTCCTCACGCAGGCTGCGCTGCTGGGTGCGGCGCGCTTGCATCATGGCGGTGAGGCCCGTGATTTGCTCGTTCAGGCTGGACACCTGGCCGTTGTACTCCGCACGGCGCGAGTTGAACAACTGCTGCTGGAGGTTTTTGGCTTCTTGCACATGCTCGTCGTTGGGTTTGAAACGCTTGGCAATTTCAGCTTCCCAGCGAATGGCACCTGCGCCATCGCGCTCGGCCTTGAGGCGCGACTCGGTGGCCAACAGGTTGATGTACTGCAACTCCAACCCCGTCAAGTCGGCTTCGCTCTTCAAGGGGTTGATGCGCAACAGCACTTCGCCCGCTTTGACTTCGGCCCCCTCGCGGACCATGATCTCTTGCACCACGCCACCCGTGGGGTGTTGCACGGTTTTGCGGTTGCCCAACACCGACACTTGCCCGGGCACGGTCACGCCCGCATCAATGGGGGCAAAGTTGGCCCATGCCAAAAACAACACAAAAAAGCCCAAGAACCAGCGCGAGGCATGGCGGCGGATGTCGGACTCTTCAATGTCCACAGGCTTCAAACCCCGGCCATGAAGTTTTTCTGGGGCGTAGGGATTCCAGCTGTCGATCCAACCACTCAGGCGCGCCTCACCGCCGACAACCCGGCCCCACACGCCTACGGCGGGTTTGACCACCTTCTCTGGGGTGGTGGCGTCGCTCATGCGCCCCCCAGTTGAACACTGGCCGCAGCGGCAGGTGCCGAAGGTTCGGGCGCACCGCCACCGCCTTCACCCGCCACCACTTGCAGGCGCTTGACGGCTTCTAGCATGTCACGCGATGAACCAAAGGCCACTTGCTTGCCACCCTTGAGCACCAACATCATGTCCACGATGTTGACCAAGCGGGGGCGGTGGGTGGTGATGACCACCGTGCCCCCGTTTTGCTTCAAGGCCAGCACGCACTTGATCAGCGCGGTCTCACCCAACTCATCGAGGTTGGAGTTGGGCTCGTCCATCACCACGTACTTGGGCATGCCGTAAATGGCGCGGGCAATGGCTAGGCGTTGGCGCTGACCACCCGAAGGCGCAAAACCCGTTTCGCCCAAAGGCGTGTCGTAGCCCTTGGGAAAGCCCAAAATAATGTCGTGCATGTCAATCAGCTTGGCGGCCAAGACCACTTTGTCTGCATCCACCTCACCCAGACGGGCAATGTTCTCGGCCACCGTGCCTTCAAAAAACTCTATCTCTTGCGGCACATAGCCCACCAGGGGGCCCACTTCGTCGTGGCTCCATTCAGAAATTTCCACACCATCCAAACGCACCTTGCCCTCGGCGGGCGCCCACACCCCCATGAGCATCTTCACCAGCGACGATTTACCCGCAGCACTGGGCCCCACCACGGCCAGCACCTGCCCGGGTGTGAGGGCAAAGTTGATGTCAGAAATCACAGCCTTGTCGTGTCCGGGTGGCACGCCCACAGCGTCGGTCACCGTCAAGCTGCCTTGGGGTGGCGGCAACTGCATGCCTTTTTGATTTTGGCGGTCTTCGCCCAACAACTCGTTGAGTCGTTCATAGGCTGAACGCGCCGCAACGATTTCTTTCCAGCTGCCAATCAGTTTTTGAATGGGCGACACCGATTTGCTGATCAGCATAGACGCCGCCATGATCATGCCGCCGGTGATCAAACCCTCCATGGCCAAGAACGTGCCCAAGGCCATTTGCAACGATGGCAAGGCTTTTTGCAAAAAGCCCGACAAGCCGCCCATCAAACCCGTGGCCTCGCTGGCGTTGACTTGGTTGGTCAAAAACTGGCGGTGTTGCTCGTACCAGCGGTTGCGCACCCCGCCCAGCATGCCCAAAGCCAGGGTGGTCTCGGCATGGCGCAAGCTGCTAGACGCCACACGCGAGGCCTCGGTGTTCGCGTCGTTGGCCTCTTTCAAAATGGGGCTGGTGATTTTGATGCTGAAGTAGGACACCGCAATCATCAACGCCGAAGCGCATGCGGCAAAGATAGCCAGATAGGGGTGAAACAAGGCCCCAATGAAGATGAAGACCACGGCAAACGGAGCATCCATCAAGGTCAATGCCGACTGGCCTGTGAAAAACTGGCGCAGTGCCAACAAGTCGCCCAACAGCTGGTGCACGTTGATATTTTTGCGACCCACGTAGCGCCTGAAAGAAGCATCAAACACATCGGCTGCCAACTCCCAGTCGATGCGCAAAGACAAACGCACCATCAGCCGAGAGCGAATCCAGTCCAGCGCCGACCAAAACACATAAAAAGCAATGACCAACAGGGTCAGCGACACCAGGGTGACGCCACTGCGGGATGACAGCACCCGGTCCATGGTGTTCATCATGTAGAGCATCGGGGTGATGCTCAGCAGGTCGATGACAAAGGTCAACAAGAAGGCGAGCACAAAGGCTCGCCGACATTGCATGAGAATTTTGCGCACCGGCGCATCGATCTCTTTGGGTCTGGACGGCGACGGCGGCAGCAAGTCAATCATGGCTCACCATTTTAGTGACCAAAGGGTTTCGACTTGATGTCTTGGTCGAACACATCGCCCTGTGCCTGGTCTGTGCCCAACAACTCGACAGTCGAGGCGCCCATCGTGGTCTGGGCCACAACGCCTGTGCCGCTGATGTGGAACACATCGGTCGAGTTGGCGTTGACCACATCGACTTCGGTGATGCCCAGCTTGGACAGTTGCTCCACCAAGTCGGCGACTTTGGCTTCGTTGATGTGTTCTGGTGTGATGCCCAAGGTTTGTGCGGTCTTCTCGTCGAGCAGCAAACCTGCACCCGCGCCGTTGTTGGCAAACAGGGTGTGGTCGGCCACGGCATGGTTGTCCAGGCCAAAGGCGCTGAACAGGTCGTGCATGTCGGCCAACTCGCCCTCGGCAACACCCAGTTTGACGAATACTTTGTCGCTGGCGTGAACCTTGTCCACACCCAAATCGGCCATGGCCTTGAGGCTGGTGCTGAGCAAGCGGGTGTTGGCCGCCGCATCGATCTCAAGATTGGCGTCAGGCAAAGCGTGCAGCATGCCGGCTTCGTACAGGGCGGCAGACAAGTCGTCACCAATGTGCACGCTGGCTTTGCTTTCGATTTCAACGTTGCCCAAGCCAGACTCTTGCAAGGCATGGATGAGGCTGCCCCAGGTCTGACCAGCCGTCAGCTGCGTGTCTGCGGTCAACAGGTCCATGCCGTGATGGACCAAGGCATTCAAGCCCGCGTTGTCGCTCAGGCCTGCATCGAGGTCGGCTTGGACTGCTGCGGTTGGCAAGCTTGGCGCCTTGACTGCGTCAATTTCAAGGGTGATGTCCACACCTTGGTTCAACCACTCGCCGCTTTCAAAGGCAGCCAGCAAATCGGTTCCTTGGCCTTGACCAAACAACTCTGAGCTGTGCAAGCCCAGATGGTCAACGCCTGCTTCTTTCAACGAAGCCGTCAAAGCGTTGAGGTCTTGCAAGCCAGCAATGCCCGAAACACCCACGACATCCACACCCAGGTTATTGATGGCATGACCTGCCGCATCGACACCCAACTTCTGCAGGTCTTGCAAGCTTGACTTCAGGTGCGTGCCCGAAGCATGGATGCCATCGGCAGCCATGACGCCAGAAGTTTGCAGGGTCACGTAGTCGGCTGCTGCAAAGTCCAGTCCAGCATGGATCAAGCTGCTGGCTTCAACTTGGTCGATGCTCACTGACACCACCTGGTCTTTGCCGCCCAGGTCAATGTGGTCGATGCCCATCGCAGACAACTCGCCCGCCATGTGCGC
>NZ_JAVLFP010000068.1:0-36591 GCF_046052825.1 Limnohabitans sp.
AGCTTCGTCGGCAGCGTCAGATGTGTATAAGAGACAGCATCACCAGTGGCAAGAACGGCCATGTGGCCATCGTCATTGCCGTCACCGACAAGGGTGCAGGCAAAAAAGGCATGAGCGCCTTCATCGTGCCCACCCACACGTCGGGCTACCACGTGGCGCGCTTGGAAGACAAGCTGGGCCAGCACAGCAGCGACACCGCGCAGATCAACTTTGACAATTGCCGCATCCCCGCCGAGAACCTGATTGGGCAAGAGGGCGAGGGCTACAAGATCGCCCTCTCTGCCCTAGAAGGCGGGCGCATTGGCATCGCCGCGCAAAGCATTGGCATGGCGCGCAGCGCCTTCGAGGTGGCCTTGCAGTACAGCAAAGACCGCGAGAGTTTTGGCACCGCCATCTTCAACCACCAGGCAGTGGGCTTTCGCTTGGCCGACTGCGCCACACAACTCGAAGCCGCGCGCCAGCTCATGTACCACGCGGCCAGCTTGCGCGACGCGGGCTTGCCGTGCTTGAAAGAAGCCGCCATGGCCAAGCTGTTTGCCAGCGAAGCCGCCGAACAGGTGTGCAGCGCCGCCATTCAAACCTTGGGCGGTTATGGCGTGGTGGGCGACTTCCCCGTCGAGCGCATTTACCGCGACGTACGTGTGTGCCAAATCTACGAAGGCACCAGCGACGTCCAAAAAATCATCATCCAGCGCGCATTGGCCTGATGCAAGCGCGGGTCATTTCTGCGTGCGCATCGATAATCGCACCATGAAATTCGATGCTGTGTTGTTTGATTGCGATGGCGTGCTGGTCGACAGCGAAGACATCACCTGTGGTGTGTTGCGCGACATGTTTGAAGAGCTGGGCTGGCAGCTCACGCTGCAAGAGTGCATGGCCCACTTTGTGGGGCACACCGTGCGCACCCGCAAAGACCTGATCGAGGCCCACACCGGCCAGCCCTTCACCGAAGACTGGTTGCAAACCTTTTACCAGCGCCGCAATGTGCGGCTGGAAAACGAAATCACCGCCATTCCCCATGTGCACCAAGCCGTGGCGCACCTGCATGCCCTGCACCACGGGCAGATTGCCTGCGCCTCGGGCGCGGACCGCTTCAAGATCAAGCTCATGCTGACGCAAGTGGGCTTGTTCGATTTTTTTGACGGGCGCATTTTCAGCGGTCACGAAGTGCCGCGCAGCAAGCCTTTCCCCGATGTGTACCTGGCTGCGGCTGCGCACTTGGGCCACGACCCCGCGCGTTGCTTGGCGATCGAAGACACGCACATTGGCGTGGCCGCCGCTGTGGCTGCCGGTGCCACCGTGTGGGGTTATGCGGTGCATGGCCAAGCCGACGCACTGCGCCAAGCGGGCGCGGCCCATGTGTTTGACGACATGCGTGAGCTGCTGCTCACGGCGTAATATCCGCGCATGCGTATCACCTCACAACAAATCTCGGCCATTCGTGCGAGCGCATCTGCGCTGGCGGGTGATGCTGCGCGTGTCTGGCTTTTCGGCTCGCGCGTGCGTGACGATGCGCGAGGTGGTGATGTGGACTTGCTCTTGGAGTTGGATGACGCTGTGGCTGAACCCGCGCAGCTATCAGCGCAACTCGCGGCACACGTGTCACGTGCCATGGATGGTCGAAAGGTCGACGTGTTGATCAAAGCGCCCAATTTGAAACTTTTACCGATTCACACCATCGCCCTGTCAGAAGGAGTTCGCTTATGAAAACTCCTTCGTCGCAAGCCGTACGTCTCGAATTTCTGGTGCGCGTCACCGAAAAAGAGTGTCGGCATTTGTTGGAGACAGATGGTCGTTTGTTTGGCAATTTGTTCACCATTGAAGATGCACAACGAATCGAAGCTGACCCGGTTTTGACCGAGCGCTTAGACGCGTTTGTGTCGCGCTTTGCAAGGCTCCAAGACACGGTAGGCGATAAGTTGCTCCCAGCGTTGCTGCATTTGTTGGCAGAAAAGACGGGGGCTGCTATTGACAACTTAGACAAGGCCGAGAAATTAGGCCTGATTGTGTCTGCCGATGTTTGGGTGGAAATGCGCCAACTGAGAAATCAGATGGTGCATGAATACATTGAGGACTTGGCTGTGCTGACGAGCGCCTTGCGCGCTGGGCATGCGTTTGTGCCAGTGCTTGTTGCTGCCGCGAGGCGGTGCGTGGCAGAAACTCAGCAGCGCCTGAACGCATCCGGTGTCTGACCCGTCCAGCCCTTGAAGGCCCGGATGAAACTCTTTTCGTTCTGAAACCCCGCTGCTTGGGCGATTTGCTTGAGCGGACGTTGGCTGCGGTGGAGCAGGTCGATGGCCAAGTCGCGCCGCACCGCGTCTTTGAGCTGTTGCAAGGATGCGCCTTCTTCTTTGAGCTGGCGGTGCAGCGTTCGGGTGGAGAGGTTGAGCCAAGCGGCCAAGTCGTTGGCATTGCGGCAGTGCTCGGGGTGTCGGGCCAAGGTGTGGCGTACCTTTTCCACCAACAAACGGTCGCGTCGGTAGGGCCGGACCGTGAGCAACAAGGCGCGTTGCAGCATGCGTTGCAAAGCGGCTTCGTCTCGGCGCACAGGCAGGCTCAAATACCCGGCGTCAAACTGCAAGCTGTGGATGGGCGCGTCAAACGCGGTGGGTCCGTCAAACAACACGCGGTAGCTGGCGCGGTGTGCAGGCGCTGCAAATTGCAAGGTGGTCCGCAGCAAAGGAATGCGTGAGTCGGTCAACCAGCACGCCACGCCCAGGGCATTGCGCAGCACCGACACCACGCAGAACTCGCGGTAGTCGCCCAGGTCTCGCGCTTCATGCAATTGCAGCTGCGCCACGCCGTCTTGCACGCGCACCTGCACGTCAATGTCTTGGGTCAACAAGCCGTGGTGGCGGCCCCAGCGCTTGAGTGCCACCCCCAGGTTGGGCGCGGTGAGCGAGGCGCGCACCAGCATGCCGTAGCTGCCCCAGGGCAGGCGACGGCTGAACCAGCCCAGACCTTCGTCGTCGAGTTCTTGCATGGCCGCGCCTGACACCACCTCCATTTGTGTGGCGGTGATGCGTGCATTGGATTTGCGTAAAAGTTTTGGCTCGATTTGTGCTGCCAGCAGGGCTGCCGCTGGGTCTATGCCGCGTGCCGCGTAAGCCGTTGCAATGGCTTGCACAAAAGCAATGGGGGTCTCGGCGCGGCCTCGTGTGGCCGTCTGTGCGGGGGGTGTTTGGGGGCGTGGTTCATTTGGCATGGGTCGAATTTATTGTGGCACGATTTGCAACCATCCTGGCGTACTCGGTGCAAGCCTTGCGCCTACCCTGTGGGCTGATTTGAAGGAAGGCCGTCGCCCATGTCGCAGTTACACACCCAACTCAACCCGCGCGCTGCGGACTTTGCCGCCAACGCGCAAGCCATGCGTGCCTTGGTGGACGACCTGAACCTTCAGGTGCAGCAGGCTCAGCAAGGCGGTGGCGAGGCGGCGCGCGCCAAGCATGTGGCGCGGGGCAAGCTGTTGCCCCGCGATCGGGTGCAGATGCTGCTCGACCCGGGTACGCCGTTTTTAGAGCTGGCACCGCTGGCCGCGTTCCACATGTACAACAACGACGCGCCCAGCGCGGGCCTGATTGCAGGCATTGGCCGCGTCAGCGGAGTCGACTGCATGATCGTGTGCAACGACGCCACCGTCAAAGGCGGCACCTATTACCCGCTCACTGTGAAAAAGCATTTGCGGGCCCAAGAGGTGGCGCAGCAAAACCGCCTGCCCTGCATTTACTTGGTCGACTCGGGCGGTGCCAATTTGCCCAACCAGGACGAGGTGTTCCCAGACCGCGACCACTTTGGCCGCATCTTTTTCAACCAAGCCAATATGAGCGCGCAAGGCATTGCGCAAATCGCGGTGGTCATGGGCAGCTGCACAGCCGGCGGGGCGTATGTGCCCGCCATGAGCGACGAGACCATCATCGTCAACAACCAGGGCACCATCTTCTTGGGCGGCCCTCCGTTGGTCAAAGCCGCCACGGGTGAGGTGGTCAGTGCCGAAGACTTAGGGGGCGGCGACGTGCACACCCGCCTCTCGGGCGTGGCGGACCACTTGGCACACAACGATGTGCATGCACTGGCACTGGCACGCCAAGCCGTGAAAAACCTCAACGCGCGCAAACAACCCAACATTGCCACCCACACGCCGGTGGCACCCCAGTACGATGCGCAGGAGCTGTACGGCGTCATTCCCACCGACACCCGCAAACCCTTTGATGTGCGCGAGATCATTGCCCGCATCGTCGATGCGTCAGAGTTCGACGAGTTCAAGGCCCGCTTTGGCACCACCTTGGTCTGCGGCTTTGCGCGCATCGAAGGCATGCCGGTCGGCATCATCGCCAACAACGGCATTTTGTTTTCCGAGTCGGCGCTCAAAGGCGCGCACTTCATCGAACTGTGTTGCCAGCGCAAAACCCCCTTGGTGTTTTTGCAGAACATCACCGGCTTCATGGTGGGCCGCAAGTACGAGAACGAAGGCATTGCGCGCAACGGTGCCAAGATGGTCACGGCGGTGGCCACTGCCGCGGTCCCGAAGTTCACCGTCATCATTGGCGGCAGTTTTGGCGCGGGCAACTACGGCATGTGTGGCCGTGCTTTCGCGCCACGGTTTTTGTGGATGTGGCCCAATGCGCGCATCTCGGTGATGGGCGGTGAGCAAGCGGCCAGCGTGCTGGCCACGGTCAAGCGCGATGGCATCGAGGGCAAAGGTGGGCAGTGGAGCATGGAGGAAGAAGAAGCCTTCAAAGCCCCCATCAAAAGCCAATACGAAACCCAAGGCCACCCCTACTTTGCCACCGCGCGTTTGTGGGACGACGGCGTGATCGACCCGGCCGACACCCGCCGCGTGCTGGCGCTGGGCTTGAGCGCTTCGCTCAATGCGCCGATTGCTGACACCACCTTTGGCCTGTTTCGCATGTGATGCACGAAAGAACGACATGACTGCTTTGACTGTGACCACCCATGCTGCGGTACGCACCATCACCCTGTCGCGCCCTGAGGTACGCAACGCTTTCAACGACGAGGTGATTGCCGAACTCAAAGCCGCCTTTGAGGCCGCAGACCAAGCCCCCGACGTGCGCTGTGTGGTGTTGGCGGCAGAAGGCCCTGCGTTTTGCGCGGGCGCCGACTTGAACTGGATGCGCCGCATGGCCGACTACACCCGCGACCAAAACCTGGCCGATGCGGCGCAGCTGGCCGCCATGCTGCGCGCCATCTACACCTGTGCCAAGCCCACGCTGGCGCGGGTGCAGGGCGATGTGTACGCCGGTGGCTTGGGGCTGGTGGCGGCGTGTGACATGGCGGTCAGTGTGGACACCGCGCATTACTGCTTGAGCGAAGTCAAGATTGGCCTCATTCCGGCCACCATCAGTCCGTATGTCATCCGTGCCATGGGCGCACGGGCAGCGCACCGTTACTTTTTAACGGCCGAGCGTTTCAGTGCTACCGAGGCGCACCGCTTGGGGCTGGTGCACGAGGTGGTCAGCGCCGACGCCTTGGACGCGCAGGTGGACGCGCTCACCCAAGCCTTGGTCGCGGCCAGCCCCGATGCCCTCACCGCGTGCAAGCAGCTGTTGCACGAGGTGGCGGGGCGCGACATCGACCACGCCTTGGTGGACCGCACCGTGCAAGGCATTGCCGACATCCGTGCCAGTGCCCAAGGCAAAGAAGGCGTGCAGTCGTTCTTGCAAAAACGCAAACCCCATTGGCTGGTGTGAACACCGCATCGCTTGAACTGAAAGACCCTCATGTTTCAAAAAATTCTCATTGCCAACCGTGGCGAAATTGCCTGTCGCGTGGCGGCCACAGCGCGCCGTTTGGGCGTGAAAACCGTGGCGGTGTATTCCGACGCCGATGCCACCGCCAAGCACGTGCTGGCCTGTGACGAGGCGGTGCACATCGGCGGCAGCGCGCCCCAAGACAGCTACCTGCGCTGGGAGCGCATCTTGCAAGCGGCGCAAGACACGGGCGCACAAGCGGTGCACCCGGGCTATGGCTTTTTGAGTGAGAACGAAGACTTTGCCAAAGCCTGTGCGGCGGCGGGGCTGGTGTTCATTGGGCCATCGCCTTCGGCCATCCAAGCCATGGGCTTGAAGGCCGAGTCGAAGCAGCTGATGGAAAAAGCCGGTGTGCCCTTGGTGCCTGGCTACCACGGGGCTGACCAAGACCCGGCCTTGCTGCAACGCGAGGCCGATCGCATGGGCTACCCCGTGCTGATCAAGGCCAGCGCAGGCGGCGGCGGCAAAGGCATGCGGGCGGTGGAGAAGGCGGCAGATTTTGCCGAGGCCTTGGCCAGTTGCCAACGTGAAGCCACACACAGCTTTGGCAGTGACGCGGTGCTGATTGAAAAGTACGTGCAGCGCCCGCGCCACATCGAGATCCAGGTGTTTGGCGACACGCACGGCCACTGCGTGTATTTGTTCGAGCGCGACTGTTCGGTGCAACGCCGTCACCAAAAAGTGCTGGAAGAAGCGCCTGCTCCTGGCATGACCGAGGCCTTGCGCGCGCAAATGGGCGCAGCGGCGGTGGCTGCGGCCCAAGCGGTGAACTACGTGGGCGCGGGCACGGTGGAGTTCATCGTCGAGCAAGCGGGCTACGACAAACCCGAGGCCATGAAGTTTTATTTCATGGAGATGAACACCCGCTTGCAGGTGGAGCACCCGGTGACGGAGGCCATCACCGGGCTCGACTTGGTGGAGTGGCAACTGCGTGTGGCCAGTGGCGAGCCTTTGCCCTTGCGCCAAGACCAGTTGCGCATTCAGGGGCATGCCATTGAGGCGCGCATTTGTGCCGAGAACCCCGACAACAACTTTCTGCCCGCCACCGGCACCTTGCAGGTCTACCGCAAGCCCGCGTGCACCAGTTTTGCGGTGGCTGCCGGTGCGGTGCGGGCGGACGACGGCGTGCGCGAGGGCGACACCATCAGCCCGTATTACGACTCCATGGTGGCCAAGCTCATCGTGCATGGCGACACCCGCGCCCAAGCCTTGGCACGTTTGGACGCTGCGCTGGCGCAGACCCACATCGTGGGCCTGGCCACCAATGTGCAGTTCTTGCGCCAGGTGGTGCGCAGCCCCTCGTTTGCCAAGGCGCAACTCGACACGGCCCTCATCCCGCGCGAAGCGGCGGTGTTGTTCCACCAAGAGCCGGTGGGTGCGGTCCGCGCTGTGGCGGCGGTGGTGGCGCACACGCTGCACGCCGAGCGTCGCTTGGCTGGCACCGACCCGTTCAGCCAGCGTGATGGGTGGCAGGCCTATGGCGTGCGCACCCGTGCGTTCACCTGTGTGTTGGGGGACGACACGCTGCATGCACAGCTGAGTTATTTGCACGATGGCGGATTGCATTTGCGTGTTTCGTCAGCGGGTGCCGCGCTACCGACGACGGCACCCAGCGGCGGCGATGCGTCTGGTTTGCTGCAGTTCAGTGCGGCGGGCTTGGCGGGTGATGTGGTCGAGGTAGGCGAGGTAGGCGAGGTGGCTCAGTCGGGCCTGTGGGTCAGCTTTGACGGCCAGCGCACCCACAGCAGCCTGCATTGGCAAGGCGACGTGGCCCATGTATTCACGCCCGACGGCGCCACCCGGATCACCTGGAACGACCCGCTGGCCCATGCGGGCGAGGTGGAAATGAAAGGCGGCCGCTTGACCGCACCCATGCCTGGCAAGGTGGTGTCGTTTGCCGTCAGGGTGGGCGACGTGGTGACGGCGGGCCAAACCCTGGCGGTGATGGAGGCCATGAAGATGGAGCACACCATTGCCGCCCCTAAAGACGGCACGGTGCAAGAGCTGCTCTATGCCGCAGGCGACCAAGTGGCCGAAGGGGCAGAATTGCTCAAACTCGACTGAACACCGCGCACACAGAAAGCCGCAGATGAACCTTCCCTCACGCGTCCACCTCATCGACGTCGGCCCCCGCGATGGCCTGCAAAACGAAAAGCAGCCGGTGCCTGCTGCCGTCAAGATTGAACTGGTGCAGCGCCTGCAAGCGGCGGGCCTGGCAGAGATTGAGGTCACCAGTTTTGTCTCGCCCAAATGGGTACCGCAAATGGCCGACAACACCGAGGTGATGGCCGGCATCACCCGCCTGCCCGGCGTGCGTTACTCGGTGCTCACGCCCAATCTGCAAGGTTTTGAAGCGGCGCTGAAAAGCCGGCCTGACGAGATCGTGGTGTTTGGCGCGGCCAGCGAGGCCTTCAGTCAAAAGAACATCAACTGCTCCATCGCCCAGAGCATCGAACGCTTTGCGCCCGTGGTGCAAGCAGCCCTCGCTGCAGGCGTGGCCGTGCGGGGTGCCATGAGCTGCACCGTGGGCTGCCCGTACGAGGGCGACATTGCACCTGAGCGCGTGGCTTACTTGGCTGGGTTGATGAAAGGCATTGGCGTGCAGCGCGTGGACGTGGCCGACACCATTGGCGTGGGCACACCGCGCAAGGTGCAAGCGGCCTTAGAGGCCACGCTCCAACATTTCGCGCTGAGCGAGGTGTCAGGCCATTTCCACGACACCTACGGCCAAGCCTTGGCCAACACCTTGGTGGCTTTGCAGATGGGAGTGTGGAACTTTCAGTCGTCGGTGGCGGGTTTGGGCGGCTGCCCGTATGCCAAAGGGGCCACGGGCAATGTGGCCACCGAAGACGTGGTGTACCTGCTGCACGGTCTAGGCATCGAGACCGGTATAGATTTAGAGGCGTTGGTGGATGCGGGTGTGTTCATCAGCCAAGCCTTGGGCCGCCCACCCAATTCACGTGTCGCCACGGCGGTTTTGAACAAGCGCCCTGTCTAAAGACACGATGTCGCAGACAATGCTTGCCATGTGTGGAAGTGAAGTGACCCCCAAACCCTCTGGCCAGTCAGCGTCGGCTTTGTCGCTGCTCGAGCTTGCCCAGCGCGTGACCTTGGACGCTGTCCAAGCTTCACCCAGTGCCAGGGTGCCTTCGCCTTGCATCTCGGTGTGCCACATGTCCAGCGACACCGGTTGGTGCGCGGGCTGTTGGCGCAGCTTGGACGAGATAGGCAGCTGGGGCCAAAGCAGCGTTGAGACCCAGCGCGTGGTGTGGACCCGCATTGCACAACGCATCACCGCCCACATTAGCTGAGGACGTGCCTGATGAAAACCATCACCTGTTACCTCGACTTCATTTCGCCCTACGCGTATTTGGCCTTTGAGGCACTGCCGCAAGCGCTGATGGGCACCAGCTACCGGGTGGTCTATCGGCCGATTTTGTTTGCCGCCTTGCTCAAGCACCACGGTCAGTTGGGTCCTGCAGAAATTGCGGGCAAGCGTGAGTGGACGTACCGCCAGGTGTTGTGGCAAGCGCGCCAACTGGGTGTGCCCTTGCAGATGCCCGCCAGCCACCCGTTCAACCCCTTGCCTTTGTTGCGTTTGGCTGTGGCGTGTGACCGCCACGGCGAGCCGAGTCGTTATGTGTGTGAAACCGTGTTCCGCCATGTCTGGCGCAGCGAGGGCGCTGCTGCCGACGATGTGGCGCGTTTGGGCGCGCTCACCACCCAGTTGTTGCCAGCGCGCGCGCCCGATGCCGCCGAGGTGAAAGACCAACTCAAAGCCCACACCGAAGCAGCCATGGCGCATGGTGTGTTTGGCGTGCCCACGTTTGAGGTGGATGGCCATGTGTTTTGGGGGCTCGATGCCTTGCCCATGTTGCGCGCTTACCTTGATGGCGACGCTTGGTTTGAAGGGCCGTGGGTCAGCGCCGCAAGCGTGGCGCAAGGCGTGAAGCGTTGAATCAGGGCCCATACTTGGCCCTGCCCCATGCCCAACGCATTTAACTTTTCAACCTCGCCTTTTGACTGTCTGACGCTCCAAGAGCAACGTTTGGTGCGCGACAGCGTGGATGTGGCGTATTACCCCGAAGGCCAGACCATTTTGGAGGTGGGCGCGGCACCGACCCACTTGTTTGTCATCATCAAAGGCTATGTCACCCAATACGAGGGGGATGAGGTGGTGACCACTTATGGTCCAGAAGACACCTTTGATGGCCGGGGCCTGGTGGCTGGCAAAACCAGCAGCCGTTTTGTGGCGGTGGAAGAGGTGGTGGCCTACCAGTTGGCACGCCAAACGGTGACCGATTTGATCGCCGATAACGCCACCTTTGGGGCCCTCTTGTTTTCGGACCTGAGCCAAAAACTAAGCGCCTTGTCCCAGCGGCAAAGCCAGCACGAATTGCAGTCGCTCACCTTGTCGCGGGTGGACGAGGCCTTTGTACGACCCGCCCAAACGGTGGATGCTGACACCGATTTGCTGACGGTCGTGCGCTTGTTTCAAGAACACCGAACCTCCAATGTCTTGGTGCGCGACACCCTGAGTGAGCCCGTTCGCTTGGGCATCTTCACCGCCACGGCATTGCAGCGCGCCATTTTGTTGGGCGTGCCGTTGGCGCAGCAAAAGGTCGGTGATTTGACCCGCTACGCGCTCATCACCGTGCGACCTTCTGACCAAGTAGGCGACGCTTTGGCCATGATGCTCAAACACCGCGTCCACCGCGTGGTTGTGGCAGAGGGGGAGCGTATCCATGGTGTGCTCGAAGCCTTGGACGTGTTCAGCTTCTTGTCCAACCACTCTCACCTGATCACGGTGCAGGTGGAGGCTGCGGACACCCTGGACGCACTGGCCCAGGCGGCAATACTCATCACCCGCATGGTGACCTCGCTCTTTCGCAGCGGCACCCGGGTGAGTTTGATTGCACGTTTGGTGCAAGACCTCAATGCGCGTTTGTTTGAGCGTGCCTGGCAGTTGATTGCCCCGCCTGACTTGGTGGCCAACAGCTGCTTGTTTGTGATGGGCAGCGAAGGGCGCGGCGAGCAGTTGCTCAAGACCGACCAAGACAACGGTTTGGTGCTGCGCGATGGCTACACGCCGCCAGACAACTTGGATGCCATTTGCCAAGCTTTCTCTGCTGCGCTTGGGACTTTTGGTTACCCGGAATGCCCTGGGCGCATCATGGTGAGCAACCCCATGTGGCGCAAGAGTGCCACTGAATTTGCGCAGATGGTGCAGCAGTGGTTGCTCATGCCGGACCCGGACAGTTTGATGAATTTGGCGATCTTTTTAGATGCCCATGCGGTTTGTGGCGATGCCAGTCTGCTGGCGCAAGCCCGACAAGCTCTGATGCGTTTGGCCACCGACAACGACGCCATGCTGGCGCGCTTTGCCTCGGCCATCGATGCATTTGGCAACAGCCAAGGTTGGTGGAACCGTTTGTTGGGTTTGGGGGAAAGCACGGGCTTGCACATCAAAAAAGAAGGCTTGTTTCCCTTGGTGCACGGGGTGCGCAGCATGGCCTTGGCCGAACACCTGAGTGAAACCAGCACTGCGGCCCGTGTGGATGCCTTGGTTGCACGCGGCGTGTTGTCACTAGAACTGGGCGCTGATTTGACACAAAGCCTGCAGTTCTTGATGGGCTTGAAGTTGAAAGCCGGATTGACGGAGCTAGAAACCCAGCGCCCAGTGTCGGGCGCGGTGGAGGTCACCAAGCTCTCGAGCTTGGAGCGTGACTTGCTCAAAGATGCCTTGGGTGTCGTCAAACAATTCAAAGCCTTGATGCATTACCGCTTCAAGCTCGACGCGCTGTGATCAGCACCTTGTTCAACCCCAGAAGTTGGTGGCCCTCCATCAAGCGTGAGTGGTTGATTTATCACTTGGGTTTGCCCGAGTTCCGATTCATGTTTGAGCCGCCTCCGCCCAACGAATGGGTAGCGCTGGACTGCGAGACCACCGGCTTGAACGTGGGCAGCGATGAAATCATTTCGATTGGCGCGGTGCGCATCGTCGGGCAACGCATCATGACCAGTGAGCGGCTGGAGTTGTTGGTGCGCCCGGAGCGCGGTGTGTCGCCAGAGAGCGTGCGCATTCACCGCTTGCGCGAACAAGATGTGGCCCAGGGCTTGTCGATCGATGAGGCCATGAAGCAACTGCTTTATTTCATCGGCGCGCGTCCGATCGTGGGCTATTACCTCGAGTTCGATGTGGCCATGCTCAACCGCGCCTTGTGGCCCCTGTTGGGGCAGGGTTTGCCGCAGCCAAAAATCGAAGTCTCGGCGATGTATTACGACCACAAGTTTCGCCAGATGCTGCCTTACGAACAGCAGACCTATCCCAACATCGATTTGCGCTTCGCCACCTTGATGGCCGATTTGGATTTGCCGGTGCGTGAGGCGCACGACGCCTTGAACGATGCGGTGATGGCTGCGTTGGCCTTCATCAAGTTGCGGCAGTTGCGCGGCGACTAAGCATGAAAAAACCGGACAAGCGGTGAAGCTTGCCCGGTTTTGGCAGAGCGTATGACACGCTCTGAAGCGTCGATCAATGGCCCGAAGCGCCCGAGGCACCATAGCCCGTTTCTGAACGCACTTGCTGTGCTGCAAACGCAGCACGTTCGTTCTTGGCGTCTTGGCTGTTGTCCAAAATGGAGAACAACCAGATGCCCACGAAACCAATCGTCATCGAGAACAAGGCCGGTGAGGCGTAAGGGAACAAGGCAGATCCTTTGGGGTTGCCCAGCGTGGCTTCCCACACCGAAGGCGACACCACGGTCAACGCCACCGAGGAGAGCAAGCCTAGGAAGCCGCCAATCACAGCGCCCTTGGTGGTGCAGTCTTTCCAAAGCACCGACATGAACAACACGGGGAAGTTGGCCGATGCGGCAATCGCAAAGGCCAGGGCCACCATGAAGGCGATGTTTTGCTTCTCAAACGCGATGCCCAAGACCACGGCAATCACACCGAGTGCCACCGTGGTGATGCGCGAGACACGCAACTCAGCCGCGCTGTCGGCGTTGCCTTTCTTGAACACCGTGGCGTACAAGTCGTGCGACACCGCAGAGGCACCCGACAGCGTCAAGCCCGCCACCACGGCCAAGATGGTGGCAAAAGCCACGGCCGAGATGAAGCCATAGAACACGTCGCCGCCCACTGTTTTGGCCACCAGCACGGCGGCCATGTTGGCCGTGCCTGCGCCGCCTTTGATGATGCCTTTGGCAACATCGGACATCTCAGGATTGGTCAACACCAAGGTGATGGCACCAAAACCGATGATGAAGATCAGCACATAGAAGTAGCCAATCCACGTGGTGGCCCACAGCACCGACTTGCGGGCTTCTTTGGCATCAGGCACGGTGAAGAAGCGCATCAAGATGTGGGGCAAACCGGCGGTACCAAACATCAGGGCCATGCCGAAGCTGATGGCAGAAATGGGGTCTTTGATGAAGCCGCCTGGGCCCATGATGGACAAGCCTGCTTTGTCGGGGTCGAGGGCCGTCGCCGTGGCCAAGGCCGCAGAGGCGGCGGCTTGGGCTTCAGGCGTGGCTGCCAAGGCCGCCGAGGCCGTGGCCGCAGCCATGGCGGCTTCTTTGGCGTTGGCGGCGATCATGGATTTCACCAACACGCCTTTGGCAAACAAGGCCTCAGGGCTGAAGCCAAACTGTGCCAGCACCATCACGGCCATGAAGGTCACGCCTGCGAGCAGCATGCAGGCCTTGATGATTTGCACCCAGGTGGTGGCGGTCATGCCGCCGAACAACACATAGACCATCATCAGCGCGCCGACGATGACCACGGCCATCCAGTACTCCAAGCCAAACAGCAGCTTGATCAACTGGCCAGCACCCACCATCTGAGCAATCAGATAGAACGCCACCACCACCAAGGTGCCCGACGCTGCAAAAGCGCGGATCGGGGTTTGCTTGAAGCGGTAGCCCGCCACATCGGCAAAGGTGAACTTGCCCAGGTTGCGCAGACGTTCGGCCATCAAGAAGGTGATGACGGGCCAGCCCACCAAAAAACCGATGGAGTAGATCAAGCCGTCGTAGCCACTGGCCATCACCGCAGCCGAAATGCCGAGGAACGATGCGGCAGACATGTAGTCGCCCGCAATCGCCAAGCCGTTTTGAAAACCCGTGATGCCACCCCCTGCGGTGTAGAAATCAGCCGCAGAGCGTGTTTTAGAGGCGGCCCATTTGGTGATCCACAAGGTGCCCGCCACGAACGCGGCGAACATGCCAATCGCGGTCCAGTTGGTCGTTTGCTTGGCGGTTTCACCCACATCGCCGCCAGCGGCTAAAGCTGCGCCACAAGCCATCAGGCCCAGCAACGCGCTCAAAAGGAATGGGAGTTTTTTCATTGGGTGGCGTCCTTCAAAATTTCTTTGGTCAGCATGTCGTACTCGCTGTTGGCGCGACGCACATAAATGCCGGTGATCACGATGGTGAACACGATCACCCCCATGCCAATGGGAATGCCCAGGGTGGTGACGCCTGAGCCAATCGGCTGAGCCAGGAAGGGCTTGTTGAAAGCAATCAATGCGATGTAGCCGTAGTAGACGACCAACATCAACACGGTGAGAAACCAGCCAAAACCTCCGCGCTTGGCGCGCAGCTCTTTGTATTTCGGGTGGTTCTGGATCTTGTCGACCACTGGATCACTCATATGAATTTCCTTTGTAGAGAGATGGGCAGATGCAATCCACGGGGTGGCTTTGCTCTGGCTGCGCGATTCTCAACAGAAGGACTGACCAAGTCCTTACGCTCAGCAGGGCCTCTATAACGGCACGCCTTGAGTTACATATAGATACCTCTTTTTTTTGCTATCGCAAACCCTAGGCTTTGGGCTGGTGATTTTTCATCTCAAAACGACCTAGATGCCGCTTTATTTCACATGTAAAAAAATAGACGCAGGGTTTGCGAGCGGTTTTTATTTGGGAGGCTGGATTGAGGGGCCGTGAGAGTTTTCGCATTGTCAGAATACGGTCAGTGAAGGCTCTGATAGTTGCCCCGCACGGCACCTGCTCAGGTGCTGAAATCATTTTTTGAGGAGAGAAACAGCATGGCAGCACTAGACGTCAATCGTCCCATGACAGCAGAAGAGAAGAAGGTGATCTTCGCTTCTTCTTTGGGCACGGTTTTTGAGTGGTACGACTTTTATCTGTACGGTTCTTTGGCGGCCATCATCGCCAAACAATTTTTCAGCGGTTTGGACGAAGGCTCCGCCTTCATCTTTGCGCTGTTGGCGTTTGCTGCGGGCTTCATCGTGCGTCCGTTTGGCGCTATTTTCTTTGGCCGCTTGGGCGACATGATCGGTCGCAAGTACACCTTCTTGGTGACCATCCTGATCATGGGCTTGTCCACTTTCATTGTGGGCATCTTGCCGAACTACGCCAGCATTGGCGTCGCGGCGCCTGTCATCTTGATTTGTTTGCGTTTGCTGCAAGGCTTGGCCTTGGGCGGCGAGTACGGCGGCGCTGCCACGTATGTGGCCGAGCATGCCCCGCACGACAAGCGTGGCGCTTACACCTCTTGGATTCAAACCACCGCCACGCTGGGCTTGTTCCTGTCGCTGATGGTGATTTTGGGTACCCGCACGGCCTTGGGTGAAGCCGACTTCGCCGAGTGGGGCTGGCGCGTGCCGTTCATCGTGTCGATCGCTTTGTTGGCCGTGTCGGTCTACATCCGCTTGTCGATGAACGAGTCACCTGCTTTCCAGAAAATGAAGTCTGAAGGCAAAACCTCCAAGGCGCCGTTGACCGAATCATTTGGTCAATGGAAAAACCTCAAGATCGTGATCTTAGCTTTGATCGGTTTGACCGCGGGTCAAGCGGTGGTTTGGTACTCTGGCCAGTTCTACGCCTTGTTCTTCTTGACCCAAGCGCTCAAGGTCAATGGCGCGGATGCAAACATTTTTGTGGCCGTGTCTTTGCTGATCGGCACACCGTTTTTCATCATCTTTGGCTCGCTGTCCGACAAGATTGGTCGCAAGCCCATCATCATGTTGGGTTGCTTGTTGGCTGTGCTGACTTACTTCCCCGTGTTTGAGGCACTGACCAAAGCGGCCAACCCTGCCTTGTACGAAGCCCAACAAAAGAGCCAAGTGGTGGTGACCGCTGATCCAGCCGAGTGCTCGTTCCAGTTCAACCCCACCGGCACGGTGAAGTTCACCAGTTCGTGCGACATCGCCAAACAAAAATTGGCGGCCAGTTCGGTGAGCTACTCCAATGTGGTGGCACCGGCAGGCACCAAAGCCACCATCAAAGTGGGTGAGACGGTGATCAATGTGGCTGTCACGCCTGAAGAAATTGCCGCCGCCAAAGAAGCTGCCGACAAGAAAGTGGCTGACTTGAAAGCCGCCTCACCCGTGGACGAGAAAGCAGTTGCTGCAGCTGAAGCCTCGATCAAGGAGTTGTCGGACGACAAGAAGAACAAGAACGCAGTGTTGACGGCCAATTTGAGTGGTGCACTCAAAGCTGCCGGCTATCCCACCAAGGCGGACCCTGCTCGCGTGGACAGCGTGAAAGTGGTCATCATCCTCACCTACTTGGTGATCTTGGTCACCATGGTGTACGGCCCGATTGCGGCCATGTTGGTCGAGATGTTCCCCACCCGCATTCGCTACACCTCGATGTCTTTGCCGTATCACATTGGCAACGGTTGGTTTGGCGGCTTGCTGCCCACCACGGCATTTGCCATCGTGGCCCAGACGGGCAATATGTACAACGGCTTGTGGTATCCGATCATCGTGGCCGGTATGACGTTTGTCATCGGCATGTTGTTCATCAAAGAAACCAAAGACGTGGACATTTACGAAAACGACTGATCCTTGTCAGCAACCAGGGATGCCTTGGCTGCTACATTCAAGCCCTCCTTCGTGGAGGGCTTTTTACTGATTTCGGAGATTGTGTATGCTGAAAATTTTCATTGGTTTCATCATCTTTGCGGCCTTGGCCCTGTTTGTCATCATGAAAGGTGGCAACAACTTGGACATGGGCGGTGAAAAACATGGCGAGGAAGCGATCCATGCGCCTGCTGAAGCGGCCTCTGGCCCCGCATCGGCACCAGCCGCAGAGGCGTCAGCCACCAAGTAAGGCGGGATTTTTTTGCCTTCACAAAACGCCGCAGCTGCGGCGTTTTTGTTTTGGGGCGTCTTGCAATGCCCCGCCAAAGCGCTGGGACAGGTGCTGCTGCCTAGAATGTTGGCCACACTAGAAAGACCCCCGCTCCATGTCAGGCACCATTCGCATCCGTGGCGCACGCCAGCACAACCTCAAAAACCTTGACCTTGACATTCGCACCGGTGAGTTGACGGTGGTCACCGGCCCCAGCGGGTCTGGCAAATCCAGCCTGGTGTTTGACACGCTGTATGCCGAAGGCCAACGCCGCTACGTCGAAACCTTCAGCGCCTACGCGCGGCAGTTCTTGGACCGCATGGACCGCCCGGCTGTCGACAAGGTTGACGGTGTGCCCCCCGCGATCGCGATTGACCAAACCAACCCCGTGCGCAGCTCGCGCTCCACCGTGGGCACCATGACCGAGCTGAACGACCACTTGAAGTTGTTCATCGCCCGTGCCGGTCAGTTGTTTGACCGCCAAACCGCACAGCCGGTTCAGCACGACACACCGCAAACCATTTACGCCGAGCTGCAACGGCGCTGTGCGGCGCTGCCGCAAGACCCGCGCTTGATCTTGACCTTCCCGGTCGAGCTGCCGGCCAACACCACGGCCGACGAGGTGACGCAGTGGCTCAGTGCCAGTGGCTTCACCCGCGTCCATGCCGAGCGCGAAGTGGCCACGCCCACCGGCCCACGCAAGCTGCTGGATGTGGTGGCCGACCGCTTCCGACTGGGCAACACCGAGCAAGCCCGGGTGGTGGAGGCGATTGAGCTGGCCATCAAACGCGGCAGTGGGCGACTCAATGTGTATTGGGGTGACAGCGATGTCTCCTTGTGGCGCTTCTCCACCGGCTTGCATTGCCCCGACAGCGATCTGCGCTACAGCGATCCGATTCCGTCCATGTTCTCGTTCAACTCGGCGGTTGGCGCATGCGAAACCTGCCGTGGCTTTGGCCGCGTGATTGGGGTGGACTATGGCTTGGTCATTCCCAACGACAAGCTCACCTTGCGCTCTGGCGCCATCAAAACCATCCAAACGCCTGCTTGGAAAGAATGCCAAGACGACTTGATGCGTCACGCCGAGGCTGAAGGCATTCCGCGCGACACGCCATGGTCCAAGTTGAGCCAAGCGCAAAAAGATTGGGTCATCCAAGGCTCACCGCTGTGGAAGGGCAAGTGGAACCACCAGTGGTACGGCATCAAGCGCTTCTTTGAATACCTGGAGAGCAAGTCGTACAAGATGCACATCCGTGTGCTGCTCTCCAAATACCGCAGCTACACCCCGTGCGGTGTGTGTGGCGGTGCCCGCTTGAAGACCGACAGCCTGTTGTGGCGCATCGGCAGCAAAGACAACGCCGATGCGGTGATGAAGCCTGAAAAACGTTTCATGCCCCAGGGCGTGACTTGGACACGCGAGCAACTCGAAGCCATGCCGGGCTTGTGCTTGCACGACCTCATGCTGATGCCCATCGACAAATTGCACCAGTTCTTCCATGCCGTGCAGGTGGATGCGGCAGGCACCGATGCGCAAGCCCTGCATTTGTTGGTGGAAGAAATTCGCACCCGTTTGAAATACCTCAGCGATGTGGGCATTGGCTACCTCACCTTGGATCGACAAAGCCGCACCCTGAGTGGTGGTGAGGTACAGCGCATCAACCTGACCACGGCCTTGGGCACCTCCTTGGTCAACACCTTGTTTGTGCTCGACGAGCCCAGCATCGGTTTGCACCCGCGCGACATGCACCGCATCAACCTGGCCATGCTGCGCTTGCGCGATGCAGGCAACACCTTGGTGGTGGTGGAGCACGACCCAGCGGTGATGCTGTGCGCCGACCGCATCTTGGATATGGGCCCCGGCCCCGGTGTGCGCGGCGGCAGCATTGTGTTCGATGGCACGCCCGAAGCTTTGAAGTCTGCGGACACCTTGACCGGCGCTTACCTGGGTGCGCGCAAAACCATTGGCCTGGGTCTCAAGCGCTTGGTGACTGATAACACCCCGCGTTTGATTTTGGAGGGCGCTCGCGAGCACAACCTGCAAAACTTGGCCATTGAGTTCCCGCTGCAACGCTTGGTCTGTGTGACCGGCGTCAGCGGCTCGGGTAAGTCGACCCTGATTCAAGATGTGCTGACCCCCGCCTTGATGCGCCACTTTGGCCGCGCCACCGAAACCCCAGGCGCACACGACCGCTTGTTGGGCGCCGACCACCTCAGCGATGTGGTGTTTGTCGACCAGTCACCCATTGGCAAAACCGCGCGCTCCAACCCCGCCAGCTACGTCGGCGCGTGGGACGCGGTGCGTGAGTTGTTTGCGGTGCTGCCCATGTCCAAACAGCGCGGCTACACCGCGTCCAAGTTCAGCTTCAACAGCGGCGATGGCCGTTGCCCCACCTGCGGCGGCTCGGGCTTTGAACACGTGGAAATGCAGTTTTTGAGCGATGTGTATTTGCGCTGCCAAGATTGCAATGGCAAACGCTACCGACCCGAAATTCTGGAAATCACCTTAGAGCGCAACAAGCTGGGTGGCGCGGGTGCAGGGCTAATGCAGCGACATTCTGAGCGAAGCGAAGAGGAGCAAGGCAGCTCTGTGCCTGCGTCAACCAGCGTCTCTCTGAACGTGGCCGATGTGTTGGACCTCACAGTGGGCGAAGCGTTGGAAGTGTTTGCCAATGACCGCGACGTCGTGCGCGCCCTGCAACCCATCGTCGACGTGGGCTTGGACTACGTCAAACTGGGCCAACCCGTCCCCACCCTCAGCGGCGGCGAAGCCCAGCGCCTCAAGCTGGCGGGCTTCTTGGCCGAAGCCGCCAAAAGCAAAACTGCAAGTCGCCAAGCCACCGCCAAAAAAGGCGTGCTGTTCTTGTTTGACGAGCCCACCACCGGCCTGCACTTTGACGACATCGCCAAACTGATGCGCGCCATGCGCCGCTTGTTGGAAGACGGCAACTCGTTGATCGTGATCGAGCACAACCTCGACGTGATTCGCGCCAGTGACTGGCTGATTGACCTGGGCCCCGAAGGTGGCGAGGCCGGTGGCTTGTTGGTGGCCGAGGGCACGCCCGAGGACGTGCGTTTGCACCCCAGTTCACACACTGGCAAAGCCTTGCGTGACTATGCCCAAACCATGGGTGTGGTGTACGAGGTGGCCAAGCCTTCGGTGGGACTGAAGGCAGCAGAAGGCGCGCTTCGGTTCGCTGCTGCCGGATCAGCCGGCATGCCAGCCGCCTCATCCGCACGCTCGACATCGTTGCTCGGCACACCGACTGCTCCGACAGCGGGCGTGGGCGGATCTTCATCGGATGAAGGCTCTATCCAAATCATCAACGCCAAAGAACACAACCTCAAGAGCTTGAGCGTCAACATCCCGCGCGGCAAGTTCAACGTCGTCACCGGCGTGTCGGGTTCGGGCAAATCCACGCTGGCGTTTGACATTTTGTTCAACGAAGGTCAACGGCGTTATCTGGAAAGCCTCAATGCCTATGCGCGCAGCATCGTGCAGCCCGCAGGGCGCCCCGAGGTGGATGCGGTGTACGGCATCCCGCCCACGGTGGCGATTGAGCAGCGGTTGTCTCGCGGCGGGCGCAAATCCACCGTGGGCACCACCACCGAGGTGTGGCACTTCTTGCGTTTGTTGTTTGTCAAACTCGGCACCCAGCATTGCACCCACGATGGCGCGGCGGTGCAGCCGCAAACGCCAGACCGCATCGCAGCGCAGCTGATGCGTGAATTCAAAGGCCAGCACATTGGCTTGCTCAGCCCCTTGGTGATGAACCGCAAAGGCGTGTACACCGAGCTGGCCGACTGGGCCCGCCCGCGTGGCTACACCCACTTGCGGGTAGATGGGCACTTTTTGCCGACCAACGGTTTCCCGCGCATTGACCGCTTCAAAGAGCACACCATTGAGCTGCCTGTGGCCAGCCTGGTGGTGTCGGCCCAGAACGAAGCCCTCTTGCGCCAAGCTTTGGCCACGGCCTTGGAGCATGGCAAAGGCGTGGTGCATGTGCTGAGCCAACTGGACGGTTTGCGCGAGGCCATGTTGAGTGGTGCAGAGACCAACAGCATTGGCCGCTTGGACGCGTACTCCACCAAGCGCGCCTGCCCGGTGTGTGACACCTCGTATGCCGAGTTGGACCCGCGTTTGTTCTCGTACAACAGCAAGCACGGTTGGTGTCCCGACTGCGTGGGCACAGGCGTCAAGCTCAACAAAGACCAGCGCAAGGTGCTGGACGACTCTGTGCGTGATGACAAAGACAAAGGCCGCGAGCAAACCTTTGCCGAACCCGATGTGGACGACTTGGTCGACACCGCCTGCCCCACCTGCGAAGGCACGCGCTTGAACGCCAACGCCCGTGCGGTGAAGTTTGCCGGGGTGGGCATCACCGAGATCGCCCGCTTGAGTGTGACCGACGTGCGCCGCTGGGCCGAGACGGTCGGTTTGCACGGGCGTGATGCTGACATTGCGCGCGACCTGTTGCCCGAGATCAAAAGCCGCCTGGAGTTCTTGGAGCAAGTGGGCTTGGGCTACCTCACGCTCGACCGTGGGGCGCCCACCTTGAGCGGGGGCGAAGCGCAACGCATTCGACTGGCCGCGCAGCTGGGCAGCAACTTGCAAGGCGTGTGCTACGTGCTGGACGAACCCACCATTGGCCTGCATGCCCGCGACAACCAGATTTTGTTGAACGCGCTGCATGTGCTGAGCGACAAAGGCAACACCTTGGTGGTGGTGGAGCACGACGAGGACACGATTCGCCGCGCCGACCACATCATCGACATTGGCCCAAGCGCGGGCAAACGCGGCGGGCGTTTGATGGCCGAAGGCTCGGTGAAAGACATCACCGACCAAGCCGATTCACAAACGGGGCGCTATTTGTTGCACGCGATGCGCCACCCCCTGCAAGCGCGACGTGCCATGGATGCCGAAGCCTTGACGTTCTTGAGCCTGGAAGGCGCCTCTCTGCACAACCTGAGCGAGGTGAGTGTGGACATTCCCCTCAAGCGCTTGGTGGCGGTCACGGGCGTGTCGGGTTCGGGCAAGTCCACCTTGGCACGCGATGTGTTGTTGCACAACGTGGCTGCAGCAGTGGCGCAGCGCACCACCCAAGCGGGCCGCAAAGCCGATGACGAGGGCAAGCATCCCACCTGGGTGGGCTGCACCGACGTGTCGGGCTACGCAGGCATTGACCGCGTGCTGGAGGTCGATCAAACGCCGATTGGCAAAACACCACGCAGCTGCCCCTCCACCTACATTGGGTTTTGGGACACCATCCGCAAGTTGTTTGCCGAGACGCTGGAAGCCAAAGCGCGCGGCTATGGCCCCGGGCGCTTCAGCTTCAACACGGGCGAGGGCCGTTGCCACACTTGCGAAGGCCAAGGCTTGCGCACCATCGAGATGAGCTTTTTGCCCGACGTGAAAGTGCCCTGCGAGACCTGTCACGGCGCACGCTTCAACCCCGAGACTTTGGCCGTGAGCTGGCGTGGCAAAAGCATTGGCGAGGTGCTGCAAATGGAAGTGGACGAGGCGGTGGACTTCTTTGCCACCATGCCCAACATCAGCCATCCGCTGCAACTGCTCAAAGACGTGGGCCTGGGCTACCTGACCTTGGGCCAGCCCTCACCCACCTTGAGCGGTGGCGAGGCGCAGCGCATCAAGCTGGTGACCGAGTTGAGCAAGGTGCGCGACGACGTGACCCGACGCGGCAACAAAGCCCCGCACACGCTGTACGTGCTGGACGAACCCACCGTGGGCCTGCACATGGCCGACGTGGACAAGCTGATTCGCGTGCTGCACCGTTTGGTGGATGGCGGTCACAGCGTGGTGGTGATTGAGCACGACCTGGATGTGATCGCCGAGGCCGACTGGATCATCGACTTGGGGCCAGAAGGGGGCGACGGCGGCGGTTTGATCGTGGCAGCGGACACACCGGAAGCGGTGGTCAAGCTGGGCACGCACACAGGGGTGGCGTTGAAGCCGGTGTTGGCGCGCGTCTAGTTGAGGATTGGTTTTTGTGCTGCGAGCTGTTTTATGTCGACCCACAAGAAGAGAGGCTCAGGGGCGTTGCCCGTCGCGACATTCTGAGCGCAGCGAAGAGGAGCCTAGGGCAATGCCCCTGAGCCACCACTCTTCGCGACACGCCAAAGAAGTAAACATCAACCCGCCGAAGACAACGCCAACCCCGCATGCTCACGCAGCGGGTGAAAGTGGATCTTCGGAAAGCGTTCTTGCGCCAAGCGCACGTCGTACGGCGAGGTGCACAAATAGGCCAAGGTGTTGGCCGCGTCCAAGGCCATGCGCTGTGGGTAAGCGTGGGTGAATTCGCGCAACTCGGCGGGGCTGTCTGCGGTGATCCAGCGCGCACCGGTGTAGCTGCTGTTTTCTAGGCGCACATCACAGTCGTACTCGGTTTTGAGCCGGTGTTGCACCACTTCAAATTGCAGCTGACCAATGGCTCCCAGCAACATAGCGCCGCCCACTTCGGGCTTGAACACCTGAATGGCGCCTTCTTCGCCCAATTGCTCCAAGCCGGTTTGCAGCTGTTTGGTACGCAGCGGATTTTTCAAAATCACGGTCATGAACAACTCGGGCGCAAAGAAGGGCAAGCCGGTGAATTGCAAGGCTGCGCCGTCGGTGATGGTGTCGCCCAACTGCACGCCGCCGTGGGTGGTGAAGCCGATGATGTCGCCCGCAAAGGCTTCGTCCACCGCTTCACGGCGTTGGCTCAGAAATGTCACCACCGAGGTGGGGCGCAGCTCTTTGGCCGTGCGTTGCACCTTGAGTTTCATGCCTGGCTTGTATTGGCCCGAGGCCACGCGCACAAAGGCAATGCGGTCACGGTGGTTGGCGTCCATGTTGGCTTGCACCTTGAACACCACGCCCGAGAAACCTGCGTCTTCGGGTTGGATGGTTTTGTCCACCGCTTGTTTGTTGACCACCAAGTGGCTCATGCGGGGGCGTGGGGAGGGGGCCAGGTCGACCAAGGCGTCGAGCACTTCCATCACCCCAAAGTTGTTCACGCCGGAGCCAAAGAACACCGGGGTTTGTTTGCCGGCCAAGAAAGCTTCTTTGTCAAAACTTGGCGAAGCCCCTGTGGCCAGTTCCATGCTTTCCATGGCCGCCGCCCAGTCGCTGCCAAAGCGCTGGGCGAGTTGGTCTTGTTGGGCCAGTGGGTGTGTTTCAAAGTCTTGTGGCAAGCGTTCGCTGCCGGAGTCAAACACGGTCATGGCTTGGGTGCGCAGGTTGATGATGCCGCCAAATGATTTGCCCTGGCCGACGGGCCAGGTCATGGGCACGCAGGGCATGCCGAGTTCGCGCTCCACTTCGTCCAAGATGTCGAGCGGGTCGCGCACCTCACGGTCCATCTTGTTGACGAAGGTGATGATGGGCGTGTCGCGTTGACGGCACACCTCGATCAAGCGACGGGTTTGCGCTTCCACACCGTTGGCGGCGTCGATGACCATCAGTGCCGAGTCCACGGCGGTGAGGACGCGGTAGGTGTCTTCGCTGAAGTCTTTGTGGCCTGGGGTGTCGAGCAGGTTGATGACGTGGTCGCGGTAGAGCATTTGCATGACCGATGAAGCCACCGAGATGCCACGTTGCTTTTCAATCTCCATCCAGTCGCTGGTGGCGTGGCGGCTGGCTTTGCGGGCCTTGACCGAGCCCGCGATTTGAATCGCGCCCGAAAACAGCAGCAGTTTTTCAGTCAGCGTGGTTTTACCCGCGTCGGGGTGGGAGATGATGGCAAAGGTGCGCCGGCGGCGCACTTCGTTCAAATAGGTGGTCATGGGGAGAGGGCATCAGTCAACCCATGATCATAGACGGCTGAGTTTTTGGCGCTGCGCTGCTCAGGCCAGCAGCAGCCTCAGGGTTCCAGGAGGTTGTTGCTGCGGATGCTGTAGTGCAAAACGCGGTTGATCAAGGTGTGACGGTCAAAGGGTTTGGGCATCACTTCGTCAAAGCCCACTTCTTTGCAAGCTTTGAGCGCGTCACTGGCGACGTTGGCCGTCAAGGCAATGACGGGCACTAGGTTGAAGGGTTCGGGCAAGGTGGTGCGAACGCGGCGCATCACCTCAATGCCATCGATGTCTGGCATCACCAGGTCCAGCAGAACCAAGTCATACAGGTTGGTACTCATCTTGGCCAGGCCCGTGGTGCCGTTTTCGGCTTCTTCAATCCGCGCGTTGGGCAAGGCGCGTTGGATGGTGGTTTTGGCGACCAAGCGGTTGATCGCATGGTCGTCCACGATCAGCAGTGTGAGCGGCGTGGTGTCAACGCTCTCCAAGACCGGGGTGGTTTTCTGTGGGGCGGGCGCGAGTTGGACCGGGAGTTGAAATGAAAAAGTCGAACCTTGGCCCTCGACGCTGTGCAGCGTCAATTCGCCACCATGGCTTTTGATCAGGGTGTCACTGATGCTCAAGCCCAGACCATTGCCTCGCAAGGCATCGCGTCGGGATGATGCGGGTTGGGAGCGGGCGAGTTGGACGAATGGTTCGAAGATGCGCGCCTGCGCATCGGCGGGTATGCCCAGACCCGTGTCTTCCACATGCACAAACAACTTACCCGTGGACGGTTTGTCGATGGATGGGCTGAACGACACGTGCATCTTCACATGGCCTTTGTCGGTGAACTTCAAGGCATTGCCCAGCAGGTTGACCAAGACCTGGGTCAGGCGGTGCTGGTCTGCGCAGATCCACTCAGGCACGTTGGGGTCAAGGTGCAGGTGGTAATCCAGCCCCTGCTCGATGGCGCGCGGACTGAGGGTGCTGTGCGTGGTGCGCAGCATGGTGTGCAAGTTGAACACCTGAGGGTTCATGGTGATCTTGCCATTTTGAATTTGCGAGAAGTCCAACAAATCGTTGATCACGGTCAGCAGGTGGGCCGCAGAGTTTTGGGCGCCAGTGACAAACTCTTTCAGGTCGCGGGTGATGCGTTCGTCGGTGCTCATCAAACTCAGATAGCCCATCACTGCATTCAGGGGCGTGCGCATTTCATGGCTGACGATGGCCAAGAACTGGTCCTTGTGTGCATTGGCTTGTTGCAAATCTTGCGACAGCCGTTTCAGGCTGATGTTGGCCCGCGTGGTGTTGCGCAAGGAGGTGATGTTCATGGAGTCGATCGCATCAATCAGGCTCCACTGGGCGTAGATCAAGATGACATAGATCACGGCGTCCTTGATCAGCAAGCCGCTGCTTTGCGGACTGTGTAATTCGATCGTGCCTGTGAGTTGCAAGGCCAACAGGGTCATCACGCAAGCCAAGGACACGCACAGCCAAAAGCCCACCACCTTGCGTGAGTTGGAGGAAAACAAGGGCAGGATGGGCACGATGACCAACCACACGATGGCCGACGACCGCATGCCGCCATCGATGCAGGCCACATAAAAGATGATGCCCATCATGGCGGCTTGGTCGATCGATTGCGCCCACAAGCGTGGCAGGCCTTTGAGCCACAAGACAAAGGCAAAGGTGATGCAGCCCAGGCTTGTCAGGCATGCAACAGCAATTCGGGTTTCACCAAGGCTGTAAAACAAGGGCACCAAAAAAGCCAAAGCGATTTGTGCAGAGAGTGAGAAAAAAACGTAATAAATGTCGAGCGTGCTGCGCCGTTTGTGGGGCAGCACGCGTTTGAGGGCAATGAGCAGGGGCCGTGTGATCATGTGTTTGGCTTCCAGTGTTTCGAGACCGGGTGGGTCCATGCTTCGCCCATGCTGCGAGTCTGTGTCGCGACCCGCAGAATTTGACGTTTTATAAACAAAAGTAACGATCGATTTGCCATTTGATTATTTTAATATTACTTTTGTAGATTTTGTTAAAAAAAGTTTGGCTGGGTAGGGGCTATTCTTTTGATGGCCCGAAGCTGCATTAAAATAATGCGTTCCGAGGAGCGCTGCAGCTGAATCGACCCAGATTCAGTGAGGCTCGGACCCTTATTCCCCAACCGCGCTCACCCACTGACAACGTGAGGTGAGCACCTCGGACACATCCCATGTGCTTGTCTCGCGCGCGTCAGTGGCCCTGAACCTTTTGGAGCCTGACCATGAACGCTGTTCTCAAACCCACCCAAGCCATCGACTACGTCGTGGCCGATATGTCCTTGGCCGCCTGGGGCCGCAAAGAAATCAAGATTGCCGAAACCGAAATGCCTGGTTTGATGGCCATTCGTCAAGAGTTTGCCAAAGCGCAGCCGCTCAAAGGTGCGCGCATCACCGGCAGCTTGCACATGACCATTCAAACCGCCGTGCTGGTGGAAACCTTGCAGGCTTTGGGTGCCCAAGTCCGTTGGGCTTCTTGCAATATTTTTTCGACTCAAGACCATGCCGCTGCCGCCTTGGTGGCTGAAGGTACGCCAGTGTTTGCCACCAAGGGCGAGACACTGACCGAGTACTGGGACTACACCCACCGCATTTTTGACTTTGGCGCAGCCAACACCGCCGGTGAAGGTCCCAACATGATCTTGGACGACGGTGGCGACGCCACCTTGCTCATGCACTTGGGCAAACGCGCTGAAAAAGACGCCTCACTCATCGCCAACCCCACCAGCGAAGAAGAAACTTGTTTGTTCGACGCCATCAAAGCCAAACTGGCTGTGGACCCTACTTGGTACAGCCGCAAATCTGCCCAAATCATCGGTGTGACTGAAGAAACCACCACCGGCGTGCTGCGCTTGAACGAAATGGCCGCCAAGGGCAGTCTGATGTTCCGTGCCATCAACGTCAACGACTCGGTGACCAAGAGCAAGTTCGACAACCTGTACGGTTGCCGCGAATCTTTGGTCGACTCGATCAAGCGCGCGACCGATGTGATGATTGCCGGCAAAGTGGCTGTGGTGGCTGGTTACGGCGATGTGGGCAAGGGCAGCGCCCAAGCTTTGCGCGCTTTGAGTGCGCAAGTGTGGGTGACCGAGATTGACCCGATCAACGCCTTGCAAGCTGCCATGGAAGGCTACAAAGTGGTGACCATGGAGTACGCTGCTGACAAGTGCGACATCTTCGTATCGGCCACCGGCAACAAAAATGTGATCCGTTACGAACACATGGCCGCCATGAAAGACGAAGCGATTGTGTGCAACATCGGTCACTTCGACAACGAAATCGATGTCGCCTCGCTCGAGAAGTTGCAGTGGGACGAAATCAAGCCCCAAGTCGACCACATCACCTTCCCAGACGGCAAGAAGATCACTTTGTTGGCCAAGGGCCGCTTGGTGAACTTGGGTTGCGCCACCGGCCACCCCAGCTTTGTGATGTCGTCGAGCTTTGCCAACCAAACCATTGCTCAGATCGAACTGTTCACCAAGCAAGACCAGTACGAATCAGGCAAGGTGTATGTGTTGCCCAAGCACTTGGACGAAAAAGTGGCGCGTTTGCACCTGCAAAAAGTCGGCGCCATGTTGACCGAGTTGACCGAAGAGCAGGCCTCCTACATTGGCGTGTCCAAGAACGGCCCCTACAAAGCCGATACCTACCGCTACTGAGCACGGCGTCTGCCATGCGTGCTGACCAGCTGCTGGTAGACCGGGGTTTGGCCGTCTCGCGCTCTCAAGCGCAGCGGCTGATTGCCTCGGGCGTGCAATGGCGGGTCGGTGCGGCGGCATGGCAGCAGGTTGCTAAAAATGGTGATTTGCTGCCACAGACCTGCGAGTTGCAGCTGCTGGATACCGCCGAGTCGCGTTATGTCTCGCGCGGTGGCTTGAAGCTGGAGGGCGCTTTGCGCGACAGCGGCTTATCGGTTGCTGCCATGCGATGCCTCGATGTGGGGCAAAGCACCGGTGGCTTCACCGATTGCTTGTTGCAGCACGGTGCGGCACAGGTGGTGGGTGTGGACGTGGGCCATGGGCAGTTGCATCCTCGCTTGCGCATGGACCCTCGGGTCTTGTGTGTCGAGCGCATCAATGCCCGCGAATTGCAAGCCCAAGACGAACGCATGCCAGCATTGAGCCAAGGCTTTGACGTGGTCGTCGGTGACTTGTCTTTCATCTCTTTGACCTTGGTGCTGCCGCAACTGATGCTGTTGCTCAAACCCGGCGCCTACATGCTTTTGTTGGTCAAGCCGCAGTTTGAATTGCAACCCGGCGACATTGGCAAAGGTGGGTTGGTCAAGGACCCCGCGTGTTACCCCAAGGTGGAAACGCGCTTGCGTGAGGCCTGTGCGGCTATAGGGTTGAAAGTGTTGGGTTACTGGCCTAGCGCCATTGCCGGAGGCGATGGCAACAAAGAATTTTGGATAGGAGCGCGTCATGACACACACCAGTCTGAGCATTGAGTTTTTTCCACCCAAGTCAGCCGAGGGGGCTGAGAAGTTGCGCGCTGTGCGCCAAGCCCTGTACGTTTTGAGGCCTCAGTTTTGTTCTGTCACCTATGGTGCGGGTGGATCGACCCAAGCGGGCACCTTGTCGACCTTGAACGAAATCTTGGCGGAGGAGGTGCCTGCTGCGTCCCATTTTTCATGCATCGGGGCGACCCGCGACAGCGTGCGTCAACAACTGGCTGAGTTCAAAGCCATGGGCATTCGGCGCTTGGTGGCTTTGCGGGGTGATTTGCCCAGCGGTTATGGCGGGGGCGGTGAGTTTCACTACGCCAGCGATTTGGTGGCGTTCATTCGCGCTGAAACAGGGCAATCATTTGCGATTGAGGTGGCGGCATACCCGGAGATTCACCCACAAGCCAGATCGGCTGAGGCAGATCTTCAGGCCTTCGCCACCAAGGTCAAGGCCGGTGCTGATTCGGCCATCACCCAATATTTTTACAACAGTGACGCGTATTTTCGTTTCGTAGAAGATGCGCAGCGCTTAGGCGTGGAAGTGCCCATCGTGCCAGGCATCATGCCCATCACCAGTTCGGCCCAGTTGTTGCGCTTTTCAGATGCGTGTGGGGCTGAAATACCCCGTTGGATCCGTTTGCGATTGCAGGGCTATGGCGATGATGTGGCTTCCATCAAAGCATTTGGGTTGGAGGTCGTGACCGATTTGTGCGACCAATTGCGCAGCGCGGGCGCGCCTGGGCTGCACTTTTACAGCATGAACCAAAGCGCGTCGACCTTGGCTATTTGCCGCAACCTCGGTTTGATTTCTTGAAAGTACTTCTGGCCGTTTGACGACAACATTGCAAAAATTGTTAAAAGCAGTACAAAAGAAATATAAATGTAGAATTTGTCATCTCTTTTGAATAACAAGGATGTCGCCTTATGTTGAAGCCATGGACACTCTCAGCATTGTTTCTCATTTCAACAGCGACGGCCCAAGCGCAAGACAGCCCGTGGTTGTTACGAGGTCGTTCGGTTCAGCCTGATTTTGCGTATGACCCCAACCCGGGTGGGTTTTCTGTCGAGCAACGGTGGATGCCAGAGGTGGATGCCAGCTATTTCTTTTCTAAGAATTGGGCGGCGGAGTTCAGCTTCACAGCATTGAAAAACCAAACCGTGTTCATGTCAGGCCAGGCCATTGGGACATTCAGCAAACTGCCGCCCACCTTGATGGCGCAATACCATGCCGACCGTTGGTCGGGCTTCAAGCCCTATGTAGGAGCGGGCATCACTTACACCAAAAGCTCCACGATCACTTTCACCAACCCCATCATGTCCACGATCTTGATGAACAACCACGTCTGGGGACCCGCGTTGCAAGTTGGTGTGGATGTGCCCTTGGATGAGCGCTGGTCTTTGAACTGGGACATCAAGCGGAGCAACTTCCGATCTGACATCACGATGGCCGGAGCAACGGTGGACACCAAAATCAATTTGCGGGTGGTGGGGGTTGGTGTGGGCTACCGCTTCTGATGGAAAGGCGGGGCTTGCCTTTCCTCGCGTCGTTTTTTCTTCGGCAAAATTTGTTTCCTTGATCTAAGTCATCTTTTGGACGTCTCGGGTTTGATGCGCATCAAGTTGCGCCCACAACCAGTGCGGTGCAATAGACAGCACGGGAATAGCCCCGAGTAAAGCTCAAGGAAATACCATGAAAAAAATTCTCATCGCAGCCGCTGTTGGCATGTTGGTTGCCGGTCATGTGGCCGCACAAGAAAGCCCTTGGTTGGTTCGTGCGCGAGTGGTCAATCTTCAGATGGCCAATGACACAACGGGGACTGTGAACGCATTGGACGTGAATGTGAACGACAAAACCATTCCAGAAGTTGACATCACATACTTCATCAACAAGAACGTGGCAGCTGAATTGATTTTGACTGTTCCACAAAGCCAGACGGTTTATGCCGGATCGGCTTCTCTGGGTACGTTCAAGCATCTGCCCCCAACGCTGACGCTTCAATACCACTTCACCGATTTAGGCGCTTACAAACCTTATGTCGGCGCAGGTCTCAACTACACAAAAATCAGCGGTGTGGATTTGAAGAATGGTTCAACGGTGCTTCAGTTGGACAGCCACAGCTATGGCGCTGCTTTGCAAGCCGGTGTGGACATTCCTCTGGACAAACAATGGTCGCTGAACTTTGATGTGAAAAAGGTCTACATCAAGACAGACGTTTACGCCGCGGGTGCAAGCCTGGGTACTTTGAAGTTGGATCCAGTGCTGGTGGGTGTGGGCGTCGGCTACCGCTTCTGATTACCTCGTGCACCATGAAAAAGCCGCGCCAAGTGCGCGGCTTTTTTGTGCCTGACGCGTGCGGGATTCAACGCTCGTCGAAGCTCACCACCAAGCTGTCACTGGTGGGGCAGGCTTGGCAGCTCAGCACAAAACCTTGCGCCATTTCCCAAGGCTCAAGCGTGAAGTTTTTGCGCATGGCCACACTGCCTTGCATCACTTTGGCGCGGCAAGTACAGCACACACCGCCCTTGCATGAGTAAGGCAGGTCGAGTCCCGCATTCAAGGCCACATCCAGCACGTGCTCATGCGCTTGCATGCGCAGGTCGTGGGTTTTTCCATCGAGCACGATACGCAATGAAATCGCGTGAGTGTCTGCCTTGGCTGTGGATTCTGAGTTGGCGCGGGCCTTGGGGGGCGAGGTGGATACAAAGCGCTCGGTGTGCACGTGTTTGGCGGGAACGCCCGCTTGCAGCAACGCAGCTTCGGTGGCCTCAATCATGGCCTCTGGCCCGCACACAAAGACTTCGTCCATGCTTTGCACCGGCAAGAAGGCTTGCATGATGGCGCGCACTTTGTCGCCATCGATACGGCCTTCCAGTAGGGGCACCTCTTGTGCCTGGCGAGACAGGATGTGGATCAAGGTCAGGCGACTTGGGTAGCGGTCTTTGAGATCTTGCAGCGCCTCGTTGAACATCACGCTGTCCATGCGTCGATTGCCATACACCAAGGTGAATTTGGATTCAGGTTGTGTCTGCAGGCAGCTGGTCAAGATCGACAAGATCGGGGTGATGCCCGAGCCTGCGGCAAAGCCTACACGGTGCAGGGCCCGAGGACGATGCACGGTGAAGCGGCCTTCGGGGGGCATCACACTCAGGGTGGTTCCGGTTTTGAGTTGCGTGGTGGCCCATGTCGAAAACACACCGTCATCTACCCTGCGAATGCCCACTTGCAGTTGACCTGTTTGTGCCAACACAAGCGGCGTAGAGCAAATGGAATAACTGCGCCGCACATCGGCACCGTCGATGGAGGCACGCAAGGTCAAGAACTGGCCAGGTTTGAATGCAAAGCTGTCACGCAGCTCGGGTGGGACATGGAAGATGATGGCGACCGCCTGTGCGGCCTCGGGGTCAATGCGTGACACCGTGAGTTCATGAAAGCGAGAGGTTGCCGACATGGTGTGCTGCCTGTGAGTCAATAGGGTTTGAAATAGTCAAACGGTTCCATGCAGTGCAGGCATTTGTAGAGTGCTTTGCAGGCGGTGGAACCAAAGTGTGAGTTTTCCGTGGTGTCGTGCGAACCGCAACGTGGGCAGGGCACCACATCAGGTAGAGCGCGATGGCTGGCGAACTGAATCACCCGGGTGGTTTGCCCACAGGCAGCCGGTGGCGCAATGCCGTAGTCGCGCAGTTTTTGGCGCGCCACGTCGCTCATCCAATCGGTGGTCCATGCAGGGGCCAGTTGTGTGATGACGCGTGCTGGAATACCCAGTGCCGTGACGCTGGCGCGCACATCGTCTTCAATTTGTTCCATCGCCGGGCAGCCGCTGTAGGTGGGGGTGACCACCACCTCTACCGTGTGTCCATCTGCCGCGTGGCGCACGTCCCGCAAGATGCCCATCTCGCGCAAGCTCACCACTGGAATTTCCGGGTCGGTGAGTGCGTCAAGTGCTGTCCACACTTGAGCCAGCGTGTGGGCTGTTGCCGGTGCGCTCACCAGACACCCTGTGGGTGGGCGCGTGCCAGACTTTGCATCTCGGCCAGCAAGAAGCTCAGATGTTCAGAGTGCACGCCTTGCTTGCCCGTGGTCACATATCCCTCGTCGCTGGACAAAAGCAGTCCGGCTTGTGTGGCGGCCTCTTGCGCCAATGCCAGCCAATTTGTGTGAAGCGTGGCCCTGTCGACGCCACAGCCGCACTGAACGGCCTGTGCTTCAAAGTCAGACCCTTGCCAGAACTCCTGGGTGTAAGGCATCAAATGGTCCAGCGCGTCTTGCGCTTTGCGGTGCGACAGCTCTGTGCCGTCGCCCATGCGGATCATCCAGTCGCGCGAATGCCTCAGGTGGTAGCGCACTTCTTTCAGTGACTTGCTGGCAATGGCCGCCAATTGCGCATCCTGCGCCTGTTGCAACTGCTCCCACACCAGCGCCATCAAGGCGCTGTACAAAAAGTTACGCACGATGGTGGTGGCGTAGTCGCGGTTGTCCAACGCGTAGCCCACCAATGGGCCATGGTGCGGTAACTCCAGCAGGGTGTAGTTGCGAAATTCAGCCGCATCGCGGAAATAAGCCAAACGGTCTTCGGTGCTGCCATCGTTTTTGAGCGTCGCCACATGCTGGTAAAGCAGCCGCGCCTGACCTATCAGGTCGAGGCTGATGTTGGACATGGCAATGTCTTCTTCAAGGATGGGGCCGTGGCCACACCATTCCGCATTGCGTTGGCCCAGCACCAAGGCGTTGTCTGCCAAGTGCAAGAGGTAGTCGATGGGCGCTGTGACGTGTTTCACATGTGCCCCACTTCGTCGGGAATCTCATAGAAGGTGGGATGACGGTAGACCTTGTCACCGGCGGGGTCGAACAGCTCGGCCTTGTCATCGGGTGCGCTGGCGGTGATGGTGTGGGAGGGCACCACCCAAATGCTCACCCCTTCCTGGCGGCGGGTGTACACATCACGTGCCATTTGCAGGGCGTGTTGCGCATCGCTGGCATGCAGGCTGCCGCAATGTTTGTGCTCCAGGCCTTGTTTGCTGCGGATGAAAACTTCCCACAGCGGCCACTCGCTCAGGGCTTTGGTGTTTGGGGTGGTGGTCATGCCGCCTCCTTCATCTGTTTGGCTTGTTGTTTGCGGACGTGCGCCAGGGCTGCATCGCGCACCCATTGGCCTTCATGCCAGGCTTTCACCCGGGTGCCCAAGCGCTCTTTGTTGCAAGGGCCGTTGCCGTTGACGGTGGCCCAAAACTCGTCCCAATCGATGGCGCCATAGTCGTGATGCTGGCGTTCTTCGTTCCATTTCAGATCGGGGTCGGGCAGCGTGACGCCCAGCACCTTGGCTTGTGGCACGGTGGCGTCGACGAACTTTTGACGCAAGTCGTCGTTGCTGATGCGCTTGATGCCCCAGCGCATGCCTTGTGCGCTGTTGGGGCTGTCGGCATCGGGAGGTCCAAACATGGCCAAACATTTCCACCACCAGCGGTTCACCGCGTCTTGCACCATGGCGCGTTGTTCGGCTGTGCCGGTCATCATCACCAGCAAGGCCTCATAGCCTTGGCGTTGGTGGAAAGACTCTTCCTTGCAAACCCGCACCATGGCACGCGCGTAGGGGCCATAAGAGCAGCGACAGAGCGGGATCTGATTCATGATCGCGGCACCATCGACCAGCCAACCGATCACGCCCACATCGGCCCATGTGAGGGTGGGGTAGTTGAAGATCGAGCTGTATTTGGCGCGACCGTTGTGCAGGGCGTCGAGCATTTGGTCACGGCTGGTGCCCAAGGTTTCTGCTGCGCTGTAGAGGTACAGACCATGCCCGCCTTCGTCTTGCACCTTGGCAATCAAAATCGCTTTGCGCTTCAAACTCGGAGCCCGGCTGATCCAGTTGCCCTCCGGCAGCATGCCTACGATTTCGCTGTGCGCGTGTTGACTGATTTGGCGCACCAATGTTTTGCGATAGGCCTCTGGCATCCAGTCTTGCGGCTCGATGCGCCCATCGGCGTCAATGCGAGCGTCAAAAGCCGTTTGCAGCTCTGTCTGGTTGGCGCTCAAGGGCGTTGTGACCACTTTGAGTCCGGGATTGGCTGTGTCTTCGGACTTGTCTGGGACGTTGAAAGATTGGGTGTACATGAACCACTCCTGCGCCGGACAAATGGGCGCCGCTGGCAGTATAAGAAATTAACCGACCAATCGGTCGGTTAATTGGGCGCAATGCCTAGTGGTTTTCCTGAGGGGAGGACGTTCAGCCGCCCGACTCGACGCTCCAGCCCTGCCCAGGGCCGCGTCCCAAAGATTTTTCCAGCACAGGCAAGGCCTCATTGAGTAGGGGCTTCAAGGTATAGGGCGGGTTGATCAAAAACATGCCGCTGGCGCTCAATCCCGTGTCGTCCCCCCCCGTGGCGCGACCGATCGCCAAGGTGGCGTGCAGCCAAGGCTTTTTGACTTGGCTGCACAAGGTTTTGAGCTTGCGCGGCAAATCATGTGCTTCAGGACGCGGTATGATGGGGTACCACACCAAATACGTGCCGGTGGCAAAACGCCTCAGACAGTCTTGGATGCAGTCGAGCACGCGGTAGTAATCTGTTTTGAGTTCGTAGCTGGGGTCAATCAACACCATAGAGCGGCGTGAACCGCTGGACGAGACGGGCGGGGGCAGCAAGGCTTTGAGTGCTTCAAACCCATCTTGTCGCGCCACGCTGACGGTGCGACCTGCTTCCAGTTGTTCGATGTTGCCTGTCAGCGATTTGTGGTCGGTGGGATGCAACTCAAACAACTTGAGCCGGTCGCGTGCTTCATGACGCATCAAGCGCTGGATGATGAAAGGCGATCCAGGGTAGACCCTTGAGCTGCCTTTGTCATTGAAACTGGCCACCATGCTGAGGTAGTCCTTCAATGCCTCGACCTGTTCATCGGCAGGTAAGCCCTTGAGTTTGAGCACGCCATCGGCCGCTTCACCGCTTTTTTCAGCGTAGTCGCCGTCCAATCGGTACAAGCCCGCACCCGCGTGGGTGTCGACGAATTGAATGCCTGCATCCTTGTGCATCAAATGACGCAAGGTGGCAATCAAGGTCAGGTGTTTGAGGACGTCGGCATGGTTTCCGGCGTGAAAAGCGTGGCGGTAACTGAACATAGTCGGGGATGGTAACCCGTCCATTCTCAGCCCCGGTTACGGAGCTTGCGCCAAGTGCTTGATTTTGCGTATAATTTCTGGCTCTGCAGCGAACGAGTGGTCCCGCGGCAGAGGCTTTGCAAAAAGCACATCCCACCTAAGAGGTTCTCAACAGAAGAACGCCGACCGTGGAAAAGGGCCCTACAAACCAACTCTCCTTTTAGGATTTAACTATGTCTACTTTCAGCGCAAAACCCGCTGACGTGGTGCATGAGTGGTTTGTGATTGACGCCACCGATAAGGTGCTCGGACGGGTAGCCAGCGAAGTTGCCCTCCGTTTGCGCGGCAAACACAAAGCCATTTATACGCCTCACGTCGATAC
>NZ_JAVLFP010000069.1:0-49869 GCF_046052825.1 Limnohabitans sp.
TCTAGCTTCGTCGGCAGCGTCAGATGTGTATAAGAGACAGGGCCGCATGTACGTGTTCACCACGCGTGCCGACACCCTCATGGGCGTGACCTTCTGCGCGGTGGCGGCCGAACACCCACTCGCTTTGCACGCGGCGGCATCTCACCCGGCCTTGGCCGCATTCCTTGAAGAATGCAAAACCGGTGGTACCACCGAAGCTGAACTGGCCACCCAAGAAAAAAAGGGGATGGCCACGGGCTTGTTCGTTACGCACCCCTTGACCGGGGCGCAAGTCGAAGTGTGGGTCGGCAACTATGTGCTCATGTCGTATGGCGATGGCGCCGTGATGGGTGTGCCTGCGCACGATGAGCGTGACTTTGCATTTGCTTTGAAATACGACCTGCCCATCCAACAAGTGGTGGGCCTTGACGCGGCCGCAACCGCCGATGCCGCTTCCTTGGTGTTCGATACAAAAGCCTGGCAAGAGTGGTATGCCACCAAAGCGGGTGTGTGCGTCAATTCTGGGGCACTCGATGGACTGCGGTTCAAAGACGCTGTGACCAAAGTGGCCGAGTTGTTGGCAGCCAAGGGCCTGGGTGAGAAAAAAACCACTTGGCGTTTGCGCGACTGGGGCGTGAGCCGCCAGCGTTACTGGGGCACCCCGATACCCATCATCCACTGTGACGAACACGGCGCGGTGCCGGTGCCCGAAAAAGACCTGCCGGTGGTGCTGCCGCAAGACTGCATACCCGACGGCTCGGGCAACCCCTTGCACACACACGAAGGCTTTCACGCTGGGGTGACTTGCCCCGTGTGCGGCAAGCCCGCGCGCCGCGAGACCGACACCATGGACACCTTTGTGGATTCGTCTTGGTACTTCATGCGCTATTGCGACCCGACCAATGCCGACCACATGGTGGCTGAGGGCACAAGCTACTGGATGCGCGACGCTGACAAAGCCACCGGCGGCAGCGGCATGGATCAGTACATTGGCGGCATTGAGCACGCCATCCTGCACCTGCTCTACGCGCGTTTTTGGACCAAGGTCATGCGCGACATGGGGCTCGTCACCGTGGACGAACCGTTCACCAAGCTGCTCACACAAGGCATGGTGCTCAACCACATTTACTCGCGGCGCACCGCCAAAGGCGGCAAAGATTACTTCTGGCCGCACGATGTGGAGCATGTGCTCGATGACGCAGGCAAGGTGGTAGGCGCCAAGCTTAAGAACGAGGCCGACAGCAGCGATGGCAAATTGCCCGTGGGCACACCCATCGACTACGAGGGCGTGGGCACCATGTCCAAGTCCAAGAACAACGGCGTGGACCCGCAAGACCTGATTGAGAAATACGGTGCAGACACCGCGCGTCTGTACACCATGTTCACCGCGCCACCCGAGGCGACTCTGGAGTGGAACGACGCGGCCGTGGAGGGCAGCTACCGCTTCTTGCGCCGGGTATGGAACTTTGCGGTCAAGCACGAGGCCACGCTGCAAGCGGCTGGGGTGGCCGATGCCCATTCCGCAGCGCTTCGCACCGAAGCCAAAGACCTGCGTCGCGACCTGCACTTGGTGCTCAAACAAGTCAGCTACGACTACGAGCGCATGCAATACAACACCGTGGTGTCGGGCTGCATGAAGTTGCTCAACGCACTGGAGGATTTCAAGTCCGATGGCAGCCCAGCCGACGCCCTCGTGTTGTGCGAAGGTATGTCGGTGCTGCTGCGCTTGCTCTACCCCGCTTGCCCGCACATCAGCGCCAACCTTTGGACGCAACTGGGCTATGCCAAACGCTTGGGCGACTTGCTCGACACCGCTTGGCCCGAGGTGGACGAGTCGGCCTTGTTGCGTGACGAGATTGAACTGATGTTGCAAATCAACGGCAAGCTGCGTGGTGCGGTGCGTGTCAGCGCCACCGCGTCCAAAGAAGAGATTGAGCAAGCGGCCCTGGCCACCGAAGCTTTCATCAAGCAAGCCAACGGGGCTGCGCCTAAGAAGGTCATCGTGGTGCCTGGCCGTTTGGTCAACGTGGTGGTTTAAAGGTCAGCCATGCACACACGCCGTCGTTTTGCACTTGGCTTGGCTGTTGGAGCCGCCGTGATGCTGGCCGGCTGTGGCTTTGAGCTGCGCCAACCGCCCAACTATGCATTTCGCACGGTTTTCAGCACGGTGCCCGTCAATTCGCCGCTGGGCATCAAGCTGCATCGCAGCTTGACTTCGACCGGGCAGGTGGAGGTCATCAGCGACGCCAGACAAATTGAGCGCGCGCAAATCATCTTTGATCAGTTGGCTGAGTTCCGAGAAAAAGTGGTGGTGGGCCGCACCTCGTCGGGCGCGATCCGTGAATACCAACTGCGCTTGCGGTATCGCTTTCGGGTGCGCACCTTAGAAGGCAAAGAGTTGATTCCCGAAGCTGAAATCCAGCTCAACCGCGACATCAACTTCAACGAAACCGGCGCTTTGTTCAAAGAGTCGGAAGAAGGCTTGCTCTACCGCGACATGGAAAACGACTTGGTGCAACAAATCCAACGTCGCTTGGCCACCTTGCGCCAACTCTGAGAGCCGCCATGCAGATTGCGGCCAACCAACTTGCGCAACACTTGCAGGGGCCAGCCAGCAAAGGCCTGCGCAGCCTCTACACCTTGCACGGTGACGAGCCCTTGTTACAGCAAGAGGCCGCGGACAGCATCCGACGCATCGCGCGCAGTCAGGGCTTCACCGAGCGCAGCGTGTTCACCGTGGCCGGTGCCCATTTTGATTGGGGCGAAGTGCTGGCCGCCGGGGGCGCCATGAGCTTGTTTGCCGACAAACAAATCATTGAAATTCGCATTCCCTCGGGCAAGCCAGGCAAAGAAGGCAGTGTGGCGTTGCAGCAGATCGCAGACATGGCGGTGGGCAATGACAGCACCTTGACCCTGGTGTTGTTGCCGCGCTTGGACAAACAGACCAAGAGCACTGCATGGTTTGCCGCACTCGAGAACAACGGCATCAGCGTGCAGATCGACCCCGTCGAGCGACAGGCGTTGCCGACCTGGATTGCCCAACGCTTGGCTGCGCAGCAACAACGCGTGGCCGAAGGAGAGGCCGGGCAACACACCTTGCAGTTTTTTGCCGACCGGGTGGAAGGCAATTTGTTGGCGGCACACCAAGAGATTCAAAAATTGGCCTTGCTCTATCCCGCCGGTGAGCTCAGTTTGGAGCAGGTCGAGCGTGCCGTGCTCAATGTGGCGCGTTACGACGTCTTCAAACTCTCCGAGGCCGTGCTCAGTGGCCAGCCCTTGCGCGTGCAGCGCATGTTGGACGGGCTCAAAGCCGAGGGCGAGGCCGAGGTGCTGGTGCACTACACCCTGGCCGAAGAAATACGTGCCTTGAAGCGTGTGAAAGACGCTGTGGCTGCTGGCAAGGCCTTGCCCATGGTGTTGCGTGAGCAACGCATTTGGGGGCCTCGCGAGCGACTGTTCGAGCGTGTCTTGCCGCGCTTGAGCGTGGGCATGCTGGACAAGTTGTTGCAGTCGGCCCATCAGGTCGACGGCATTGTCAAAGGCCTCAAAGTGCCCGACTGGCCCGCCGACAACTGGCAGGCCCTGGACCGCTTGGCCATGCGCTTGTGCCGCGCCTGCATGACGCGGCCCGCTTGAAGGAAAATACCGCCATGACACCACACACCCTTGCCGAGCACATGCAGCTCTTGGGCGCACAGGCCAAAACCGCTGCCGCCCACATGGCCAAAGCCTCGGCTGCGCTCAAAAGCCAAGCGCTGCGCAACTTGGCCGCCTTGTTGCGCGCCAACGTCGACGCCTTGCAAATCGACAACGCCAAAGACATCGCCCGAGCCACTGCGGCAGGCCTGGAGGCCCCCATGGTGGATCGCCTCAAACTCAGCCCCAAGGTGTTGGAGACCTGCGCACAGGGGTGCGAGCAACTCGCCAGCATGCCCGATGTGATTGGCGAAATCATGGGCATGAAACAACAACCCAGCGGCATTCGCGTGGGTCAAATGCGTGTGCCCATTGGCGTGTTCGGCATGATTTTCGAGAGCCGTCCTAACGTCACCATCGAGGCGGCGTCTTTGGCCATCAAGAGCGGCAATGCCTGCATCTTGCGTGGCGGCTCAGAAGCCATTGAATCCAACAAAGCCCTGGCCTTGCTGGTGCAACAAGCCTTGGTGGCGGCTGGCTTGCCTGCCCACGCGGTGCAGCTGGTGTCCACCACCGACCGCGAAGCCGTGGGCCATTTGATTGCCATGCCCGAGTTTGTCGACGTCATCATTCCGCGCGGCGGCAAGGGCTTGATCGAGCGCATCAGCCGCGACGCCAAAGTGCCCGTCATCAAACACTTGGATGGCAACTGCCACACCTACGTGGACGACCCCTGCGACATGGACATGGCCGTGACGGTGACAGACAACGCCAAGACCCAAAAATACAGCCCCTGCAATGCCAGCGAAAGTGTGTTGGTGGCGCGTGGTGTGGCGGCTGCTTTTCTGCCGCGCATTGGGCGGGTGTTTGCCGACAAAGGCGTCGAAATGCGCTGCTGCCCCGAAGCCCGTGCCTTGTTGGCCAGTGTTCAGGGCGCGCAGTTGAAAGACGCCACCGAGCAAGATTGGTTTGAGGAATACCTTGGACCCATCGTCAGCATCAAGGTGGTCGACGGGTTGGATGCGGCGATTGAGCACATCAACCACTACGGCAGCCACCACACCGAGGCCATCCTCACCCGCGACCACATGCATGCCCAGCGTTTCCTGCGCGAGGTCGATTCGTCCAGCGTCATGGTCAACGCCAGCACCCGGTTTGCCGATGGTTTTGAATATGGTTTGGGTGCTGAAATAGGCATTTCCACTGACAAATTCCACGCCCGCGGTCCCGTGGGGATCGAAGGACTGACTTCCCTGAAGTACGTGGTCTTGGGCCAGGGCGAAATCCGCCATTGAGACAGTTCAGTGACAGGGCCAGGCTTGACGCTTTGAAGCTTGATGCAAGGTCCTAGAATTGCCCTCCACTAGAAGGACACCATGGTTCCCCACCTTATCACGGCCTTGACCGGCCCCATCAACGAACTCGAGCAACGCATCCTCGACTCCATGCCCGCCATTGAGCGCTGGTTTCGCTTGGAATGGATGGAGCACACGCCCCCGTTTTACAGCTCGGTGGACATTCGCAATGCGGGCTTCAAGCTCGCGCCGGTCGACACCAACCTTTACCCCGGCGGCTGGAACAACCTCACCCCCGAGATGCTGCCCTTGGCGGTGCAAGCGGCGATGGCCGCGATTGAAAAAATCTGCCCCGAAGCCCGCAACCTGCTGGTCATCCCTGAGAACCACACCCGCAACACCTTCTACCTGTCGAACGTCGCGCAACTGCAGCGCATCTTTCACATGGCTGGTTTGAATGTGCGCATTGGGTCGATCAATCCTGAGATCAAAGAAACCACCACCATCGACTTGCCCAACGGGGACCATGTCACCCTTGAGCCCGTGATTCGCAGCAAACGCCGCTTGGGCCTCAAAGACTTTGACCCTTGCACCATCTTGCTCAACAACGACTTGAGCGCGGGCATTCCCGGCATCTTGGAAGACTTGCACGAGCAGTATTTGTTGCCGCCTTTGCACGCGGGCTGGAGCGTGCGCCGCAAGAGCAAACACTTTGAGTGCTACGAAGAAGTGGCCAAACGCTTTGGCAAACTGTTGGGCATCGACCCATGGTTGATCAACCCCATGTTCAACCAGTGCGGCGAAGTCGACTTTGCCGAAGGCACGGGCATGGAGTGCTTGCAAACCAATGTGGACGCCTTGCTCACCAAGATCAAGCGCAAATACAAAGAGTACGGCATCCAAGAAAAACCATTCGTCATCGTCAAAGCCGACAACGGCACCTATGGCATGGGCATCATGACGGTGCGCGATGTCAAAGACCTGGACGCCTTGAACCGCAGAACGCGCAACAAAATGAGCGTGGTCAAAGACGGACAGGCGGTCAACCAAGTGATCATCCAAGAGGGCGTGCTCACCTATGAGCGCTTGAACGACGCGGTGGCCGAGCCCGTGGTCTACATGATGGACCGCTATGTGGTGGGCGGCTTCTACCGCGTGCATGCCGACCGTGGCATTGACGAGAACTTGAATGCCCCTGGCGCCAGTTTTGTGCCCTTGGCTTTTGAGCAGAGCGCGCACACGCCGCAGCCCGGTGTCAAGCCTGGTGCGAGCACGCCCAACCGTTTCTACATGTATGGGGTGATTGGCCGCTTGGCCATGCTGGCTGCGAGTTACGAACTCGAAGCGACCGACCCTGAAGCTGAAAATTACGACTGAGGTTCACGAGATGGAACAACACGCCAAGTCTTCTCTGGCTGCTTTGACGCTGGGCGCCATTGGCGTTGTGTATGGCGACATCGGCACCAGTGTGCTGTACGCCATGAAAGAGGTGTTTGGCTCCGGCCATGTGGAGTTCACCCCTGACAACGTTTACGGCATTTTGTCGATTTTCTTTTGGACCCTGACCACCATCGTTTCGGTGAAGTACGTGGCCTTGGTGCTGCGGGCGGACAACAACGGCGAAGGTGGCTTGGTGGCCATGTTGGCCCTGGCCTCCATGTCGGTCAAAGACAAACCCAAACTGCGCAGCAAGATGCTGTTGGTGGGCATTTTTGGCACCTGCTTGTTCTATGGTGACGGTGTCATCACCCCGGCCATTTCGGTGCTGTCTGCGGTGGAAGGTTTGGAGGTGGTGTCCCCCGCCTTCAAGAAATATGTGATCCCACTCACCCTCATCATCTTGTTCTGTTTGTTTGCCGTTCAAAAGCGTGGCACGGGCGGCATTGGCAAGTTCTTTGGCCCGATCACCGTGGTGTGGTTCATGGCCATCTCCGCTTTGGGGGTGTATCACATCGCGGCCCACCCAGAAATTTTGTGGGCCATCAGTCCGTTTTACGCGCTGAGCTTCATCTTCAATGAACCCGAAATCACTTTCTTGATTTTGGGCGCCGTGGTCTTGTGCGTCACAGGCGGCGAAGCTTTGTATGCCGACATGGGGCACTTTGGCAAAAAGCCAATTCGAGTGGCTTGGTTCACGGTGGTCATGCCCGCGTTGACGCTGAACTACTTTGGCCAAGGCGCTTTGTTGCTCAGCAACCCTGATGCGGTGTCTAACCCCTTCTTTCTGATGGCGCCCGATTGGCTGCTGGTGCCCCTGGTGGCCTTGGCCACCGCAGCCACGGTGATTGCCTCTCAAGCCCTGATTTCGGGTGCCTTCAGCGTCACCAAGCAGGTGGTGCAACTTGGGTTTTTGCCACGTTTGCAAGTGCTGCACACCAGCGTCAAAGACACCGGTCAAATTTACATCCCCCTCGTGAACTGGGGCTTGTTTGTCACCATCGTCTTGGCGGTGATGATGTTCAAGTCGTCCAGCAACCTGGCCGCCGCCTATGGCATTGCGGTGTGCACCGACATGCTCATCACGACCGTGCTGACGTTCTTTGTGATTCGTTACAGCTGGAAATACCCCTTGTGGTTGTGCCTGGTGGCCACGGGCTTTTTCTTTGTGGTGGACCTTGCCTTCTGGGCTTCCAATCTGCTCAAGTTGTTTGAGGGCGGCTGGTTCCCGCTTTTCATTGGCGCCGTCATCCTGATGCTCATGCTCACTTGGCGTGATGGTCGGGACATCTTGAATGAAAAGCGCAAAGAGGAAGCCTTGGACTTGTCCAGCTTCTTAGAAGCCGTGTTCGTGTCACCCCCCACCCGCGTGGATGGCACGGCTGTGTTCCTGACCTCTGGCAAAGGCTCGGTGCCCAATGCCATGCTGCACAACCTCAAGCACAACAAAGTGCTGCACGCGCAAAACCTGTTTGTGAATGTGCAAAACCATGAAGTGCCTTGGGTCTCTGATGCCGAGCGCTTGGTGGTCAGTCCTCTGGGCCACGACTGCTGGCAGGTGGTCATTCACTATGGTTTCAAAGACAACCCCGACGTACCCGGCGCCTTGGCCCAGCTGCGCGGCATGGGCTGCGACGTCAGTCCCATGACCACCAGCTACTTCTTGTCGCGCGACAGCATCGTGCCAACCATCGGTTCAGGCATGTCGCAGTGGCGCGAAAAACTGTTCGCGCAAATGCACCTTAACGCCAGTTCTGCCGCCGACTTCTTGAACCTGCCCAGCAACTCGGTGGTCGAGTTGGGCAGCAAGATCGAGATTTAAACCATGCACATCCTCTTCGTGGCAGACCCCCTGGCGTCTTTCAAAATCTACAAAGACACCACCTTTGCCATGATGCGCGAAGCACAACAACGTGGCCACCACGTGTTGGCCTGCGAGCCACACGACATCGTGTGGCAAAGCGGACACAAGGTCACCACGCGGGCTCAGCGCATTCGCCTCACGGGTGAGGCCGACGCATGGTTTGAGGTGCAAGGTGTCGACGAGCACCTGGCCTTGCACAGCGTAGACGCGGTGATCATGCGCAAAGACCCACCGTTCGACAGCGAATACTTTTACGCCACCCACTTGTTAGAGCAAGCCGAGCGCGAGGGCGCCCAGGTGTTCAACAAGCCCGCCGCTTTGCGCGACCATCCCGAGAAGCTCGCCATTTTGGAGTTTGCGCAATTCATCAGCCCCACGCTGGTGACGCGCGATGCACAAGCCATCAAAAACTTTCATGCCCAGCACCAAGACATCATCTTGAAGCCGCTCGACGGCATGGGCGGCATGGGCATTTTCCGTGTCAAAGCCGATGGTTTGAACCTTGGCGCCATCGTTGAAACCCTCAACCGCGACGGTGCCCAAACCGTGATGGTGCAAAAGTTTTTACCGGCCATTGCGCAGGGCGACAAACGCGTGTTGGTGATCGGTGGCCACGTGGTGCCATATTGCTTGGCACGCATTCCCCAGGGCGGTGAAGTGCGCGGCAACTTGGCCGCAGGTGGCAAAGGCGTGGCGCAAGCCATTTCGCCGCGCGACCGCGAAATAGCCGAGGCCCTGGGCCCTGTGCTGGCAGCACGTGGTTTGTTGCTGGTGGGCTTGGATGTGATTGGTGACTGCCTGACCGAGGTGAACGTCACCAGCCCGACGTGCTTTCAAGAAATCTTTGACCAAACCGGCTGCAACGTGGCGGCTTTATTTATCGACGCGCTGGAGGCAGCGGTGCGGCGCTGAGTGGGGCTTGGGGGCGTTGAATTCTGGGTGATGCGTTGCGGAGACTCTTGCCCTTGAGTCGACTCATTCGTCAAAAAAGTCTTCATCTGGCTTTTTGATGTGGATCACCTCTTCAGCCCTGCAACCTATGTCGAAACGGATCATCAGCCTAGTGAGAAGATGTCCATCGATCAATACGATGCGTTTGCCCAGCAGATCTGCCGTCTCTTTTATTTCTCCAGATGACACCTTGTTATCTGTGTGAGACGACATTGCCTTTTCTAAGTCGATACCAATTTGGTATCATCATGAAACATGCGAGTCATAGCGATATCTACTCTTCGTGCATTTTGGGCAAAGCATCCTGACGCACAAACACCTCTCAGGGCTTGGTACGCGCTGGCGAGTAGGGCTCAATGGAAATCACCCGTTGACATCAAGGAGGCTTACAGGAATGCAAGCTTTACTGCCAACAACCGCGTGGTGTTCAACATCAAGGGCAATGACTACCGATTGGTCGTGCTTGTGCGCTATGACAAAGGGTTGATGTTTGTGAAGTTTGTTGGCACACATGCGCAGTACGACAAGATTGATGTGCTCAACGTCTAAAGGAGAAACCGATGGAAATCCGCACAATTCACAACAAAAAAGAATACAAAGCTGCACTGGATGAAATCGAGCGGCTTTGGTCTGCACCCGCCAAATCTGCTGAGGCCGAGCGTCTGGATGTGCTCACCCTGGTGGTGGCGCATTACGAGAAAACGCATGTCCCGATGGCTGACCCAGACCCCATTGAGCTCATTGAGCACGTCATGGAAAGTCGCGGCTTGAGTCGTAAAGACCTTGAACCCATGATTGGGCCTCGTGGCCGTGTTGCCGATATCTTGAACAGGACGCGCCCATTGACGCTCGAAATGATTCGTCGTTTGGTCGATCAGCTTAATTTGCCGGCGGACGTATTGGTCAAGCCCTATCTTTTGCGCGAAGAGTTACTGGCAGCTTGAAGCCACGTGATGGTGTGTCATGCCAAACCACCTAGCCTCACCCCAAAACAACCTCTCCATCCACAAATACCTTCAACTCACCGGGTGCAAACGGCGTCCAGGTTTCGTTGGTGGTCAGTGGTGCTGTGACCACCACAGCCACGCGGTCATCGGGTGAGGCATGCTCTGCAAAGTTGATGCTCATGTCTTGGTCGCTCAAGGTGGCGGTGGCAAAGGGATGGCGTCGCTCGATGTAGCACAAGTGGGTGGAAGCATGGGCCCACAGCGCTTGCCCGTTGGACAGTAAGAAGTTGAAGGTGCCATGCTTGGCAATGCGAGGAACCAACTCGCGCAGTGTGAGTGTGAGCTCTGCCACCGAGGGCACACTGGCGTGCGACTTGGCCAGCTCTTGCATCAGCCAGCAAAACGCTTGCTCGCTGTCGGTTTGGCCCACAGGTTTGAAGTTGCCATGCAAACGCGGTGCATAGTTTTCTAAATTGCCGTTGTGCGCAAACACCCAGTAGCGGCCCCAGAGTTCGCGCACAAACGGGTGGCAGTTTTCCAGCGCCACCTTGCCTTGCGTGGCTTTGCGAATGTGCGAAATCACGTTGCGGCTTTTGATCGGGTAGCGGCGAATCAGCTCGGCCACGGGCGATATGCTGGCCGGCAAGTGGTCGATGAAGTGGCGCAAGCCCCGGTCTTGCTCTGACCCTTCAAAAAACGCAATCCCCCACCCGTCGGCGTGGTGGTCGGTCACCCCCGCACGCTGTGCAAACCCAGTGAAGCTGAAGGTCGCGTCGGTGGGGTTTTTGCAATTGAGGCCTAGGAGTTGGCACATGGTGATTTACTTTTCTTCTGCCAGAGCTGGGTGACGGACGTCTCGAATTTTCCAGGCGGCCCACATGGCCAAGGAACACACCGCAGCCAAGATCAAAAACACCTCGTCAAACGCTGCCAGTCGATTCAGCGAGAGCTGGGTGTTGGTCAATGTGTCGCCATGTGCGGCCAAACGCCACTCCAGCAAGATGCCGCACAAGCTCACGCCGGCAGCACCGCCGAGCATGCGCACAAAGTTGATGGTGCTCGCACCTTGAGGAATCAGTTGTGTGTCCAGGCTGCGCATCGCACCAATGTTGAGTGAGGGCAGCACAAAGCCCAGGCCAATGCGGCCCAGCAAGGTCAACAGCACCAAAACCCACAAACCGGTTTGTAAATTGACGATCAACATCAGCGCAAACGACAGCGCGAGCATCGCCAAGCCAAAGCTCACCAACAAATGCGTGGGATGGGTGCTGGAGTAGCGGCCCACGATGGCAATGGTCAACGCCAACACCAAACCCGCAGGCAGCAGCAAGGTGCCGACGTGGCTGGCCGACAGGCCCAGGCCCAATTGCAGATAAACCGGAATCAAATAAGTGGACCCAAACAAGGCAATGCCATAGATGAAGGCCACCACCGTGCCCATGGCGAACGGGCGATGGGCGAACAGCGACAAGTTCATCAAGGGCAGACCGTCGCGGGCCATTTGCCAACGTTGCCAGGCAATGAAGCCAACCAAGCAGCCCAGGGTGGACATGAGCAACACGGCCGATAGGCTGTACTGAGCCCGGTGCAGCAACACCAGCCCGTTGAGCAGGCACAAAGTGCCCACGGTGGCCAGCGCCAAGCCACCCACATCCAGAGTGGGCTTGCCGTGGTTGGCGCTCACGCCACCAGGGGCGCTGGTGGGCACGTAGCGGTGCGACAGCCACAAAGAAGCCGCGCAGAACGGCACCACCATGAAGAACAGCGATCGCCAGCCAAACATGTCGACCAACAAGCCGCCAATGCTGGGGCCAATGGCGGGGGCCAACACCACGCCCATGCCAAACCAACTGTTGGCCCGTCCTTGTTCTGAGGTGTCAAAGGCCCGCAAGATGATGATGGCGGGGATGGGCTGCACCACCCCTGCCGCCAAGCCTTCGGCCACGCGCGCCACCAGCACCCAGTTGTAGTCGGTCGACAAGCCACCCGCAACGCCTGCGCCAGCCAGCAACAACATGCACCCGGTGTAGGTGCGCCGGTAACCAAAGCGCACCAACAACCAAGGGGTGGTGAGCATCGACACGGTCATGGCCACCATGAAGCCTGAACTCACCCATTGGGCTTGCTCTTGGCCAATGGCAAATTGCCGACTCATGTCGGGAATGCCCACGTTCATGATGGTCGACGAAATGATGGCCGCCATCGAGCCGATCATCACCGTGGCCAGCAACAACCAGCGGTGTCGTGTGCCGTAACGGCTTTGCAGTTCGGCCAGTGAGCCGCGATCAGACATGGGGTGTACCTGGGGTCGGCGCAGTTCCCGTCGCACACCCATTGGGATCGCCACAAAAGGGGCAGGTGCGGGGGTCAACAGGGACAACGGGCAGAGAAGGCATGGTCAAAGTGTACCGAGGCAGAGCGGGCACAATTCACCCTCTGTGATGCACGAATTTCCTCCAACACCCCAAGCAGCGCTTGAGCGGCTGAACTTGGTCGAGCCCAAACACTACGCCTATTCGCGCAATGATTTGAATGGCGCGGTGAGCCGTTTGTCGCCATATTTGACGCATGGATTTTTGAGTGTGCTGGATGTGGCCAGCACCATGTACCACCGCCACCGTTTGGGCGTGCAGCACAAGTTCATGATGGAGTTGGGCTGGCGCGAGTACTACCAGCACGTGCACCAGCACCTCGGCGAGCCGGGCATGGCCGCTTCCTTGCACGAAGGGGTGCTGCCTGAGTCGGCCTATTCCCAGCTGCTGCCCGACGATGTGCGTTATGCCTGCACCCAGGTGCCTGTGATCGACCAAGCGGTGTCAACCCTCTACGCCAGCGGTTATTTGCACAACCACGCCCGCATGTGGCTGGCCAGTTACTTGGTGCATTTGCGCAAGGTGCATTGGCGGGTCGGCGCCGACTGGATGTACGGCCACTTGCTCGACGGCGACATCGCCAGCAACTACCTCAGCTGGCAGTGGGTTGCGGGCACGGGCAGCAGCAAGCCGTATTTGTTCAATGCCGACAACGTCGAAAAATTCGCCCCCGCGCCGTGGCACAGCCGTGGCACGTTGTTGGACACCACGTACGAAACGCTGGAGATCTTGGCCCACAACCTGGCCACCGTCACACAGGCCAGAGCCCGCAACGAGGCAGGCGAAGACGAGCCGGCCCTTTTGGATGCGCCGCCTGAAGCCCTGGGCTTTTCAGCGCCACAGGCCGACGTGGTGGCAGGGCGCCAGGTGTGGTGGGTTCACCCTTGGGCGCTGGCCGATGTGCCCACCGATCTGCCGCCCGATGTGGTGGTGGTGGCGGCCTTGTGCGCTGAGCAAACACAGGCGCACCCGTGGGACGCGCGACGCTGGCAGTTTGTGGGCGAGCGCATGGCGGCTCTCACCCCGCACCGCTGGTGGGGCAGCGTGTCAACGCTTGAAGCTGCGTTGGCACAGGCGCAAGCGGTGCACACCGTGGCGCACTTGCGTCTGCCAGAGATGCCATCGGTCCCTTGGCACCAGCGCACAGCGCCGAGGTTGTTTCGCGATCTGGACAAGCCCTGCGACTCGTTTTCCAAATGGTGGGTGCAGGTCAACAAGGGCGTGCGTCACTTGCAGCAACTGGTCTACCCCATCGCGCCCAGATCCTGATCCAGGTTGGCGCTAGAGACAGCTGTCACTCACCGGGCGCTGGGCGCACCGCCACCACAAAGTATTGGGTTTCACCCATGCACTCGGGCAAGCCTTTGTGCTGTTCGTACTCCATGACCACCTTTTGCCCAATGTGGCGGTTGATTTGGTCCGCCACTGCGTTGTCACGCACGGTGAAGGCAAACTTTTCTGGAATGGCCGGCATGGTGGCCAGGGCGCGCACTTGCTCGCCCTCCCATGTTTTACAGACCCATCCCTTGTACGAGAGTTTTTGCACATAGCCCACGCTCTCGCCCCGCGAGTAGGTGAAGTGGTAGGTGAACAGCAAATACAGCCCAGCCAGTACCACCACGGTCAACACCAAGCCGATGAGGGTGCGCAGTGCAAAGCGCACCAGGGTTTGGGTGTATGAGTTGGACATGTCTGTTCCTAAAGGAGATAGAGCTTGATCATAGTGACTTGACCCAAAACAAACGGCACCCGCAGGTGCCGTTTGTGGGGTGCCGTGGTGTACCTGCTTTTAAGCGGTCCCTGCCTTCACCTTCAAACGCCAAGCATGCAGCAAGGGTTCGGTGTAGCCGCTGGGTTGGGCTTTGCCTTTGAACACCAAGTCAACAGCGGCTTGGTAAGCCGCAGAGGTGGCAAAGTTGCCCGCCATGTTTTTGTACAGCGGGTCGCCTTTGTTTTGCTTGTCCACCACCTTGGCCATGCGCTTGAAGGTGGCGTTCACCTGGGCCTTGGTCACCACGCCGTGGTGCAGCCAGTTCGCCATGTGCTGGCTGGAGATGCGCAAGGTGGCGCGGTCTTCCATCAACCCCACGTTGTGGATGTCGGGCACTTTGGAGCAGCCCACGCCTTGGTCAATCCAGCGCACCACATAGCCCAAGATGCCTTGGGCGTTGTTGTCGAGCTCTTCTTGTTTCTCGGCGTCTTTCCACTTTGGCTTCGCGACCACGGGCACTTGCAGCAAGTCGTTGAGCAAGGCGTCGCGTTGACCGTCGGCGTCGATCTTTTCCATCTCTTTTTGCACATCGCTGACCTTGACCTGGTGGTAGTGCATGGCATGCAGCACGGCAGCGGTGGGGCTGGGCACCCAGGCGGTGTTGGCACCGGCTTTGGGATGGGCAATTTTTTGTTGCAGCATGGCGGCCATCAGGTCGGGCATGGCCCACATGCCTTTGCCGATTTGTGCCTTGCCGCGCAAGCCGCATGACAAGCCCACCAGCACGTTGTTCTTTTCGTAGGCCTGAATCCACGGGGTGGTCTTCATGTCGCCTTTGCGCAGCATGGGGCCGGCCAACATGGCGGTGTGCATTTCATCGCCCGTGCGATCCAGAAAGCCGGTGTTGATGAAGGCCACGCGGCTGGCCGCAGCGGCGATACAGGCTTTCAGGTTCACGCTGGTGCGACGTTCTTCGTCCATGATGCCCAGCTTGACGGTGCTGTCGGCCAAGCCCAAGACCTTTTCCACGCGACCAAACAGTTCGGCAGCAAAACCCACTTCTGCGGGGCCGTGCATCTTGGGTTTGACGATGTAGACCGAGCCGGTGCGCGAGTTGCGAATGCCGTTGGCACCTTGGCCTTGCAGGTCGTGCAGTGCGATGGCGGTGGTGACCACGGCGTCCAGGATGCCTTCAGGGATCTCGTGCACTTGGCCGTCTTGGCCGGTGTAGAGGATGGCGGGGTTGGTCATGAGGTGACCCACGTTGCGCAAGAACAGCAGCGAGCGGCCATGCAGCGTGATGGGCTGACCTTTGGTGCCGGTGTACACGCGGTCGGCGTTCAAGCCACGGGTGAAGGTTTTGCCGTTTTTCTCCACGGCCTCGGTCAGCGTGCCTTTGACAATGCCCAACCAGTTGCCGTAGGCCAGCACTTTGTCGTCAGCATCCACCACGGCCACCGAGTCTTCCAGGTCGAGGATGGTGGACAAAGCGGCTTCCACCACCAAGTCGCTCACGCCGGCGGCATCGCTGGCGCCAATGGCGGTGTGGCGGTTGATTTGCAGGTCCAGGTGCAAGCCGTTGTGCTGCAACAGCACCGACGACGGCGCGGCGGCATCACCTTGGTAGCCCACCAGTTGAGCGGCTTTGGCCAGCGAGGTGGTCTTGCCGTTTTTCAACGTCACTGCCAACGCGCCATTCACCACGGCGTAGCCCGTGGAGTCGATGTGCGAGCCGCTCTTCAAAGGGGCGGTGCGGTCCAGCACATGACGTGCGTACTCAATCACTTTGGCGCCACGCACGGGGTTGTAGCCCTTGCCTTTTTCGGCGCCGTTGGCTTCAGAGATGGCGTCGGTGCCATACAGGGCGTCGTACAGCGAGCCCCAACGCGCGTTGGCCGCGTTCAGCGCATAGCGCGCGTTCAGCACGGGCACCACCAACTGGGGGCCGGCTTGCAAGGCCAGTTCGGCGTCCACGTTTTTCGTGGTGGCTTTGACTTTGGCAGGCACGGGCACCAGGTAGCCAATTTTTTCCAGGAAGGCGCGGTAGGCCTTCATGTTTTTGATCGGGCCGGGGTGTTGGCTGTGCCAGGCATCGAGCTCGGTTTGCAGGCGGTCACGTTCGGCCAGCAAGGCGATGTTTTTGGGGGCCAGGTCTTGCACGATGGCGTCAAAGCCGCGCCAAAAATTCTCGACGCTCACGCCCGTGCCGGGCAGCACTTGGCTGTTGATGAACTGGTGCAGGTTGCTGGCAACGTGCAGGCTGTGCACCTGTGTGCGTGGGGTGGCGTGTTGGCTCATGGGTCGTTCTCTCTGGATGAATCAAAAGGGGAAATTTTGGATCAAAGACATCGGTGCAAATACCAGTGCGAATCTTAGGGTATGCCGCACGCCCAATTGCACGCGCAAAGGGTGGGGTTGCCCTGACAAATACGCCGCTAATCAGGCACCTCAGCCATCACGCGTCGGCCACCAGCAAGCGGCCGTTGCGCAAACCGCGCCAAGTGCCCAGGGTCAGGCCCAAGATCACCAGCGACGTCAGGGCCAGCATGCCCAGCGCGGGCAGCTGCAACCAAGCGCCCTCAGCGGTGCTGGCCAAGCGCAGGGTCAGGGCGCTGAAGGCGGCCAATGGAAAGCTCATGCCCCAAAACGACATGCCAAATGGTTGGGCACGCATGGGCCCCAACTGGGTCAGGGTCAAGGCCAAAAAGAACAAGGCCATGCCCCACGCCGCCCAGGCCAATGGCGCGGGTGCTTGCATCACCAGCAGGCTCAAGCCCACGGCAGACGGTGGTGCCACGCAGATGAACAAGGTGGGGCTGAGTTTGGCTGGCAAAGGCCCCACTTGTCCCCAGCGCACGAACAGCAAGGTTTGCAAAATCGGCCACAGCAACAAGCCAATGCCAAACTGGGCCGTGGCCCAAGACTCGAACCCCAGCGGCACACCGCCCAAGGGCGCGAGCACATTGCCCACCACCGGAATGAACAGCGCGGGCGTCAGCGCGGACCACTGCAAACCGCCTTCAGCTTGCGGACGCAGCCAGCGGCTGATGACCCACACGGTGGCCACAAACTCCAACAGCGAACCGGCACACCAAAACCAAGCCAAGGCCAATTCGAGGGTGGGGTGGGTGTCTTGAAACAAGGACGCGCCCAAGGCGGCCAACAAAATCACCGACACCGGAAAGGTGGCCATGAAGGCATGACGGATCGGGTGCTGCAAGTCTTTGATCACCGCATGCAGGTGCAGTTTCACGCGCCACACACTGGCCAAGCACAACAGGCTAAAAATCAGCGCCGCAAAACCACCGGCCACCAAGGCCAGGCCCAGTGCCATGTCGCCCAGCAAGTCGCTGCCACGCAGCCAAGCTTGCGCCAGTCCAGTCCAGCCCATCACCAGGGCAAACCATGCCGGAAACAGATGTTCGAGTGGGGCACCGATGCGGGCGATCCAGGGGGCTGAGTTGGCGCGAGGCGTGTGTTGCATGCGGCGAGTTTAGGTGAGGCACCCCCGTGGATAATCGTCCCATGGACAAACTCAAAGCCTTTGAGTCCTTTGTGTCGGTGGCGCAAAAGGGCAGTCTGACCGCGGCAGCGCATGCCGAGGGCGTAGCCCCTGCCATCATCGGACGGCGGCTGGACGGGCTCGAGTCGCATTTGGGTGTCAAGTTGTTGGTCCGCACCACCCGTCGCATCTCACTCACCCACGAAGGCACGGCCTTTCTGGAAGACTGCCAACGCCTGTTGGCCGATGTGGCCAACGCCGAGGCCAGCGTGAGTGCCGGTGGCCTCCAAGCCAGTGGACACTTGCGCATCACCGCCCCGGCAGGATTTGGGCGACGCCATGTGGCCCCGCTGGTGCCCCAGTTTTGCAGCGCCCATCCAGAGGTCACGGTGTCGCTCAACCTGAGCGACCGCGTGGTGGATTTGGCCGCTGAGGGCTTGGACTGCGCGGTGCGCGTGGGCGATTTGCCGGACTCTTCCTTGGTCAGCGTGCGCTTGGCCGACAACCGCCGCTTGTGTGTGGCCACCCCTGAATTTTTAAAACGCCATGGCACGCCCCAAACCCCCAACGACTTGATGCGCTTGCGCTGCTTGACGCTGTCCAGCGATGCCTCACAAACCAAGGGCTGGGCGTTCCGTGTGCCCACGGCAGCGGGCGCGCACGAGGTCATCCATCTGCGTCCGGCAGGGCGCATGGATTGCTCGGATGGTCAGGTGTTGCACGACTGGTGCTTGGGTGGACACGGCATTGCTTGGCGCAGCACCTGGGAGGTGGCGGCGCAAATCAACAGTGGGCAATTGGTGTCCGTGTTGGACGCTTTTGCGGCCCCGGCCAACGGCATTTACGCCGTGTTCTCGCAGCGCAAACACTTGCCCTTGCGTTTGCGTTTGTGGATTGACTTCATCAAAGACCGCTATGCCCAAGCCGATTACTGGGGGGGCGCGGCATGACGGCATCGGCCTGGACCAAGTCCGTGGTGGTGTGTGCCGACGACTATGCGGTCAACGCCCCCACGTCGCAGGGCATCGTGGCACTGTGCGTGTTGGGGCGCCTGAGCGCCACCAGTGTCATGTCTTTCTCGCCGCGCTGGGCCGAAGACGCGCCTGCTCTGCGCGAGTTGCGTGACTGCGTCGATGTGGGCTTGCACTTGGACTGGACCAGCACCTTTGCGCAACACGCGGGCTTTGGCCGCAGCTTGGGTGCGGTGATGTGGCGCTCGTGGACTGGCGGCTTTCGGGGTGCCGATGTGCGCGATGCGATACAGCGTCAGCTAGACGCCTTTGAAATGCATTGGCAAGCCCCGCCTGACCATGTGGACGGTCACCAACATGTGCAGCAATTTGCCGGACTGCGTGAGACGCTGTGTGACGTGCTGGTGCAGCGCTATGGCGCTCAACAACCCAGGCCTTGGTTGCGTGTCTCGCGTGTCGCGCAGGTGGGTTTGAAAGCGCAAGTCATCACCGCCATGGGCGCCCATGCGTTGCAGGCTTGGGCGCAACAACACGATTGGCCTTGCGTTGCCCCTTTGTTGGGCGCGTATGGCTTTGACGGCAGCCTGGACGATTACCGCCAGCGCATGCAACGCTGGTTGCTGGATGTGCCCGTGGCCGATCAAGCTGCGCTCATCATGTGCCATCCGGCCTCGTCGGCGGCTGCCGATGACGAGATTGGCCCTGCCCGTGCCCGCGAATTTGCGTATTTGGCCAGCCACGACTTTGTGCAAGACCTGCGCGATGCGGGCGTGCGCTTGGTGCGCGGCAGCGAACCTTGGAAACAAACTTGAATCACGCGATGGATCCCTCAGCCACCCCAGGTGGCCCCGCCCCCAAACGTTCGCTGGGCGCTCGCTGGGCTTTATGGCTATTGCCCGCCTTGCTGCTGGTTTTGGCGGCCTTGCGCCCTTTGGCGTTGCCCGACGAGGGGCGTTACGCAGACGTGGGTCGGTGGATGTGGGTCAGCGGTGACTGGTTGACGCCACGCTTGGACGGCGTGCCTTTCTTCCACAAGCCCCCCTTGCTCTATTGGCTGGAGGCCATGTCGATGCAGGTGTTTGGTGCAACGCCCTGGGCGGCGCGTTCGGTGGTGGCCCTGCATGCCTGTCTGATGTGGGGCTTGATGTGGCACTGCGTGCGCCACTTCGCAAATGCCGCCACCGCCCGTCGAGCGGCCTGGATGTTGGGCAGCAGCCTGGCCTTTTTGGTGGGCGGTCAATATGTGAACCACGACATGATGGTGGCGACTTGGATGGGCGTGGCCATTTGGTGTTTTGCCCGCGCCTTGTTGCATCCCAATGGCGTGCATGCCACCTGGGCGCGTGCAGGGTTTGTCGCGTGTGCGTTGGGCGTGTTGAGCAAGGGCTTGATTGGCTTGCTGCTGCCCGGCTTGGTGCTGACCTTGTGGGTGGTGTGGACTTGGCAGTGGCGCAAAGTTTGGGCGCTGCCCTGGGTCAGCGGTGTGTTGTTGTTTGTGGCTGTGGCGCTGCCTTGGTTTGTGTTGGCAGCGCAGGTGCACCCTGACATGCTGGCTTACATGTTTGGCACCCACCAATTTGGCCGTTACACCGCCACCACGTTCAACAACGCCCACCCCTGGTGGTTTTATGGCGTGGCGGTGGTGGTGCTGCTGTTTCCTTGGGTGTTTTTTGCTGCGGCCGACGGCTGGCAGCGTGTGCAAGCGTATGCGCGCGACAAGTTGCACCGCAGGGCGTCGCCTGCGTCCGCACCTTTGGGGGAGTCGCTGAGCCAAGCCGCTTTGACCCAAGGCCCTTGGATCTCGTTGTGCTGGATTTGGGCGTTGGCCATTTTGGTGTTTTTCTCCATTCCCAATTCCAAATTGATTGGGTATGCCTTGCCGGTGATCCCGCCGTTGGCGGTGCTGGCGGCCCTCTGGTGGCAGCAGCATTGGGCGACAGGTGCATGGGGCCGGCAGGTCTTTGCTGTGCTGGTGGGGCTGGCGCTGGCTTTGGCCTTGGGGGCCAACTTCGTGGCCGCTCGCTACACCCACAAGCGCAGCAGCGCCGATGTCGCCGCAGCGCTGGGCTGTCTCATCACGCCAACCGATGTGGTGGCGGTGTTGGACGACTACCCGTATGACTTGCCGTTTTACGCGCAGCTTCAGCACCCCGTCGAAGTGCTGCAAGACTGGGACACCTTGCGCCGCACAGCCGGTGACAACTGGCGGCGCGAGTTGTTTGAGGGCGCAAACTTTGATGCCCAAGCCGCGCGTGTGTTGCAACCCTTGAGTCGCTTGGAGACCTTGAAGCAGCAAGCGGGGGCCTGGGTGCTGGCGCCCAACGGCTCGGCCCGTTTGAATTTACAAAATCACGCCGGGTTTGACTTGGTGTTGGGGGGACAGGCATGGTCGCTGTACCGCAGCACCGCAGCCGCATCAAGTGCCACGTCGGAAAGCCCACAAGCGGCTGAGCACAAAGGTTTGGGCCGATGCCAGCACCAGGGCCAAAAACAGCGCTAAAAACGACGGCAGCCCCAAGCCGCGCAGCAACACCACAAAGACCAGTTCATTGGCAGCAAAGCCCACCAGTGCGGTGATGGCAAAACGGCGAAAACTTTGCCACAACGAGGTGCCGGCATCTTGAAAACTCAACCAGCGGTGCCCAGCAAAGCTCACGCCAAACGCCACCCCAAAGCCCACCGCGTTGGCCACTTCGGGCCACAGATGAGGCTCGGTCAAAGCAAACACGGCCAAGTGTGTGAAGGCCGCGCTGGCGCCCACCAGCACAAACCAAAACCCTGTGCGCCAATTGCTCATGGGGGTCTTACACGGCCACTTCGTCGTCCACCGGCACATCGGGTGGGACAGGTGCTTTGGGCGAGGTGAAGGCCAAGCCGGCGCCCCAACGTTGTTGCACCAAATACATCGGCCGTTGCTTCACCTCTTCGTAAATGCGGCCCACGTATTCGGCCAGCACGCCAATCGACAGGAGTTGGATGCCGCTGAAAAACATCAGCCCCACCACCAAGGTGGCATAGCCGGGCACATTGATGCCCCACAAAAAGTACTCCCCGACCACCCACGCGCCATAGCCCATGGCCAGGGTGGCCAACAGCAAGCCCACCAGGGTCAATGCGCGCAGGGGCGCAATCGAAAACGCCAGTACCCCGGTGAGTGCCAGCGCAAACGAGCCCCGCAAGCCAAAACTGCTTTCGCCCGCAACGCGTGGCAGCGGCTCGTAGTCAATCGCCGTGCTGGCAAAGCCCACCCAGGCGTACAAGCCCTTCATGAAGCGGTTGCGTTCGGGCAGGGCCTTGAGGGCATCCACCACCTGGCGGTCCATCAAGCGAAAGTCGCCGGCATGAGGGGGAATCTTCACGCGGTTGCCCATGTTGATGAGCTTGTAGAACATGCCCGTCAACCCTGCGTGCAAGGCCGATTGGTCGTCGCGTGTGCGGCGTATGGCGTACACCACGTCCGAACCTTCGCGCCAGCGTTGCAACATGTCCGCCACCAACGACACCGGGTGCTGGCCGTCGGAGTCCATCAGCACCACCACCTCACCGCGTGCGGCATCCACGCCGGCCATCAACGCCGCTTCCTTGCCAAAGTTGCGCGACAGGTTGATGCCCACCACCTGCGGGTGGGCCGCACACAGGGCTTGAATCACTTGCGCCGTGTTGTCGCGGCTGCCGTCGTTGATGAGCACAAGTTCCACCTGAGAGCTCAGCCCTTGCAGCGCTGAGAGCACTTGCGGCACCAAACTTCCCAAGTTTTGCCCCTCGTTGTAGGCCGGCATCACGCAACTCAGCGTGGGGGTGTATTGGAAACGGTCAGGGCTTGGGAGGGCATGGGGCTGGTGCATGGGTAGATCATGCCAAAAAAATACCGGGGTGACCCGTAAAATCCATGCATGCTCCTCGTCAAACAAGAATTGCTGGCCGCTTTGAGCCAAGCCCTCGATGGTTTGTTGCCCGGCTCCGGCAACAAGGCCGCTTTTGAATCGCCCAAAGTGGCGGCCCATGGCGACTTCGCCATCACCGCCGCCATGCAACTGGCCAAGCCCCTCAAGCTCAACCCCCGTCAGTTGGGGGAGCAGCTGCGCGAGGCCTTGTTGGCCGCACCCGCTTACCAGCAGTGGGTGCAAGACATTGAAATTGCCGGCCCCGGTTTCATCAACATCCGCCTCAAGCCCTCGGCCAAACAACAGGTGGTGCGCGAGGTGTTGGCAGCCAAGGAATGTTTTGGCTTTCAGCCCAGCAATGGCCAGCGCGTGTTGGTGGAGTTTGTCTCTGCCAATCCCACCGGCCCTTTGCATGTGGGCCACGGCCGGCAAGCAGCCTTGGGTGACGCCATTTGCAACTTGTTTGCCACCCAGGGCTTCAACGTGTACCGCGAGTTTTATTACAACGACGCGGGCGTGCAGATCAACACCTTGGCCACCAGCACACAGCTGCGCGCCCAAGGCTTCAAGCCCGGAGACGCACAGTGGCCCAGCGGCGAGAACGCCCCAGCCTACAACGGGGACTACATTGCCGACATCGCGGCTGACTTTTTGGCCAAGAAGACCGTCACCTCAGACGACCGCGAATTCACGGGCAGCGGCGACGTCAACGACCTCGATGGCATGCGTCAATTTGCGGTGGCCTATTTGCGCCACGAGCAAGACCTGGACTTGAAGGCCTTTGAGGTCAAGTTCGACAACTATTATTTGGAGAGCAGCCTGTACACCAGTGGCCGCGTGGACAACGCAGTGCAAAAACTGCAAGCCGCTGGCAAAACCTACGAGCAAGACGGCGCGTTGTGGCTCAAGAGCACCGACTACGGCGACGACAAAGACCGCGTGATGCGCAAGTCCGACGGCAGCTACACCTACTTTGTGCCCGATGTGGCCTACCACTTGGCCAAGTGGGAGCGCGGTTTTACCAAGGTGGTCAACATCCAGGGCACCGACCACCACGGCACCATCGCCCGCGTGCGTGCGGGCTTGCAAGCTGCTTCGTCGGTGGATGGCCTGGGCATTCCCGAGGGCTACCCCGACTACGTGTTGCACACCATGGTGCGCGTGATGCGTGGCGGTGAAGAGGTGAAAATTTCCAAACGCGCCGGCAGTTATGTGACGTTGCGCGACTTGATCGAGTGGACCAGCAAAGACGCGGTGCGTTTCTTCTTGCTCTCACGCAAACCCGACACCGAGTACACCTTTGACGTGGACCTGGCGGTGACGAAGAACAACGACAACCCGGTGTACTACGTGCAGTATGCGCATGCGCGCATTTGTTCGGTGCTGCGCGCGTGGGCTGACAAAGATGGCGGCGACGCGGCGCAGCTCCAAGACGTGGACTTGTCTGCGCTTGACAGCCCACAAGCCCAAGCCCTGATGTTGTTGCTGGCCAAGTACCCCGACATGCTGAGTGCGGCGGCCCATGACTTTGCGCCCCACGACGTGACCTTTTACCTGCGTGACTTGGCCGCCAGCTACCACAGCTACTACGACGCCGAGCGCATTTTGGTGGACGACGAGGCGGTCAAAAAAGCACGCTTGGCCTTGGTCGCGGCCACCGCCCAGGTGCTGCACAATGGCCTGAAGGTGCTGGGTGTGTCGGCACCCAGCAGCATGTAAATCGGCGGCACGAGCTCGGAGATGACAAACATGAAACAGCAACGCGGCGGAACCTTGGTGGGGTTCATCATCGGTTTGGTGGTGGGCTTGGCCGTGGCGCTTGGGGTGGCGGTGTACGTCACCAAAGTGCCCATTCCGTTCATGAACAAAGGCCAGGGGCGCAGCGCGGATCAAGATGCCGCTGAAGACAAGAAGAACAAGGACTGGGACCCCAACGCCCCCTTGTACGGCAAGAACCCGGCCAAGCCTTTGGACAAAACAGATGCGCCTGAGGCCAAGTCTGAGCTGCCCGTCCCTGCGCCTGCCCCCAAGGTGGATGCCAAGCCAGATGCTGCCACCAAGGTCGATCCCAAGAGTGCAGACCCCTTGGGCGACTTGGCCAAAGCCAAGGCCGCAGACCCCAAGCCAGTGGACGTCAAAACCCCCGACGGCAAAGCGGCCGAATTCAAGCCTGCCGTGGTGGGGGGCGACCCTTTCATTTACTTTGTTCAAGCTGGCGCGTTTCGCACCAGCGACGAGGCCGAAGCGCAACGCGCCAAGCTGGGTTTGCTGGGCTTGGATGCCAAAGTGAGCGAGCGTGACCAGGGCGGCCGCACCGTGTACCGTGTGCGCGTGGGCCCGCTAGAAACAAAGGCCGATGCCGAGCGCGTGCGCGTGAAGCTGGAAGCCTCCCATTTGGACTCTGCCATGGTGCGTGTTCAGCGTTAATTCTTTGATCTGAGGTGTGTATGAAACGTCGTGACTTTTCTTTAGCCGCATGGGCTGCCGCAACGTCGGGGCTGACTGGGCTCGCCCATGCCCAGGGCAAGAAGCCTGAAGAGGGCATTGACTTTTTGGCCTTGGACAAGCGTGTGCCCACCGAGGCAGGCGAAGGCAAAATTGAAGTCATCGAGTTCTTTTGGTACAGCTGCCCGCACTGCAACGCCTTCGAGCCGCGCTTTGCGGCCTGGCTCAAAGCCCTGCCCAAAGACGTGGTGGTCAAGCGCGTGCCCGTGCGTTTCCGTGATGACTTTGAAGCGCAGCAACGCGCCTACTACGTGTTTGAAACGCTGAACCTGGTGGAGGTCATGCACGGCAAGCTGTTCCATGCCATTCACACCGAGCGTCAAGCACTCAACACCTTGGCAACCTTGTCTGCATGGGCTGACAAAAACGGCATTCCTGCTGCCAAGTTCACCGAGACTTTCAACAGCTTTGGCGTGGCCACCAAAGCCCGCCGTGCCACGCAGCTGCAAGAGGGCTTCAAGGTCCAAGGCGTGCCTGCACTGGGCATTGCCGGGCGCTACTACACCGACGGCGGCTTGACCGGCACGATGGAGCGTGCGTTGCAAGTCACCGAGTCCCTGATTGCGCAAGCCCGTTCGAGCCGTTGAATCGCTGCAAGACCGAGCATTGCGGGTGGTTAGAATCCACCGTTATTTAACAGCAATATTCGTGCCTTGACTTCATTCGCTTCTTTCTCGTTGGTTGTTCTCATGGCTTGTGTGCCAGCGGCAGCGTACGCAGAAAAAGCCGACCGAGACAAACCCTTCAACATCGAAGCGGACAGTTTGGTGCACGATGAGCTCAAGCAAATCAGCGTCTTCAAAGGTCGCGCGGTGCTGACCAAGGGCTCGATGCAGATGCGGGGTGACCGCATAGAAATTCGCCAAGATCCTGACGGCTACCAGTTTGGTTTGATCTTGCCCGAGCCCAACAAGCGCTCTTTCTTTCGGCAAAAACGCGAAGGTGTGGACGAGTTCATTGAAGGCGAAGCCCTGCGCATCGATTACGACGGACGGGCCGACCAAGTCATCTTGAACGACCAAGCCGAAGTGCGCCGCTACCGTGGCGCGGTGTTGGCCGACCAGTGGGCGGGCAAGCGCATCGTCTACAACAACCTCTCCGAACTGTTCACCATCGACGGCCAAAAGGCGGGCGAGACGGGCAAGCCGACCGGCGGTCGGGTGCGTGCCACCTTGGCGCCGCGCAGCACAACGACGGACAACAAGTGATGGTGACCCCCAACCCAACGCTTGCCCCCGATGCGAACGTGAGTTGCCTGGAAGCCCAGCATTTGCAAAAAGCCTATGGCAGCCGCAAGGTGGTGCACGACGTGTCCATCTCTGTGAAAAAAGGCGAAGTGGTGGGATTGCTGGGCCCCAATGGCGCCGGCAAGACGACCTCGTTTTACATGATCGTGGGGCTGGTGCGGGCCGATGCCGGCAGCATCACCATCGATGGTCAACCCGTGACCCATTTGCCGATCCACCTTCGTTCGCGTTTGGGCTTGAGCTATTTGCCGCAAGAGGCCTCGATTTTTCGCAAGCTCAATGTGCAAGACAACGTGCGCGCCGTGTTGGAGTTGCAGCACGACGACCAGGGTAAACCGCTGAGCGAGGCGGAGATCGACCGCCGCCTGACTTCGTTGCTGCAAGAGTTGCGGGTTGAGCACTTGCGCATGTCACCCTCCGTGGCTCTGTCGGGGGGAGAGCGTCGCCGGGTGGAAATTGCCCGCGCCTTGGCCACCCAGCCACGCTTCATCTTGCTGGATGAGCCGTTTGCCGGCATCGATCCGATTGCTGTGATCGAAATTCAACGCATCATTGGTTTTTTGAAAGCACGTGGCATGGGGGTGTTGATCACCGACCACAACGTGCGCGAGACGCTGGGCATTTGCGACCACGCCTGCATCATCAGCGATGGCCGTGTGCTGGCCCAAGGCACGCCCACCGAGATAGTCGAGAACGCCGATGTGCGTCGCGTCTATCTCGGTGAACACTTCCGCATGTAGCCATCGCCCTCGCACCCACCCTATGAAGCAAGGTCTCTCTCTACGCGTCTCCCAGCATCTGGCCTTGACGCCGCAGTTGCAGCAGTCGATTCGCTTGCTGCAGCTGTCCACGCTGGAGCTGAGCCAAGAGATTGAGCAAATGCTCGACGAGAACCCGTTTCTCGACAAAGAGTTTGAAGAAGCGCCACGCGAAGAATTTGGCGTGGCCCAGGCCGACACACCTGCCTCTGCCGACGATGCCGAGCCGACGCGCGAGATGGCGGCCATGGACACCGTGTCGGAAATCACGGTCGACAACACCGCCAGCGACACCGAGCCCAGTGTGGACGGCGTGGCTGAAAGCTGGGAGGGCGACGGCAGCGTGGAGTTTTCCGCCGATGACTCCGAGTGGGGCGGGGACGCCCCTGCGCACAACAACACCGGCGGGGACGATGCGGCCGACGCCACCGAGCTGGCGCGCAGCCAAGAGTCTTTGGCGTCGCACTTGCACCGTCAAGCCCTGTCATTGCGCTTGAGCGAAACCGACCGATCGGCCCTGCGCTACCTGATTGAAAACCTCAACGACGACGGCTACCTGGAGGACTCGCTGCGCAGCTTGGCCGAAGGTTTGGCGGGCGACGACGAAGAGCAGCTGGAAGAGTTGGAGCACCGCTTTCAAGTGGCGCTGCACTTGCTGCAAAGCCTAGAACCCGTGGGCGTGGGCGCGCGCGATTTGGCCGAGTGTTTGTGCTTGCAGCTCAAGGCCTTAAAGCCTCAAGGCGAAGAAGCGCAAACCGTGTGTGCGGTGGCTTTGCGCATGTGCCAGCAACCGCTGGAGTTGTTGGCCAAGCGCGACATCAAACGTTTGATGATTGCCTTGGGCGACAGCGAAGCGCACATCAAAGCCGCCATTCCGCTGATCGCTCGGCTCGAACCCAAACCGGGTCGGCGTTTTGCCGACGTGGAACGCCATGTGGTGGTGCCCGATGTCTTGGTGACGCGCATTGGCAAATCGGCCACGCCGAAATTTCGCGTCATGCTCAACCCCGACGTGATGCCACGCCTGCGTGTGCACGACATCTATGCCAACGCCTTGAAGGGTGGCAAGGGCGAAGCGCACCAAGGCCTGCAGCAGCGGCTGCAAGAGGCGCGCTGGTTCATCAAAAACATCCAGCAGCGCTTTGACACCATCTTGCGGGTGAGCAACGCCATCGCCGAGCGGCAGAAAAACTTCTTCATCCACGGCGAACTCGCCATGCGTCCCATGGTGCTGCGTGAGATTGCCGAGGAGCTGGGGCTGCACGAGTCCACCATCAGCCGTGTGACCACCAACAAGTACATGAACACGCCGTTTGGCACCTTCGAGTTGAAGTACTTTTTTGGGTCGGGTCTGGAAACAGACAGTGGCAACAACGCGTCGAGCACGGCAGTGCGCGCGCTCATCAAACAATTTGTGGCCAGCGAAAACCCCAAGAAACCGTTGTCCGACAACCAGTTGTCCGAGATGCTCAAAGAGCAAGGCATTGAATGCGCACGTCGCACCGTGGCCAAGTACCGCGAGGCGCTGCGGATTGCGCCGACCACGTTGCGCAAGGCGCTGTAAACACCAAGTCCAGCTGCCCTGCATGGCTTTGGCCGCAGGGTTGGCTTTGAACGGATCACCATGAACCAACTCCATCTCTTTTTACCGTGCGCCGCAGGCGTAGAAACGTATCTGGCCACCGAAGTGCAACGCATCACCGGCATCGGGGCAGACGACTTGCGTGCTTTTCGTGCTGGCGTGATGGTGCGCGGTTCGTGGCGCGACGCCATGCTGCTCAACCTGCACAGCCGTTTGGCGCAGCGGGTGTTGGTGGAGCTGTCGTACACCCAATACCGCTCGGAACAAGACCTGTACAACGCCGCCTCCAACGTGGCGTGGGAGTTGTGGTTCAGCCCCAAGCAGAGCTTCAAGATCGAAATCACGGCGCAGCACAGCCCGCTCAAGAGCCTGAACTTTGCCGCGCTCAAAATCAAAGACGCGGTGGCCGACCGCTTCCGCAACAAAAGCGGTGTGCGCCCCGATGTGGACACCCGTTGGCCCGATTCACGCATCTACGCCCACCTGACCACCGACGAGCTCACCCTCTACATCGACACCTCGGGCGAGCCCTTGTTCAAGCGTGGCTGGCGCGCCGACAAAGGCGACGCCCCGTTGAAAGAAACCTTGGCCGCAGCCATGTTGGCGGCCAGTGGCTGGAGCCAGGGCGACGGCACCCCCGCCAACCCCGACGGTTGGTGTGCGCAGGGCGTGCCTTTGTATGACCCGTGCTGCGGCAGCGGCACCATCGCCATTGAGGCCGCGCAAATTGCCTGCAACATTGCGCCGGGCTCCATGCGCCGCTTTGGCTTTGAAAAGCTGGTGCCGTTTCAGCCCCATGTTTGGCAAGGCTTGTTGGAAAACGCACGAGGCCAACAATGTGCGCCGCGTGCGCCTGTGTTTGGCAGCGATGTGGCGTTTCGCATGGTTGACTTTGCGCAGCGCAATGCCGAGCGTGCCGGTGTGGCCCATGCGGTGGAACTGCGCGGTGGCGATGCGCTGCAACGCATGCCGCCCTCTGACCTGCCCGGCGTGATGTTGGTCAACCCACCGTATGGCGAACGCATTGAGGCCGCGGGTATTGCGGGTGCTGCGCGTCGTGCCCGTTATGCGCCGCCTACCGCGTACGTGTCGCCCTATGAAGATGTGATGGACGACGAGGCACCGGACGGTGCGCGCCTAGACACCCCCCGCTTTGGCGCGCGTGAGATCACGCAAACCGAAGACGGTGGCGATTTTTTCAGCCAGCTTGCGAGCCACTGGAAAAAGAACTACCCCGGTTGGACCGCCTGGATGTTGACCCCCGACCTCAAGTTGCCTGGGCGCATGCGCTTCAAAGAATCACGCCGCGTGCCCATGTGGAACGGCCCCATCGAGTGCCGCATGTTTCGCTTCGATTTGCGTGCCGGCTCCATGCGCAACAAGCCTGCAGAGGGCAGCGAGCCGCCCCAGGCATGAGTGCGCAGCTGTCTCAAGTGAGGCCTCTTGCCACGACGCCTGTGTGTGTGGTGCTCGACACCAACATCGTGCTGGACTTGTGGCTCTACCAAGACCCGGCCACGCCTGCGTTGCGTGCGGCGCTTGGCGACAAGACGGTGCGCTGGCTGGCCACGCAGGTCATGCGCGACGAGTTGGCGCGCGTGTTGGCCTACACCCACATCGTGGCGCGCATGACCGTCAGCGACATCACCGCCGAGCACATCTTGAGCCGCTTCGACGCGCATGCCCAGCTGGTGCCGATTGCGGCCAAGGCGCAGTTTGTCTGCAAAGACGCCGACGATCAAAAGTTCATTGACTTGGCTGCTGCGCACACCGCGCAACTCATCAGCAAAGACAAGGCGGTGCTGACCCTGCGCAACCGCATGGCGCGCTTGGGCGTGGCGGTGGCGCGCAGCTTTCCGGCGCTGCTGCCGTAAGGCGAAGGTTGGTGTTTCAGTGGTGCTGCAGCCAGTGCAGCAAGGTGGCCAGGGCGTGTTGCAGCGTGGCCTCGCGCACGGAGGCGCGGTCGCCGTTGAAATGCACGCATTCGGTTTTGACCCACGCGGTTTCGGCGCCCAAGGTGGGGCCGTTGTCGCTGGGCAGGGCCCAAGCAAACCACACGGTGCCCACGGGTTTGTCTTTGGAACCACCTGTTGGCCCCGCGACCCCTGTCACTGCCAAGGACACCTGCGCTTGCGAGTGGCGCAGCGCGCCCAAGGCCATGGCCTGAGCCACCTCGGCGCTGACCGCGCCGTGCTGGGCAATCAAGGCGGGGTCGACGCCCAGCATGTCGTGCTTGGCCTCGTTGGAGTAACTCACAAAGCCGCGCTCCAGCCACTGGCTAGATCCGGCCAAGTCGGTGCAGCGCGCGGCAATCATGCCGCCGGTGCAACTCTCGGCGGTGGCCAACATCCAACCGTGTTGCAGCAAGGCGCTGGCGAGTTGTTCTGCCAAAGGGGGTGTGTTGTCGTGTGTCATCAAAACCTCCACAAAGCGATCACCAGCAGCGTGCAAAACGCGGCCACCAGGTCGTCAAACATGATGCCCCATCCGCCACGCCAACCAAAGCCTTTGAATTGCTTGTCAGCCCATCGGACCGGACCGGGCTTGACTGCATCGAAAAAGCGAAACAGCACGAAGGCGCCAAACTGGCCCCAAAAGGTGGTGGGCGTCACCAGCCACAAGATGAGCCAAAAGGCGACCACCTCGTCCCACACAATCGAACCCGGATCTGGCACGCCCATGTGCCGTGCGCACACGGTGCAGGCCCACCATCCCACCACCAAAGACACAGCGATCAGCAGGCCCATCTCCAGAGGCGACAGCCAACGTTGCAAGATCAAAAAAGCGGCCCAAGCCCACAGGGTGCCGACGGTGCCAGGCGCAAAGCGGCTCAGGCCTGCGCCAAAGCCCAGGGCAATCAGGTGGGCGGGGTGGTCGAGTAAGAAGCGGCGGTTGAGCATGCGAGTCCTTAAGCGAAGTGGTCAAACGACGCAAAGCGACGCGTGATGGGCTGGCCTTGGGGGTCGAGCAGCACCAGGCCGGAGGCCTCGGTGATGCGGCCAATGCGGGTGACGGGCGTGTCGCTCTCCCACGCGGCGGCGTGCACCATCTCGCGTTGGTTCACGGGGGCGGTGAAGCACAGCTCGTAGTCGTCACCGCCCGCCAAGGCAAACTCCAGGCGCTTGTTCCAGGGCAAAGCCGCCAGCAAGGGCGTGATGCCCGCTGCTTGACCGTCACCAAAGCTGGACCCGCTTTGCAGCCAGTGGGTGTCGATCTGTGCGCCCACGCGTGAGCGTTTGAGGATGTGGCCCAGGTCGCCCAGCAGTCCATCGCTGATGTCGATGGCGGCGTTGGCCACGGCGCGCAAGGCCAGCCCCAAGGCCACGCGTGGGGTGGGTTGCTCCATGCGCAGACGCGCTTGTTCCAGACCTGCTGCATCCAGCGACTGTGTGCCGCGAAACACCTCAAGCGCCAAGCGCGCATCGCCCACGGTGCCGCTGATGTAAATGTCGTCACCCACTTGGGCGTTGTGGCGCAACAGCGCATCGCCGGGTGGCACGTCGCCCATCACGGTGATGCAGATGTTCAAGGGTCCTTGGGTGGTGTCGCCCCCCACCAGTTCGCACCCATGCGCGTCAGCCAAGCGCAGCAAGCCCCTCGAAAACCCCGCCAGCCAGGCTTCGTCCACGCGTGGCAAAGACAAGGCCAGGGTGAAGGCACGCGGCTCGGCGCCGCAGGCGGCCAGGTCGCTCAGGTTGACGGCCAGCGCTTTGTGGCCCAGGCGCTCTGGGTCAACGGTCGACACAAAGTGGCGCCCTTCCACCAGCATGTCGCTCGACACAGCCAGGTGCATGCCGGGGGTAGGCAGCAGCAGGGCGCAGTCGTCGCCCACGCCCAACACCGCTTGGTGTGCTGGGCGCTTGAAGTAGCGTTCAATCAGGTCGAATTCGCCCATGCGCGATCAATGCAAGCGGCGTTGGCTGGGGTCGGCGCTCAAGGCGTCGAGCACGAACATGGGGATGTCCACATCAAACTTCTCGCCATCTTCGGCCACACAGAAGTAGCTGCCGTGCATGGTGCCCGTGGGCGTGCGCAAGTGGCTGCCGCTGGTGTACTCGAACGACTCGCCGGGTTTGAGCAAGGGCTGGTGGCCCACCACGCCCAGGCCGCGCACTTTTTCGTGCACGCCGTTGGCGTCGTTGATGTTCCAGGTGCGCGAGATCAGTTGTGCCGCGATGCTGCCTGTGTTGGTGATCGTGATGGTGTAGGCGAACACAAACACACCGGCTTCGGGTTCGGATTGTTCGGGCAGGTATTGCGGATGGACATCCACTTTGAATTGGTAGCTGGGCATGGCGGTGATTTTGGATGAAATAATCGCCCTATGAACAGCACCCGTCCCACTTTTCGCATTGCACCCTCCATCTTGTCGGCCGACTTTGCCCGGTTAGGCGAAGAAGTGAAGCATGTCATCGCTGCAGGCGCGGACTGGATTCACTTTGATGTGATGGACAACCACTACGTGCCCAATCTGACGTTTGGGCCCATGATTTGCCAAGCCTTGAAGCCGCATGCCAAAACCGCTGCCGGTGTGGCGGTGCCGATCGATGTGCACCTGATGATTTCACCGGTCGATGCACTGGCCGCGTCCTTTGCCGACGCAGGGGCCGACTTGATCAGTTTTCACCCCGACGCGAGCGCCCATGTGCACCGCAGTGTGCAGGCCATCAAGGCCCGTGGCGTGAAGGCCGGTTTGGTGTTCAACCCCGCCGAGCCGCTGGACGTGCTGAACTGGACGATGGATGAGATTGATTTGATTCTGATCATGAGCGTCAACCCGGGCTTTGGTGGCCAGAGCTTCATCGACTCAGCTCTGCGCAAGGTGGAACAAGCGCGCAAGCTGATCGATGCCAGTGGCCGTGACATTCGTCTAGAAGTGGATGGTGGCATCAAGGCCGACAACATCCGTCGCGTCGCCGATGCAGGTGCCGACACCTTTGTGGCGGGCAGTGCGATTTTTGGCAAGCCTGACTACAAGCAGGTGATCGACGACATGCGTGTGGCGTTGGGGTGATGCGCGTCAGGGTGCTTGTGCATTCGTAATGCTGATGTGAACTATGCGCGCCATCGATTGCGCGCATGACCTGGTCTTCCTACATTACGCTGGATTGACGTGTCCGTCGGACATGCAAGCCAGGAGACCACGTGAGCCGAAAAAGAAAAAACCTTCAGTCCGACATGGGCTGGAGCAATGCCACCAGCATCACTGTCAAAGGCATGAGTTTGACAGGCGACATTTTGGGCAAACTCAACTTAGGTGACTTTGCCTTTTTAGAGATTCAAAGCCGTTTGCCAACGCCAGGCGAGTCGGTGGTGTTCAATGCGTTGCTCTCCACGTTGGTAGAGCATGGCATGACGCCGATGGTGATTGCCTCGCGCTTGACCTACATGGGTGCACCTGAGTCGTTGCAAGGCGCAGTGGCCGCAGGCATTCTCGGCATGGGCACCACGTTTGCAGGCACTGCCGAAGGTTCAGCCCGATTGTTGCAAGAGGCTTTATCGGGTGATGCTGCCGACACACCGATGCACGAGTTGCCAGCCATGGCCGAAGCCATTGTTCAGCGCCACATGGCGACACGGACACCCATTCCAGGGATCGGTCACAACTTGCACAAACCGATTGATCCACGCACGCCGCGCTTGTTTGAGTTGGCCCAGCAGCAGGGTTTGAGCGGCAAGTACGTTGAATTGATGAAGCATGTGGCCTTGTCTGCGGAGCGTGCCCTGGGCAAACCTGGTCAGCTACCCATCAATGCCACCGGGGCGATTGGTGCTTTGTCGTCGGAGTTGGGCATTCCTTGGAAGTTGTGCCGCGGTTTGGCTGTGATTGGCCGCACGATCGGCATCGTGGGTCACCTGGCCGAAGAGTTGCGCAATCCGCTGGCGCGGGAAATATGGGAGCGCACCGAAGAAGAGTGCTCTGCGCATGTCAGAACGTAAGCCCTTGATTGGAGCAATGCCCAGATGAAAGACCACGGACTGACCGAAGAACAACGCCTGATCCGCGACAGCGTGCGCGACTTGGCGCGCGACAAATTTGGCCCCAACGCGGCCAAAGCCGACAAACATTACCAAGCCCCGGTGGAAAACCTCAAGCCATTGGCTGAGATGGGCTACACCGGTTTGTTCATGCCCGACCAATATGGCGGCGCTGGTTTGGGGGTGATGGAGAACGTGTTGGTGGTCGAGCAAATTGCCCGCTACTGCGCCAACACGGCAATTTTGTATTCGTGTACCGACGGAGCCACGCCTCGCGCCATCTTGGCGCTGGGCAGCGAGGCACAAAAGCAAGCCTATTTGCCGGCCATTGTGCGCGCAGAGTTGTTGACCGCTTGGAGCATGTCTGAAGCCAATGCGGGTTCAGATGTAGGCAATGTGCAAACCCGCGCGGTGCGAGAGGGCGATGACTTTGTCATCAACGGCAGCAAGCTGTGGTGCACAGGTGCGCAGGTCTCTGACCTGTTCTTGGTGTGGGTGCGTTTGACGAACGATCCTGGCATGAAGGGCATGGGTGCGGTCTTGGTACATCGCGACACGCCTGGTTTCACGATTGGAAAACACCTCGATTTGCTGGGCTTGCGTGGCACGGGCATGGCTGAGTTGGTGTTTGAAAACTGCCGTATTCCCGCCGGCAACTTGCTGCTTGAAGCCGGACGCATGCGTGAACTGCTGGGCGTGCTGGATGCCGACCGCATCACCGGCAACCCGCCGGTGTGCTTGGGGGTGGCGCAAGCGGCATTCGAGCACATCACCACCCATGTCAAAGAGCGGCAGCAGTTTGGCAAACCCTTGTCAGAGAACCAAGGTTTGCAATGGAAATTGGCAGACATGGCCATGGACATAGAAGCTGCGCGAGCCCTTTTGTACAACGCGGCACAACGGGTGGACCAAGGGCGGCCCAGCATCGTGGACACCTCCATCACCAAGGCCTTTGTCAACCAAATGGCCGTGAGGGTGACGAACGAAGCCATGCAGTTGGCGGGTGCTTATGGTTTGTCAGAAGAATATCCCTACGAGCGCTATTTCCGTGATGTTCGGGGCATGTCTATTGGCTATGGCACGGTGGAAATTCACAAAAGTTCCATTGCACGCGAAGTGCTCAATGGCCGTTACACCCATTAGGAGGATGCATGAGATCACGCAACGACAGCATTGACGCGGGTCATGGCCAGCACTTTGATTCTTATGTGAGTGTGCCCGCGCAGCCTAATGGTCACGCAGTGATCGTGCTGCAAGAAATTTTTGGTGTCACTCCTCATATCCGCGCGGTCGCTGACCGTTTTGCCGAGGACGGTTACTTGGCCTATGCGCCCGATTTGTTTTGGCGTTTCGAGCCTGGCATCAGCTTGTCACACAGCAAAGACGACATCGCCAAAGCCATGGGCTACCTTCATGATTACCCAGACAGCGATGGGTTGACCGACATCGCCAGCACGGCCCAGCATATTCGTGCGCTGCCTGACTTTGCCGGGCGGGTGGCCGTGGCCGGGATGTGCTTGGGTGGCAAATTGGCTTACCTTGCCGCTGCAAACGCAGCCGTGGATGCTGCGGTGTCGTTTTACGGCGTTGGCATTGAAACTCAGTTGCAATTTGCCTCAACCTTGCGCTGCCCGCTGATGCTGCACTTTGGCGACCATGACCCTTACGTGCCAGAAGCTGGGCGCCAAGCCATTGCCGATGCACTGCATCTTCAGCCCTCGGTGGCCATGCACGTCTACCCAGGTGCGAACCACGGGTTTTACACCCGTGGCGCGGCGGCGGATGTGGCCTTGGCGCGTGAACGCACCTGCGCGTTTTTGCAACAGGCTTTGGCTTGAGGGCGGAGTCATGGCCGCCATGATGCGATTTGATGACATCGAAGTTGGTGCAAGCTGGCGCAGCACGGGACGCACCTTGACCGAGGCCGATTTGCACGATGCGTGCATGAGCAGCGGCGATTGGCACCCCATCCATGCGGATGCTGAATTTGCCCGAACCACGCCTTTGGGACAACGCATTTTTCAAGGCAGCTACGGTTTGCACATTGCCTTTGGCATGGCCACCAAGTTTCCTGAGTTGGGCGATGGCGTGATTGCGGCTCTGGGTTTTTCTAGCTGGCGTTACCTCGCGCCTTTGTTTGTGGGGGACACGGTGCATGTGGAGGTGGACGTTGTGGCGAAGCGGCCTACCGCCGATGGGCAACGTGGGGTGTTGGAGCGACGCATCAAGCTGGTGAACCATTCGGGGCAGGTGGTGCAAGAAGGTGTGGCGCAAACGATGGTGCGCCGGCATGGAGGCGTGACATGATTTTGGGCGACATGATTGAACGCAACGCGCGCTGCTTCCCAGAGCATCCTGCGGTGCATTTTGAAGGGCGCAGCTTGAGCCACCATGACTACGCGCAGCGTGTCAAGCAACTCATCAATGCCTTGGCCGCAACAGGGTGTGGGCACCAAAGCCGCTTGGCTGTGTTGTCGCGTAATTGCCTGGAGTACCTGGAGGTTTACGGTGCCGCCGGTTGGGGCGGTTATGTCGGCTTAGGCTTGAATTACCGCTTGTCAGCCCCTGAGCAAATAGGCATCTTGCAAGATGCCGATCCTGCGGTGTTCTTCTTTGAGTCCGAGTACTTGGAACGCACCGAAGAGTTGCGTGCTCACCTGCCAGCGAGCACGCTGTTCATATGCTTTGACCAATTGGCACAACCCGTGGATTGGGCGCTCGACTACGAAACCTTGTTGGCCTCTGCGCAGCCCGACCCTGTGCGCTACAGAGCCCACGAAGACGACACTTTTTTGTTGATCTACACCAGTGGTACCACGGGTGTGCCCAAAGGCGTGATGTTGGGCAATGAAGCGCAGTTGGAGCAAGCACGTGTACAGGCTTTGGCACATGCTGCGCAACAAACAGACCGCATGTTGATCGTCATGCCTTTCTATCACATTGGGGGGCCTACTGAGTTGCTGACGTATTGGGTCGCTGGCGCCACCATCGTGTTGCACCGAACCTTTGACGCAGCCGCTGTGCTCAACAGCATGGCGCAGCATCGTGTGACGTCTGCGCATTTGGCGCCCACCATGATCACCATGATGTTGGACGTGCAAGAGCAAACGCCCGTAGATTTATCCAGCCTACATACCGTCTGCTATGCCTCGGCACCGATGTCGGTGGCTTTGTCGATACGTGCGCGCGCTGTCATGGGGCCCATCTTCATGCAAATTTACGGCATGACCGAGGCAGGTTTGGGGACTACCTTGCTCAAACACCAACACATCTTGGATGGCACACCGCAGCAACGTGCGCGCTTGGCAAGTGCAGGTCAGGCTTACCTTGGCACCGATTTAAAAATCATGTCCGACGAGGGTCGGGAATGCAAAAGTGGTGAGGTTGGTGAAGTGTGCATGCGTTCCAAGTCTGTGATGCAGGCGTACTGGCGTAAGCCCGATGTCACGGCGCAAGCCCTGCGCGACGGCTATCTGCACACGGGAGATATGGGGTATTTGGACGAGGAGGACTTCTTGTTCATCGTGGACCGCAAGAAAGACATGATCATTTCTGGCGGCGAAAACATTTACTCCCGTGAAGTCGAAGAAGCCCTGTTGTTGCATGCCTCGGTCGCTGAGGTGGCGGTGGTTGGCGCCCCTGACCCCAAGTGGGGTGAGTCGGTGGTGGCTGCGGTCGTGTTCAAGCCTGGCTGCAGTGCGACACAGGAGGCATTGACTGAACATTGCCGAGACCTTATTGCGGGATACAAGCGGCCTAAATACTACCAGTTTCTTGAGGCTATGCCTCGCGTGCCGAGCACCAACAAGATTGACAAGCGCGCCTTGCGTGCACCGCTGTGGCAGGACCAGCAGCGACATGTTTCATAAACAAGTTGCCAGCCAGAGCAACCCTTTTCATGCCACCCACAGGAGACATCCATGTCACGTATTTCGCAAATTTTCAGCAAGCTTGCGCTCGGCAGTGTGTGCGCCGTAGCCACCCTGTTTGGTGCTTCTGTGCTGGCTCAGAGCACCAGCAGTTATCCCAACAAGCCCGTCAAAATCATCGTGCCGTTTCCTCCTGGAGGTTTGGCCGATAACTTGGCGCGTGGTCTGAGCCAAGAACTCAGCCGTGATTGGGGTCAACAGGTGGTGGTCGAAAACCGCGCCGGAGCCAACACCATCATTGCCGCCCAAGCCACCCTCGCTGCTGGCGGTGACGGCTACACCCTGATGCTGGCCAACGACCCCACGGTTTCGTCCAACCAGTACCTCTACAACAAACTGCCCTATGACCCGGTGAAAGACTTTGTGCCAGTCATCAACGTGGCGGAAACGCTGGAGGTTTTGGTGGTTGGTCCTGCTTTCAAGGGAAGCACGTTGAACGATTTGATCGCGGCGGCCAAAGCCAAGCCTGATGAGGTGGCTTATGGCACGTATGGCTTGGGCAGCAAAGCACACATTGATGCCGAAGCGTTTTCAAAACTGGCGGGCATCAAGACGCTGCATGTGCCCTACAAGGGTGTGGCCGATGTGATGCCTGCTTTGTTGTCGGGGCAAGTGCAGTTCGCCTTCACAGGGGTGCCGCCAGCTATTCCATTGGTGCGCAGCGGGGCGCTGCGTGCCATCGCCATTGCTTCGCCCAAACGCACGGCGTCTTTGCCTGAGGTGCCAACGTTCAGCGAACTGGGCATGCAGGGGTTCAATGCCAGTGCCTGGTTCGGCTTGATTGCGCCCGCAGCCACACCGCGTGCAGTGGTCGAGAAGATTGCTGCCGATGTGTCCAAGATCATTGTCCGGTCAGAGTTTCAACAAAAGTACATCTCGGGGGTTGGCTTGGAGCTGTTGAATCAAGGCCCTGCTCAGTACGCAGACTTCTTGCGCAAAGACCGCGCGACCTATGCGACACACATCAAAGAACTGAACGTGAAGTTGGACTGAGATGCTTCACGTGCTGCGATTGTGTGAATGTGACGAGAAATACAGGAGATCAAACATGGCAGATCAATTCCGATTTAGCCTCGTTGCAATGCAACGCAGCGTGTTGAGCGCGCTGCTCGCCGTAGTCGCTTGTTGCACCACCCTGCAGGTGATGGCCCAAGCTGCTTATCCAAGCAAGCCGATTCGCTTCATCGTGCCTTACCCTGCTGGGGGCGGAACAGACATCGTGGCGCGTTTGGTTGCGCAGAAAATGACCCAATCGATGGGCCAACCTGTGGTGGTTGAAAACAAACCCGGGGCCAGTACGCTCATTGGCACCGAGATGCTGGCCAAAGCCCCACCGGATGGCTACACCCTAGGGCTCATCACGGATTCGCACGCCATCAATCCATCCTTCTTTGCCAAGCTGCCTTATGACTCGGTGAAAGATTTCTCCCCCGTCTCCCAGCTCGTCTTCGTTCCCTTGGTGATGGTGGCGCACCCTTCCCTGAATGTGAAAACCTTGCCTGAATTGATCGCTGCGGCGAAGGCCAGACCCGGCAAGATCAACTACGCCTCCATTGGCAATGGCACCCCGCACAACCTGTCGATGGAGTGGGTCAAGTCACTTGCAGGAATTGACATGGCCCATGTGCCCTACAAAGGCGTTGCGCCTGCTTTGACCGACTTGGTGGCCGGTCAAGTGGACCTGATGTTCACGGGCTCTTCTTCCGCCTTGCCTTATGTGAAATCTGGCAAGTTGGTGGCGTTGGCGGTGTCCAGTGCCAAGCGCTTGGATTCGTTTCCGGATACACCTTCTGTGGCTGAAGCGGCTTTGCCTGAGTTTGACTTCATGACCTGGTACGGCACGGCCGTACCAGCTGGGACACCCAAAGAGATCACACAGCGCTTGTCGCGTGAAATTGCGCAGGCACTGGCGCAACCCGATGTCAAAGAGCGCTTGGCCACCTTGGGGGTGGTGGGTGCGCCCTCTGGCCCTGATGAGTTTGCCGCTTTCATGCGCAAAGAGACGGCCTCATTGGCGCGTCTGGTCAAGCTCACAGGTGTGAAGGCGGAGTGATGGCTTTGAACACCGCTTCCCCTCAGGTACTGGCTGGTATTCGCGTGCTCGATCTGGGCAGCTTCATCACCGCACCCTATGCCGCGATGTTGTTGGCAGAGATGGGCGCTGATGTGGTGAAGGTCGAACGCCCGGGTTCGGGCGATCCTTTTCGTGCGTTCAACGGCGGTTTGTACAGCTCTCACTTTCAGGCACACAACCGCAACAAACGCAGCATCACACTGGACTACACCAAGCCGCACGGACAAGCTGCCATGCATGCTTTGTTGGCGTCGGCAGATGTGGTGTTGCTCAATGTGCGTCCAGGTGTGGAGGCGCGTCTGGGTTTGGATTACGAGGCTTTGAAAGCCCGTGATCCAAGCGTGGTGTACTGCGCGATCACAGGGTATGGTGCGAGTGGGCCCTATGCCGAACGGCCGGCCTACGACAACGTGGGGCAAAGCCTCTCGGGCTGGTTGTCGATGTTTCACCAAGGCACGGATGCACGTGTGCCCGGACCTGCAGTCTCGGATGCCTTGACGGGCATGTATGCAGCGATGGGCATTTTGGGCGCTTTGGTGGAGCGCGCCCGCACGGGACTGGGGCGCAAGGTCGAGGTGAGCATGCTTGAAGCGACTGTGGCTTTTTCTACCGAACCGTTGGGCAAACTGTTTGCAACGGGTGAGCCCGTGCCTTTTTACGCGCGTGCGTCTTCCTCGCAGTCCTTCATCGTGACATGCAAAGATGGTGCTCGCATTGGGCTGCATTTGTCATCGCCTGAGAAGTTTTGGCAGGGCTTGACCCTTGCCATTGGTCGCGAGGATTTGCAGCAAAAGTACCCGAATCGAGGCGCACGTGTGGCGGGTTACGACGCTCTGGCCGTTGACTTGGCGCAAACCTTTGCCACCCAAGACCGCGCGCATTGGATGCCGCGCTTGGAGGCACAAGATGTGCCGTTTGCCCCTGAACGCCGCTTGCAAGATTTGGCCGACGATCCGCAAGTACAGCACTTGGGGCTGTTTTACGAAACCACGCACCCTCAATACGGCGTGGTCAAAGCCGCGCATCGACCGGTGCGCTATGACGGGGATAACTACAGCAACTTTTTGCCACCCCCTGCACTGGGTGAACACACCCGCGAGGTGTTGCATGAAGTGGGTCTGAGCGATAAAGACATTGAACAACTGAGCCAGCAGGGAGTGATTTGATGGAGTTTGGGTTTGATCACGAACTGTTGATGCTGCGTGACTCGGTGCGCCGCTTTGTTCAAGAAGAGCTGATGCCCTTAGAGGCGTCATACGCCAACGAGCCAGACATTCCGGATGACCTGCGCCAACGCTTGCAGAACAAAGCCAAAACCTTGGGGTTTTGGTGCTTTGATTTGCCTGAAGAACACGGCGGTGGCGGTGTCGGTTATGTGGGCATGTGTTTGGTCATGGAAGAGTTGGCCAAGTGCAATGTGCCCTCATTTCGCGCACAGACCGTCCTCACGCCTTATTTGGGGCCGGTTTTATTCAGGTGTTCGCCGGAGCAAAAAGAAAAATACCTCTACCCCGTGATCAGAGGCGACAAACGGACCTGCTTTGCATTGACCGAACCTGGTGCAGGGTCGGACCCTTCTGGCATGTTGACGACGGCCGTGCGTGAGGGCGATCACTACCGCATCAACGGCAGCAAGATCTACATCACCAGCGCAGACAAGGCCGACTTTGTGCAGCTGTTTGCCAAGACCGACGAGACAGGTTCGGGGGGCGGCGTGTCATGCTTTTTGGTCGACAAAGGCACACCTGGCATGTCTTTGGGGCAGAGTTTTGAATTGATGAGTCCGGACCGCCCCTGGGAGCTGGTCTTTGACAATGTACGCATCCCCGCTGCACAGCGGGTCGGTGAGGCCGGGCAGGGGTGGGAGCTGGCACGGGAGTTTTTGAATGTGGGGCGTCTGATTCACGGCCCCAAGGCCCTGGGGCGTGCGCAGCGCGCCTTGGAGATGGCCATTGACTTTGCCAATCAGCGCCAGACCTTTGGCCAGCCTTTGGCGCGTCGGCAAGCCATTCAATGGATGATTGCCGACTCGACCACCGAGCTGCACGCCGCGCGATTGATGACTTACCACGCGGCTTGGAAGGCCGATCAAGGAGCGAACTTTCACGTCGAAGCGTCACAGGTCAAGCTCTATGCTGACGAGGTGTACATGCGCATCGTGGATCGGGCCATACAAATCCATGGCGGTTTGGGACTGTCGCGCGAATTGCCCTTGGAGTTGATGTTTCGCGACGCACGCAGCCGCTTGATCACCGAAGGATCGTCGGAGATGCAACGCATGATCATTGCCAGTGAAGTGCTGTCTGGGCGCTCGGGGGTGAATCGTTTAGCGCCTGCTTGACCTTTGTCGTGAGAGGCGTCGCACAAGAGGCTCGGCACATCAGAGATGCGGATGATGCATCGTTAGACTATTCGGTCTATGGATGCTTCCAAAATCGACCTCAATCTGATGCAAGTGTTCAGCGCCTTGATGCGCGAGAACAATCTCACGCGGGCAGGTTTTAGGCTGGGCTTGTCTCAACCTGCGATGAGCCACGCCTTGGGCAAATTACGCAAGCTCACGGGCGACCCTCTGTTTGTGCGTGTCTCCAGTGGCATGGAGCCCACGGACTTTGCCTTGCGTATCAGCCCTAACGTGGAAGAGGGGTTGAAGCTCTTGCTGGGCGCAGTGGAAGGCGCAGCTGCCTTTGAACCTTCTCGCTGCGATCGAACCTTTCAAATTTTGATGAGTGACATTGGCGAGTTGGTCTACTTGTCGCGTTTGGTCACGCGCTTGATGGCGGTAGCCCCTCAGGTGAATGTGCGCGTGCTTCAGTTGCCACGTGAGGCCTACCAAGACGCGTTGGCCAGCGGTGAAGCGGACTTGGCGATTGGGTTTTTGCCAGCGCTGAAAACCAGTGTGTACCAACAACGCCTGTTCACGGATTCGCACATTTGTTTGGTGCGCGCCGATCATCCGCATATCAAAAAAGGTTTGTCGCAGGCGCAGTTCTCGGCTGCCTCGCATGTGGTGATTGAACCTGCAGGTTCGCGCTACAGCGGTCACGCGGTCCAAAGCTCGACCACATCTTTGTTGGAGAGGCACTTGTCGGCCTCGGGCGTTAGCCGACGGGTGGTGTTGCGCGTGCCGCACTTCACCGTGGTGCCTGCCATCGTGCAGCAGACGGACTTGATCACGACCTTGCCCAGCTATGTGTTGAGTTACACCCGTAACTTGCCGAATTTGAAAACTTTCAAGTTGCCGTTTGATGTGCCAAGTTACGACATCAAGCAGTTTTGGCACGAACGCAAACACGCAGACCCCGCCAACCGTTGGCTGAGGAAGTTGGTGTCCGAACTTTTCACAAAGGATTGATGCGTCGCTTATGGCTTTCCATTTAAAAATCCACGCCGCCATCGTCGACCTCGACGGCACGTTGGTCGACACCTTGGGGGACTTTGAGCAGGCGCTCAACCGCTGTTTGGCCGATCTCGATTTGCCGCCGGTCACACGCGCTTTGGTCGAACGCACGGTCGGCAAAGGCTCCGAGCATTTGATTCGCTCGGTACTCACCCATCAATTGGCTTTGCCTGAAGTCGCAGGCTCTGGCTTGGTGTGTGCGGGACGCGGTGTGGACGGCTTGTACGAGCCTGCGTGGTTGCGCTACCAGCACCATTACCAACGCATCAACGGCCAATACGCCCAGGTGTACCCCGGTGTGGTGCAGGGCTTGCAGCAGATGCAAGACGCAGGCTGGACCTTGGCGTGCTTGACCAACAAGCCCTTGGCATTTGCCCAAAACCTCTTGGCAGTCAAAGGCTTGGACGGGTTTTTCACGCAGGTGTTTGGTGGCGACAGCTTTGCTGCCAAGAAGCCCGACCCCTTGCCCCTGCTCAAAACCTGTGTGGCACTGGGCAGCTTGCCCGAACGCACCTTGATGGTGGGCGACTCCAGCAACGATGCCCAAGCTGCGCGGGCGGCGGGGTGTCCGGTCGTGTTGGTGCGCTATGGCTACAACCACGGCGAGCCCATCGAGGCGGTGGACGCCGATGGCTACCTGGACCAGATCGCGCAGGTGGGCGATTGGCTGACCCGTGCCTAAGCGCTTCGATGCATCGTCTGGTGGCGTGTATCGTTTGTTAAACTGAGTCACATGTTCATTCACCGCAGCACTGTCACAGGTTGTCACGACCGGGGAGCCTGGCCCTGGCGTACGCCGAGTTCTGCGCGCATCTAACTCGCACGCCTTGCGCCGTGCGTCGCGCTTCTCGGCAGTTTTGCCAGCAAGCACTTTTGGAATGAATGGCCCCACCTCTGTGGGGCTGAGCTGTGGAGGCTCAAGCTGTGATCACTGAAAACGAATTCAACCAATTGGCCCAGCAGGGCTACAACCGCATTCCGCTGATGGCGCAAGCGTTTGCGGATCTTGAAACCCCTTTGTCGCTGTACCTCAAGCTGGCCCATGTGCAGCAGCAAGGTGAGCGCAGTTTTTTGCTGGAGTCGGTGGTGGGTGGCGAGCGCTTTGGGCGCTTTAGCTTCATTGGCTTGCCGGCACGCACGGTGTTGCGCGCCAGTGGCTTTGGCGCAGAGGCCAAGACCGAGGTGGTGACCGATGGCGTGGTGGTGGAAACCGACCACGGCAACCCGCTGGACTTTGTGTCGGCCTATCAACAACGCTTCAAGGTGGCTTTGCTTGAGGGCTTGCCGCGCTTTTGCGGTGGTTTGGCGGGCTACTTTGGCTATGACACCGTGCGCCACATTGAAAAGAAATTGGCCCAATCGTGCCCGCCGGATGATTTGGGCATGCCCGACATCTTGCTGCTGCAAACCGAAGAACTGGCCGTGATCGACAACTTGTCGGGCAAGCTCTCGCTGATTGTGTATGCCGACCCGGCGCAGCCGGGTGCCTATGCCCAAGCCCAGGCGCGATTGGCTGAGTTGAAGCAGCGCTTGAAAGCACCTGCCGTTGCGCCCTCCATTGCACCCGGAGACAGCCACCCCGCCCAGCGCAGTTTTGCCAAAGACGATTACCTGGCTGCCGTGGTGCGCGCCAAGGAACTGATTGCGGCGGGCGACTTCATGCAGGTGCAGGTGGGCCAGCGCATTCACAAACAGTTCACCGCCAGCCCACTGTCGCTGTACCGTGCGCTGCGCTCGCTCAACCCCAGCCCCTACATGTATTACTACAACCTGGGCGATGCCTATGTGGTGGGCGCGTCGCCTGAGATTTTGGTGCGCCAAGAGTCCACGCCCGAAGGGCAAAAAATCACCATTCGCCCCTTGGCAGGCACCCGTCCTCGCGGCGCCACGCCCGAGGCCGACAAGGCGGCTGAGGTCGAGTTGATCAACGACCCGAAAGAGCGTGCCGAGCACGTGATGTTGATCGACCTGGCACGCAACGACATTGGCCGCATCGCCAAGGTGGGCAGTGTGAAGGTGACCGAAGCCTTTGTGGTGGAGCGCTACAGCCATGTGATGCACATCGTGAGCAATGTGGAGGGTTTGTTGCGTGAGGGTCCCGATGGCCAGCCCTTGACCAGCATGGACGTGTTGCGCGCCACCTTCCCGGCAGGCACGTTGACGGGTGCGCCCAAAGTGCATGCCATGGAGTTGATCGACCAGTTGGAGCCCGTCAAGCGCGGGCTGTACGGTGGTGCTTGCGGTTACTTGAGTTTCGCTGGCGACATGGATGTGGCGATTGCCATTCGCACGGGCATTGTGAAAAACGACACCTTGTATGTGCAGGCGGCTGCGGGTGTGGTGGCCGATTCGGTGCCCGAGTTGGAGTGGCGAGAGACCGAACACAAGGCACGCGCCTTGTTGCGCGCCAGCGAGTTGGTGGAAGAAGGCTTGGAGTGATCACCATGAAAAAAATCAAACTTCTCATGGTGGACAACTACGACAGCTTCACTTTCAACATCGTTCAATATTTTGGTGAGTTGGGTGCCGAGGTGGAGGTGTTTCGCAACGACGACATCACGCTCGAAGGCATCGCAGCACGCCAGCCTGATCGCTTGGTGATTTCACCGGGCCCATGCTCACCTGCTGAGGCCGGAATTTCGGTGGCGGCCATTCAGCACTTTGCCGGCAAGTTGCCCATCTTGGGCGTGTGCTTGGGGCACCAAAGCATTGGCGCGGCCTTTGGCGGCAAGATCGTGCGGGCGCAGACCTTGATGCATGGCAAGACCAGCGTCATCACCACCACCCAAGAGGGGGTGTTTGGTGGTTTGCCTGAACAGTTCACGGTCAACCGGTACCACTCGCTGGCCATTGCGCGCGCGTCGTGCCCGCCTTGCTTGAAGGTCACGGCGTGGACCGACGATGGTGAAATCATGGGCGTGCGCCACACCGAGTTGGACATCCAAGGGGTGCAGTTTCATCCCGAGTCCATCCTCACCGAACATGGTCATGCCATGTTGAAAAACTTTCTGTAAGGAGTCGCGATGACCAGCGTTATTCACCCCATCACGCCCCAAGAGGCTTTGCAGCGCGTGATCGAACACCGCGAAATTTTTCACGACGAGATGCTGCACATCATGCGGCTCATCATGGGCGGCGACATGTCGCCTGTGATGATGGCCGCGTTTGTGAGCGCCTTGCGCGTGAAGAAGGAAACCATTGGAGAAATCACGGCGGCGGCACAGGTGATGCGTGAGTTTTCCACCAAAGTGGAAGTGGCCGATACGCAGCACCTGGTAGACATTGTGGGCACGGGCGGTGACGGTTCGCACACCTTCAATATTTCGACGTGTTCGATGTTCGTGGCAGCCGCAGCCGGCGCCAAGGTCAGCAAGCACGGCGGGCGCAGTGTGAGCAGCAAGAGCGGCAGTGCCGATGTGTTGGAGAGCTTGGGGGTGAACATCAACCTCAAGCCGGCGCAAATTGCACAATGTTTGGCACAGGTGGGTATTGGTTTCATGTTTGCACCGAACCACCATCCCGCGATGAAGAACGTGGCACCCGTGCGCAAAGAGTTGGGTGTGCGCACCATCTTCAACATCTTGGGTCCACTGACCAATCCGGCAGGCGCACCCAATATTTTGATGGGGGTGTTCCACCCTGATCTGGTGGGGATCCAAGTGCGTGCGCTGGAGCGTTTGGGTGCTGAGCATGCCTTGGTGGTGTATGGGCGTGACGGCTTGGACGAGGTGTCTCTGGGGGCCGCCACCTTGGTGGGCGAGCTCAAGAACGGGCGCATCCGTGAGTACGAAATTCACCCAGAAGACTTTGGTTTTGCCATGAGCAGTACCCGTGCTTTGCGCGTGGACACGCCAGAGGAGTCGCGGGCGCTGTTGTTGTCGGTGTTGGATAACCAAGCGGGCCCAGCGCGCGACATCGTAGTCCTCAACAGCGCCGTGGCTTTGTATGCGGCCAATGTGGCCGACAGCATCGAAGCCGGCATCACGCGCGCCAATGATGCGTTGAATTCTGGCGCTGCCAAAGCCAAGCTCGACCAGCTGGTGACAGCGGTGCATCAATTGGCTGCGGCCTGAAGAAAGAAAAGAGATGTCTGACATTCTGAACAAAATCGTTGAAGTCAAACGGCAAGAAATTGCGACGGGCTTGAAGCGCAAGACGCTCGAAGCCATGCGTGCCGATGCCGAAAGCCGTGTGCTCACGCGTGACTTTGTGGGCGCCCTGCGCGCCAAGATTTCAGCGGGCTTGCCTGCGGTGATCGCCGAGATCAAAAAAGCCAGCCCTTCCAAAGGCGTGTTGCGTGAAGATTTCATTGCCGCCGATATCGCGCAAAGCTATGCCGAGCATGGCGCGGCTTGCTTGTCGGTGTTGACCGACCAGCAGTTTTTTCAGGGCAGCGTGGATTATTTAAAGCAAGCCCGTGCCTCGTGCGATTTGCCGGTGCTGCGCAAAGACTTCATGATTGATCCGTATCAGGTGTACGAGGCACGCGTCATGGGAGCCGACTGCATTTTGCTGATTGCGGCGTGCCTGGACGACGCGCAAATGGCTGAGTTGGAAGCGATTGCGCGCAGCCTGGACATGGCAGTGCTGGTGGAGGTGCACGATGCGCCAGAGCTGCAACGCGCCTTGAAGCTCAAGACGCCTTTGGTGGGCATCAACAACCGCAACCTGCGCACCTTTGAGGTCACGCTCGACACCACCTTGTCGCTGATGAAAGATGTGCCTGCCGACCGTTTGCTGGTGACGGAGAGCGGCATCTTGCAGCGTAGCGATGTGCAAACCATGCGTGCGGCAAATGTCCATGCGTTTTTGGTGGGCGAGGCCTTCATTCGTGCGCCCGATCCCGGCAAGGCCTTGGCTGAGTTGTTTGTGGCTTGATCTAGTTTGACGCTGTGGCTGATTTGTTCTCTCAAGCATCACCGCCTGACGCGCCTCGTTTGACCGCGTGGGCCCCTCAGGATTGGCCTGTTCACCCCGATTGGCAGCCGGTGTTGGATGCTTTTTGGCGCAGTCCTGAAGGGGTGGCCTTGGCAGACTTTGTTCGTGGGCGTCTTGCAGCTGGCGCGGTGGTCTATCCCGCGCACCCCCTGTGGGCCTTGTGGCTTACGCCCTTGTCGAAGGTGCGGCTGGTGATCTTGGGACAAGACCCTTACCACGGTCCCCGCCAGGCGCAAGGCTTGTCGTTTTCGGTGGCGCCTGGGGTCAAGTTGCCGCCGTCCTTGCGCAATATCTTCAAAGAGTTGCAGCGTGATGTGAATCAGCCCATGCCCGCCAGTGGTTCGCTGGAGGCGTGGGCGCGACGCGGCGTGTTGTTGCTCAACACCAGTTTGACGGTGGAGGACGGTCTGCCCGCCAGCCACGCCAAACGTGGTTGGGAGGCCTTGACCGATGCCTTGTTGGCCGAGGTGGCACGCACCGCACCTGTGTGTGTGTACTTGCTGTGGGGCGCTCATGCCCAGGCCAAGGCGGACATGCTGGCACAACAAACCCGCCAGCTGGCGCCGAGTTTTTTGGGTTTGAGCGACACAGCTGCGCCAGCGCGTGAGGCCTTGGTGCTCAAGGCCAACCATCCTTCGCCCTTGTCCGCTTTGCGAGCGCCCCAGCCATTCATCGGATGCGGCCATTTTTCACAGGCTCAGGTTTGGCTGGCGCAGCGCGGCGAAACCTTGGATTGGGCTTTGTAAGCAGATTTGCGGCGTCAGCCAAGGCCAGACATAAAAATCTGCTATAGTTTGCGGTTCGCCGGAGGGGTGCCCGAGTGGCTAAAGGGGGCAGACTGTAAATCTGTTGGCTTACGCCTACACTGGTTCGAATCCAGTCTCCTCCACCAGCGAAACCAACAAATG